>NZ_NRRG01000012.1 GCF_016583575.1 Thiocystis violacea
GTCGTTGCCGCTGCGCGGCGCGCTGACGAGGATGCATGGGGGCTGGCTCCACGGGTGGGCAGTTGGGTTTGGCCACTCTCAGCCTACCACCACCGCCAGCCTTTCTCATGCGTTTCAGCAGGTTGGGCTTATCTTAGTGCCATTCGGCTCAGACCCCAGTGGATTCTGCTTGACATGATGATTAATCCCTTAATTTGTAGCTGATGGCCTTAGCCGCTGTTCCGGTGGGTTTCGGGAAACTGACAGGTGATAAGGTCCGGATCCGCGTCCGCCAAACTGGTCAGGGACGCGCGTCGCCCCTAGAATCGCCGCACATTCAGCCATTCGGGAGAGACCAGCGTGGACGCACCCTTTCATTCCGACCTGACAAGCACGCGAATCGGCGTCGTGGGTCTTGGCTATGTCGGATTGCCGCTCGCGGTCGAGTTCGGCAAGCGCTACCCGACCATGGGTTTCGACATCAACCGGGCGCGCGTCGCCGAGCTGCGCGCGGGTCGGGACGCCTCGCTGGAGGTCGAACCCGAGGAACTGAGTCAGGCCGTCCAACTCGGCTACGCCCGGACGATCGAGGATCTGGCTGACTGTCATGTGCAGATCGTGACCGTCCCCACGCCCATCAACCAGCACAAACAGCCCGATCTCGGTCCGCTGGAATCCGCCAGCCGCGCCCTGGGCGGTATCCTCAAGCCGGGCATGATCGTCATCTTCGAATCGACCGTCTATCCAGGCGCGACCGAGGAGGTCTGCATCCCCATCATGGAAGCCATCTCCGGGCTGACCTACAACCGCGATTTCTACGCCGGTTACAGCCCGGAACGCATCAATCCGGGCGACAAGGAGCATCGGCTCACGACCATCAAAAAGGTCACCTCCGGCTCCACGCCCGAGGTGGCCGCCTTCGTCGACACCCTCTATGGATCCATCATCACCGCCGGCACCCATCTGGCCAGCAGCATCCGGGTGGCCGAGGCCGCCAAGGTGATCGAGAACACTCAGCGCGATCTCAACATCGCGCTCATCAACGAGCTGGCGCTCATCTTCAACCGTCTCGGACTGGACACCCAGGAGGTGCTGGAGGCGGCCGGCAGCAAGTGGAACTTCCTGCCCTTCCGCCCCGGTCTGGTGGGTGGACACTGCATCGGGGTCGACCCCTATTATCTGACCCACAAGGCGCAGCAGATCGGCTACAACCCGGAGATCATCCTCGCCGGCCGCCGGCTCAACGACGGCATGGGGGCCTATGTCGCCAGCCAGGTCATCAAGCTGATGATCCGGCGATGCTGTCTGAACAGGGACAGCCGCGTGCTCATCCTGGGGCTGACCTTCAAGGAGAACTGTCCGGATCTGCGCAACACCCGCGTGGTCGATATCCTCGCCGAGCTGAAGGACCACGGCTTGGGCTGCGATGTCCACGACCCCTGGGCGGATCCGGCCGAGGCCCGCCACGAATACGGTATCGAGCTGATCGCCGAGCCGTCCGCGGCGGCCTACGACGCCATCATCCTGGCCGTGGCGCATCGCCAGTTCGCCGCGCTGGGGGTCGAGGGGATTCGCGCCCTCGGCAAGCCGGACGTGATCCTCTACGACGTCAAGCAACTGCTCCCGCGCGACGCCGTGGATGGCCGGCTCTGATCGCCGCCCCAGGCTTCGCCACTCAGCGTTTCCAAGGAGTCTCCATGAAAGTTCTGGTCACCGGCAGCGCCGGATTCATCGGCTCGGCCCTGTCGCGGCGTCTGCTCGAACGGGGCGACGAGGTCATCGGGGTCGACAACCTCAACGACTACTATGACGTCGCTCTCAAGGAGGCCCGTCTGGCGCGCAATCTCGTCGATCCGGGCTATCGGGATCTGCGGGTCGACATCGAGGACGGCGAGCGACTCGCCGAGGTTTTCGCGACCCATCGCCCCGAGCGCGTCGTCAACCTCGCGGCCCAGGCCGGGGTGCGTTACTCGATCGACAACCCCATGGCCTACGTGCGGACCAATCTGGTCGGCTTCGCCAACATCCTGGAAGCCTGCCGGCACGGGGGCGTCGAGCATCTAGTCTATGCCTCCAGCAGCTCGGTCTACGGGGCCAACACCGCGATGCCCTTCTCGGTGCATGACAATGTCGACCACCCGCTGAGTCTCTACGCCGCCAGCAAGAAGGCCAACGAGCTGATGGCCCACACCTACAGCCATCTCTACCGACTGCCCACCACGGGTCTGCGCTTCTTCACCGTCTACGGACCCTGGGGCCGGCCGGACATGGCGCTCTTCAAATTCACCCGCGCCATCCTCGCCGGCGAGCCCATCCAGGTGTTCAACCACGGCCAGCACCGGCGCGACTTCACCTATATCGACGACATCGTCGAGGGCGTCATCCGGGTGCTGGATCGGGTGCCCGAGGGCAACCCGGACTGGTACGGCGCGACGCCGGATCCGGCGACCAGCCAGGCACCCTACCGGCTCTACAACATCGGCAACAACAAGCCGGTGGAGCTGATGGAATACATCGCTGTGCTTGAGCAGTGTCTGGGCCGGAAGGCCGAGATGGAGATGCTGCCCCTGCAACCCGGCGACGTGCCCGACACCTTCGCGGACGTCGCCGATCTGGTGCGCGACGCCGGTTACCAGCCCGCCACCCCGGTCGCCGAGGGCGTCGCCCGCTTCGTCGACTGGTATCGGGAGTTCTATCGGGTCTGAGAGATTGTGAAAGGATTCAACCCGGCCTGGGCTCTATTCGTAGGATGGGCAGAGCGTAGCGATGCCCATCCTCTAAGCTCCGAAGCTCAAGCCCCCTATCCCCCGAGGGAGGGGTTAAGGTGATTCCGAGAAACCCTGTACCCACGTTTTGCCCCGTCATAGACAGGATTAACAGGATTTCTCAGGATTGACAGGACTTATAAAGCTTTGTTTTAAATCCCGAAGAATCCTGTTAATCCTGTCCAGTCCGGGAGTTTTCGGTCGGGTACGGACTTTCCCGGAAATCACCTTAGGAGCCTCATCAAGCCTCCGGAGCCCCGACCCTTGAAACATGGACACCGCTCTCGCTCGGCCCATCCTTGTATCTTGAGCCTCGGAGCGTACGGGATGGACATCGCTCTCGCTCTGCCCATCCTACGAGGGTTTTTTCACAAGCTCCGAGTGCGTCCGGGAACGGGCGGGACGAGGCGGCGGGGACGGCTCAGGCGGCGGTAAGCTCGTGGTAACAGGGGTCGCCGACCATCTCGGCCAGATCGACCTCGCTCGGCATCCTGTCCACGTCCAGCAGAATCTGGATCTTGCTGTACTCGTCGCCCACATAAAGGATGCGGCCAAGCAGCGACAGCGAGTCGTCGAAGCGATTAGCCGCCTTCTCGTCGAGGGCCACCGCCACGGCCTCCGGAAAGCCCCACTCCTCGACGATGCGGTGCGAAAGGCGTCCCGCCTGGGCGATGAAGCGACGATAGAACTCACACGAGCCTGGTAGCGCATCCGGGCGCGCGACCAACAACCGGTCCATCAGTCGAAACCCGACCAGCAGTCCAAGGTTGTTGACCAGACCCGCGAGGTAGGCGACGAACGGATCGCTTCGCTCCTTGCGGGCGAGACAGCGGCAGACCAGCGCGCATTTCTCTGACTGACTCCAGAGACGGGGACCGACCAGCTTGGTCACATGCCCGGTCTGGAGGTTGAGAATGGGGTAGAAGGCCACCCGCGCGATCAGTTGGCGCAATCCGTTGTGTCCCAGGAGGACGACCGCTTGTTCGATGCTCTCGATCTTGCGGCGTCTGCGATAGAAGGGGCTGTTCGCCAGTCGGATCGCCTCGCCCACCAGCACCGGATCCTTCTCGATCTGCCGCGAGAGCCGAGCGCCCGTGATCGTCTCGTCCTTGAGGCTGCGCATCAGTTGCGGCACCACGGTCGGCAGCCGCGGCACCAGGTTCGTGCTTCCGTGCTCGCCCTGGATCAGTTGTTCGAAGGCCTCCAGGAGGCCCGTTTCGGAGGCCGTCAAGGGCTGTTCGACGAAGGCGTCCACACCGACCAGCCACTGATGGAAGTGGCGATCGACATCGGCCGAGAGCCAGAGGAACTCCGCTGGGATCTCGCCGGCCTCCAGCGAAGCTATCTCGGTCCGGTTGACCTTGGGGCGGTCGAGGGTGCGGTCGAGCAGCCGATGTCGCTGGCCGCCGAACAGCCGTCGTATCAGTCGTCGGATGAGGTTCATGGGGTCTTCTCGCCGGCTCGCTCGGGAGCCTTGCCAATGACGCGGCCTACCATAATCGATCCGTGCCGGTGGATAAACCGCGTCCGGGAGCCAGGTCCAGGAACGCCTGGGACTCGCGCGGGATTGGGTGATGCGACCGGCGGTCGTTGCGCCCGTGCGCGACGGGCGCGTGACCCTGGATTTCCCCCGGCGCTCGGCGGCTTCGTCCGCATGTATCAACGGGGGCATCCGATGGCTGCGCGGGTGCCGCTGGTCGATCCGAGCGCCTGGCGAGGGAGCGGCCTTGGTTGGATTGCCGCTTTTGGTGACCCACCACATGCGCTACAGTTCGCGTAGCCAATGGTGTGATAGAGGAGACACATGCATGGCCCTAGCCCAAGAAGACATCGCCTTTATCAAACAGCACCTTGCTGAATGGCTGGCCGAGCAGAGCCTTGGTCGCCCGCCGGTGGTCTACGAAATCGAACTGCGCGAGCGCATGGTGCGGGTGGAAGAAGAACTCAAGCACCAGCGCGAACTGATGCGCGAAGGCTTCGAGCGGATGGACGAGCGTTTCGCCGCGCAGCGAGCGGACATGGACAAACGCTTCGAGCAGGTGGATAAACGCTTCGAGCAGATGGACAAACGCTTCGAGCAGGTGGACAAACGCTTCGAGCAGTCCGACCAACGCCTCGCCTCACTGCGGGCGGACATGGACAAACGCTTCGACGAGATACTCAAGCGTCATGACCAACACTTTCTCTGGCTGATCGGTTTCATTGCCACCACGGCGGCGCTGGTCGTCGCGGCCCTGCGGTATTTATAGCGAGGATCATGGGTAGGGTGACCAGGGTATGACGCCGATCCTTGGCACGGAGGCCGACTGGCCACGAAACCCACCACGCCCCTGACCTGGATGTCACATTGAAACGCCCTCGGGAACGGAAATCGGGGCGTTTTGTCCCGTGCGCGAATCCAACCTGTCGGCTTGGGGAATGATGGGTTTCGCTTCGCTCTAGCCATCCACGGGTCGAACCCAGGCCGGGTCGAGCGTTTCGCAACCTCTTCAGGCCCCGCCTTCCCCGCCTCCCGTCAGCCCGAACAGCTCGTCGAAGCGGACGATCAACTGCCGCAGTTGCAGCGCCAGGATGGCGAACTCGGCATCCAGCCGCGCCGCCGGCTCCAGGTCGGTGTCGTTCATCTCTTCGAGCAGGGCGTCGCCGACGCGCAGACGCTTGAGCGAGAGATCGTCCGCCAGGGTGAAGGTCAGACGCTCGTCCCATTCCAGGGCCAGCTTGGTCGCGCGCTTGCCGGCGCGAATGTGGTTGAGGATCTCGTCGCTGCCGAGATCCTGACCGCTGCACCGCACCACGCTGGCGTTGTCGTCGGCGTCGCGCAGTTCGCAGGCGTCGCCGGGGACGAAGTCGTCCGGGGCCGTGCCATCCAGCAGCCAGCTCGTGAGGATGGTGGCCGGGGCCTTGCTCGGATCGGGCAGCTTCGCCGGCAGTGACTCCAGCGTCTCGCGCAGCAGCGAGACGACATCCTCGGCCTGCTTCTCGCTGGAGGCGTCCACCACCATCCAGCCGGCCTCGGTGTCGACGTACAGCATGGTCCGGCGCGAGCGGGTGAAGGCGCGGGGCAGCATCTCATGGATGATCTGCTCGCGCAGACGCCGACGTTCGGCGCGACCGACATCGCGCGCCTCGCCGGCCTCCAGTTCGCCAATCCGCTCATCCAGCGCCTCGGCCACGGCGGCCGATGGCAGCAGGCGTTCCTGCTTGCGCGCACAGATCAGATAGCAGCCGCTGACGGCCTGGACCAGGGCCGAGGTCTCCTCGCCCAGTGGGGATGACCAGCCCATGGTGGCGGTCTCGATCGGACCGCAGGGGCGGAAACGGCGGGTGGCGAGACGCTCCTCCAGCTCGGCGGCCTCCAGGCCGAACGGCGTATCCAACCGGAAGAATCGTGCATTCTTGAACATGGCGAGCCCCTGTCAAAAAGGGCCGGAGTATGACCGACTCCGGGCGAACTGCAAGCCTCGATTCGACTTCGCGGCCAGGTCCGGCGCGACCCCGGCCGAAGGCGGACGACCTGGCCTCGCGCTCTGGCGATCTGCGCAGCCGTGCATGCCGGGGATCAAGCGTTCGGATCATCCTTCCCCCTCGATCCGTTGTGTTCAGGAGTTCTCGCGGCCGAGCGACGCCATCCCGGCGCGCGAGCCGGCCGCCGCTTCAATGATCGGCCAACTCGGTCGATAGGTTCTGGACCATCGCGGCCAGATCCTCGGCCAGTTCGAGCGCCCTGGCCTGCTTCGATTTGGCCGCCACCTCGGTCTCGCGCGCCAGTTCGGCGAGCGGCTGGGCCAGGAGGTTACCGGCGGCGCCCTTGATCGAGTGCGCGACGAAGGCCAGCCGGGCGAGATCCCGCTCCCGGATCGCCGCTCTCAGTTGGCCCGGAATCCCCGCGTTGGCCTCCAGCGCGATCCGGATCAGCTTGTCGAGGAAGGCTTCCCGTCCCGCGTAGCGTTGTCCCAGCCCCTCCCAGTCGATGAGTCCAGGAGGCGCGTGCGGAATCGGGTCGGGGTCGTCCTCACTTGGCGCCGGGTTGGGCGAATCCGCGGCGGTCCGATCCCCGCGCGCATGACGCCGGATGGCCGCCACCAGGGTTTCCGGATCGATGGGCTTGGTGACGAGATCGAGCATGCCGGCGGCGCGGCACTTGGCGCGCTCCTCGGGCAGGGCATGCGCGGTCAGGCCGAGCACCGGAAGCGTCGGCGCCAGGGCGCGGATGCGTCGGGTCGCCTCGTAGCCGTCCATTTCGGGCATCTGGACATCCATCAGCACCAGATCGAAGCCGGATGGGCCATCCGCCTGGAGACGTTCCAGGGCCAGGCGGCCATTGTCGGTCAGCACGACCCGCGCGCCCTCGTGCTCCAGCAGATCCTCCAGGATCAGCCGGTTGACCTCCACGTCCTCGGCTGCCAGCAGCCGCAAGCCCGACAGGCGCCCACAGGAGGACTCGGGCGCCGACGCGGGCTCGTCCAGCGGCGCCGTGGTTTCCGCCAACGGAAGGCTCAGGGTGAAGCGGCTGCCCTGGCCGGGAACGCTCTCCACCTGGATGCCGCCACCCATGAGCCGGGCCAGGTCGTGACTGATGGCCAACCCCAGGCCGGTGCCGCCGAAGCGTCGGGTGGTGGAGCCGTCGGCCTGCTCGAAGGGCCGAAAGAGCCGGGAGATCTGCTCGGCCGTCATCCCGATGCCGGTATCCGTCACCTGGAACAGGGTATGAGATCCGGCTTGCCCGACCTGGAGTACGACCTCTCCGCGCTCGGTGAACTTGACGGCATTGGACAGCAGGTTGACCAGGATCTGTCGTAGCCGATGGGCGTCGCCCAGAACCCAGTCGGGCCGTTCCTGGGTATCCTCGATCCTGAAGTCCAATCCCTTCTCGCACGCCGCCAGGCGCTCAATGTCGCAGGCCATCTCGATGACCTCAAGCGTCTGGAAGGGCCGTGACTCCAGGCTGAAGCGGCCGGCCTCGATCTTGGAGTAATCCAGGATGTCGTTGATCACCCCCAGCAGATGCTCGCCGGCCTCCAGGATGCGCGCGAAGGTTCCCTGGACGCCGCGTCCGCCGCTATCGCGCGCGCCGATGCGCGCCAGGCCCAGGACGGCATTGAGCGGGGTGCGGATCTCGTGGCTCATGTTCGCCAGGAACTCGCTCTTCGCCCGCGCCAGGCGCTCGGCCTCGTTGCGCGACGCCGCCAGCTCGGCGGTGCGCACGGCGACCAGATCCTCCAGGTGCAGCCGATAGCGCGCCAGTTCCTCGACCAGACGTTTGCGCTCGGTGACATCCATGTTGATGCCCGACAACCGCGCCGGCTGGCCCGAGGCGTCGCACTGAATGCCGCCCTTGCTGACCAGCCAGCGGATCTCGCCGGAATCCAGTTGGACCTGATACTCCACCTCGAAGGTGACGCCTGGCGTCAGGTCGGGACGGTGTTCGGCGTCGAGTCGGCTCGGATGCTCCGGGAGGACGCGCGCGCGCCAGTCCTCGTTCATCCGCGCGCTCCCCGGCGGGATACCATGAAGCCGGTAGCACTCCGGCGACCAGTAGATCCGGTTGCTCGCGAGCTCCCACTCCCAGATGCCGACGTGCGCGCCCTCCTGCGCCATTCGCAGACGTTGCTCGCTCTCGCGCAGCGAGGCGATGGCGGTCTCGGCGCGGGCGCGCGCGGCCAGGGCATCCTCCATCAGGTTGAGCGCGGCGAGTCGTGCCTGATGCTGCTCTTCCAGTTCCTCGGCCTGGCGCTCGCGCGACGTCTGCTCCGCGCGCTTGCGCTCGCTGATGTCGCGGATGAAGGAATACACCCGTCCACCGGCGATGGTGCTCATGGAGGCGCTGACCTCGACGGGCCAGAGCGTGCCGTCCTTGCGTCGATGCAGGGCCTCGAACAGGGCGCCGCCGTCGTGCGCGATGCGCCGCATCCGCGCGGCCACCTCGGACGGCGACTCCCGCGCCTCGATGTCCGCGATCCGCAGGCCCGCCAGCTCCTCGCGGCTGTATCCGGAACGGCGCACGTAGGTCTCGTTGACCGCCAGGATGCGGCCCTTCATATCCAGCGTGCAGAAGCCGTCCATCGCGGTCTCGATGACGGTCCGGTACTGGGCGGCCTGTTCCAGCCGTCTGGCCTCGCTCTCGCTCAAGGCCCGGGTCGTCCGCTCGCGCAGGGCGAGCGAAAGGCGCTGCCGGCGCGCGGCCAGGATCAGGATGCCGATGGTCAGAAGCAGCGCCCCGGCGCACCCGCCCAGGGTCAGGGCGAAATTGCGATCGGTGCGCGCGGCGATGCGCTCCAGCAGAAGGCGCGCCGCCTCATCCGCCTGCTCGGCCTGGCGTTCGAGATCGCCATAGGCGATGTGGAGCGCGAGGAGCGTTTGCGATAGGTCGGTTTGCGATCCCTGGTCTCGATCCCTGGTCCAGATACCCAGCAGGCGCTCGAACTCCCCGGCGCTGCGACGGAAGCGCTCCAGCTCCGGGGCGCCGACCGATGCGGCGGGCTCCAGCGAGCGCTGGAACGAGGCGATCGACTGTCGCAGCAGCGCCGCGCCGCTGTCCTCGCCGAAGGGGGATCCGGGGTGTTCCGCCAGGCTCAGGTGCAGGAATCCCTTGGCGAGATCGATGCGCGACCGCCGGATGTCTTCCAGGTTGCGCGCCGTGACCTGGAGCGCCTCGCGCTGATCGGAATGCTGCCAGAACAGCAGGGCGCAGACGCCGAGGGCCAGGAGGACGGCGATTACCACCGAGCGCTCCAGGCCGAGCGGTTCGGGCTTGAGGCGCGGAGTTTCAATCATGGGTGCGCGGTTCCTGGTCATGCGCCGTCGGGATCGTTCAGAAAGCTCAAGGGGTAGGGCGCCTCGCGTCCGAGTTCGAGCGAGAGGGCGTTGATCCGTCGCTTGAGTTCGATCATCGCCAGTTCCCGATCGACCGTGGCCCGGTTGAAGCGTTTGAGCTCGGCGAAGCGGCGGGTCAGCTCCTCGGCCTGGTGTCGCTGCCCCTCCTCGGCGGCCTTGCGCTCGGTGATGTCGACGCCGATCGCCATCACCCGCTCGATGCCGTTGAGGACGAGGCGGTTGAGCCAGACCTCCTCCCAGAAAATCGTCCCGAAACGATCGCGGTTTTTCCACTCGAAGTGCTGCTGTCCCCCGGCGGCGGCCTGGCGGATCAAGCGGACGGCGTCCTCGAAGCCGTAGGGCGGTTCATCCATGAAATCGCAGGAGCGCAGTTCCTCCAGGCTGGCGTAGCCATAGGCGGCGATGGCCTGACGATTGGCGTCGATGACCTCGCCGCTCTCGCGGTCGTGGACCAGGATGGACACCGGCGCCTTGTCGAACAGGGAGCGAAAGAGCGCCTCGCTCGCGCGCAGCTCCGCCTCGGCCTGGGCGCGCTCGGTGATGTCGCGGTCCAGCCCGCGATAGCCGAGCAGCCGGTCGGCGCCGTCACGGATCGGCATGCCGCTGGTCGACACATGACGCTGGCTCCCGTCGCGATGCAGGCTGATGTGTTGAAGGTCGCGGAAGGCGACATGGCGGGCGTCGAGGGCGAGGAGCCGGGCACCGATCCGCTTGGCCTCCTCGGGCGGCATCAGATCGAACGGGGTCTTGCCGAGGATCTCCTCGGGTGCGTAGCCGAGCAGCTCATGCAGGCTCTCCGAGGCATAGGTGAAGCGCCCTCGCGCGTCCAGCTCCCAGATCCAGTCGGCGGAGGCCGCGACGATATCCTGGAAACGCCGCTCGCTGAGGCGCAGCGCCTCCTCCGCCAGTTTGTCGCGGGTGATGTCTCGCGAGATGCCATAGAGACCGATGATCCGGCCTTGCGCGTCATGGAGCGGTGCCTTGGTGGCCAGGAAAACCCTGGTTCCCTCCGGCGTATCGAGCTCCTCCTCCTGGGTTTGGGCGTGGCGGTTCGCGATCACCGCGCGGCCGATGGCGATCAACTGTTCCGCCTGGTCGACCGGGAAGATGGCCCGATCGTCCTGGCCCAGCACCGCCTCGGCCGGCTGGCCGACGAAGCGGCTGGCGGCTCGGTTGAACAGGGTGTAACGGCCCTCCAGATCCTTGGCGAAGATGGCGTCGTCGGAACTGTCGGCGATGGCCGCGAGCAGTTCGTTGGTGCGCAGACGTTCGGCCTGAGCCCGCTGAACCCCGCGCGCCACCTCCAGCGCCTGGCGCTGGCGCCAGATGACGAAACCCGCGCTGGTCGCCAGGAGGGTCAGGACGGCCAGCAGGACGAGCCAGGCCGAGGGCCCCGGCCCGGCTCCCGAGCGCGCGATCTCCCAGCCTTCGCCGGAGGCCAGTTTCCGGGCGATGTCGAATCCGATCGCGCCGGCGCCGAGCCACATGGTCAGCAGCACGAACATCAGACCCCAGCGTCCTGGCGCGGGTGGTCCGCCGGACCGAGCCCCCGGAGTAAACCTGTGGAGCAGGGCATGGAGCAGCAGGGAGGTCAGGGCGACGAAGGCCCAGCCCTTGAGTGTGTTGGTCAGCGCGACCTGGGCGGGATCCTGGACGAGCCATTCCAGCGCCCGGTCGGAAAGCAGAATCCAGAGGCTCGCCCCGACGGCATAGAGGAGCACCACCCGGAGCCTCCAGCCCTGGGAGCCTGTCCCCGAGGGGAGTTGGTGGCGCTCGCCGTGGTGCGTCATCGCGCCCGCGGCCCGCTCCGGCCTGGTTCGGGGCGGGTCGGGTGGCGCGGATCGACGTGCATTCGAGCCCTCCTGTACCGAGGGATCTTCCGGCGTTTCGCCATCGGTATCGCGGCGCATCTTGTCCTTACCAATCGTGAGAGTCTTTCCGAGGCTTGGCCCTCGGACCCGCGCGGAAACCCGTGCGCGTCGAAGGGGCGAATCGGGCCGAATGTACCGCAAACCCAAGCCAGGAATCCGTGATTCATGGCCCGGGGCGAGCCGACCGCGACATCCAGGCATTCGCCGCGGGTTTAGCGTTTGGCTAGAATGAGTCGACCGCCCGCCATCGAACGGTTTTCAGTGAACGATCTCTCCCTGCCCGGACTCTTTTTCGCCCTGTTCGTACTCATCGGTCTCTCGGCCTTCTTCTCCGGCTCCGAGACCGCGCTCCTCACCATGAACCGCTACCGCCTCAAGCATCTGGCCGACCAGGGGCATCGCGGGGCGCGCATCGCCCGCCGGCTGCTCGATCGGCCGGATCGGCTGATCGGGCTCATCCTGCTCGGCAACAACTTCGTCAACATCATGGCCTCGTCACTTGGGACCGTCATCGCGTTGCGACTTGGTGGAGAGGCGGCGATCGGCGTTGCCGCCGGATTGCTGACCCTGGTGATCCTGATCTTTGGCGAGGTCACGCCCAAGACCTACGCGACGCTCCATCCGGAGCGCCTGGCCTTTCCCGCGGCCTATATCTATGCCCCCCTCCTCAAGGTGCTCTATCCGATCGTCTGGCTCGTCAATCTCTTCACCAACGGCCTGCTGAGGATGGTCGGCATCGTCCCGGAAGGCGGGCCGCCGACGGACCTGAGTCGCGAGGAGTTGCGCACCGTGGTCAGCGAGGCCGGCGCCATGATCCCGGAGCGCAGCCGCTCCATGCTGCTGGCGATCCTGGACCTGGAGCACGCGACCGTGGAGGACATCATGATCCCCCGCAACGACGTCGACGGCATCGACATCCAGGACAGCGAGGACGAGATCCTCCAGACCATCCGCAACACCAGCTACACCCGTCTGCCGCTCTACGACGGCAGCATCGACAATGTCGTCGGCGTGCTGCATTCCCGCAATGCCGTGCATGCGCTGCTGGAGAATCGACTGACCAAGGAGCATCTCCGGGGGATCGCGCGCGAGCCCTATTTCGTGCCCGAGGGCACGCCCCTGTACCAGCAGATGCTCAACTTTCAGCGCGCCAAGCAACAGGTGGGACTGGTGGTCGACGAATACGGGGATTTCCTGGGCCTGATCACCATGACCGATCTGCTTGAGGAGATCGTCGGCGAGTTCACCACCGACCCGGCCGACAGTCTCTCGGAGATTCATCGCGCCGAGGACGGCTGCCTGCTGATCGACGGCTCCATCAGCGTGCGCGACCTCAACCGCGCCCTGCGTTGGGATCTCCCGACCGATGGCCCCAAGACGCTCAATGGCCTGATCCTGGAATACATGGAGACCATCCCCGAGCCAGGCACCAGCCTCAAGCTTCAGGAGCATCCGATGGAAATCATCCAGACCGCGGATAACGCGGTCAGGACCGTCAAGATCGTTCCGCATCCAGTGCGCAAGGGGCGACGTTGAGGCGGGGGCGACCACAAGTGACGTGTATCGGCCACCCGTAGGATGGGTAGAGCGAAGCGAAACCCATCCTGTACGCTCCGAGGCTAAAGATTAGGTCGGACGACAATTGTCGTTGCGCCGTTGCGCGAGATCGCCAAGGATGCCCGGTTCGCGCGCGGCTGTCGCGCTCCTGCTCCGCCAGGAACACAAAGGGTCGCCAGTCTCGGCGACCCACCGGTCATTCATTCCGAGTGATCGTTCGAAGATAAAAATCGACATCAGAACAAATCTTTAAGTGGCCTCTGGCGCTTGGATGCGCGTTTAGGTCGACGGCTGCCTTGTGGACCCCGATCAACGGACATAGGGACAGTGTGTCCCGTGCGCGCGGCCTGGCCGACCGGGATCGCGTCCGGGCGTCACTTGATCCCGACCACTTCATTACCGTATGGATTTGTTCTAATGTGCGCCGCTCATCGATAATTTTGGCCGTCGAACACACGTGGCCAGGGGCTTCATCGTGATCGCTCCCGCGCCGCTCCACACAGGTCCGTTTCCCGTGGGTTGGATCCAGCCGACGGGAGCGCGCTCGTGCGTGTCGGAACGCAGGAAAAACTTTAGGCAACCGTGACATCCATGAACCACCAACAAGCGGTCGGACCCCTGGACGGCGAGCGACCGTCCGCCGACCAGGCGTCCCAGAACTGGGTGCGACACAGCGCGCGGCGCGTCGGCAAGCAACCAAGCGAATGGGAGCGGGATCTGTTCGTCGGCGGTCCGGTGGCCGTGCTGGTCTGGCAGCCCGAGTCGCCCTGGCCGGTGCGCTATGCCTCGCCGAATATCGGCCGCATCCTGGGCTACACGGCCGAACAGATGATGGCCCCCGAGTTCCGCTACGCGGCGACGATCCATCCCGAGGATCGCGAGCGGGTCGGCCGCGATGTGGCACGCTACCTCGGGGAGTCGCGCGATACCTGGGAGCACCGCTATCGGATCGTGCGCCCGGACGGACGGGTTCGCTGGCTGTATGACTTTACCGTCGTGGATCGCGATGACTCCGGCGATTCCCGGTTGCTGCGCGCCTATGTCATGGACGAGACGGCCCTGATGGATCGCGAGCGCGATCTCCAGGCGGTCAGCGCGGCGATCGGGGACGCGGTCTGGATCAGCGACGCGGATACTTGCCTGCAATACGCCAATCCGGTGGCGTTGGGCCTGACCGGGCATGACCTGCCAACCCTTCGCGCCATGCGTCTGCCGGACCTGATCGCGCCCCGCGATCAGGCGCGCGTTCCAGGACTGCTGGCCCAGTTGGAGGCGCGCGCCGCCGTGCGCATGGAACTCTGGATGCGCCGGCCGGATCGCACCGAGGTGCTGGTCGATCTCATGCTCCAGCATCTCGACGATGGGCGTTACCTGGGCATCGGGCGCGACGATACCGAGCGGCAGGTGAGCGAGACCCGGCTGAAGGCGGAATTGGGGCTCATGCACACCCTGATCCGCGCCATCCCCGACCTGATCTGGCTGAAGGATCCGGATGGCGTCTACCTGGCCTGCAATTCGCGCTTCGAGAGTTTTTTTGGCGCGCGCGAAGAGCGGATCGTCGGGCGCACCGACCATGATTTCACGACCCCCGAGCAAGCCGACGGTTTCCGCCGCAACGATCTCAACGCGCTGCGCGCCGGGCGACCGACGATCAACGAGGAAATCATCACCTTCGGCGACGATGGCCATCAGGAGTTGCTGGAGACCATCAAGACCCCCGTGCGCGACCAGGATGGTCGACTCATCGGCGTGTTGGGCGTGGCGCGCGACGTCACCGAGAACCGGCGCACCCAGAACGCCCTGCGCGAGAGTCAGGAGCTTTACAGCGCCATCGTCAATCAGGCGGCCGATGGGATCGTGTTGATCGACGCCGATACGCTGCGCTTCGTGGAGTTCAACGACGCCGCCTGTCAGTCGCTCGGTTACAGCCGCGCTGAATTCGCCCGGCTCACGATCGTCGATATCCAGGCCGTGCCGCCGCCGCGCGGAGTCGTCGGCTGGAAGGAGATGATCAATCCCAACGGCCAGGGCGAGTTCGAGACCAGCCACCGGCATAAGGACGGCCACTTGCGCGAGGTGATGGTCAGCAATCGTCTGCTCAATATCCGCGATGGGCGTTACTGGGCCGCGATCTGGCGTGATATCACCGAGGCCAAGGCCGCCGAGCTGGCCCTGCGCGAGAGCGAGGCACGCTATCGCGACCTGCTGCACGGTATCCCGGTCGGCGTTGTGGTGCATGGCGCCGATGGACGTGTGATCGACGGCAACCCGGCCGCCCTGACCATTCTCGCGGGCGCCGAGCCGTCGCTCGCCGCCGATCCCGATATCGGGCATCGCGCGGCCGTCGACGAAACCCTGCGGCCGTTGGCGCCGGAGCAATATCCGGTTCGCCAGGTCATGGCGACGCATCGGGCGATTCGCAATCAAACGCTGGGCATCACGCCGAGGCCCGATGGGAATCCGCGCTGGCTGCTCGTGAACGCCGATCCCGTCTTCAAGAACGACGCCCTGGAACAGGTCCGCGTCACCTTCATCGATATCAGCGAGAAGAAACGGACCGAGGACGAGCTGGCCCATTCGCGCGAGCACCTGGAGGATCTGGTGCTGACCCGCACGGCGGAACTGGAGCGCGCCAAGGTGGCGGCGGAGGCCGCCAACCTGGCCAAGAACACCTTTCTCGCGAACATGAGTCACGAGATCCGTACCCCGCTCAATGCCATCATCGGCATGACCCATCTGCTCAAGGCGGGGGCCAGGGACGCCGAGCAGTCGCACCGGCTGGGGCGGGTCTCGGACGCGGCCTACCATCTGCTGCGGGTGGTCAACGATATCCTCGATCTCTCCAAGATCGAGGCCGGCCGGCTGAATCTCGACCCGGTCGACTTCGAGCTTCAGCACAGTTTCGCGAAGCTGAACATGCTGATCGCCCACGAGGTGGAGGTGAAGGATCTGCGCCTGCGCCTCTCGATCGATTCGGCCTTGCCCGCGAAGCTGCATGGGGATCCCCTGCGGCTCGGTCAGATCCTGCTGAATCTGGTCAGCAACGCGGTCAAGTTCAGCGACGAGGGCACGGTGAGCGTCGAGGCGACGCTGGCCGCGCAATCGCCGCGCGATCTCTGGATCCGCTTCGAGGTCCGCGATCAGGGCGTGGGCATCCAGGACGATCGACAGGAGCAACTCTTCCTCGCCTTCGAGCAGGCCGACAGCTCGTCCACGCGCAAGTTCGGCGGCTCCGGCCTGGGGTTGGCGATCAGCAAGCGGCTGGTCGAACTCATGAACGGAGAGATCGGGGTCGAGAGTACCTCGGGTGTCGGCAGTACCTTCTGGTTCACCGCGCGCTTCGACAAGACCGCCGACGCCGCCGTCGTCGAAGCATCGCCACGCGCGGCGCCCGATGACGCCCACCAGGGATTGAGCCGCTATCATGGCGCGCGGATCCTGGTGGCGGAGGACAACGACATCAACAGCGAGGTCGTGAAGATCCTGCTGGAGGAGGCCGGGCTGCGCGTGGACATCGCCGAGAACGGCGCGGTCGCCGTGCGGATGGCCTCGGATTTCGCCTACGCGGCGATCCTGATGGACATGCAGATGCCTGAAATGGACGGCCTGGAGGCCGCGCGCCGGATCCGCGCTCTGCCCGATCGGGCGAGGGTGCCGATTCTCGCGGTAACCGCGAACGCCTTCCAGGACGATCGCGAGCGCTGCCTGGCCGAGGGCATGAACGACCATATCGCCAAGCCGGTCGAGCCAGGTCAACTCTACGGCGCGCTGGCGCATTGGCTGGAGGTGAGCGGCGCGCCCCAGGCCGAGGCGCCGGAAGCCGTCAGGGTCGGGGCGCTGGAGGATCTGGAGGGACTGGACGTCGAGAGCGGGTTGCGCAGTGTCGGCGGGAATCGACCGCTCTATCTGCGCTTATTGCGGAAATTCGCGCAAAATCACGCCGATGACATGACGCGCGTGCGCGAGGCCCTGGCGCTGGGCGACCAGGAGCAGGCACGACGCCTCTCCCATACCCTCAAAGGCACGGCGGCGACGCTCGGCGCGCTCGAGACGCGAACCCTGGCGGCCGAATTGGAAGCCGCGATCCGCGACGCCGCCGACCCGGCTGAAATCGAGCGGTCGCGGCTGATCCTGGAGCGCTGTCTGGGGCGGCTGATGCCGGCGCTTGAACATTTCACGCCGGCATCGGAGCCGGAGTCGCCTCGGGCGGGGGCCGGTTCCTGAGTCGAGTCCCCGTTACGGCCTCCCTCCGGAAATGGCGTGTCCAGGCGCGATCAACCATCGCCCGTAGGATGGGTAGAGCGAAGCGAAACCCATCCTGTACGCTCCGAGGCTCAAGATATAAAGATGAGCCGAGCGCCGCGAAGCCCACGAACCCCGCCGATGTCATCCGGCACAATCCTGAAGGCTCCGTGGTTTGAAAGATGGGCATCGCTTCCGCTCTGTCCATCCTACGAATTGAGCGCTACCTCCGATCTCGGTCCGCGAACAACTCATCCAGGAAGGACTGCATCCGTTTCCAGGAGCGGGCGTCGGCCTGAGCGTCGTATTTCAGGTTCCCGAGGCCATAGTCGCCAACCTTGGGGTTCGTGAAGCCATGGCGCGCGCCGCCATAGATATCCATCTCCCAGTTGGCCTCGGTCGCTTCCAGTTTGGTCTGGAAGTTGGCCACCACTTCCGGGGCGACGAAGCTGTCCGCCTGGCCGTGCAGTACCAGGATTTTCGGCCCGATTCGGCCCTTGGCCTCCTCCGGCGCGGCCGGCAGCGAGCCATGGAAACTCACCACGCCGGCGACATCGGAGCCGCCATAGGCCATCCGCAGCACGGTCCCGCCACCGAAACAGTAGCCGACCGCCGCCAGCTTGCCGCTCGCCACCAGCGGGCTTGAACGGAGCTGGTCCAGCCCCTTCTCGGCCCGTTGGTGCCAGGACTCGGGATCGGCGGTGACCTCCTGCATCCATTCGCTGGCCTGCTTGGGATCCGTGGTGACGCGCTCGCCGCCGTACATATCCGCGGCAAAGGCGACATAGCCCAACTCGGCCAGCATACGGGCGCGCCGCTTGGCGTAATCGTTGAGCCCCCACCACTCATGGACCACCAGGACACCGGGTCGCTGGGTCGTGCCGGCATCGTCCCAGAACAGATGGCCGGTCAGGGTCGTCCCCTCGTCGTCATAGACAATCGACTTGGTCTGGATCTCGGCCTGGACGGGCGTTCCAAGGGCGAGCAACAGGAAGAGGCTGATCGGCGTTCGCATGGATTCCTCCGGGTGGAACTGGGTGGGGTGATGGTTCGTCGATCGGGGCGAAGCAAGACGCTCGCCAGAGTGCGGCGAGATGACCCCGGACCGGATCGGGTCGAGGGCGGCCCCGCGTCCCGACCCTAATATTAGGTGGCTTTGATCGAAAAACGATCGGCGCGAATTCCTTGCGCGCCTGGTTCTGGCGTCATTCGGCGCAAGCGCTGGTGGCCGGTAAATCCAGCCGTCGCTCCGCCATGAGCATGGCCTCGAAGTCGTCCAGCGGTACCGGTTGGCTGAACAGGTAGCCCTGCATCTCGTCGCACCCCGCTTCGCGCAGATATTCGAGCTGCTCGATCGTCTCCACGCCCTCCGCCACCACGTTCATGCCCAGGCGCCGGGCGAGGGTGATGATCGCGGTGGCGATGGCGGCGTCCTCGGGGTTATGGACGATATCGATGATGAAGGCGCGGTCGATTTTGAGTGTGTTGAAGGGGAAGCGCTTCAGTTGAGCCAGCGACGAATAGCCGGTGCCGAAATCGTCCATCGATAGACTCACGCCCAGTTCGCGCAAGGCACCCAGGATTCGGGCCGCCTCCTCGGGATTCTGCATGACCAGGGATTCGGTCAGTTCCAGATCCAGATAGCCGGGCGCCAGGCCGCAGACCCCGAGCGCGTCGCGCACCAGATCCAGCACCCGGCTGGCGCGAAACTGCACCGCCGAGAGGTTCACCCCCACCGGCACCGTGCGATGCTGTTTCAGCCACAGGGCCTGTTGGGCGCAGACGGTGCGCAGCACCCATTCGCCGATCGGGACGATGAGCCCAGTTTCTTCCGCCAGCGCAATGAAGCTCGCGGGAGGGACCAGCCCCCGGACCGGGTGATTCCAGCGCAGCAGCGCCTCGCCCCCGACGATCGCGCCATCGCGCAGACTCACCTTGGGCTGGATGTGGATCACGAACCGCCGTTGCTCGACGGCCTGACGCAAGTCCTCCTCCAGCTCCAGCTTCTCGGCGATGCGGGCGTTGGCGTCCGCGGCGAAGTAGAGATAGGGCTCGCCGGATGACTGGGCCTGCCGGAGGGCATCCTCGGCATGGACGAAGAGTGTTTCGCCATCGTCGCCGTCGCCTGGATAGAGCGCGATGCCGGCGTGGACGCCCAGATGCAGGGTGGTGCCGGCGATGACGAAGGCGGGTTCCAGTGGATCGAGGATGCGATGCTTCATGATCCCCAGGGCATCGGTCGATTCGGGCAGCGCGGCGAGCGCGATGGCGAAGGTGTCCGGCCCCACGCGCGCCAGGCTGGAAGGTTGTTCGATGGCGCTGGTGAGACGGTCGGCCACCGCCTTGAGCAGCGCGTCGCCGACATGGCGGCCATGGGTGTCGTTGATCTGTTTGAAATGATCCAGGTCCACCAGGATCGCCGCCACCCGCTGGTCCGGGTACTGGGAACCTTGCAGGAAGCGATCGAGCCGGTCCACGAACAGACGGCGGTTGGGCAGGCCGGTGAGGACATCGTAGTAGGCCAGGTAGTCGAGGCGTTCTTCCCTGGCGATGTAGCGCAGGGCAAAGGAGATGTCCCCCGCCAGTTCATCGAGCAGACGTCGCTCCTCCGCGTCGAAGAAATCGGCCTCGCGCGCGTAGAACATCAGGGTTCCGATGGTCGCTCCGTCCAGGCTCAGGGGCAGGATGATCCGCGAATGGAAATCCAGCGTCTCGATCCAGTGATCCGGGTCGGGATCGCCCCGGCGGGGATCGTCGCGGACGGTCCCGAGGCCGCTGTCGAGCACCGCTCGCGCCTCGGAGGCGTCGGCCTCGCGTTCGATCAGACGCAGCCCCTGGGCGCGCATGGGTGGATCGCGCGCCCGCCAGGCCAGGGGGCGCAGTGTCTCGCCGTCGAGCAGACCGATCCAGGCCAGGGTGAAGGCGCCTTCCTCCACCGCCAGGCGACAGGTTTCGTCGAACAGCGCCTGGCGTTCGTGAATCCGCACGATGGCGGCATTGATCCCGGACAGCAGGCTGTGGACACGGTTGAGTCGGGCGATCCGGTCCTGCTGTTGCTTCTTCTCGGTCACGTCCTCGGCCAGTCCGGCGACCCGGATCAGCGCGCCGCGATCGTCGCGGATGGGGAAGCCGCGGGCATTGACCCAGCGGATGCCGGTATCGGGGTGGATCAGCCGGAAGAGGATATCGACCCGCCCGGTCTCGCGCATGCGCGACATGGCGGTGCGCACCGCCTCCCGGTCATCCGGGTGCACCGGCTCCTGCCAGGACGTGGGCGCGGCGTAGAGGCTGGCGCGCGATCTTCCCCAGACCTCCTCGTAGGCCGGACTGACATAGAAGAATTCCGATACTTCCGGATCGGTCAGCCAGAAGACCTCGCGGATGTTCTCCGCCAGTTGCCGGAAGCGCCGCTCGCTCGCGCGCCGCTCGATGACCTCCTGTTCCAACTGGCGGGCATAGGTCTGGGCGTCCTCGAAGAGCGCGAGGTTCTCGCAGGCCAGGGCGAGCTGCGCGGCGAAGGTGGCGGCGATCTGTTCATCCTCGTCCACGAAGTCGCCGGCGCCCAGTTTGTCGGCGAGATAGAGCCAGCCATAGGTGCGCAACGCCGAGCGAATCGGCAGCACCAGCAGGGTCCGCAGGGGCGGATGGCCCGGCGGCAGACCGGGCGGCGGAGTCTGGCCGGACCAGTCGCGCACGCATTGAGGCGTCCCGCCGCGCAGTGCCTGGGCGATCAGGCCGCTCGGGGGTTGGCTGGTCAGGGCCGCGCGCACCGGGTCGGGCAGGCCGCGGGTCGCCAGATGGGTGACCCGGCCGCCGCGGTCGAGCAGGGCGGCGGCGGCATAGCGAGCGTTCATGATGTCCTGGACCGCGCGGGAGAAGAGCTCCAGCAGTCGGCCGGGCTCGCGCTCGGACGCCAGCTCCAGCCCCAGTTCGATGAGCGCCGTCAGTCGCAGCCCAAGCGATTGAGCGGCGCCCAGCGACTGCTCCAGGTGCGCGGACAGTTCCCGCGCCCGCCCGCCTTCCTGCAACAGCGACTGTCCCTGCTGGAGCATCCGTTGCAGCAGACCCTGGAGTTCGCCCAGCCCGCTCAGGTTCGATGCCAGCCCCCCGAGCAGGCCGGGCGGGACGCCGGGCGGCGCGGCCATGGCGTCGTCGCGCGCGTCGGGCGCCGGACGCCCCACCAGTTCCGCCACTGCCTCAAGGATGGCGGCGGGCGAGGCCGGCTTGGCGATCACCCGTTCCACGCCGCTGGCGTTGGCCAGTTCGCGCGCCTCCTCCAGACGATAGGTGGCGGTGTAGAAGACGATCGGAATCGGGGCGGTGAGCGGATCGGCACGCAGCCGCTGGGCCAGCTCGACGCCGTCCATGTTGGGCATCAGGACGTCGGTGATGACCAGGTCCGGACGTGACCGGGTCGCGAGCCTCAGGGCCTCGGCGCCGTCGGCGGCCAGCATGACCTCGTAGTGCGCGTAGCCGAGCAGGGAGGCCAGGAACTCCCGGTTGATGGCTCGATCGTCGACCACGAGGATGGTGCGCGCGCTGTCCACGGGCTCAGTCCCCAGGCTTCTTCAGACAGGATTCGATTTCCGATAGCAGCCGTCTCGGCTCGACCGGCCGCCGCATGAAGGCCGAGGCCCCGAGCGCGAGGGCGCGTTCCTGATCCGGCTTGCCCCAGACGGAGGAGCTGATCATCAGGAAGGGCAGATGCCGCAGCCGGGCGTCGGCCTTGACCGCGGCGAGCAGGTGAAAGCCGTCGTCGACCGGCATCCGCAGGTCCGAGAGGATCAGATCGAACGGCTGTCGTGCCAGGAGGTCGAGGGCTTCCGCGACATCCGCGGTCAGGGTGACCCGATAGCCGCAGGGCGCCAGGGTGGCTTGGGCCAGGTTACGGTTGGTGGAGATGTCATCCACCACCAGAACGCGAGCGCCTTCCGTGCTCGTCTTTGCGACCGGCTCGGGTGGATGCTCCGACGTCTCGGCGGGACTGGCGCGACGCCCCGCCAGCACGGCCGGCAGGAATCCCTCCACTTGGCCGACGAATTCACGCGGCGCGATGGGTTTGGCGATATAGCCGTCGAAGCCGGCGGCGAGCACCCTGTCGCGATCGCCCACCATGGCCAGGGCCGTGACCGCCACCAGCGGCGTGCCGCTCAGTCTCGGGTGAGCCTTGAGCCGACGGGCCACCTCGTAGCCGTCGAGCTTCGGCAGATGCACGTCGCAGACGATGAGATCCAGCCCGACGGTGCTCTCGGCCAGCGCCAGCCCCTCCTCGCCGTCATGAGCGTCGAGGGTCTCGTGTCCGAAGGACTGGAGCAGATAGCCCATGAGTCTCAGGTTGTCCGGATGGTCCTCGATGATCAGGATCCTTGCCATGGCTGGTACTCCCTCAGGGTCAGGGTGAAGGTACTGCCCTGGCCCGGTTCCGTGTGAAAACCGATGCGCGCGCCGATCAGATCGGCCAGCTTGCGCGAGAGGTACAACCCCAACCCGGTGCCCTCGTGGCGGCGGGTGGTGGAGGCGTCAAGCTGGGTAAAGGCCTGGAACAGCCGCGCCTGATCCTCCGGCTGGATGCCGGCGCCGCTGTCGGACACCTGGATCTCCACCTCGTCCTGGTCGTGGCCGTGGTGCTCGACACAGGCGATGCCCACCCGGCCCTCGCCGGTGAACTTGATGGCGTTGTTGCAGAGATTGATGAGGATCTGACTGAAGGCCCGCTGGTCGACGCACACCTGGAGATCCTCGCGACAGATCGCGATCTCGAAGCGTAATCCCTTGCCCTCCGCCAGCGGGCGCAGGGCGCTGGCCACCTCCTCGATGACCGCGCCGCAGAAGGTGGGTCGCGGATTGATCTCGACCTTGCCGGATTCGATCTTGGCGAGATCGAGCAGATCGTTGATGAGCGACAGCAGATGCCTGGCGCTGGACTCGATGGTGGTGAGCTGCTTGTCCTGCTCCGGGTTGAGCGCGCCGGGCAGGCGCATCAGCAGGGTGCCGGTGAAGCCGATGATGGCGTTGAGCGGGGTGCGCAGCTCGTGCGACATGCTGGCCAGGAAGGTGTCCTTGGCCAGGCTGGCCTGTTCCAGGGCGATGTTCTGCTCGCGCAGGGTCCGCTCGAAACGCTTGCGCTCGGTCATGTCGCGGATGGCGCTGGAGACCAGCGTGCCCTCCTCGGTCTCCAGCGGGCTGAGGCTGATCTCCACCGGAAATTCACTGCCGTCCTTGCGTCGGCCATGGAGATCCAGCCCCATGCCCATGGCGCGGGTGCGCAATTGGTTGAAGTAATTGACCCGATGTCCCACATGCGCGGCCCGGAAGCGCTCCGGGAGCAGGGTCTCGATCGGCTGGCCGCGCAGTTCGCCCCGGTCGTAGCCAAAGAGGGCGTCGGCCTGGGCGTTCGAAAACACGATGCGGCCGGTGAGATTGACCATGACGATGCCGTCGGGCATGGACTCCAGCAGCTCGCGGAAACGCGCGTCCACCAGCTTGGCATCGCGGATGACCTTCATCCGGGTCACGTCTTTCTTGGCGAACAGCAGACATTCGAGGCGGCCGTCCCCGGCGCGGATCGCCTTGCCGGTCGCGGCGACATAGATCAGCGAACCGTCCTTGTGGTGACGCAGGGATTCGTAGCTGATGGACCCTTGTTCCAGCAGTTCGCGCCGGACGAACTGGTCCTTCCCGGCGCTGTCGGTGACTCCGACCAGATCGCTCAGTCGGCGTCCCGCCGTTTCCTCGCTGGCGTAGCCAAACAGGGTCTCCGCGCCCGGACTCCAGTAGAGCACCCGTCCCTCCGTGTCGGTCGCGATCAGTGCGTCGGGCGATTCCCTGAACAAAAGCGCGGCGAAATCGGCGTTCATGGGCGTACGGCCTGTTGGCGATGGCGGCGAGAGGGCCTCCAGACCGGCTCGACGTCAAGAGTGATGACTATCTGATAATTGGGCTACGGCCTGGTCGCATCGGTTCCGGAATCGGACCAAAACCCCAGCGACTGGCGGGGCATGCGTCGAGCCCTGGGGTTAGTCGAAACGGCCGCATGGGTCGGCCGCCCGGACCGCCGACCGCCAGGCTAGCGAGCCGGCTTCGGCTCGGATGCGCCGAGTGGCTGGCCGTCCGGTCCCGCGCGCTTGCCGTGGTAGTCGAATCGGCTGTCATGGAAGCGCGCGGTGGTCTCGGCCAGATCGCCGGTGAATCGCGGATCGCGCGGGCGTTCCTGGGCGTTGATGAAGGCCGCGACGTCCCAAGCCTCCTGATCGCTCAGCTCCAGGAAGTTGCCGAGCGGCATATTGGTCTTGATGAACGCGGCCGCCGTGTCGATGTTGTGCATCCCCGCGCCCCAGTTGTAACTGCTCGCCCCCCACAGCGGCGGGAACACCCTCTGGTCGCCGGCTTGGCCCCCTTCGCCGTCGGCGCCATGGCAAATCGCGCAGGCTCTCTCGTAGACCGCCGCGCCGCGGTCCGGATCGAACCCCAGCTCGGTCTCGGCCAGTTTCGGATAGCCGCGCCCCGGCATTGTCCTGTCGCCGGTCGGCGCGCCGGTGGCAAGCCAATAGAGGTAGCTCGCCAGCGCATGGATGGTTTGACTCTCGGCGGTCGGCGGATGGCCGACCTCGGAGGCTTGGGCGTTCATCGAGTAGGTGAAGCAGCCCTGGATGCGCTCGATGATGGTGCTGACCCGGTTGTCCTTGGCGCGATAGGCCGGATAGGCCACCCAGGCGGCCCACATGGGCGCGGCGTCGGCGAGCCGGCCGGCGTCCAGGTGACAGTCCTCGCAGACCTGTCGATTGCCGACGTACTGGCCGGAGATCGCGTGACTGTCGGTATGGGTGAAGATGGCCTCGCCGAGCGCGACCATCTCGCCGAAGGCGTCGCTGGGCTTGTCGTCCCTGGCCGGCGGCGTGAAATGTCCGCTCGGCCCAGGCGCGCGGCCACTGGTTACCTGGCCCGGATGCGGCGCCGGCGCGGCGTTTGGCCCTGGTGTCGGCGTCGTCGCCGCTTCGGGCTGGATCTCGCCCCGGTTGATCCGGCCGGCGAGATCCACCGACCTGGCGGCCGGCAGCGAGGCATAGAAGGCCGCCACCGACCGGGTCTCCGCCACCGACAGCCTGGCGTTGATCGCGCCCATCATGCCGAGCGGATCGCCGCCGCGCTCGCCGCTGGTCCAGGCCGTCAACTGTCCGACCAGATAGCTGTAGGGCTGACCGGCCAGGGCGGGGAAGTGCTCGCCAACACCGATCCCCAAGGGTCCGTGGCATTGCCCGCAGGCCGGCAGCCGGCGCCCCGGCCAGTCGCCGTAAAGCGCCAGACGCCGGCCGATTTCGGGATCGACGTCGGCGGGCGGCTCGGCATTGCTGGCGGGCGGCAGGGCCGCGAAATGCTCGCTCATGGCCCGGATCTCGGCCTCGGTGAGGAGCTTCGCCCAAGGCGTCATGAGGCTGTGCTGGCGGTGACCGTCCTTGAAGTTGGCGATCTGTTGGGCCAGGTAGCTTGCCCCCATCGCCGCCAGGCGCGGCGCGCCGAGCGCCTCGACGCCCCCGCCATTCGCCTGGTGACAGCCGGCGCAAATGGCGAGGTCAGGCACGGGGTTGCCCGAGCCGACCGGGGGCTGGGTGCTGTCGTCGGCCTGGGCCGCCGTGGCGAGGCCGATCAGCAGGATCATCCGCAGGGCTTTTGTATTGAATGGCATGGTGTTCGGCTTCCTGGATAGCGGTTTTCGATGCCCCGTCGCGAGGCGTCATCCTGTCACGGGGCCTTCCTTCCATTAGGCTCGATCGTCCGGTTGGCCTGCTTCAGTCGCCAAAACCACGGCTCGACCGAGATAGCGAGGAATCCGGCCAGGGCGATGGCGCCCGACAGAGGCCAGTCGGTCGCTTCCCCGCGGGGCTATCCATTCCAGATGAGCGGAATGGGGTTTACCATCATCACCTTCCCATTACACCACTACACCCTCGTCACCGCCCATGACCTTCCGCTCGGACCTGGACATCGTCGCCACCGCACTGGATCGCCAGGTCGCCCAGGCGCGCGCCCGCGCCGTGCCCGTGCTGGCACAGCGACCCCTGGCGACCCTGATCGATGAACTGCGACTCGACCACTTCGCCCGCCAGGGCGGACTGGAGGGCGAGGCGCTGCAGGACTTCATGGGGCGTTATCTCAAGACCATCATCAATCTGCACCAGCCCGGCTACCTGGGACATCAGGTGGCCGCCCCGCATCCCGGCGCCGCGCTCGGGGCGCTGATCGACGCCCTGACCAATAACCCCATGGCGATCTACGAGATGGGTCCGGGCGCCGCCGCCATCGAATATTTCGTCATCAACTGGATGCTCGAAAAGGTCGGCTGGACCCCGGCGCCGCTGGATCTGGAGCGGCTGGGCGCGGCGGGCTTCGGCGGCGGCGTGCTGACCCATGGCGGGTCGCTGGCGAATCTGACGGCCATGATCGCGGCCCGATCGAGCGTGCGGCCCGATGCCTGGCGCGAGGGCCACCGCGATGATCTCGCCCTGCTGGCGCCGGGCAACAACCATTACAGCATCGAGCGCGCGGTCGGCATCCTGGGACTGGGGACGCGGAACATCTACCCGGTCCCCACCGATGCGCGCGGCGTCATGGACCCCGACGCGCTCCCCTCGACACTCGCCCAAGTTCGCGCGGATGGCCGCACACCCCTGGCGCTGGTCGCCAATGCCTGTAGTACCGCCGTCGGCGTCCATGACCGGCTGCGACCGCTCGGCGAGTTCTGCCGGGCCGAAGGAATCTGGTTCCATGTCGACGGCGCCCATGGGGCCTCGGCCCTTCTCTCAACCGAGTACCGCCACCTGCTGGATGGTGTCGAGCTGGCCGACTCACTGACCTGGGATGCCCACAAGATGCTGCGCACCTCCGCCGTCTGCGCCGCCCTGCTGGTACGCGATCACCGCACCCTCGACAGCGCCTTCAGCCAGGAGGCGAGCTATCTCTTCCACGACAAGGAACAGCCCGGCTTCGACTTCCTCCCGCGCGCGGTCGAATGCACCAAGAGCGGGTTGGGACTCAAGTTCTACCTGGTGCTCGCCGCGCTGGGTGAACAGGGGCTCGCCGACTATGTCGAGCGGCAGTATCGGTTGACCGCCGACGCCTATGTGTGGCTGCGCGGAATCGAGGGTCTGGATGTCCCCGTGGCTCCCGAATCGAACATCCTCTGCTTCCGGCTCCCTGGCTCCGATGCGCGCCAACTGGAACTGCGCCGTCAGTTGCTCGTCGAGGGCGACTTCTATCTCACCTCGACCCAGTTCCAGGGCCGGCGCTATCTGCGCCTCGTCTTCATGAATCCGGAGACGACGATGGAGGATGTCGAGCGGTTGATCGCGCGCCTCCGCCGTTTCGAGCGCGAAACAGGCGGGGTCGAGTGAAATGCCCCATCCGGCGATCAGGGGTTGACGGGGACTCTCGACGGTTTTGAAGTGGCGCCGCTCCCGAATCGCGGCCTTGGTCTGGGTTCCCCATCGCTTGGCATCGGTCAGGCGCTAAAAACAAAAAGGGCTAGGCGTTTCCGCCTAACCCTTTGTTTTAAATTGGTACCGAGGGCCGGACTCGAACCGGCATGGGGTCGCCCCCGTCAGATTTTGAGTCTGATGCGTCTACCAATTTCGCCACCCCGGCAACGCAGCGGGCGAGTATATCCGACTCGATGGGCGAAGCGGTAGCTCCCTCTGGAAGAAAACGGCCGATCGCGCGGCTGGATGGCCTTTGGTCGCCAACGCGGGCGCGGCCGTCGGATGGGCGTCAACGCTCCTCGAAGCCCGCGAGTCGGTAGAGTCGCTTGGCTTCCTCAAGATCTTTCTCCACGCCCTGTCCTTCCTCGTACATCATGGCCAGGGTGGTCAGCGAGCCGACGAGCCCCTGGTCGGCGGCCTTCTTGAACCACTCGATCGCCTTGGCGGGGTTTTTGTCGGTGCATTCTCCCTGCATGTACATGAAGGCGAGTCCGTGCTGGGCGAGGTTGAACCCCGCTTTCGCCGCGTTCTTCATGTAGCTGAAGGCCATGAGCGGATTCGGGAGCATGCCGAGTCCGTTCTGGGCCATGATCGCCATCCGGTACTGGGCGTCGATGTCGCCCCGTTCGGCCAGCGGGGACAGCAGACCCACGGCGCGGGAAAACTGCTTGGATTCGAAGGCCGCGATGCCGCTGGCCAACTCCATGTCGATCGGGGTCGGGTCGTCGGTCATTTGAATACACCTCAATGGAAGCGGAGGAGGGGGCTGGCCTCCTCCTGTATTTGGTCGGCGTGAATTGAGGGCATTCGCCAGTGAATCAAAGGCTTCGCTTCTCAAGGCGCCGGCGGTTCGATGCCCAGGCAGGCGAGCCAGGCGTGCAGCAGCTCCTCGTTCGCCGCCGCGATGGCGAGGCGTGAGTCCAGGCTCAGGCCGGGGCTGGGTGTCAGGCGATCCGGGGTCAGGTGCCTGGCTGCGGCTCCGGCTTCCTCCGCGATCAGACGTCCGGCGGCGTAGTCCCAGAGCTTTTGGCCGCCATGCAGATAGAGCTGGAAACGACCGGCCGCCAGCCAGCACCATTCGAGCGCGACCGAGCCCAGGTTCCGCTGCGAGGCGAAGCATGGCTTGCCGAGCAGTTTGGCCAGGGTGTCCGGCGGCAGACGCTTGAAGTCGATCACGGCCAGACAATCCCGGAGGGCCGGATTGGGCGCGAAGGGGCGGATGGGCGCCTCGTTCAGGCAGGCCCCCCGGCCCCTCGCCGCGGTGAAACATTCGTCGCGCACGGGATCGAGGATGGCGCCCAGCACCGGCTGGCCCTTTTCGATCAAGGCCAGCGAGATCGAGAAGGCCGGAAAGCCCCCGGCATAGTTGCTGGTTCCGTCCAGCGGGTCGAGCACCCAGAGACCGCGCTCCGATTCATTGATGAGACGCGCCTGTTCATCGGGGGTCATCTCCTCGCCGAGCAGCGGGATGTCGGGGAAGGCGCGGCCGAGCGATTCGGCGATATGGCGTTGCGAGGCGATGTCGGTTTCAGTGACGAAGCTTCCATCGGCCTTGTGTCGGGCGCGCACCTGGTGCCAGCCTGGCATCACGAACTTCGCGGCGGTCTCGCGCAGCAGGCGCGCCATTTGGATCGGTTCGGGGGTCATGAGGTCGGTTCGATCTGGTTGATCAGACTCTTGGTTTGACCAAGATGGGGCTGGATTGCTCTAATTCGCCGCTTGGACATCCCATTCATACGGAACCCGTCACCAGCGATGCTATTGCAACCCGTCATTCTTTCCGGTGGATCCGGCACGCGACTCTGGCCGCTCTCGCGCGAGGCCTATCCCAAGCAATTCCTGCCGCTGACCAGCGAGCATACCATGCTCCAGGAGACGGTCCGGCGGATCGACGGCCTGAGCGCCGAGCACCCGCGCCTGGCGATCGGCCAGCTCGACCCGCTGGTGGTCTGCAATGACAGCCATCGCTTCCTGGTCGCCGAGCAGCTGCGGCTTATCGGTCGGCGGCCCGCCCGCATCGTCCTGGAGCCCAAGGGCCGCAACACCGCCCCGGCCCTGACGCTGGCCGCGCTCGCCGCGTCTGGGCCGGGCGAGGATCCGGTGCTGCTGGTCATGCCGGCGGACCACGTCATCCGCAACGAGCCCGGCTTTCGCGCGGCCGTGGCCGATGCCTACGCGATCGCCAGCGAGGGTTCCGTCGTCACCTTCGGGATCGTTCCCGGCAAGCCCGAAACCGGTTATGGCTACATTCGCCAGGGTCAGGCGCTGCGCATGGAGGGCCTCTCGGGGTCGGCTTACGCGCTGGATGGATTCGTCGAGAAACCCGACGTCGAGACCGCGCGGCGCTATCTGTCGACGGGCGAGTATCTGTGGAATAGCGGCATCTTCGTGCTCCGGGCCTCGGTGTGGCTGGATCTGCTCGAACGCTTCCGGCCGGATATCGCCCAGGCGGTGGCCAAGGCGTTCGACAGCGCCCAATTGGACGGCGACTTTCTCCGGCTCGACCCCGATCTGTTCGGCGCCTGCCCCAGCGACTCGATCGACTACGCGGTGATGGAACGGCTCTCGGCGGCGGCTCAATCCGGGGACGCGGCCGATTTTCCGCGCGCCGTGGTGGTGCCCCTGGATGTCGGCTGGTCGGACGTTGGCGCCTGGTCGGCCCTCTGGGAGGTGCGCGAGCAGGACGCGACCGGCAACGTGCTCGATGGCGATGCCTTCGTTCACAATGCCAACGACAATCTGCTGGTGGCCAAGCACCGGATGCTGGCGGTGATCGGCGTGAACAACCTGATCGTGGTGGAGACGCCGGACGCGGTTCTGGTCACGAGCAAGGAAGCGGCGCAGGACGTCAAGGCGGTCACCCAATTCCTCCAGAGTCAGCAGCGCGATGAGCACAGGCATCATCAGCGTGTCCACCGGCCCTGGGGTTCCTACGAATCGATCGGGCAGGGCTCGCGCTATCAGGTCAAGCGACTGGTGGTGAAGCCGGGTGAGTCACTCTCCTTGCAGATGCATCATCATCGCGCGGAACACTGGGTCGTCGTCTCCGGGACCGCGCGGGTGGCCTGCGACGACAAGACCTTCCTGCTCACCGAGAATCAATCGACCTATATTCCGGTGGGCGCCACCCATCGGCTGGAGAATCCCGGCAGCATCCCGCTGGAGCTGATCGAGGTTCAATCCGGGAGCTATCTCGGAGAGGACGACATCGTGCGCTTCGAGGACCGCTACAATCGCGACCAGAGCCCGTCGGGTTGAGCGGCCTGATGATCTAGCGCCGCTCGTCGCAAGTCCTGTAGACTCACAGGATTTTTTCGAGCGGATTTAAGCCATGGGATTCAAATGCGGCATCGTCGGCCTGCCCAACGTGGGCAAGTCGACCCTCTTCAATGCCCTCACTCAGGCCGCCATCGCGGCCGAGAACTACCCCTTCTGCACCATCGACCCGAACGTCGGCGTGGTGCCGCTGCCGGATGCCCGGCTCGACGTCATCGCCTCCATCACCAAACCGCAGCGGGTGTTGCCCACCTCGATGCAGTTCGTCGACATCGCCGGCCTGGTCGCCGGGGCCTCCAAGGGCGAGGGTCTCGGCAATAAATTCCTCGCCAATATCCGCGAAACCGATGCGATCGCCCATGTCGTGCGCTGTTTCGTCGACGACGATGTCGTGCATGTCGCCGGCAAGATCGATCCGCTGGGCGACATCGAGGTCATCAACACGGAACTGGCCCTGGCCGACCTGGACTCGGTCGCCAAGGCCCTGGATCGCGCGCAGCGCGTGGCCAAGACGGGCGACAAGCAGATCCTCAAACGCAAGGAGCTGCTTGAACAGGCCTATGCGCAACTGGATGCCGGTCGCCCCGTTCGCTCCCTCGGATGGGACCAGGAGGCGCTGTCGGAGCTGCGCGATCTGTTCCTGCTGACCGCCAAGCCGACCATGTACATCGCCAACGTGGCCGAGGACGGGTTCGTCGACAACCCGCTGCTCGATCAGGTCGTGGCGCTGGCGGCGGAGGAGGGGGCCGCGGTGGTGCCCGTCTGCGCGGCGATCGAGGCCGAGATCGTCGAACTCGACGAGGACGCGCGACAGGAATTTCTCACCGATCTCGGGCTCGACGAGCCGGGCCTGAACCGGGTCGTGCGAGTCGGCTATCGCCTGCTGGGCCTGGAGACCTATTTCACGGCCGGACCCAAGGAGGTGCGCGCCTGGACCATCCCCAAGCAGGCCAAGGCCCCCCAGGCGGCGGCTGTGATCCACACCGACTTCGAGCGCGGTTTCATCCGCGCCGAGGTCATCGCCTACGAGGATTTCGTCGCCTGCAAGGGCGAGCAGGGCGCCAAGGAGGCCGGCAAGTTGCGCTCGGAGGGCAAGGAATACGTCGTCAAGGACGGCGACATCATCCATTTCCGCTTCAACGTCTAGCGGCTCGGCGTCAGGACCATCACGGCGCCATGCGGTGGCTCTCCGCTCCTGACCGCTCACTCCGCGCACGAGGCTGAAGCGTCCCGCTTGACCTGACGACCACTGGATACTTGAAGCTCCGCTCCGGTGTCCGCCAATCGGCGGACGTCCGACTAACCCAACGACGGAGCGACGCATGCCCCAGACAACCCTGACCAAAGACCAATGGATCGCGCTGTTTCAGGCGATCGGACTTGACGCCGAGACGATGTGGCGCTGGCATCAGTGCTTCGAGGCGCGCCATCCCGACCAGCATCAGTCCTTCCTGGAGTGGCTCGGGATCCCGGCCGAGGAGATCCAGCGGATTCGCGCCGGCTGATCCAGCCTGATCCACCCGGCGGCCGCGCCCTTGCCCGGCCGCCGTTCACGACGACAGCGACCCAAGCCCATGACGGCCACCACCTGGACCATCGGACAGCTCGCCCGGCGCTTCGCGCTCGCGCGCGGCACGCTCCTTTACTACGACAGCATCGGCCTCCTGATGCCCAGCGGTCGCACCGGCGGCAACTATCGGCTCTACGGCGCGGCGGACGTGGAACGGCTGGCGAAGATCCGGCGCTACCGGGCGGCGGGTCTGTCCCTGGAGGCGATCCAGCAGCTCCTGCGCCAGGAAGGGGAGGGGCCGCGCGGCCTCCTGGAGCAGCGTCTGTCCGCCATCGACCAGGAGATCCAGCAGCTGCGCGAGCAGCAGTCGCTGATCCTGCGGCTGCTCAAGTCGGACAGCGCCACCTTGGCCAGCCCGATGACCAAGGCGCTGTGGATCGCCATGCTGAACGCCGCCGGCCTGGATGAGGCGGGCATGCGGCGCTGGCACCAAGCGTTCGAGCGTCACGCACCCGAGGCCCATCAGGCGTTCCTGGTCTCGCTGGATATCGACCCCGAGGAGATCGCCGGGATCCGGGCCTGGTCGAACGCGACGGACCAGGTGGATATCGCGTGACGGAAGTCGAGGCACCTTGCATCGACTTAGGACTTGAGTTTAGGCCCCGTATGCTGGGGCTTCAGATAGGAAAGCATGGCCGTATCCATTTTGGCGATGTGTCCAACAATCCAGCCGCGTGCCAAGTTGAGTACCTCCTGATCCAGACCACCCCGGACCAATTCAGGATCATTCAGCCCTCCATGAGTGGTCGCGATCTTCTGAAGATGGTCGTTGACCTCTTTCAACCGCTCCAGAATTTCCTGATGGGCCATCTTGTGCGCTAAATATCCGGGATAACCGATCGAGACTTGGAGCTTCTCTTCGCGCAGGAAGTGCTCTTCGGTATATTCAAAGAGTTGCCCGAAAAAAAGCGGTAAATGTTTCATCTGATCGGGTGCGCTCAAGGCCAGTTCGACACAATTAAAGATGGCGAAGAGATACTTATGGTCTTGATCGAGCCGCTCGTCGCCCGTCGTTAATTGTGGTCGCCAGATAATCGGCATAGTAACTACTCAAGCTGTAAACGGGATTTGAGGCGAATGGCGCTAAGATAAGCGCGTAATCTATACAAAACAGATGCTTACATGGCCAGCCCGAGAGTCCGAAGCGCTACGGAATCCAGCAGAATCCAGGGGATCCTGGCAGGCATTCGCTGATGTTGCGGCAGCCGAAATCCGGGTTGTCACCTAAGTTGCTGATATTTATAATAGCCTGCTTATCTTAGTGCCATTCGGGTCTGAGGCGCAACGGAACAGAAAAACCGAGGCCAGGGGCCGACCCCGTGGTTTCCGGCGATTCGCGGCCGGTCGTCTCGCCGAGGTATACCCCAGCGAAGCACTCGGCGTAAACGGATTTAGCCCATCGTTATCAAGCGACGCGAAGGCGTGCCGGCACCCGCCTCCGGCCCGATTCGGCGGCCTCCAGGGGCGCACTCGTGTATACCTTGGCCGCCCTGTGCCATGGGCGATCGGGTGGGGGCCTCGGTCGGACCGCCGGCTCCTTCACCAGGCGCCCTCCCGGTCGAGTCGGTCATCGAGGGCTTCGGCCATGACGCGATAGCCCTCGCGGTTGAAATGGATCGTATCGGACTTGTAGGCACGCTGGCGTAGCCGATCGGCGATCGGATCCTCGGCCAGCAGAGATCCTAGGTCTCGGCCAGGGCTCGATAGAGGGGCGCCACCTTGGAGAATAGCCGCTTCTCGGGCACCCCGATCCGCGCCACCGGAATGCCGCGCGCCTGGGCCAGTTCGAGCATGGCGGCCAGGTTGGCGTGCGTGATCGCGGGATCGAGGTGGCGCAGGATGTCATGGCCCCCTTCGAGCCGAGGCAGGAGATCGGGTGCGGTGTCCTCCAGCCCACGCGGAAGCCGTGCCAGCCCCTCGGCCGTGACCTCGCCGGAAATCCCGGCATGGATCACCCGCCGTCAGGCATCGCAAAGGCCTGCGGCGTCCCTTTGGGGTCTGGGATCGGCGGGTTGGGTTGGCCTGACACCAGGATGCCGCGCCCGTGCGCGCGACAGGGTCGGGACGACCCGGCTTCAGTTCTGGAGCCTGGGGCCGTTAAGGAGACCAGGCATCAGGCACCGTGCCTGGTCTCGCGAACCCAGGAGATCCAGACCGTGGAAATTCCCACCTCGACGACCGGACTCGCCATGCTCGCCACCTCGCTCGCCCAGGGCAAGGTCGAGAGCGCGGTCGACGTCGCCGTGCTGAAAAAGTCCATCGAGCTTCAGGAGCAGACAGCGACGCATCTGCTCCAGAGCCTGCCCGATGGCGTCGGCACCCAGATCAACACTACCGCCTGACTAGCCATCAAGGATGATATCCATACAGGCCCTTTCGGTTACACCCGGAAATCAAGGGGGCCGCATGGCGTGAACGCCATGTTAATTCCGGACCTGGCGTTGATTGACCGCGAACCGGAGGCGCCTCCGTCAAATCGCTCAGGATGAGAACCAAAGCCCACGGGCTCGGTCTCCCGTTAACGGTCAGCCGGAGGCGACTCACACCCCTGGCCCGTTTTGGACACCATGAAACCGGGAGACCAAGCCGCGCAGTGTCTTCGCCAGGACCGCCAGCCCCTGAACGTGCTCCCGCGCCAAGAGAATGCTCTGGTCGTTATCCCTGGCTAAATGTCCCACGCTGTCGACGTTGTTGGACAGTGCCTGACTGGTGCTCGACTGCTGGTTGGCTTGTCGGCTGACATCGGAGACTCGGGTGAGAATATCGTCGGCGTGCCGGCGAATGGTTTCGATGGACTGGGAGGCTTCCCGTGACAGAGCCACGCCTCGATTGACCTGTTCCGAGGTCAGGCCGACCGTTTTGACGGCCTGGGCGCTTTCCTGTTGGATCGTATTGATGGTCTGGGCGACTTCACTGGTCGCCTGAGCGGTCCGATTGGCCAGCTTACGCACCTCGTCGGCGACCACGGCAAAGCCGCGCCCCTGCTCCCCGGCGCGCGCGGCTTCAATGGCGGCATTCAAGGCCAGCAGATTTGTCTGATCGGCGATCTCGCGAATGACATTGATGATGGTGCTGATCTCGCGGGAGCGTTCGTCGAGTCGTCGCACCCCCTCCGCCACCGCTTGCATGGTCTGGTCGATCTGGCCGATGTCCTCGGCGGTGTGATTCACCGTCTCGGAGGCGCTGGCCGTTAAATGACCGGTCTTGCGCGCCAGGGCCTGCAACTGGTCCGACTGTTGGGCCACCTCGGCGATGGAACGGGCGATCTGGTCCATCTCATCCTGCATGGAACCCGCCGCCTCAAGCTGTTGATGCGAGTGCTGGACGACCGCCTCGGTCGCGGCGATGAGCTCCTGTGTCGTCCTGTCCAGATGACGGCTTTCCTGCGCGATCGCCATCACCAGTTCGCGCAGGCGGGTCATGAAGGTATTGAAGGCGGAACCGATGACGCCGATTTCGTCCTGGCGTTCGACTGTCACCTGCTGGGCGATATCCCCATCCCAATCGGACAGGGTTTGTGCCAGTGTTTTCAAGGGGCGGATCAGGCGGGTCAGGAGCGGCCAAATCAAGGCCGCCAGAATCAGCAGACCGACGACGCCAATCACGGCTGTCAGCCAAGTTATCTGGCGGGCTTCGGACAGGGCCGCCGTTAAGGGGAAGGTGAGCAGTAACGCCCAGGTATTCTGCGCCTTGCCCGGTTTGATCGGCCGCACGAGCGACATCAAGCCAGCCTCATCGACAAATTCATAGGGTTGTCCCTGCTGGATCGCCGTGAGGGCCGCGGCGGGCAGGTCTTTCGCTGGTTTTCCCAGGCGGGCGTTGTCGGGATGGCTGGCATACAAGCCCGCGTTGGAGAGCAAACTGGCCTGGCCAGAACCAAAGGGGCGCACCTCGGATAGAATCTCCTGAAGCCCTCGAAGGGGATAATCCGCGCCCACCGATCCCTGGAAACGCCCCTCGCTCAGGATCGGCACCATGAGCGAAACCATCATGACCGGGCGTCCACCGATGGGAAAGGCATAGGGTTCGCTGGCCCAGGGTCGACCGGTTTTCTTCGGGACGTTGTACCAATCCGACGTTTCGTAATCCGTCACCGGTTCCACGACGACCTTCCCACTGGCCCGGTTCCAGTAAGGCAGGTAGCGTCCGGTCTGATCGTTTTCCGGCGCGACGCTGACGAAGTCGGCGTCGCGCCCATCAAAGGCGTTAGGCTCCCAGTAGGAGCCCAGGCCGATGAGTTGCGGATTGGCTTCGAGGATGGCGGCATTGATCGCCGAGGCGACGGCCCGCTCGGGTTGCCGCTGGTGAATGGCCGACACCGCCAGGGCCAGCGATTCGGCCACGGCATAGGAATGCGCGAACTCGGCTTCGATCCGATTGGCGTAGGTGTCCCCCATGTCGCGGACCATCGCCAAAGCCTGATCGCGGGCTTGGTTCTGAGTGAATGTGGCCATCGCCCCGAACGCCAGCAGAAACATCAGTCCGCTGCCACCCAGCATCCAGAGAAACAGCCGAGCACGTAAAGTTTTGATGAACATCTTATTCCCTATTTGATAAAGGGTTTTCTTCCCTTGGCATAGGCCGCGAAACGGTCGTTGACAGGCGCCGCCTCCCGAAGGCGTGTTCTGCGTTGGAATGGGTGCCAGACAGGAGCGAAGCTGTCACAGCCCGCTATATTGTTGATCGCTGATCTGGTAGCGCCCCAGTCGATAGAATTTCGTGGGAGCGGCTTTTAGCCGCGATGAGCGCCAACGCGAGGTTTTTCGCGGCGGCAAGCCGCTCCACGGGTGTGCTCGTTTGTCGTCATCCTACGAATCAAGGCACTACCGGAAGTTGTACCCCTCTGTTTCCTAAGAAACCCCTTACGGGCGGCCTCCCAGCGGCGAATGCCGGTGATCGGCAAACCATTGTTACCGATGGCTCACGTAATCTGGGTGCTTGAGCGACGAGGCGTATCCCGGCCTCATGGTATCCGCAACCCGCTGTTTCAGAACGACCCTGGTCATCTCATTGGACTGGAGCACGACCGGTCGTGCCTGCGCGATGGCTTTCTGGCGGTTGGTATCAGTTTCGCTCCTGTTGGGCCTTCCTGATCGGTGTCACCCGCTCCGCCGACTCAACCGCCGCCACGTCCGAGTCGCGTTCCACGGGCTTGCCCTTGAGGATCTGCTCGATCTCACGGGCGTTGCGGGCCAGATAGATGGTCAGTTCCTCCAACTCCGACTCGGGCAGGTTGGGCAACACCTGATCGGCACGCAACCACTGCGCCAGACGCTCGGCATTCTCCAGAATCCGGTCATAGGCATCGGCGGCCTTCTTGTCGGCCGTGCGCAAACGCTCGACTCCACGGCTGTCTTTCACGATATATTCAATCTCGATCATTTGGTTGCTGGGCTCCGGCGCCCCATTGTCATGGTCTTGAGCGGGGAGTATAGCCCGGCCTCCCGGCCATCACCGTTCCCGGCACGTTACGCGACAGCCGGGGTTCCTCGCCGCCATTGAGCCCGGCGCCCGAGGAGGAGGCTCCGGTGCGCGCCCGTCACCGCTACCTCGCCAACCACCGTGCCCGCCTGGACGATGCCAGTGCGATTGCCGCGGGCCTGCCGATCGGCTCGGGCGAGATCGAAAGCGCCCACCGCTACGTCGTCCAGCCGCGGCTCAAACGGCCGGGGGCCTGGTGGACTCCAGACAACGCCGAAGCGATGCTCGCACGGCTTCTCGTGCGGGCGAACGGCCAATGGTCGCGGTACTGGAGCGGTGATCTCAAGCAAGCCGCATGACAGCTTCCGCCACCACATCAGTTCTGATCACACCCAGCGGCTCAGCGGCATTTGACGAAATTGGTGTCGGGCGATACCATTCCGCTTCTTTCCTGGCTACGTAGCTCAGTTGGTTAGAGCATCGCACTCATAATGCGAGGGTCCCCTGTTCGAGTCAGGGCGTAGCCACCATATTTCGATGGAAATTCAGCCGCTTACCAAAGCAGCTTTTTCTTGGCCAAAAGCGCCTTCTTTTTTGGGTTTGTTTCAATCCGCGCGCAGCCATCGACTGAGCGGCCTTCAGCATCACCCGGTCACCCGACTTTAACCAGCGCCAGCCTCGCGCTCGGGCGTTGCTCCCGTTCGGCCTCTTCCAGCAGCCTCGACAGACCCGGCGTGGAGTTAGTGCGCGGTGATGTCGTTGTGCGCGTGACCGAGCAGGGTGAGGTTACCTCGGTTTTTTGTCTTCCAAGGAAGCGGTCTCATGCTACCTGATTCTCCGCTTGCTGGGCCTCCCTCCAGTTTTTCAGATACGGCACCGGGGCGGTGTAACCGAGGGTGGAGTGCAGGCGCCGACGGTTGTAGAACACCTCACTGGACTCAAAGGCCGTGGCCTTCATCGCTTTTCGAGTGACGAAGCGCTCCCCGAAGACCCGCTCGTTCTTGAAGCTGTTGAACCAGCTCTCGGTGGGTGCATTATCCCAGCAGTTCCCCTTGCGGCTCATGGAGGGGGTCATGCCGTATTCCCGGAGTTCGTCTTGGAAGGCGTGGCTGGCGTATTGGCTCCCGCGATCGGAATGGTGGAGCAGACCTGGGGCGGGCTGGCGGCGGAACCAGGCCATGGTGAGGGCCTCGGTGACGAGATCGGCTGTCAGGCGCGGCTTCAAGGACCAGCCCACCACCTCGCGGTTGAACAGATCCAGCACGATGGCCAGGTACAGCCAGCCTTCCTCGGTCCACAGGTACGTGATGTCGGAGGTCCAGGCCTGATTCGGACCGTTGGGGCTGAAGTCACGCGCGAACACGTTATCCGCCACGGGCAGGCTGTGCTTGGAGTCGGTCGTGGCCTTGTAACGGCGCTTATGGCGCCCATGGAGGCCGTTTCGCGCCTCAGGCGCTCGCCCCGCTCCTTGCTGGCGGGAAAGCCCCGTGCACGCCACTCCCGCACCATTCGCGGGCTCCCATAGGCGCCCTTGAGCTCGACATGGATGGACTGGATCAACGCGAGCCACTGGACATCCGTGAACCCCTGGCGATCCGCCAGGCCCCCATGTTTCCAGGCGCGATAGCCGCTGACGCTGACCGCCAGCGCCGCGCACAGTTCAGCGAGCGCGAAGCCCGTCCCTTGTTCGGCCATCCAGGCGTACTTCACAGAACATCCCGCGCCAAGTACGCCGCCGCTTTTTTTACGATTTCAAGCTCCCGCTTGAGTCGCCCATTCTCGGCGCGCAAGCGCGAGAGTTCCATGGCTTCGGGCGCCACCTTGGGCACACCAGGACCGTCCAGCTTGCCGGCATCGTATCGCTTGACCCAGTGGCGCAGGGTCTGCTCGACCAAGCCCATCTCCTTGGCCACCACGCTCACCAGTTTGCCATCCTTCACCCGCTTAACCGCCTGTTCCTTGAACTCGACGGTGTACTCCTGCTTCGGAATCTTCTGCATTTTCGTCTCCAGTGTGACTGACAGTCTACGTCACCCTTGGAAGACTAAATTTCGGGGGAACCTCAGTGACGGATGGGAACGATGAGGCCAGCCTGGCGTTTCTGGCGGGCGCCTATGACGGCACCATCGGCTGGCTGGCCGCGATTTGGATCGCGGCCCTGACCGGGGTCTATTGGATCTGGTCCGGCAGGCGGCGGGGCTCGGGCTGATCCCGGACGGGTCTCGCGACCCGATCGGTCTCGCGCAACCAGCGGCGGACCTCGCTCAGATGCCGACGGCTCACCAACAGCCTGTCGCCGCAATCGCGAACCTGAACCTGGGTCGAACCATCCGGCTGTCTTTCGAGCCCGCCCAATCGCGCGCGCGCGACCAGGGCATTGCGGTGGATGCGCAGGAAGAGATCCGGAAATTCCCGCTCGAACGAGCGCAGCGACTCATCGACGAGCAATTCGCCGTTCGCGTGCCGGATGCTCACGTACTTCTGATCGGCCCGCAGATAGATGATGTCCTCGACGGCGACGCTCTGGATCCCGCCCCGATACCAGGCATCGACGGTCCGCCGACGCTCCGGGCCGATGGCCGTGGTTCGTCCCCGATCCTTCTCGAATCCGGAGAGCGTCCGCGCCAGACGCAGGGCTTCGCGCAGACGGTCGAGCCCCACGGGCTTGAGCAGGCGCCCGGCCACCTGACGTTCGCAGCCGAGCGGGGCGGGGGTGTTCGCCGGAGACATCAGGATGATGGTCGGCGGCCGTTCCAATAGGGCCAGCCGTCGCGCGGCCTCCAGGCCGGTCATCCCCGGCATCTGGGTATCCATCAGAACCAGATCGATCGGCTCGGCGCGACAGTGGTCGATGGCTTCCCAACCATTCGCCGCCTCGCCGGCGAACTCGTGGTCACCATCGGTTTCGGCGAGCAGGCGCCGCAGGCACTCCCGTGTTGGCGGCTCGTCGTCAACAACCAGAATTTTCATCTCTAATCCTCGTATCCATGGAGCGATGAGTCGATGTCGAAATGGACCGGGATGACGAGCCTCGCTCTGGCCTGGGAGTCTGGCGGCGTGTCGTTCGGGCGTGGTCCTTCGCGGTCGATGAATGACGCCGGGTTCGGGCACGTTTCTCCCTATCGGGTGGCTGTCGAGTTCTGTCTTCCAGCGGGTCCGGGTGCGAGGCGAGGTCGATAAGCCATTACAAATACTGGAATCCATCTTCCGAACCCCAGGCCCTGTTCCGCGCCCGCCGGTCACTTCGTGCTCGTTTCGATTGGATTCTAGGATCTTCCTCGTCCTCGAACTGTGAAGCGCGGCCGTTTCTTGAATGAAGGGGGTGAGCGCCTTCGCCTGATCCACGCGGGCAGCGTGTAAAATCGTCGCTTTGCCACCTGTTGGACGCCCTCATGCCAGATCCGAATCCCTCCGCCAAGCCCTGGGCCGGGCGCTTCAACGCGCCCACCGATGCCTTCGTCGAGGCCTTCACCGCATCGGTCGATTTCGACCAGCGGCTCTATCGCTACGACATCCAGGGCTCGATCGCCCATGCCAGCATGCTCGCCCGCCAGGGCATCCTGAGCGCCGGGGAGCGCGACGCCATCGTCCAGGGGCTTGAAGCGGTGCGCGCGCGCATCGACGCGGGCGCGTTCGTCTGGTCGATCCCGCTGGAGGATGTCCACATGAATATCGAGTCCGCGCTCACGGCGGACATCGGCGAGGCGGGGAAGAAGCTGCACACCGGCCGCTCGCGCAACGATCAGGTGGCGACCGACGTGCGGCTCTGGCTGCGCGACGAGATCGATCTCATCCGCGCGGCGATCCTGCGTCTGCAAACGGCCCTGCTGGATCTGGCCGAGCGTGAGGCCGACACCATTCTGCCCGGCTTCACCCATTTACAGGTCGCCCAGCCGATCACCTTCGGGCATCACATGCTGGCCTGGTTCGAGATGCTCGAACGCGACCGTGATCGGCTGGCGGACTGTCGTCGGCGGATGAATGTCATGCCGCTCGGCGCGGCGGCGCTGGCCGGGACCACCTATCCCATCGACCGGCACTACACCGCCGAATTGCTCGGCTTCGACCGCCCGGCCGAGAACTCGCTCGACGCCGTCTCCGATCGTGATTTCGCGATCGAATTCACCGCCGACGCGGCCATCCTCATGATGCATCTGTCGCGCTTTTCCGAGGAGCTGATCCTCTGGTCTTCGGCCCAGTTCGGTTTCGTCGATCTGTCCGACAGCTTCTGCACCGGCTCGTCCATCATGCCGCAGAAGAAAAACCCCGACGTGCCCGAACTGGTGCGCGGCAAGAGCGGGCGCATCTTCGGTCATCTGATGGGCTTGCTGACCCTGATGAAATCCCAGCCGCTGGCCTACAACAAGGACAACCAGGAGGACAAGGAGCCGCTGTTCGACACCGTCGACAACCTCAAGGGCTCGCTCAAGGTCTACGCGGACATGATGGGCAATGTCACCTGCAACCGCGAACGCATGCGCGCCGCCGCCAAACAGGGCTTCAGCACCGCCACCGATCTCGCCGATTATCTGGTGCGCCGGGGCATCCCCTTCCGCGACGCCCACGAGATCGTCGGCAAGGCGGTTGGGCTTGGGGTGCGCGAGGGGCGCGATCTGGCGGAGTTGACGCTTGATGAACTGCGCGGGTTCTCGCCGGCGATCGGCGAGGATGTCTTTGGCGTACTCACGCTGGAGGGCTCGGTCGCCGCGCGGGATCATATCGGCGGCACCGCGCCGGCCCAGGTGCGAGCCGCGATCGAGCGTGGACGGCGGCGGCTGATGGCGCCGGAGGGTTCGGATTCGGCCGGGAGCGCCACATCCTGAATCCGGCGATTTGAGCCACATTCAGTGGGCGCTGGGTTCGGACTCTGACGTGGTCATCCTCGGTCGGTTCGACCCGACCGAGGCGTGTCGGTTAATTCAGGCCGCACATGCCGCCGGAACAGCAGGCGCCGGTGGAGCAGGCAGGTGCGTTGCCGCTGCCCATGCGGGTGCTGGAGATGATGTTTCCGCCGGTGGCGAGTCGATGGATGGGGGCGTCGGCTGGGGTGTCGCCAGGCTCGACGCCGGCGCGTTCGCACAGCTCGCCCCAGTTGCTCAGGTTTTCGCTCATGCGATGGGACACCTCGATCACGCGGTCGTTGGTGTCGCAGCGGTAATCGTAGGTCGGCATGCTTGGTTTCTCCGTTGTACAGCGTTCATCACGAATGGGCGTGATTATAGGCAAGCCGCCGTGTCGCGCAACGCCCAGCTTGGCGCAAGGTTTTTACGCTGGGGAGGAGCGCGGGGTCGACGCGGGTGCGCCGGCCTCGCGCTCGGGGCCGGGGATCAGCAGGAGTGGCAATAATGTCTGGGCAGTCCGGCGACCCGGCACGCCTGCTTGCAGCCCCCGTTCGGGAACAGCGACTCCAGATGCTTGCGGGTGCAGGGGACATGCGCGGACACATCGTTGCCGATGGCCTTGATGATCACCTTGGGCGATGGCGGCATTTCATGGGTGTCGTAGTACTGACGCAGGAAGTGGATGACCTTCCAGTGGCACTCGGAGAGGTCGAGGCCCTCTTCCTCGGCCAGGGCCGAGGCGATCTCGGTATCCCACTCCCCGAAGGACATGAGATGCCCCTGTTTGTTGAATTCCAGACTGCGGCCAGCGACTTGGGCTGTGGGCATTGCGAATCCTCCATCACGACTGGGTTGGACTTACGGCTTGGGTGGTTGTAGCGCCTTTCCGTTGGCCGGGACTCCCTGTTACGGAGACTTCGACGATGGCGAAGTCGAGCGGGTTGATAATTGTCAATCCCGCAAGCCCAAGCATGAACCCAAATCCAGCGGATGTAAGAGGATCCAGATCAATTAGCGTGTAAAAAAGTCGCCAGCCGCCAGTCATCGTTCTGTCGCCGGTGGCTGGCGGCCGATTAGCGAAGCGCCTTGGCGCGTCGGCGCATGGCGTGAAGGGTTGGCTCGGTGTAGCCGTTGGGGGCCTCGCGGCCCTTGAGGATGAGGTCGCGCGCGGCCTGGAAGGCGAGGCCGTCGAAGTCCGGTGCCATGGGTCGGTAGAGCGGATCCTCGGCGTTCTGCCGGTCCACCACGGCGGCCATGCGGCGCAGGGTCTCCATGACCTGGGTCTCGCTCACGACACCGTGATGCAGCCAGTTGGCGACGTGCTGGCTGGCGATGCGCAGTGTGGCGCGGTCCTCCATGAGTCCGACGTTGGCGATGTCCGGCACCTTGGAGCAGCCGACGCCCTGGTCGATCCAGCGCACCACGTAGCCGAGGATACCCTGACAGTTGTTGTCCAGTTCCTCCTGGATCTCCTCGGGCGTCCAGGCGCCTTCGGGATCGAGCGGGATCTGGAGCAGGTCGTCCAGCGTGGCGCGGCGACCGCCTTTCGCCAGCTCGGCCTGGACCTCGGTCACGTCGATCTGGTGGTAGTGCGTGGCGTGCAGGGTCGCGGCGGTCGGGGAGGGCACCCAGGCGCAATTGGCTCCGGCCTTGGGATGGGCGGACTTGGCGGCGAGCATGGCGGCCATCTCGTCGGGCATGGTCCACATGCCCTTGCCGATCTGGGCGTGTCCGCGCAGACCGCAGGCGAGCCCCAGGTCCAGGTTCCAGTCCTCGTAGGCCAGCAGCCAGGTCGCCGCCTTCATGGCGCCCTTGCGCAGCACCGGACCGGCTTCCATGTCGGTGTGGATCTCGTCGCCGGTGCGGTCGAGGAAGCCGGTGTTGATGAAGATGACGCGCTCGCGGGCGGCCCGGATGCATTCCTTCAGATTCAGCGTGGTGCGGCGCTCCTCGTCCATGATGCCGATCTTGATGGTGTTCGCGGGCAGACCGAGCGCCTGCTCGATGCGGGCGAAGAGATCGACCGCGAGCAGGACCTCCTCGGGACCATGCATCTTGGGTTTGACGATGTAGACGCTGCCCGAGCGCGAGTTGCGCCGCGCGCCATGCTCGGGGTGGATGTCGTGCAGGGCGCAGAGCACCGTGATCATTCCGTCCAGCAGACCCTCCGGGATCTCCTGTCCCTCGGCGTCCAGCACCGCGTCGATGGTCATCAGATGGCCGACGTTGCGCACCAGCATCAGCGAGCGGCCCGGCAGGGTCAGCGAGCCGACACCGAGGCGGCTGTAGGTGCGATCGGGCGCCAGCGCGCGCTCCTTGACCCGCCCGCCCTTATTGAAATGGGCGGTGAGATCGCCTTTCATGAGGCCCAACCAGTTGCGGTAGACGCCCACCTTGTCCTCGGTGTCCACGGCGGCGACCGAGTCCTCGCAGTCCTGGATGCTGGTCACGGCGGATTCCAGCAGGATGTCGGCGATGCCGGCCGCGCTCTGCTTGCCGATGGGATGCTCGCGGTCGATCCGCAGCTCGATGTGCAGCCCATGGTTGACCAGTAGGACCGCTTCGAGCTGATCCGGATTGCCGCGGAAACCGTCGAACTGCGCGGCCTGCGTGAGCATGGTTTCGCTGTTGTCGGGGAGCAGCACGACCAGCTTGCCGTTCTCCAGCTTGTAGCCGAGGGCGTCGCCGTGCGAGCCCCGGTTCAAGGGAGCCACCTCGTCGAGGAAGGCCGCCGCGCGGGCGACCACCGCCGCCGCCCGCCTGGGATTGAATTCGGCACCCCGTTCCAGGCCCTCCTCGTCGGGGATCGCGTCCGTGCCATAGAGGGCGTCGTAGAAACTGCCCCAGCGGGCATTGGCCGCGTTGAGGGCGTAGCGCGCATTGCTGACCGGGACCACCAGTTGCGGTCCGGCGATCTCGGCGATCTCGGGATCGACGTTGGCCGTGCCGACCGAGAAATCCGGACCCTCGGGGAGCAGATAACCGATCTCGACGAGAAAGGCGCGGTAGGCCGCCAGGTCCAGTGGTTGGCCGCGATGCTCGCGGTGCCAGTCATCGATCTGGCGCTGGAGATCGTCGCGCCTGGCGAGCAGGGCGCGATGGCGCGGGCCGAACTCTTGGATGATCTCGCCAAGGGACCGCCAGAAGGCCGCCGGGTCGATCCCGATCCCTGGTGTGATCTCGTCCTTGACCAGATCGTGAAGGGGCTTGGCGACCTTCAGGTCGCCGATGTCCAGGTACTCAGTCATGTTTTCGACCTCCGTGGCCTCCGGATACCGAGGGCCTGTCCAGTAGGGTGGGGCGGGAGTTGGTCTAGCGGTGACTCGATAGAGTCAGGCCGTGCGTTCGCGGGCGCAACAGGCCATCGATTGATTAACTTAAGGCTGATGATTGGAGCCTCGGATATTGAAAAAGGACGCCCGCCGGATGGGGATGCTTCTTGGGCCTCGGAGCGTAAAGGATGGGCATCGCTCTCGCTCTGCCCATCCTACGCCGCTGGTGTCTTAAGCACCGAGGTTGGGGCGTCCCGGTCGCTCGGATTCAGGATCGAGGTCCGGTCGCGTCGCGCGACGCCGGGTCGACTCTCAGGCTGGTCAGGGTGTCGCTCGCCGCTTGATAGTCGAAACGCTTGATTTCCGCCCCCAGGCGTTCGGCCGGCTCGCCGAAGGCCCGTCTCAGCAGGGCTTGGTGACGGTCGTAGGTCTGGTTGGCCGAGGTGTCGTCGTCGGCCAGCAGGGATTCCAGTTGTTCCAATACCCTGGGCAGGACCGCCGCGTCGTCCTCGTCCGTCATCGGCGGCGTCCGCTCCGGTGGCGACTGGTCCCGCGGCCATCGGTTCGGCCCGATTTCCTCCAGGAAGGACTCCATGGCCTCGGCGAGCCGATAGGCCAGGCGCGGCGCCTCGGCGTATCGCGCGCGCGCGCTTTCCTCCAGGTTGGCCGCCAGGTCATGGAGGCGCTTCGCGAAGAGATTGCCGGCGGTGCCTTTCAAACGATGCGCGATGAAGGCCATGAGCGCCGAATCGCCCTGGCTGGCGGCCTCGCGCAGCCGCGCGGACTGATCCGCGTTGGACTCCAGGGTCGTGCTGATCAGGTTGGGCAAGAAGCGCGGGTTGTGCGCGTAGCGGGCCTCGAGCGCGGACCAGTCGACCCAGGAGCCGGAGCGCGGCGCGCTGTCGGGTGGCGGGCTCTCCTCGTTGGCCGACACCGGCGCGGCCCCCGGCGACTTCGCGTCCATGGGCGAACCCGTCGCACCCCTGACCTGGGAATGGTGCCTGATCGTCTCGACGAGTTGGTCGAGGTCGACCGGCTTGGCGATATGATCGACCATCCCGGCGCTCAGGCAGCGGCCGCGCTCGGACGGCATGGCATGTGCCGTCAGACCGATGATCGGCAGCTCGGGTGTCCGCTCATGGATCCGGAGGGTGGCCTCGAAACCGTCCATCACCGGCATCTGGATATCCATGAGCACCAGATCGAAGGCCGTCGGAGCCTCGCCGATCCGTTCGACCGCTTGCAGACCATTCTCGACTTGCACCAACCGGCATCCCTCGGCCTTCAGCAGTTCCTCGAGTACCAGGCGGTTCGCCGGATTGTCCTCGGCGACCAGGATCCTGAGCCCCAGCAGACGCGGCTCCTTGCGTGATGGGGCGGCTCCGTCGGCCGCCGGCCGTCGCTCGCCGATCCGGCCCTGGGGCGCGACTAGGGGCAGACGCACCTCGAATAGGCTGCCCTCGCCGAAGCGACTGCGGGCCTGGATCTCGCCACCCATCATCTCGACCAGCCGTTTGCTGATGGCCAGCCCCAGGCCGCTGCCGCCGAAGCGACGGGTGATGGAGCCATCGGCTTGTTCGAAGTGGTGGAAGAGGTTCGCGAGTTGATCCTCGCGCATGCCGATCCCGGTGTCCGTGACACGCAACAGCAGCCAGTCGGCGTGGCGCTCGATCGCGAAGTCGACCTCGCCATGCTCGGTGAATTTGATGGCGTTCGAGAGCAGATTGCCGAGTATCTGGGCCAGGCGAAGATCGTCGCCCACGAAAGAGGCCGGCAAGTCCTCGGATTCCTCGACCCGGAAGCTCAATCCCTTGTCCTTGGCGCGGATCCTCAAGAGGTCGGCCGAGCGCTCGATGGCCTCGCGCAGATCGACCCGGCCGTTGGTGATGACGAGTTTGCCGGCCTCGATCTTGGAGAAATCCAGGATGTCGTCGACGATGCCGAGCAGCATGCGTCCGGAGTCCAGGATGTGCTCGAAGAACTCCCGCGACCGGCGCGCGTCGTGTTCGCGCGCGCCGACCTGGGCGAAGCCGAGCACCGCGTTCAGTGGCGTGCGGATCTCGTGGCTCATGTTCGCCAGGAACTCGCTCTTCAGACGGGCCAGACGCTCGGCCTCCGCCAGGGCCACCTCGCGCGCCGCCTCGGTCTGCTTCTGGGCGGAGATATCGAAGAAGCTGACCACGGCGCCGACGATCCCACCATCCCGGTAGATGGGGTGTGACGAATAGGTCACCGGCAGGGGCTGGCCGTCGGAGCGCCAGAAGACGTCCTCGTCCTGGCGCATCACCCGCCCCTGGCGCAGGGTCTCCTGGACCGGGCCGTCCTCTCGCGGATCGGGGGTTCCGTCGGAATCGCGGTTATGGATGAGCCCGTGCGTGGAGCGTCCCAGCAGCTGCTCGGCCGTGTATCCGAGCATGGCGCAGGCGGCCGGATTGATGAAGGTGACCTGGCCTTCGATGTCGACTCCGAAGAGACCATCGGCGCTCGACTCCAGGATGAGTCGGCTGTGCTCCTCGGCCAGGCGCCGCTCGCTCGTGCGGACCTCGACCAGTTCCTCCAGGTGCAGCCGATAATGGTCCAACTCCTGCTCGACCCGTTTGCGCTCCGAGATGTCCTCCTTGACCGCCAGATAGTGGGTCACGCGCCCATCGGGTTCGCGCACCGGCGAGATGGTGGCCAGCTCGACGTATTCCGTGCCGTCCTTGCGTCGGTTGTGGAATTCGCCGCGCCACACCTCGCCGCGGCCGAGGGTGTCCCAGAGGTCGTTGAAGACCTCCTTGGGGGTGTGTCCGGATTGAAGGATGCGCGGGTTCTGGCCGGCCGCCTCGTCGAGCTCATAGCCGGAGACGCGCGTGAAGGCCGGGTTGGCGTATTCGATGCGGGCGTCCAGGTCGGTGATGACGATACTGGCCGGGCTCTGCTCCACGGCCAGCGAGAGCTTGCGCAGCGACTCCTCGGTCTGCTTGCGGGTGGTGATGTCGAGCTGGGTGCCGGCCATCCGGATCGGCCGGCCATCGGCATCCCATTCCACCACCTTGCCCCGTTCCAGGGTCCAGACCCAATGGCCATCCTTGTGGCGCATGCGCACCTCGGCCTCGTAGTCGGGGGTCTCCCGGCGGAAATGTCGCTCCATGCGCACCCGCGCCTGACGCAGATCGTCCGGGTGACAGAAGGCGTGCCAGGTCTCGATGGTGGTCGGCTGAAGCGACTCCAGGGTGAAGCCGAGTATCCCAGCCCAGCGATCGTTGAAGCCTGTCACGCCGGTCTGGACGCGCCAGTCCCAGAGCCCCAGTTCGGAGGCCGCCAGGGCGAGATCCAGGCGTTCCTCGCTCTCGCGCAGCGCCTGATCCGAGCGTCGCTGGCGCACGATGCGCCAGGTCTCGTTGGCGATGAGCTGGACGGTTTCGACATCCAGCTCGGTGTAGGGCGTCGGTTTGTTGCCGACGCCGGCCATCATGCGCACCCGCTCGCCTTCCATCACCGGCAGGGTGATCAGACGCTTAAGGTCCGCGTGACCATCGGGCAGACCCTGCCTGCCGGTCGTGGTCGCGTAGTCGTTGAACATGACCGGTTCGCACCGGCGCAGGGCCTCGGCCCAGATACCGGCCTGGCTGACCGGGCAATGAGCCTCGTCGGCGGCCTGGCAGTGATCGGAGACCGTGCGGCGTGACCAGGTGGCCAGCTCGATGGTCTCCTGATCCTCGTTGACGAAGTGGATGAAGGCGATCTGGCTTTGGGTCAGCTCCTCGGCCAGTTCCTGACCGAACTGCATGAACTCCACTTCTTCCATCCGCTCGGCGGCCCGCGGCAGCTCCAGCAGACCCGTGGCGCGACGGGCCTGCAACAGCAGCACCGCCTCGTTGTTCTTGCGGCTGGTGATGTCGCGGTCGACCCCGCGATAACCGAGGAACTCGCCATCGGCGCCGAAGATGGGCGTGCCGCTGGACTCCAGTACGATCAGGCGCCCGTCCTTGTGCCGACAGATGTTCTCAAGCATCGCGAAGGGTCGGCGCATACACGCGATTTCCTCGAACAGGGCACCGACCCGCCGCGCCTCCTCCGGCGGCATCAGCGCGAATGGGCGGCGACCCCGCAGCTCATCCGGGGCATAACCCAGTAGCGGGAGCGAGATCGGACTGACATAGGTGTAGCGTCCCTGGGCGTCGATCTCCCAGATCCAGTCCAGCGTGGTCTCCACCAGGGTGCGGAAACGTTCCTCGCTGGCCTTGAGCGCCTGTTCGGCCTCGCGCAGTGCCGCCCGCTGTCGGGCGGTCTCCAGGACGCGGTCGAGGACATCGGGCAGGCGCGCGAGGCGATCCTTCAGGATGTAATCGCTCGCCCCGTTGCGCAGCAGCTCGACCGCCCCCTCCTCGCCGAGGGCGCCGGTCACGAAGATGAAGGGCAGATCGGGATCGCGCTCGCGCGTCAGGCGCAGGGCCATGCGTCCGTCGAAATGCGGCAGACCGAAGTCCGCCAGGATGGCGTGCGGACGAAAGCCCGCGAGTGCCGCGAGGAAGGCGTCCCGATCCTCGACCCGCCGCGACTCGAACGCCATACCGGCGCGTCGCAGGATGCGGGCGTTCAGTTCCGCGTCGGCGGGATTGTCTTCCAGCAGCAGAAGGCGCAGCGGGTCGCTCATCAGGCGGGACGGATCTCCGGTGGAACCCGGTTGACCAGTACCCAATACATGCCCAGGTCGGCTACGGTGCGGGCGAACTCGTCGAAGGCGACGGGCTTGGCGACGAAGCTGTTGACGCCGAGCTGATAGGTGGCGATCAGATCCTGTTCCTCGCGCGAGGAGGTCAGGACCACCACGGGCAGTTCGCGGGTCTCGGGATGGTCGCGCACCGCCCTGAGCACCTCGATCCCGTCCAGCTTGGGCAGGCGCAGATCCAGCAGCATGACGCGCGGCAGGGTGTCGGAGCGCTCGGCGTAATCGCCGCGGTGGAACAGGAAATCCAGCGCGGCGGCGCCATCCTTGACCCATTCCAGACGATTGGCGAGGTTGTGCTTGCGCAGCGCGCGGATCGCCAGTTCGGCGTCGTTCGGGTTGTCCTCCACGAGCAGGATGTCGACCATGGAGGTTGTTGTGACCACGGGGTCTCTCGTGACCATGCGGGTTCTCTCGTCTTTAGGTGGCTGGCTGGATGGGCAGGCTGAAACCGAAGGTGGCGCCGGCGTTCACGGCGCCCGTCCCCCACACCTCTCCATGATGCTTCTGGACGAAACGCTGGGCGATGGCCAATCCGACCCCCGTGCCCTCGAACTCGTCCATGCCGTGCAGGCGCAGGAAGAGACCGAAAAGTTTGTTGGAATAGGCCGGGTCGAAGCCGGCGCCGTTATCCCTGACAGTGTAGCGAATCATGGTGGCGTTCCGTTCCGCCTTGACCTCGATCAGGGCTGGGTCGCGCCCTCGGGTGAACTTGATGGCGTTGTCCAGCAGGTTCTGCCAGACCTGTCGGATCGCCCTGGGGTCACAGATGGAGGTCGGCAGGTCCGCGTGTTCGAACTGGATCGCTCGTCCCTGGCGGTGTTCGGACAGGTTGTCCCAGACCTCGTCCACCAGTCGGTTCATGTCGACTCCGACCCACTCCATCTCCAGGCGACCGGCGCGCGAGAGGGCGAGGATGTCGTCGATGAGCCGTTCCATCTTCTTGGCGTTGGCGCTCACCACGCCGAACAGACGAAGGCCCTCGGCGTCCAGCCGGGGCGCGTAATCCTCTCGCAGGATGCCGATGAAGCCATCGATGGCGCGCAGGGGCGCGCGCAGATCGTGCGAGACGGAGTAGCTGAAATTCTCCAGATCCTTGACGGCCGTCTCCAACTCCTGGGCGCGTTGCTCGCGCGCCTCCTCGGCGGCGGCGAGGCGTCGCGCCATCTGGTTGAAGTCGTGCGCCAGTTGTCCGAACTCGTCGCGACCCGACAGCGACAGCTCGGGCGGCAGCCCCTCGGGCCCCGCCTCGCGCGTGCCCTGGCCGAGCGCGTGCAGGGCGGTTCCGATCCGGTTGAGCGTGGGGTAGGTCAGGAGCAGCACCAGCAGCGCGGTTCCGGCGATCAGCCAGAATTCCATTCTCAAGAGGGCGTCCCCGTAGGCGACCGCCGTCGCGTGGCTGCTCAGATGCAAATCGCGCAGAAGCCGGGCCAGCGCGTCGATCTCGTGGCGCAGGCGAAGCTCGACCTCATCGACTTGCGGCAGATCCACGCGACGTAGCGAGGGCACGGACAGGCCATCTAGGGTCATGTAGTGAACCCGCGTCTGGACCAGGCGCCGGCCGATGTCGTCCAGGGTCTCGGACAGGGCGGGATCGGCGAGCCCGGAATCGAGCGCGAGCCTTCCGGCGTCCAGGGCCTCCAGGCGCGCGTAGCCTTCCTTGCGGATGCGGTTCGCGCGGGTCGCGCGGATGCGCTGGCTCACCGCCCGGAGTTGCTCCAGTTCGCCGTGCATCTCGTCGGCCAGCATCGAGCGATCGCGCAAGTCGTTCAAGTGGTCCTGTCCGCGATAAAAGGTCAAGCCGAAGACGACCGCCATGATCAATGGCAGCCATCCGATCATCCTCAGCTTGGCCTTGATCCCCATGACGCTTCATGCCTGCCTGAAGGATGTGACGAAATCACTCGCATGGACGGCGGGCTCGCGGAGCACGGGCCGGCTCTCCGCGCCGATCTCGGGATGACGGAGGGATCCGGCCGATTCCGGCCGAATCCCCTGATGGAGCCCTTGCTCAGGACTCGATCATCTGCTCCAGGGTGTGCCCTGGGCGCACCATCGGAATGACGTTCTCGGCCCGGTCGATCCAGACATCCACCAGCACCGGACCCGGCGTCGCCAGCGCCTCCGCGAGACCTTCCCGTAAGCGCTCCGGATCCTTGATGCGCATGGTCGTGAGACGCGGATAGACGTATCGCAGTCCGGTGAGGTTGGGGATCTGACGCCGGCAGCTCTGATCCAGGTCGCTACAGTCGGGGTCGCAGTCGGCGTTGCGCGCCAGGCAGGTCTCGTAGTGATGGCCGTCGTCCATCATGTCCTCCCACTGACGCACCATCCCGAGAAAGCTGTTGTTGAGCACGAACATCTTGAGCGGGACGCGGTTGGCGACGACGGTTCCTAGCTCCTGGATGTTCATCTGGAAGCTGCCGTCGCCGTCGATCAGGACCACGGGCCGGACCGGATCGGCGTACCAGGCGCCGATGGCCGCCGGCAGACCGAAACCCATGGTGCCGAGCCCGCCGGAGCTGACCCACTGACGCGGGCGCTGGAAACGGTAGTACTGGGTGGCCCACATCTGGTGCTGACCGACGCCGGTGACCAGGGTCGCGTCGCCCTGGGTGAGTTCGGACAGGATCTCGATCACGGCCTGGGGCTTGATGAAGTCCGATTGGCCATAGGGCTTGGGCATCTGCTGGCGCCATTGCGCGATTTGGGCCAGCCAGTCCGGATGCCGCGCCGAGCGCCCGGAGGCCAGGGCATTGGCCAGGAATTCGTCGAGCCCCGCGACCAGATGGAGATCGGTCGCGATCGTCTTGTCGATCTCGGACGGGTCGATGTCGACATGGGCGATCCGCTTGCCGTCGGCGAATCCGCGCACCGCGACCCGATCATCGAAGCGACCGCCGAGGGTGAGGATCAAATCCGCGTCGCGCAGGGCGTAGTTGGCCGGGATGGTCCCATGCATGCCGGGCATGCCGAGATTGTGGGGCAGCTCGAACGGCAGGGTTCCGAGCGCGTTGAAGGTGGTCGTGACCGGCGTCTCGAAGCGTTCCGCGAAGCGTTGCAAGGCGAGCGAGGCGCTGGCGTGGATGACGCCTCCGCCGGCCTTGATCACCGGCCGCTCGGCGCTCGCCAGGGCCTCCAGGATGGCGTCGGCCCGCTCGGTGTCGAAGCGCATGGGTTCGCGGTGACGCACGCGGGGAGTGGTCTGCTCGCCCACCAGGGCAAGTTGCGCGTCCTTGCAGATGTCCACCACGACGGGACCGGGCCGGCCGCGCGTGGCCAGCGCGTGGGCCTCGCGCAGCACCCATTCGAGATCGGCCACGTCCTTGACCAGATAGTTGTGCTTGGAGATGGGGCGGGTGATACCGACCGTGTCTACTTCCTGAAAGGCATCCGAGCCGATCGCGCGACTCGGCACCTGGCCGGTGATGAAGAGGGTCGGGATCGAATCCTTGTGGGCGTCGGCGATGGGCGTGGTCAGGTTGGTGGCCCCAGGCCCCGAGGTCGCGAGCGCGACGCCAACCCGGCCGCTGACCCGCGCGTAGCCCTCGGCGGCATGTCCGGCGCCGCCTTCCTGGCGGCAGAGCACGAAACTGGGCGTTGGCTCGCCCCGGCGCAGCCGTTTGTTGATTTCCACATGGATGGGGATGATGGCCCCGCCCGTGTGCCCAAAGAGATAGTCGACACCAAGGTCGTGGAGCACATCGAGCAAGAGGGCGGCCCCGGTGCGAGTCGGGTTGGTCATAGCGGATGCCGATAAACTGAGTAACGGAATGACCGGCGCCCTCCCTGGCGAGGCGCCGCCTCGGAGAGGGAGAGCGCCCGCGGCCTGGCTTTCGGGTCTAGTTGGCCATCATAGCGCGAAGCGGGTGAAGGCAAGCAAAAACGCCGCCTTGCGGCGGCGTCTCGTTCTCGCGATGGGCACGGGGTCTCAGATATAGAGACAGATGTCGCTCTCGCCGGCGAACTGGAAGAAGGCCGCCGCACCGGCGTATTCGACGCCGTCGATGAAATCGGCGGTATTCATGTCGAACAGATCCACCGTCATCTGACAGGCGATCAGCTTGACCTCGGCCTCCTGGCACAGGTCACGCAATTCCTCGACGCTCGCGACGCCCTTGCTTTGCATCTTCTTCTTCATCATGGCGGTCATCATGCCCTGCATACCGGGCAGGGTGAGACCCAGGACCGGGAACCACTTGTCCATCCCCATGGGCATGGGCATGCCGGGATTTCCCAGCGGCGTGACCTCTAGCGACAACTTCTTCTTCAGCAGTTGCAGTCCGTAGAAGGTGAAGAAAATCTGTGTCTCATAACCCAGCGCGGACGCGGTCGACGCCAGGATGAAGGGGGGGTAGGCCCAGTCCAGCGAGCCCTTGGTGGCGATGATCGCCAGTTTTTTTGGTTCCATCGAGTCCTCCTCGCGGGTCTGGATCAGGCTCGCGGGTTATTCGGTTTTTGGTCTGGTGGGTAGGGGGAACGGCCGGGACTCGGTGCGATCAGGATTTCTTGATGAGGAAATGGAACTTGCCGCCTTCTTCCTTGGATTCCATCAGCTCGTTGCCGGTCTGCTTGGCGAAGGCGTCGAAGTCCTTGACCGAGCCGGGATCGGTCGCGACCACATGCAGCACCTGGCCGCTGGTCATGGCGTTCAGCGTCTTCTTGGCGCGCAGAATCGGGAGCGGACAGTTCAGGCCACTCGCATCCAGTTCTTGATCGAAATCAGCCATTGATAACCTCCGGTTAGAGTGAGTTTTAGTATATCAGTAGACACAAGAATTCGCGGTTATAGGCGAATCCAGATAAAAAGGCAAGCCAGCGGCCAGCCCATCCAGGCCCCCGAAAAGGCCGGAAAATCAGGCATCGGGGGCTGCGATCGGGTAGCCGTGCCGCGCCCAGGCGATGATCCCACCACGCAGATTGAGCACCCGCCCGTAACCCTGCTGCATCATATAGGCGCACGCCTGGTAGGAGCGCGCGCCACTGCGGCAGTAGAGCACCACATCCCGATCCTTGGGCAGTTCGCTCATCCGCACCGGAATCAGGTGCATCGGCAGGCGCAGGGCGTCCGGAATCATGCCCTGCTCGATCTCGGCCGGTGTTCGGATATCCACCAGCAAGAGGTCTTCGGCATCCGCGAGCCGTTGGCTCAGGGACTCGGAATCGATCTCGTTGACCACGTTCTATGTCCTACACTAAAACAAAGTATTTAAGTATATTAAGGAGTTTTGTAGACCAACTCAATGAGCCTCGCGGCCATTCACCCTCGGAGAACCATGGAACTGCTTCCCATCTTTCTCGACATGAAAGGCAAGTCCTGTCTGGTGGTCGGCGGCGGCGCCACGGCGGCGCGCAAGGTCGGCAACCTCTTGCGCGCCGGGGCCGCCGTGACCCTGGTCTCGCCCGCGCTGTGCGAGTCGCTCGCCCGCCAGGCCGAGGCCGGCGAATTGCGCCATCTCGCGCGCGCCTTCGAGCCGGCCGATATCCCCGGTCATCGGCTGATCATCGCCGCCACCGATGACCGCGAGGTCAACCGGCGCATCGCCAGTCTCGCCAACGCCGCCGACATCCCGGTCAACGTGGTGGACGACCCGGACGCCTGCACCTTCGTCCTGCCCTCGATCGTCGACCGCTCCCCGGTCACCATCGCGGTGTCCACCGGCAAGACCTCCCCGGTGCTCGCGCGTATGCTGCGTACCCGCCTGGAGGCCATCATTCCCGCCGGCTACGGCCGACTCGCCGAGTTGAGCGGCCGCTACCGCGAGCGGGTCAAGGCGCGCTTCAGCGAGCAGCGCGACCGCCGCCGTTTCTGGGATCGCGTCCTGCAGGGCGGCGTCGCCGAGCGCATCCTCGCCGGTCAGTTCGAGGAGGCCGAGGCGGTGATCGAGCAGGAACTGGCCCCGGACGCCCTGGAGCGCGACATGGGCGAGGTCTATCTGGTCGGCGCCGGACCGGGCGATCCGGACCTCATCAGCTTCCGCGCCCTGCGGCTCATGCAACAGGCGGATGTCGTGGTCTATGACCGGCTGGTCGCCGAGCCGATTCTGAGCATGACCCGCCGCGACGCCCGACGCATCTACGTCGGCAAGGAGCGCAACCACCACGCCATGCGCCAGGAGGAGATCAACCGCCTGCTGGCCGATCTCGCCAAGGACGGGCATCGGGTGCTGCGCCTCAAGGGCGGCGACCCCTTCATCTTCGGGCGCGGCGGCGAGGAGATCGACACCCTGGCGGCCGAGGGCGTGCCCTTTCAGGTCATCCCCGGCATCACCGCCGCCTCTGGCTGCGCCGCCTATGCCGGCATTCCGCTGACCCATCGCGACTACGCCCAGTCCGTCACCTTCGTCACCGGCCATCTCAAGGACGGGACCATCGACCTCAACTGGACGGCGCTCGCCCAACCGCGCCAGACGGTGGTGTTCTACATGGGATTGGTGGGATTGCCGATCATCGTCGAGCGCTTGATCGCCCACGGCGTCTCGCCCGAGATGCCGATCGCCCTGATTCAACAGGGCACGACCCATCTGCAACGGGTCTATACCGGCACGCTCGCCACCATTCGCGCTATCGTCGAGGCCGATCCGCCGGTTCCGCCCACGCTGCTGATCGTCGGCGAGGTGGTCCGGTTGCGCGACAAGCTGAACTGGTATAGTCCGCCGGACCAGCCGGTGCAGGGGGCGACGACCTCGATCCTCTGAGCGGAACCGCCCCTGGCCCAGGCCGGAAGGCAACTCGCTAAAGCCCAACTCGATTCGGAGTCGGACCATGATAGCCCTAGCGGAGCAACTGACCTTCGATGCGGACGCTTACCTGGCGTGGGAGCGCGAGCAGACCGACAAGCACGAGTACCTCGGGGGCGAGGTCTTCGCCATGGTGGGCGCGCGCCAGGAGCATGTGCTCGTGACCCTGAATCTTGCTTCCGCGCTCAAGCAGCGTCTGCGCGGTCAGCCCTGCCGCGCCTATGTCTCCGACATGAAGCTGCGCGTAGCCGAGGCGGAGGCATTCTTCTATCCCGACGTCATGGTCTCCTGCGACCCGCGCGATCATGCCGCCGCGCTCTTTCTCGAACACCCGACGCTGATCGTCGAGGTACTTTCGGCCGGAACCGAAGGGTTCGATCGCGGCGCCAAGTCCGCCGCTTATCGCCGGCTGCCGGCCTTGCGCGAATATGTCCTCGTCGACATCGATACGCGACGTCTTGAGATCTACCGGCGTGCCGAGGAAGGGGATTGGTTACTGCATGACTGCCGTCCGGAGGAAGGGGGCTGCCGCTTCGCCTCCCTGGATCTGACGCTGAGCTTCGATGAGATCTTCGAGGATTTGCCGAGACTGGAGGTCTGATCGGTTGATCCCGACGCTGGCCGTTTTGGCTCCGCGCGGGAGGCCGGACGTGTGACCAAGCCCGGCGAAGGTTTCGGCAAGATGAAGAATCCGTAAGCTTGTACCGCGCGGCCAGGGACTCGACTACACTAAGCGCGCCTCGATCAAGATTCACACCATCGCCGACGCGACGCCGAGAGGACTGGCCAGCCAGTCAGGCGATCCAGCGTCGATCCGCGCGACAGACCGGCCCCGCGCCGGCGTCCAGACTTCGCTCTCGATCCTTCCAACACGACTTGAGGAGAACCACATGGCCATCAGCTTGCAGAAAGGCGGCAACGTCAGCCTGACCAAGACCGATCCCGGCATGACCAACGCGCTGATCGGGTTGGGCTGGGATGCCCGTTCCACCGATGGCGCGGCTTTCGACCTGGACGCCAGCGTCTTCCTGGTCGGTGAGAACGGCAAGGTGCTGTCCGATGGACACTTCGTCTTCTATAACCAGAAGACCTCCCCCGACGGCGCCGTGATCCATGCCGGCGACAACACCACCGGCGCCGGCGAGGGCGACGACGAGACCGTGAGCATCAATCTTCCGGGGGTCGAGGCCGGGGTTCAGCGCATCGTCTTCGCCGTCACCATCCACGAGGCCGAGACCCGTAAGCAGAATTTCGGCATGGTGCGCAACGCCTTCATGCGCGTGCTGAACAAGGACAGCAACACCGAACTGGCCCGTTTCGATCTCTCGGAGGATTACTCCACCGAGACCGCCATGGTGTTCGGCGAGGTCTACCGCAACGGCGCGGAGTGGAAGTTCAAGGCCGTGGGCCAGGGCTTCGCCGGTGGCCTGCAGGCGCTGGCGTCCGACCATGGCGTGAACGTCGGCTGATATCGGCCGCCAGTTCCGAGCGCAAGAGCAGGGGGCTGGCGGCTTTCGAGCGCTCCGCCGAGAGGGTTCAACCAATGCCAAGCTTCACCATCACCGGGGAGATCGATCCCTTCCTGCATGTGAGTCTGCGCAAGGGCGAGAAGATCTTCTGCGAGTCCGGCGCCATGGTCATGATGGAGGAGCCCTTGCAGGTGAAGGGCCAACTGCGCGGCGGATTGGGGCGCGCCCTGATGCGCCGCCTGGCCAACGACGAATCCCTGTTCCAGCAGGAGATCGAGGCGGTTGGCGGCGATGGCGACTGTCTGCTGTCGCCGACCCTGCCCGGTGCCATCGAACTGCTGGACGTGGGGCCGGACGCCTCCTACACCCTGTCCGACGGCAGCTTTCTGGCGGCCGAATCGGGCGTGGAGGTGCGTCCGCGCCTCAATACGCTGGGCGGCGGGCTGTTCGGCGGGACCGGCGGATTTGTCATCATGGAGGCGGTCGGCCGAGGCAAGCTGGCCGTGTCCGGCTTCGGGTCGATCTTCACGCTCGACATCACGCCCGGCCATGACACCGTGATCGACAACAGTCACGCGGTGGCCTGGACCTCCGGCCTGCGCTACGAGGTCGGGACGCCGCGCACCGGCGGCGGGTTCTTCGGCAACATCGTCAATTCGGCGACCTCGGGAGAGGGACTGGTGATCCGCTTCAGCGGCCAGGGCAAGGTCGTGATCTGCTCGCGCAATCGGGCCGTGTTCCGCACCCAGGCGCAATAACCCACTTCGGACCACAAGCCGCTTCGGCTTGGCGGCGAACACCACGACACGAGGATAGGAACGATGGGCATCAGTCTTCAGAAAGGCCAGAAAATTTCACTGGAAAAGGAAGCCGGTGGCGGCTTGAGCCGCATCGTCATGGGTTTGGGATGGGATGCCGCGCAGGGCAAGAGCGGCGGATTCCTGGGCGGTCTGTTCGGGGGTGGCGGTGGTGGCGAGAGCGTCGATCTCGACGCCTCCTGCCTGATGTTCGACGAGCAGGGCAACCTGCTGGATACGGTCTGGTTCCGCCAGCTCACCAGCTCGGACGGCAGCGTTCACCACACCGGCGATAACCGCACCGGCGAGGGCGAGGGCGACGACGAGCAGATCCAGGTCAATCTCTCGGCGATTCCGCCAACCATCAAGAGCCTGGTCTTCACCGTCAACAACTACACCGGCCAGGATTTCTCCCAGGTCGCGAACGCCTATTGCCGCATCATCAACGGCGCCAACAATGCCGAGATCGCGCGCTACGACCTGAGCTGTCAGGGCACCCACTCGGCCATGATCATGGCCAAGATCTATCGGCACGGTGGCGAGTGGAAGATGCATGCCATCGGCGAGGTCGGGCAGGGTCGCACCTTCGAGCAACTGCTGCCGCAGATCCAGCCGCACCTCTAGAGCCGGGTGGCGGAATTCCTAATGACCCGCGTCTGGTTCAACCGAACCTTCTCCAATGTCCGCGCCCTCCTCGACCTTGTCCGGCGGGGTGACGAGGGCGGGGAATTCCATCTGGTCTGCACCCATACCCAGGCGAGCTTTCCCGGCTTCGCGGCGGCGCATGAATGGGCGTTGGAACCAGCCGGCCTGACCGGTCCGGGGTATATCGATTACTGCCTCGACTTCTGTCGCGAGCGGCGCATCGACGCGCTCTGGCCGGGCAAGGAGGCTCGTCTGCTGGCGGAGCATCGCGACCGCTTCGCCGCCGAGGGGGTCCGGGTTCTGTCGGTCGCCTCGCCCGAAAACCTGGATTTGCTGCACGACAAGGCCCGTTTTTCCGCCCAGGCTCGTCACTTCTTCATACCCACGCCCGACACGCTGGAATGTCGCACCCTTGAGGAATTCGAGGCGGCCTATGAGCGGCTGCGCGCGCTCCACCCGGTCTTGTGCATCAAGCCGGCCAAGGGGGTGAACGGCGCTGGTTTCCGCGTCATCGAGGAGGGACGCCGGGGTCTGGATATCCTGGTGCAAGGGGTGCTCTACGCGATCCATCTCGATGGACTGCGTCAGCTCTTGAGAGAGGCCGGAGCCTTCGAGCCCCTGTTGTTGATGGAGCATCTGGACGGCGCCGAGTATAGCGTCGACAGCCTGGGCGACGGCCGTCGACTGGTCGCGCTGACGCAGCGCCGCAAGGAAACCGGGGCTGGCTATGGTCAGCGAATAACCGCTCTGCCCGCCCTGACCCAAGCCGTGGCCGAGCTGACCGAGATCTTCGGGCTGACCGGACTCTTCAACGCCCAGTTTCGCGAGGGCCGAAACGGCCTGCGTCTGCTGGAGATCAATCCCCGCTTCGCGGGCGGCATCGGCTATACGGGCGCGACCAGCGTCAATCTCCCTTATCTCGCGCTTCATGGCCTCATCCGCGGATTCGCCGACGACGGCCCACCGCTGGTCGCGGAGGAATCGCGGATCCTGGAGGTTCCCGATTACGCGCGAATCGAGGTGGTGGTTTGAGCCTGCGCCAGGTGCGACTGGACACGGGGGTTCTCAACGTCCGGGTGCGCGAATCGGTCTTCCCGCTCGACGATCTTTGCGGTTTCGCCGCGCGCGACAACCGCAAGCGCGGTTTCCTCTTTCTCAGCAAGGTGCTCGGCAAGCACTGGCCGGCCACACCCGGACGGATGCGGGCGATCCACCAGCATCTGGCGTCTCGACTCGACCTGGGGGCCGGCCCCTGGCTCTTCGTCGCCATGGCGGAGACCGCGACCGGATTGGGGCAGGGCGTCTTCGAGGCGATGCTGGAGCGGCAACCCGACGCCGAGGCGCTGTTCATCCACTCGACCCGATATCGTGTCGCCGGGCACTCGCCCCTGGAATTCCAGGAGCCCCATTGTCACGCCCCCGACCAGTTGCTGTACGCACCGATCCAACCCGAACGGTTGGCGCGCTTCCACGCGGCCCGCGAACTCATCCTGATCGATGACGAAATCAGTACCGGCGTGACGCTGTGTAACCTGGTATCGGCCTATCGGCGACTCAATCCCCGGATCGAGCGGATCCACTTCGTCTCCATCACCAACTTCAGCGGTACGGATAGCGCCGAGCGTTTTTCCGCGCGACTGGGCCTGCCGGTCGAATGCGTGGCGGCGCTTCATGGGGACTTCGAATTCCAGCCGACGGACAGCCCGCTTACAGGGGAAGCGCCGGCGGCGGTCGGAGACAACCGGCGCGAGCCATGGCAACTCGCCGAGAACGCTGGGCGTTTCGGCATCGAACATCCCATCGAGATCGCGTCCGAGGAGCTGACTCGGCTCGTCGCCGGGCTTGTTCCCGGCGCGCGGATCCTGGTGTTGGGCACCGGCGAGTTCATGCATGTGGCCTTCCGCGTCGGCCTCGGACTGGAGGCGCTGGGGTTCATCGTCGCCGTGCAGGCGACCAGCCGCTCGCCCATCCTGACGGGCGCGGATGTCGAACGCCGACTCGTCTTCGGGGATAATTACGGCGAGGGCATTCGCAACTATCTGTACAACGTCGACCCCGGCGATCATGCCCTGATCATCGTCTGTCACGAAACGCCGCGCGATGGGCTGGACGACCTGACGCAGGCATTGGGGGCCGGTTGTCTCACCTTTCGCTACCCGAAATCGGCGCCGACTGACGATCCCCATCATCCCTAAGCCACGGGGTCCGCGCGCGATTCGATCGCCGACCCCTGGCGGATAACCACGGTTACCGGAGGCAAGCATGGCCATCAGCTTGAACAAAGGCGGCAACATCAACCTGAGCAAGGAAGCCCCCAACCTGGAGAACGCGCTCGTCGGGCTGGGCTGGGACGCGCGCGCGACCGATGGGCAGGCGTTCGACCTGGACGCCAGCCTCTTTCTGGTCAAGGACGACGGCAAGGTGCCGAGCGACGCCTATTTCATCTTCTACAATCAGAAAACCTCGCAGGAAGGCTCGGTCGAGCACACCGGCGACAACCTGACCGGCGAGGGCGAGGGCGACGATGAATCGGTCAGGGTGATCCTCTCCAAGGTTCCGCCCGAGATCCAGCGGTTGGTGATCGTGGTCACCATCCACGACGCCGAGGCGCGCAAACAGAATTTCGGACAGGTCAGCAATGCCTTCGTGCGCGTCGTCAACCGCGACAACAACCAGGAAGTGGTCCGCTTCGACCTCTCCGAGGACTATTCCACCGAGACCGCCATGATTTTCGGCGAGATCTACCGCCACAGCGGGGATTGGAAGTTCAAGGCCGTCGGCCAGGGCTACACGGGTGGACTGCACGCGCTGGCGCTCCAGCATGGCGTCAACGTGGGTTGAGGCGCCCGCGACCGCGTCCCTGCGGCGGATCGGCGTCGCGGGATCGCCTTCGAGACCATCCTTTTTGTCTGGCCTGGGGCGCGGTCTGGCCAGATCGACGATTGAATCCGGGAGGATGACGCCATGGCTGCAACGGCCGATGAGGTTTGGGATCTGTTGCGTGAACTGATTGCCGCGCAGAAGGAAACGGATCGGAAATTTCAGGAAACGGATCGGAAATTTCAGGAATCCGCGCGCCTGTGGCGCGAAGAGAGCGAGGAATCCGCGCGACGCTGGAGCGAAGAGCGCCAGAAAACCGAGCGTCTGTTTCGGGAGGAGCGGCAACTGACCGAACGCGAGCAGCGCAAGACCGACCGGCAACTGAAGGAGCTGGGCAAGCAGATCGGCGGTCTGGGCGAAAAATTCGGCAGCTTCACCGAGGGGCTGGCCCTGCCTTCCATGGAGAAACTGCTGCGCGAGCGTTTCGGCATGGAGGTGGTGAGTCCGAGCGTGCGCGTCAGCAAGGCCGGTCGGCATCTGGAGATCGACGTGCTGTCCTACGCCAACGGCGACCTCAAGGCCGTCTATCTGGTCGAGGTCAAGAGCCATCTGCGCGAGGAGGCGATCGCCCAGATGAAGACCCTGTTGGAGCAGTTTCGCGTCTTCTTTCCGGAGCACCGCGACAAGCGGCTGTTCGGGATCCTGGCGGCGGTGGATCTCTCGGCGGCCATGCGCGAGCGCGCCTTGCGCGAGGGTTTCTATGTCGCGCGGATCCACGATCAAGTCTTCGAGCTGGATGTCCCGGACGATTTCCAGCCCAGGGTCTTTTGACGCATGTCGAGCAGGACGGATTTGGGAGTCAACAGATGAATTTTTCACGCGGACAGCGGGCCAAGATCACGGACCTGGCGCCGAACGGCCAGCGCTTCTCGCTGGGCATCGCGATCAACGCGCCCGGACTGATCATCGATTTCGCCTGCTTCGGCCTGGATGCCGGTGGCAAGCTCTCCGATGAGCGTTACATGACCTTCTTCAACCAGCCGTCCACCCCCTGCGGTGGCGTGGCGCTCGCCACCCCGGCGGGCGACATGGCCGGTTTTTCATTCGACCTGGGCCGGCTGCCGGCCAGCATCGAGCGGTTGACCATCACCGCCGCCATCGACGGGGCCGGGACCATGTCCCGGATCGCCAGCGGTCATATCCGCTTCATGGATGGCGGCAACGAGGTTGGGCGTTTCGCCTTCACCGGGAGCGACTTCGCCCAGGAGCGCGCCCTCATGCTGCTGGAGATCTACCGCAAGGACGGAATCTGGCGGACCAGCGCGCTCGGACAGGGCTTCAACGGCGGCATGGCCGCCCTGGTCGCGCATTTCGGCGGCGCCGTGGCGGACGAAGCGCCCGCCCCGCCGCCGACCCAGCCGCCCAAGCCCCAGTCGCCGCCGGTCAATCTGAGCAAGATCACGCTCGAAAAACGCGGCAATTCGGTCTCCCTGGAGAAGCAGGCCAACGCCGCGCATGGCGAGATCCTGATCAACCTCAACTGGAAAACGGTCCAGTCGCCCAAGAAAGGCTTTCTCGGCGGTCTCATGGGGAGCAATCGAACCGATCTCGATGTCGGCTGTCTCTACGATCTCGCCAACGGTGAGAAGAGCGCGGTCCAGGCCTTGGGCGATACCTTCGGCGACTATCATCGTTCGCCCTACATCGGGCTGGACGCGGACGATCGCACTGGCGCCAGCGCGGGTGGCGAGAATCTGCGGATCAACGGCCAGCATTGGGACAAGATCCGGCGGGTGCTGGTCTATGCCTTCATCTACGAGGGCGCGCCCAACTGGGCCGAGGCCGAGGCGCTGATTACCATCAAGACCCCTGGACAGCCCGAGATCGAGGTCCGGCTCGACTCCCACCGCAACGATCGGCCCATGTGCGCCATCGCCCTGCTTGAAAACCAGGGTGGCGCGGTCAAGATCACCAAGCTGGTCGACTACCATCGGGGACACATGGATATGGACCAGGCTTATCACTGGGGGCTCGAATGGGTGCGTGGCAGCAAGGGTTGATCCCGGCGCGCGGCCCAGGGGTTTCTATCGATGACCTCGACCGCCTCGGTAACCGCCAGGCGACGCCTCGCGGCGGCGTGCCTCGCAATCGCGAGATCGAGGCGCGCATCCTCGGGTCCGCCAGCCGGCCGATCTTCTGGCCCTTCGTCGGCATCGGCGGCCGTAATCACGGCGTTCTGGAAAAACTGGACCACCTCTCGGGCCGAATCGTCGATAATTGCATCTTCTTCGCCTTGGACGATCGGCACGGGGTCTCCGAGGGCGAACTCTACGATCATCCGCTGAACGAATTCCCATCCTGGCTGAACGAGGCCAGGCGCAAGGGCCTCCTCGCCCGAGGACCGACCCGGCTGTTTCTTCATCCACTCGCAACCCACTGAACAGGTGACACCATGGCTTTTCAAGACTTTCTGAATAATCTCAAGACCAAGGCAGCCGAGCTGAAGAATGAGGCGATGAAGTTCAAGAACAAGGACTTCCTGAACGCCGCCGTGAGCGGCTCGGTGTTGGTCTCCATGGCCGACGGCAACGTCTCCTCCGAGGAGAAGCAGAAGATGATGCGCTTCATCGAGAACTACGAGGCGCTGTCCGTCTTCTCCAGCAAGGAGCTGATCGAGTCCTTCCAGAACGCCATGACCCAGATCGAGTTCGACAAGGATCTGGGCGAGGCCAAGGCCTATGACGCCATCCGTAAGATGAAGGGCAAGGACGACGCCGCGCGCCTCATCCTGCGTCTGATCATCGCCATCGCCGGCGCCGACGGCAATTTCGACGACAGCGAGAAGCGGGTCGCCCGCAAGATCGCGATGGAGCTGAGTCTGAATCCGGCCGACTTCGAACTGGTCTGAGCGTGCGGCAACTGGTCTTCCTCGATCTGGATGACACCCTCTTCCAGAGCCGCCGCAAGTGCCCAAGCGATTCGGACCTGCATCCCACCGCTTACCTGGGGGATGGCCGCGCCCATTCCTTCATGACGGCGAAACAACGGACCTTCTGGCGGCTCCTGGACGACCAGGCCACCCTGATTCCCACCACGGCGCGCGATCATGACTCACTGCGCCGGGTGGATCTGCCGTTTCGGAGCTGGCGGATCATCGACTATGGCGGAATCATTCTGGATCCCGACGGGAAGATCGATGGGGTCTGGATGGAGCGCATGACGGAGGCGTCACGGGAATCCATCGGCGGGCTGACCGAGTTGCTGGACCTGGCGGAGACCTTCATCGTTCACCAGGGACTCGCGGCCCATGTTCGGATCATCGAGGACTTCGGTCTGCCTTTTTACCTGGTCGCCAAATACCGCGACGGCCGGGAAGCGGATCTCGACCGCTTGCAGCGGGAACTCATGCGGCCCTGGGTGGAGGCGCGCCCGGACACCCATCGCCTGCACCGTAACGGCAACAATCTGGCGGCGATTCCCCGTCGAATCGGCAAGGAGCAGGCGGTTCGCTATCTGATCGAACGGCTCGGCCGCGATTGGGGCGATCTTCTGACCATCGGGATCGGAGACAGCCTGATCGACGGCGCCTTCATGGCCGAGTGCGACTACTCCATCACCCCGCGCGGCTCCCAATTGTTCGAGGAAACCCTGCGACGGGTGCGCCTCTGAGGCGTCGAGCGGTGCTTCCCCGGCGCCCTTCCGGCCTTTCGCGATCCCGCGAAGACGATCGACCCGTCGCGGCAATGGACGTTGGAGATCGCCCGCGCGGTCGCCATCTTCCAGTTCAGGAACGGACGAGGCGCCAGCATTCATGAGCATCATCCGCGACCCCCCCGCCGGCGATCACTTTTCAGGCAGTTACCGACCCCAGGACGTTCATTTCCTGCTCAAGCCGATCGAGCTCGAACCGATCGACCTGACCGAGAAGGAGCGTCTGATTCAGAGCGGACAACGCCATTACAGCGAGATGCTGAGCCGCGAAACCCTGCCATCGCCCCGCTATCTGGAGGTCTTTCACCAAGCCTTCGTCATGGGCCGGCGGCGCATGGCGCAAGGACTTCTCGACCTGGCGGCCATCATCGCGGCACGTCGCGCCGGCGAGATCACGCTCGTCTCCCTCGCGCGTGCCGGCACACCGGTCGGCGTGGTGCTCAAGCATGTGCTGGACGAGGTCTTCGGCCGTGACGCGGTTCACTATTCCATCTCGATCATCCGCGACCGGGGTATCGACAGGAACGCCCTGTGTTTTATCCTCGACCAGGCGGCGCGCAATCCCACGGGACTGGCGTTCGTGGATGGTTGGACCGGCAAGGGCGTGATCGCCCGCGAGTTGTCGCGTGGGATCCGCGCATTCAACCAGAACCAGGGCGTGCGTCTGGATCCCGGACTCTTCGCCCTGACCGATCTGGCGGGGGTTGGTCGTGCCCCCTCGGACGAGGACTATCTGATTCCATCCAGCATCCTCAATGCCACCCTGTCGGGCCTCGTCAGCCGCTCGATCCTGAACGAGCGGATCGGCCCGGACGATTTCCATGGCTGCGTCCATTTCAGTGAATTCGCCCCGGCCGATCTCTCGGTCTGGTTCGTCGAGGAACTGCTCGGTGAGATCCGCGCGCGCCTCGACGCCGGCTACGCGCCCAATCCGAACCCGGTGGACCCGTCCGAGGGGCGGGCGCGCTCCGCGCGTCTGCTTGCCGCCATCCGCGCGAACTTCGCAATCCTGGATGAGAACCTCATCAAGCCAGGCATTGGCGAGGCCACCCGCGTCCTATTGCGCCGGCTGCCGGAGCGGGTCATCATCCGCGACCCAGAGGCCCCGGAGGTCGCTCATCTCTTGCAGTTGGCGCGCGAGAAAGGGGTCCGGTGGCAAGTCGATCCCTCCTTGCCCTACCATGCCGTTTCGCTCATCAAGGGTATTTCAGATGCTTAGCGCCTACCGTCTTGGCGGCTCACTCTACGTGCCCGTCACCCATCGGGACGTCTCGCGCATCGCCAACGGGGCCAAATGGCCCGAGTTGCGTTCGGTCATTTTCTGTACCGAGGACTCGGTCGCGCCGAGCGCGCTCGAATTCGGGCTCGACAATCTGCGGCGCTGCCTCGAAGGCATGGAGCCCCGTCATTCGCTTCTGCGGTTCGTGCGTGTGCGCAATCCCGATATCCTGGCCTGGTTGCTGGAATTGCCCGGCATCGAGAAGCTGGATGGTTTCGTCTTCCCGAAATTCGACCGCCAGAACGCCGACCAGTACATGGAACGGCTCGAGGGCTCCCGGCATCTCTGCATGCCGACGCTCGAAACCCACGACGTATTCGAACCCGCGCGCATGATCGCGCTGCGTGATCATCTCATCGAGCGCGGCTATCAGAACCGGATCCTCGCGCTGCGCATCGGCGGCAACGACCTGCTCGCCCTGCTCGGCATCCGCCGACCGCGCGACCGGACCATTTACCGCACGCCGCTGGGTCAAACCATCGCCAACCTGGTGACGGTCTTCAAACCGCATGGATTTCAGCTCACCGCGCCGGTCTTCGAGCACATCGACTGTCCGGAAATTCTGCGCGAGGAACTCAACGACGACATCGCCCACGGACTCTGCGGCAAGACCGCGATCCACCCCAGTCAGCTACCCGCGATCGAGGCGGGTTTTCGCATCTCGCCGAACGACCTTGAAGCGGCCCGCCGCATCCTGGTCGAGGATCGGGCCGTTTTCAAGTTCGAGGGCTCCATGTGCGAACCGGCCACGCACAGCAGTTGGGCGCGACACATCCTGGAGCGCACAGCGCTCGACTCCTGAGCGGGACGCGGAAGGTTGGATCGCGGCCATCTCGCGGTTCGGTCGAGCGGTGCGCTGGGGTTCGCTTCCGCTCGCCCCAACCAGGCATCCGTCATGGTCGCGCCCGCGGATCAGGGGTGCCAGGTTTCCCGGAAATCACCTTAATGGCCGTGTGTTCCAGCCTGGGCTGAAGCCAGCGTCAGAGCCCGTAGGGATCCTGATACCAATCCCGCAGGATCTTGAGGTCGCGGGCGGGCAGATAGGCGTAGGCGCCCATCAGGTCCGCGTGTACCGCCTCGGCCAGTTTGTGCGAGACCTGGCGGTTGGTCAGCATGTGGAAATACCAGGCGAAGGGGTAGCCGAGTTCTCGGTCGAAGCCGTGGATCTGGTTCGCCAGACCGGCGCCCCGCGCGACCTCGGCATCCGGTAGGGCGGGGGGGCGACGCTCCTGGAGCGCGGCCACGGGCTTGGCGCTCAGATGTCCGTCGCCGTCGCGATCCTGATACTCGCGGATGGCCAGCACCCAGTGGTGGCAGAAGCCCTCGGATTCGACGGCGGAGCTGCGGTCCCAGTCGTCGAGGAAGCGCGCCAGCCGGGGGCTGGCATCGCGCGAGGCGATCAGGTCCGGGACGCGCAGCAGACGTCGGAACAGCCAGCGTGGCTGACCGACCGGCTCGGGCTCCAGACGGGGGAAGTCGAGCGGATCGACAAAATCGGCGATGCTGTCCGGAAACCAGTCGGGATCCGAAATGGTCCGGTCCAGCACCTCCTGCAGCTGCTCGATCTCGATCTGGATGAAATCGCGCGCCAGTGGGCCGGTCCGGGCCACCAGATAGTGCGTCTGGCCGTTGAGACGGGTGGCGAAATAGCGCGCGTCCGAGAGCTTGAACATGAGTTCGTCGATATCGCCGCCGGATTCCGCCTCGGCCCACTCCGTGATGTTGTGGGCTATGCGCCGGCCGTCGAGATCCACCACCCCGCCCAGCCGATGCCAGCCCGATCGGGTCATGGCGTGCGCCACCTCCAGGTCGGGCATGAGGGATTGGATGGCCCCCACCAGGGCCTCGATCCCGTCGGCGGCTTCCATCGTCTGGCAGGTGCGCGCCATGCGCGTTTCCAGATCGGCCGTGGGTCCAGGGGCCAGAGTGCTCGCTGTCTTCACCATGTGCTTCGACTCGACAAGTTCGTTGTACGGGGGCTCGCGGCTCGGGGCTCGCGCGCGGGTCAAGGTGTCCCCTTGGCCGGATTTCGGGCGGTCCGCTCCTCGGCGATCGCCCGCACGTCCGGGTCGGGATCATCGAGCAGTGGAGCGAGCGCCTCCGGCGGCAGGCGCTCAGCCAGACGCGCACGCACCCGCCAGTCCGGGTCGCTGATCAAGAGCCCGACCTCGCCGAGGCCGATGCGCTCGGCGACCTTGAGGCGAACCTCGGGCTCGGGGTCGTCGCGCATCAGGCCGAGACTCTCGACCGGCAGACGCTCGGCGACCGTGACCCGCACCTGACGGTCCGGGTCACGAATCATGCGGAACAGCCGGCCGGGGGCGAGCCGTCGCGCGACATACTGACGGACCAGATAATCGGGATCGGTCGCGAGTCGCTCGACCCGATCCGGCGGCAGCCGGTCGGCGATGGTGACGCGCACCTCGCGGTCGGGATCGCCGATCAGGGCGTCCAGGGCCTCGATCGGCAGGCGGTAGGCGAGTACGCGCCGCACCACCTCGTCTGGATCCTGGATCAGCGGCAGGAGCTTTTTCTGGGAGAGATAACGGGCCGCGATGGCGCGTCGCTCCCAAAAGGCATCCCCCGCGTAATCGTCGGCGAGCGACGGATTGACACGGAAGAAGCGTTCAATCTGCCGACCGCTCATGGCGCGCACGCAGACATCGCCCGGCGTGCAGCGTCCCTCGGTCAGCAGATCGCGCCGATGGGGACAGAGGTTGCAATCGCCGAGCGAGGCGCGGGCTGGCTTGATGTCCTCGGACGAAGTCATGGCCGCGTCATTGGGGGCGGTCAGGCCGCGTCCTCGACCTGGGCGAGCAGCAGACCGGTCGCCGCCTCGGGGTCGGTCGTGAGCTTGAGACAATGGTCGCGGCCATCCACCAGATAGATGTTGAAGCCGTCGGTGGCCTGGAAGGGCTCGGCCGCGCCGACGTCATCGTCCAGACAGTGGGTAAAATGCAGATCCGCGAAGTGCTCGCGCAGGGCGGCGAGGGTCTGCTCGTTGAGACCGGCGCGCCGCACGATTTCCGCGACCTGCTGGATGCGGACGGCCTCGATCATGCCTCGGTCTCGTCGCGTTCGAAGCGGATCCGTTCCTCGGGCGCATGCCCCATCGCCTTGGCCAGCCAGGGCGGGGCCTTGCCGGCGAGGATCGTCTGGAGCGCGGTCATGCGCTCGCGCGCGCCGCCGCCGTTGGCGTCCTTGATGGGATGGATGTCCTTCTTGACCACCTTGGCTGCGGCCGGTCCGCCGATGGAGGCGACATAGAGCACCTGGCAATCGGCGATGAGTCCGGCTCGGTAGGCGTTCTTGTCGTCTCCCGCCTGCGATTCGTCCACCTCGCGAACGTCGATCAGGCGATGCTCGGCGGCCGAGACCTGATAGACGAGAAAGCGGCGCGCGGCGCCGAAATGTCCATCGAGATCCTCGCCATGATCGGAGGCGCAGGCGACCCGGATGGAGTCCGGCATGTCGCCATCGGCGTAAGGCTCGATCGCCGGAGGCACGTCCGGCGCGTCCAGTCCCTCGCCCTTGAGGATGGCGAGCGCCGCTTTCAGCTCGGACGGGTCGAGATGGGCGAATTCGCCATCGGCGGCCTGCTTCAGATCCTTGACCTTGAGACCGGCGAGGCTCTCGGCGGTGGGCGGAAGCCCCACGGCGTCCGCCAGCACCCGGATCAGACGCGCGGGCTCGGTATCCGGTAGGGTGCGCGCGGCCAGGCCGATGCGCAGGGCGATGTCTTCGGAGAGAGAGCCGTTGGCCATGTTGGATTTCCCCAGGCGTGTTGGTGAATGCGCGACCCTGCGCCGGATACGCTTGATCGCCGTCATGGCGGATCGGCATGGTCGTCAGCCGCTCTTTCCCGCGAGTCTCGGCTTGGACCGCTATCCTCGAAAGGAGAAACCGGAAATCACGATACTCAGCTGACAACTGACAACTGACAACTGACAAGTCGGGCGTTCCCTCGCCCCCGGTCGCCTCAGACCGGTACGATGCAGTCGTCTTCCATGCAGGCTTCCAGGCATTGCGGGCTGCCGGGCTCGCCGTCACCCTCGCATTCGCTACAGGTGTTGGCGTCGATCTTGTAGACGCCCTTGAAGGGTGTGATGGACTGGGTCGGGCAGACCGGCTCGCAGTCGCCACAGGCCGTGCAAAGGTCTCGAACGATTTTCAGTGCCATTGGGATTCTCCAGTGTTCGCTTGCGTCTCGCGGCGGCGTGGCCGCGAGCCATCATTCATTCATCCCCGCGCTTGAAGCGCAGGGTGGTCGGAAACGCGGGCGGTGGGCTGATGGGATCAATGTACCAGCGCGATCCGTCGGTCAGCTCCACTTCCCCGCCCCAGGTCTCGGCGGTATCCATTTCCACGGAGGCGATGGTCTCCTCCATGTCCTTCTTGGCGACGTAGAAGAGCAGGGCTCCGGCGTCGTTTTTGCGAATCATCACGTTGGGCATAGGGATCTCGCTTCCGGATTGGGCTGGCCGAGGGCCTATCAATACAAAGAGACGGGTTATTCGGCGAAGTGGACGCGGCGCCGGGGCGCCGCGATCCAAGCCTAGCGAACCAGGTCGTAGTTGTAGTCGGTCACGCCCATCTCGCGGGTCTCTTCGTCCAGACGCTCCAGCACCGCGTTCACCAGGGTGGTGAGGATGTACATGGCACCCTCGTAGCCCAGGGTGGTCATGCGATGCAGGTGATGACGGTCGAAGATCGGGAAGCCGATGCGGATCAACGGCACCTCGAACTCCTTACCCTTGTGCAGGGTGTCGCGCTGGATGAACTTGCCGTAGCTGTTGCCGATCAGGAAGTCCGGCTTGTCGGTGAAGCACAGCGAGCGCAGATGCCAGAGGTCGCAGCCGATGTGGACCTGACCGCTGGCGCCGAAGGGCGAGGAGGCCAGCACCTTTTCCACTTCCTTCTTCCAGCGCTTGTTGGCGTGGTTGCAGAGGATGTGGGTCGGCTCGGCGCCCAGCTCCAGCAGGAACTTGACCATGCCCAGGAGGTAGTCGGCGTCACCGTAGAGCGCGAACTTCTTGCCGTGCAGCCAGGTGTGGCTGTCGGTCATCATATCGACCAGACGGCCGCGCTCCTTCGCCAGCGACTCCGGGATTTCCTTGCCGGAAAGCTCGGCGACCTTCATCAGGAACTCGTCGGTCCACTCCAGACCCATCGGGATGTTGATGGTCGGGGTCTTGTGGTTCCAGGTGATCTCGGCGAATTTCTTGGTCTTGGGCAACTGCCAGTGCTGGAGACAGAGGGTGTCGATGGCATTGGGGGCGTCGCGCATCTCGTCGAGCGTGGTGCCACCCGCGTACATGCGGAACTCGCCGTCGGCCGGGGTATCCAGCACCTCGGTCGGATCGCACAGCAGGCTGTAGCCGACGCCCATCTCCTTCATCATGCGATGCAGGACGCGGTAGTTACCCAGATAGGTCTCGAAGCCCGGCACGATGTTGATCTTGCCGTTGGAGCCGACCTTCTTGCCGTCCATATAGTTCAGCGTCAGATGACGCTGAATGCCCTCGAACATGTTGTCCCAGCCGGTGGTGTGGCTGCCGACGAAGCTCGGGGTGTGGGCGAAGGGGACCGGGAAATTCTCCGGGATATAGCCTTCCTTCCTGGAGTTGCCGATGAAGGCGTTGAGGTCGTCACCGATGACCTCGGCCATGCAGGTGGTGCTGACCGCGATCATGTCCGGCTTGTAGAGCGCGCGGGCGTTCTCCAGACCGTCGAACATGTTCTTCTGGCCGCCGAAGACCGCCGCGTCCTCGGTCATGGAGTCGGACACGCAGGCGATCGGCTCCTTGAAGTGACGGTTGAAGTAGGAACGGAAGTAGGCGACGCAGCCCTGCGAACCATGCACATAGGGTAGGGTCTTCTCGAAGCCCAGTGCGCAGAGCACGGCGCCGAGCGGCTGGCAAGCCTTGGCCGGGTTGATGGTCAGGGCCTCGCGCTTGAAGTTCAGCTCCTGGTATTCCTGGGTCGTGGTCCACTTGAAGACCTCTTCGATCTTGTCGATCGAGGGGGTTTCTTCCACCAGCGCCCGCTTGGCGCCGAGGTTTTCCTTGTAGTCCTCGTCACGGAACAGCGGGTAGCAGGGTTTGATCTTGTCGACGGTCTGGCTCATGCGTGTGCTCCTGCCGCGCCGCGAATTGGCGGACGCAGACATGAAAAGGGAAGTCTGGGCTTCCAGCCGCCAGCCTCCGGCCGTCAGCACGAGGTGCTGGCGGCTGTCGGCTAGAAGCTGGCGGCGGACAAATCAGGCGCTGGCGGCGATCTTCTCGGCCTCGCCCTCGGCGGGCTTCTGCCAGGGCGCCTGCATGCTCTTCCAGCAGGGATTGTTGATAGTCATGTCCATGTCGCGGGCGAAGATGGCGAAGCCGTCGTAGCCGTGATAAGGACCGGAGTAATCCCAGGAGTGCATCTGGCGGAAGGGCACGCCCATCTTCTGGAAGATGTACTTTTCCTTGATGCCGGAGCCGATCAGGTCGGGCTTGACCTTCTTGACGAATTCCTCGAATTCATAGCCGGTGACGTCATCGTAGAGCAGGGTCGCGTTGCCCATTTCCTTGATGGTGCGGTCGTAGTCGTCGTTGTGCGCGAACTCGTAACCGGTGCCGACCACTTCCATGCCGAGGTCTTCATAGGCGCCGATGACGTGACGCGGACGCAGACCGCCGACATACAGCATGACCCGCTTGCCTTCCAGACGCGGACGGTACTTGGCGACGATCGCCTGATACTCGGCCTCGTACTTGGCGATGACCTTCTCGGCGTTGGCCTGGATGGTCTCGTCGAAGAAGGCGGCGATCTTGCGCAACGACTCGGCGATCTTGGTCGGGCCGAAGAAGTTGTACTCCATCCATGGCACCCCGTACTTCTCTTCCATGAAGCGGCTGATGTAGTTCATGGAGCGATAGCAGTGGATGAGGTTGAGCTTGACCTTGGGGGTCAGCTCCATCTCGGACAGGGTGCCGTCGCCGGACCACTGTGCCACCACGCGCAGACCCATCTCTTCCAGCAGGATGCGCGAGGCCCAGGCGTCGCCGCCGATGTTGTAGTCGCCGATCACCGCCACGTCATAGGGGGTGGTCGCGAAGGACTCGTCACCATCGCGGTTGCCGATGACCCAGTCACGGATGGCATCGTTGGCGATGTGGTGACCCAGCGACTGGGACACACCACGGAAACCCTCGCAGCGCACCGGCACGATCGGCTTCTCCAGCTCCTTGGCCTTTTTCTTGGAGACCGCCTCAATGTCGTCGCCGATCAGACCGATCGGACACTCGGACTGGACGCTGATGCCCTTGACCAGCGGGAAGAGCTGCTCGATCTCGTCGATCAGCTTGGCCAGCTTCTTGTCGCCGCCGAACACGATGTCCTTCTCCTGGAAGTCCGAGGTGAAGTTCATGGTGCCGAAGGTGTTCACGCCGGTGTGACCGACGTAGTAGTTGCGGCGGCCGGCGCGCGAATACTGACCGCAGCCGACCGGGCCGTGGGAGATGTGAACCATATCCTTGATCGGACCCCAAACCACGCCCTTGGAGCCGGCGTAGGCGCAGCCGCGCACGGTCATGACGCCGGGCAGTGACTTGCGGTTGGAGGTGATGCACTTCTTGGACTGCTCGATCGACTGATCGTTGACGGCCAAATGCTTGGCGCGATCCTTCTTGGCCTTATCCGGGTAGACCTCAAGGACCTCCTGGATGAGGGCCTGGGTCTCTTCGCGAGTCAATGCTGTCATGTCTTGTCTCCTACCGTGCCGCCAATCCGCGGACATCCGGCATGAACGTCAGTATTCAGTTGTCAGTGATCAGTCGTCAGTGGTCAGCGATGTCTTGGCTGTCCACTGCTAACTGTTCACTGCCCACTTCTTTGCGCGCTTAGGCGACCGCTTCTTCCGCCGCCGTCTTGCCGATAACGCTCTCGTCTTCTTCGTCCATGAGGCCGAATTCCATCAGCAGGTCTTCGAGCGCTTCCATGGTGATCGGCGTCGGGATGACGAAGTTCTTGTTGTCGACGATCTTCTTGGCCAGGGTGCGGTACTCATCGGCCTGCTTGGCCTTGGGGTCATACTCGATGACCGTCATGCGGCGGATCTCGGCGCGCTGCACCACGTTGTCGCGCGGCACGAAGTGGATCATCTGGGTGCCCAACTGACGGGCCAGCTCCATGATCAGCTCGTCCTCGCGGGCGGTGTTGCGGCTGTTGCAGATCAGACCGGCGAGACGCACGCTGCCGGAGCTGGCGTACTTCACGATGCCCTTGGAGATGTTGTTGGCCGCGTACATGGCCATCATCTCGCCGGAGCAGACGATGTAGATCTCCTGCGCCTTGTTCTCGCGGATCGGCATGGCGAACCCGCCGCACACCACGTCGCCGAGCACGTCATAGAAAACGAAGTCCAGATCGGCCTCGTAGGCGCCTTCTTCTTCCAGGAAGTTGATGGCGGTGATAACGCCGCGACCGGCGCAGCCGACACCCGGCTCCGGGCCGCCGGACTCGACGCACTTGATGTTGCCGTAACCGACCTTCAACACGTCTTCGAGTTCGAGGTCTTCCACGGAACCCGCTTCGGCAGCCATCTCCATGATGGTATTCTGTGCCTTGGCATGCAGGATCAAGCGAGTCGAGTCGGCCTTCGGATCACAGCCAACGATCATGACCTTCTTGCCCAGCTCGGCCAAACCGGCCACGAGGTTCTGGGTGGTGGTGGACTTGCCGATACCGCCTTTGCCGTAGATGGCGCATTGACGCATTGCCATGGGTAGGTCTCCTGTGGGCTCGCTGTTGCAAGCGTTGAACGAATCTTCACTTGTCAGCCATTGAGCAACCCCCGTGCCAAATTAGAATATTGGTCTTAATGCATTGTACGGAAAGGGATTGCGTCAAGCTTGCAAGGGCGTTTGATGTGGTCGCATCCCCGACAAAGCCGCAGGGGCTGTATGGAGAACGACAGACAAAACTCACAGGATCGCCCACGGGCGTCCCCAAGCCTGCCCGCGAGCGCCCGCCAGTCGATCAACCGTTGTAACCTTCCGGCCGTGATCCTCGGCAGCCTCACCTTCCAGCAGCATCCGGTCGTCCTCGAGATCGACGGCATCCGGGACTTTCATGCCAGTCTGTTCCGAACCCTCGAAACACTCGCGGAGCCAGTCGAGCGGGCGCAACGCTTCATGGACTACATGACGGTGCGCTTTCTGCTGGAAGAGCTTGAGGAGGCTGGACTGACGCCCGGTCGCAAGCGCAAGTCGCGGATCAACGCCAACTATCTACGCATGGTGCGGGGCTGGTCGTTCGACTCGGACGGACGCGAGGGCGCGGTGCTGAAACGCTGGGCGGAGAGTCGCTTCGGCCTGCTGGCCCGACATCACGCCGGTTCCCTGCTCGATCGCGATAGCGACAGCTACCATTGGTATCTCGCCCAGGGTACGCGGGGGCTCTACGCCACCAACGCGCTGGAGGCGCAGCTCGACCTGCTCTACACCTATTGTCAGTACGAGCTGGCGCGCGAGCATCCGACGCAGAGCCACATCAGGCTCTATCGCGGCATCAATCGCATGGACGAGCATGAGGTTCTGGAGACCCTCGAAGGCGCGCGCTACCGGGTCCTGCTCAACAACCTCAACAGTTTCACCAGCAACCGCGAGCGCGCGGACGAGTTCGGGGATTACATCCTGGAAACCAGCGTCCCCTGGCCCAAGGTCTTTTTCTACAACCGGCTGCTGCCCGGAATGCTCAAGGGCGAGGACGAGTACGTGGTGATCGGCGGGGTTTACGAGGTCGGCATCAGTACGATCTGAGGCGCGCTGGCGGAAGGGTTCGGGGCGGAGGGAGGCGTCCTGGATGCGATGGAAGGTGGTGCCTTGCGTCTCCAGTCGCGGACTCAGCAGGCGACCTCGACGCGGTCGCGGCCGTTGCGCTTGGCCTCGAACAGGGCGTCGTCGGCGCGCTTGAGGGTGTCGTCCGTGTCTTCGCCGTGACGCAGCAGGGTGACGCCGAAGCTGGCGGAGAGCCGCACGGGTGCCTGTTCGCCCACATGGATGGCGCCGATCCGTTCGCGGATACGCTCCAGGACGGCGACGGCCTCCGGCTGGTCGGTCTCCGGGAGCATGAGCAGGAATTCCTCGCCGCCCCAGCGGCCGTGGATGTCGTAGCGACGCACACCCTGGCGGACGGCATCGGCGATTTCGCGCAGGGCCTGGTCTCCCACTTCGTGGCCGAAGCGGTCGTTGATCTGCTTGAAATAATCCACGTCCATCATGGCGACGGCCAGTTGGCTGCCCTTGCGCGTCGCCCGCTGGCTCTCGTCCTTGAGTCGTTCCATGAGATGGCGGCGGTTGGCGAGCCCGGTCAGGGCGTCCTGATTGGCCGCCTGCCGCAGGCTTTCGGCGACTTCCAGGAGGTTGCGCTGGTACTGGTCCGAGATCCGGGCCAGCTTTTCCATGCGCTTGATCTGCTTGTCGCAGCGTTCGGCCAGGCTGAGGGTCTGGTTGCGCTCCAGGAGCTGATAGCCGTCGGAGATTTTAAGCAGGCGTTCCATGCGCTGGTTCTGGGTGTGGATGTGCTCCAGCACCTCGGTCAGGACGGGCCGCAGTGGATTGTCGGCGTGACCGGTATCCTCAAGCAGGGATTCGATCCTTTCCAGGAGCGCTTGGCCGTCGTTGATCGATCCAGTGCGTTTAGTCATTCGCGATGGGGAGTATGTTGAACGGGAAACCGTAATCCTCGCGAAACTCCTCGGCCATCTCCATGACCCGTTCGTTGCGCGGATCGTAGTACCAATTGACCTCCACGGCCCTGGACCCGGCATGGGCCTCTTCCAGCAGGTCGAAGACATCCATCATGGCCTTGACGCTGCTGGTGTTCATGTAGATCAGCTTCAACTCCAGGCGCAGTGGCCCATCGCTCTGCGCCAGATAACCCTGGATCCAGGCGAAGATCCGACCGAAGAACTCGAAGGAATTCTCCGGGTAGGAATTGCCCTCCAGGCTCAGCCGGCCCGCTTCCCAATCGGTGGCGATGGCGGGGGTGGACTGGGTAGCGGGGATGGCGAGATCTGGGATGGTTGAGGGCATGATTCGCGAATCTTGTTGTGAGGGTTCGGTTCAGATGACGGCGCTCAGGCTGAAGAAGACCCGCTCCTCCCCGTCGGTCGGGGAGATCCGCGCGCGCAGGGGTTCCACCGACTTGCGGGCGACGTCCACCAGACCCAGCCCGGCCCCGCTGAGCGCGTCCGCGTCGCGGGGTTGGCGCAGTTGCGCCTTGTAGGCGGCCTTGAGTTCGGCCTTGTCCATGGCGGCCAGTTCCACCACCCGTTGTCGCAGGCGTTCGCCGTCGTCGCGTTCCACCAGATTGCCGGCCATGATGACATAACGCCCCTGGGTGTCGCGGGCCACCACCACGGTGGCGGAGCCGTCGCGTTCGTTATAGCCCATGCGGGCGACGTAGTGTCGAATGTTCTGGGTCAATTCGATATAGATCCCGAAGACGTCCATGGCCGCTCCAGGCAGGGCGTCGTCCGCTTGCAGATAGTTTCTCAGGGCGTTGCCGATCTCCTCGATCAGGCTACGGGAGATGGGGCCGTTGAAGCAGAGGAGGATCCGATCCTCGTTGAACTGGCGACGCAGGCCAAACAGGTCGATCTCGGACATGGCAAGGCTTACCCCGTGGCGCAGGTTTCAGTCGGTGTTGGCGGACTCGGTCCGGTCAAGGCGAAACGCGAGAACGGTGATGTCGTCGCGCTGGTCGTGGTCTCCCCGGTAATCATCCAGCGCCCGCTCCAGCGCGGCGGACTGTTCGGCCATGGGGCGCTGGGCCTGCGTCCGGATCAGATCCTGGAAGCGGCTCTGGCCCAGCCCGAAACCCAGCTCGCCGCCGGATTGGTCCAGATAGCCGTCGGTCACCAGATAGTAGGTGCTGGAACTGTCCAGGGGCCGCTCACTGTCTTCGTAGCGTCCCAGGCGCCGGTCGCCCAGGGCACGGCGTCCGCCCTTGATCGCGTTCACGTCGCGGCCGTCGCTATGGTAGAGGCTGATCCGGGCGCCCGCATAGCGCAGAAGGCCCCGCCGTTGGTCCACGAAGACCAGCCCCGCGTCCATGTGGGTGGCGATGGCTTGGGCGGCCTCGGTTCCCTGAAGGCGCTCGCGCAGGATGGTGTCCGCCCGCGATAGCAGGGCGGCGGGGGCTTCGATGCCCAGGCTGTTGATGGCCTGGTCCAGGGCGGCATGGGCCAGCATGGTCATGAGCGCGCCGGGAACACCATGACCGGCGCAGTCCACCACGCCGAGCAGACAGCCTTCGCCATCCTGTCGAAAGAGGTAGAAGTCGCCGCCCACCACGTCCCTGGGCCGCCAGAGCACGAAATAGTCGAGACCGAGCCGCTCGGCCATGCGCTGATCCGGCAGGATAGCCCGCTGGATCAGACTGGCGTAGTCGATCGAATCCTGGATCTGGCGCTGGGCCTGGGCCATCTCCCGATTGGCCCGCTGGAGCTTGGCTGTGCGTTCCTCGACCCGTGCCTCCAATTGACCCGTATGGCTTTTCACCTGCTCGGCCATGCGCTCGAAGGCGCGGGTCAGATCGCCGATCTCGTCCCGGCCGTGACTGGGCAGCCGTAGGTCGTAGCGTCCCTCGGACATGGCCGTGGCCGATTGTCGCAGATCGCGCAGCGGACGCAGCAGGATCCGCTCGACCGCCAGGGCGAACCCCATCAGCATGACGAGCAGCACCAGCGCCACGGCCAGCAGCCCGCCCCACAGCCAGGCGGGCCGGATCAGCGAGGCGACGCTCAGATCCACGGCGGTGACCAGGTACCACCGAAGCTCGGGGATGTAGGCCAGGGCCAGGAGTTGCTCCCGGCCATCCAGGTTCGCCGTGAGCCGGGGGACGCTGTCCGGCGCGCCGCTGGCCGTCTCCATGGCTTGCGCCAGACGCTCGTGCTGCCGGTTGTCCGGCAGTTGTTCCGCCAGTGTATGCGCGGCGATCCCACCGAGGGTGGTGGACCCAAAACTGATGAGGTCGGGGTCCGGATGGGCCTGGATGGCGCCGTTGCGATCCAGGATCATGGGTGTGACGCCGGCCGGGCGGGTCTGGATGAAGCGTTTCAGGAAGTCGCTCAGATCGAGCCCCGTGCCGGCCAGCCCGATGCGACGACCATCCGCCATGACCAGGACATTGAGCCAGACCCGCGTGGTGCCCAGCTTCACATCCGGATTCACGTTGATGTTGTAGGGGGCCGCCTGCTTGAGCGTGTTGAAGAACCAGGCATCCTTGGGGGCCTCGGGATCCAGGGTGTAGCGGGGCTGGTCGCCGGGATCCCGGTCGGCGCCGTTGAAATAGTAATGGCCGCTGAGCGCGCTGGCCATGAAATAGGAGGTATCCCTGAAATCCTGGCGATAGCCCTCCGCCTCCCGGAAGAAGAGCGCCCACTTGTCCGGATTCTCCTCGTCCAGCAGCCATTGGCGCGTGAACTCCGAGCCGGCCAGACGCATCGAGAGGGCCAGATCGCGTGAGATGGGCGCGCGGATCCGCTCGCGGTTCAGACGGGTGTAATTCTCGGCGAAGGCCTCGCCGAAAGAGTATCGGACGGTTTCCAGCAGCTTCCAGCCCAGGAGGCCGGCCGGCACCAGGGCCACCAGGCAGGCCAGCGCCAGGGCCAGGGCGGACTTGGCGCGCAGTCCGAGGGTGTTGCTCGGCATCTTTGTCTCCGAATCCGCGGGATCGGCGGCCTACCGCCGGATGCTACCTGGATCGCGGGGTTGGTCGCCAGGCGCGTCGGCCTCCGTTGTTTAGAGGGCACAATACACCAAGGTGATTTCCGGAGAAGTCCGTACCCGACCCAAAGCTCCGGAACGGGACAGGATTAACCGGATTCTTCAAGATTAACTTGATTAAAAACAGAGCTTTAAATCCTGTTAATCCTGTCTATGATGGGGAATGGGATTCGTCGTCCGCCACAAACGCGAACGTCCCCGGCGCCGAGGCGACGGGGACGTTCGCGTTGCCTGCGAGGACGGGCGGGGTCGATCCCGCGCCCGTCCGTCGGTTAGGGTTATTGGGTGACGGCCGCCTTCTCGACCGGGGCCGCGGCTTGCTGCTGAGGAGCCGGCATGCTCGTCATGCCGGGGGCCAGCGGATATCCTGGATGACGCTGGGCATTCATCGCACGACGCTGCTCGCTCCGCTGCTTCATGGCGGCGCGGCGCTCCTCGGATTGCTGGCGGGCCTGCGCGCGGTGGTCGTCCATCTCCTTCATGCGGGCCTGCATGGACTCCGGCATCGCGGGGCGCTCGAAGCTGGGCATGGCCGGCATTTCGGGCATGGCCGGGTACTGGCCAAACTCGGGCAGGCTGGGCCTCTCGGGCGGGTTGGGGTACTGACCGAATTCCGGTACCGCCGGCATTTCGGGGAAGGCTGGCGCCGCGGCGAACGGATGATCCGCGAAGGGGGCGGGCTGGCGCGTCTGCATTTCACGCATCTGGGCCATCTGTTGATCGGCGAACTTCTGGCGCTCGGCCATCTCTTCACGCATCGCCTTGTCGTGTTGCTCCATCATGGCTTGTTGCTGCTCGACCATCGCCTGATGCTGGTCCTGGTTCGGGACGGGCGGCTGATAGGGCGCGGCATTCCAGGCGAGGGCCGCACTGGTGGCGGCGGCGAGGGCAATGGCGGAAGCGGCTTGGATGAGCTTTGGCATGGGACACACCTTAGTGATGTTATTTGAAAGGATTGTCGGAAACGAGCAAGCAGCCAGGCGACTTCCAGTGTCGTTTCGGTTTTCCGAATTCTCCGCGACGCACGGACCCGAAGGTCGATTGGCTCGGTCGCGTGGGTTCCTTGCCTTCTTATCGCATGATTCTCGGCGCCAATTAGGGGATCAGTATATAAGAAAATTCTGAAATAGCAACAGGTCCGAATAGAAGGGGTTGGCCCGGATCGATTCGCCGCGTGGCTGGGGTTCGCGGCCCTGGTCTGACCAGGTTCGCTGTTCAGGCGCCAAGCCTGGCGCGTGATCCGGATCGGTCGGGGGAGGCCGTGGAGTCCCTCGGTGGGGCGTGGCGGATCAGAACAGACGGTTGAGTCCGTTGAGCGCGGCGACCCGGTAGGCTTCCGCCATGGTCGGGTAGTTGAAGGTGGTCTCGGTGAAATAGCGCAGGCTGTTGGCCTCGCCAGGCTGCGCCATGATCGCCTGCCCGATATGTACGATCTCGGCCGCCTGCTCGCCGAAGCAGTGGATCCCGAGGATCTCCAGGGTTTCGCGATGAAACAGCAGCTTCAGCATGCCGACCGTGTGGCCGGTGATCTGGGCGCGGGCGATGCTCTTGAAGTCGGCCTGGGCCACTTCATAGGGGATCTGGCTGGCGGTAAGTTCGCGCTCGGTGCGGCCGATGGAACTGATCTCGGGAACCGTGTAGATGCCGGTCGGGAATTCCTCGATCAGCGACCAGTCGCAGGCGCCGTCGGCGATATGGGCGCCGACGAAGCGGCCCTGATCATAGCTGGCGCTGGCGAGCGCCGGCGCGCCCACCACGTCGCCCACGGCATAGATGTGGGGGAGGGCGGTCTGATAGCTGGCGTTCACATCGATCTGACCGCGCGCGTTGGGGGCGAGGCCGATGTCTTCGAGTCCCAGGTCATGGGTGTTGCCGGTCCGGCCGTTGGCCCAGAGCAGGATGTCGGTCTTGAATTGCTTGCCCGATCGGCAGTGCAGCACGACGCCGTCGTCCGCCGTCACGACCCGATCATGGGTCTCGTTGTTGCGGATCACGACGCCTTGCTGGCGCAGGTGGTAGCTCAGGGCGTCCGTGATCTCGTCGTCCAGATAGGACAGGAGCCGGTCGCGGGTGTTGACCAGATTCACCTTCACATTGAGCGCGGCCAGGATGGAGGCGTACTCGCAGCCGATGACGCCGGCGCCATAAATGGTGATGGAACGCGGGGTGTGCTTCAGGGCGAGTACCGAGTCGCTGTCGCGCACGCGGGGGTGGGTGAAGTCGACTTCCGGCGGGTGATAGGGACTGGAGCCGGTCGCGATCACGATGTTGGTCGCGCGCAGCCTGGCGATCGTGCCGCCCGGGCGCTGAACCTCGATCCGATCGGAGGCCACGAAGCGGGCGCGACCGAAGATCACCTCGACCCGGTTGCGTTGATAGTAGCGATAGCGGGTGCGTACCTGGTCGTTGATCACGCCATCGGCCGCGCGTAGCAGATCCGGGAACTCGACCTCGATCTGATGCTGGGTGTGCTGAAACAGCGGATTGCGGCGATAGTCCGCGAGCATCTGGATGGAGTGGCGCAGCGCCTTGCTGGGGATGGTGCCCCAATGGGTGCAGCCACCGCCGACGGCGTCGTGGGCCTCGATCACCGCGACCTTTTGACCGGCCTTGGCGAGCTTCATGGCGGCCCCTTCGCCGCCAGGCCCGGTTCCGATCACGATACTGTCGAATTCACGGGTGGCCATCGATCCAGGCTCTCGTTGCGATTTCAATGGTTGGCTAGCGTAGCATGAATTTTCGGCACGCATCCCGCCGCGCGTCCCGGTCTCTTGGCCGGCGCGGGCGGGGGACTCGATGGGTTGGTGTGCCCCGGTTCCGGGGCGGCGATCAGAGGAAATCCGGCAGGTGTTTACGGATGATTTCCGGTGTCTGGGTCGTCAGATTCTTGTCCAGTTCCCCGGTGACCAGTTGGCGTAGCGGCGCGGACTGATGCTTGCGCAATAACCCGAGCATGGCTGGCGAGGCGACGATGTAGAGTTTGCCGAAGCGGCCCTGGTTGCGGGCCGCTTCCAGGTCTTCGCAGATCAGGCTGGCGAAGCGCTCTGAATTCTCCTGTTTGTGTCCTTCCTCGCCGTTGACGCCATGGGCGCCGGCGCCTGGGGCCTGGCCGCGACCAGCCTTGTCGGTGGTCAGGTCGCCTTCGTGGAGCCGGCCTTCGGGAAAGGTCAGGGTGCTGATTTCGGTCATGGAGCCGGCCGTCTTTTCCACGGCGAAGATACGTGCGCGGCTGTTGTCCGCGACCAGGATCCAAGTCGGCATGGGTTCACCTTCCTCTTGCGTTGAGCCCGGCCATGAGCAGGTCGGGGCGTGGCCCGAACGGAGGCGTCGTCACGGATCGACAGGGATCCAGACATCGCCCCGAATTGTCGTTGACCGGTCGGTTCCCTACTCCTGTGAGTGTAACAGGCGGTTCGCGAAAGTGGGCTCGGCCGTTCAGCGTTCGCCAAGACGCTTGACGCAATCGAGATAGGCGCGTTCGTCGAACGCCTCCTGGTGCTGTTGAACACGCCAGAGTGCTTCCATCAGGCAGTCCATGATGGCGTGCTCCAGCCGATGGGGGTCGCCGATCCGCCCGATCAGATCCTGATAGAGCTGGCGAATGCCGCGCGGCTGATCGATGCTCAATTGCTCAAGGATGGCCAGATGCAGTCCCAAATGCAGGAAGGGATTCGCCTGCCCCCGGTCGGGAAGGAAATCCCGCTCCAGGGCGGCCTCTCCACCCTCGATGAAGGCTTGGTACTCCGGATGCTGGCGCATGATCTCGACGATCCGGGCCTCCAGTGGTTCCAGTGGCTCCTGGTTGGTGGCCTTCCGCCAGGCTTCGAGAAAGATGCGGCGGTGCGTCTGTCGATCGGCGGAAAACATGACGTTGCTGGTCTCCTGGCTGGTGAGCCGTGCCTGGTGCCCGGAGGCGCGCGGACTCAAGGTGAGGGGTCGGTGGTCTTGTCGGGGGATTCGCAGAGGTCGGCGATGGCGCAGGCCGGGCAGCGCGGCTTGCGCGCGACGCAGACATAGCGTCCGTGCAGGATCAGCCAGTGATGGGCGTCCAGCAGGAATTCACCCGGCACCAGGCGCGCGAGCTTCAGCTCGACCGCCAGGGGCGTCGTTCCACGCGCGAGGCGGGTGCGATTGGCGACGCGGAAGATGTGGGTGTCGACCGCGATGGTCGGTTCTCCGAAGGCGGTGTTCAGCACCACGTTCGCCGTCTTGCGGCCAACCCCCGGCAGGGCCTCCAGCGATGACCGATCGCGAGGCACCTCGCCCGCGTGCTCGGCGAGCAGGATGGCGCAGGTCTTGATGATGTTACTGGCCTTGCCGTTGAACAGGCCGATGGTACGGATATGGCTCTTGAGTCCTTCCTCGCCGAGATTCAGGATCCCTTGCGGTGTGTTGGCGACGGGGAAGAGTTTCGCCGTGGCCTGGTTGACGCTCTTGTCGGTGGCCTGCGCCGAGAGCATCACCGCCACCAGCAGTTCGAAGGGCGTGTGGTAGACCAGTTCCGTCGTTGGGGACGGATTGGCGGCTCGCAGTCGGGAGAAGATTTGGCGACGTTTTTCGGCATTCATCACTTGCATTGTATTTGAGACTATCGTCTGATGCGCCTTGGATTGCGCCGTCTTTCCTGGCTGGAGCTTCGCCCCCGAACCCGCTTTGATCGAAAGACCCGTCACCGAATTCAGCCTGGACCACCCCCGGATTCCCGAACGGATGACCATGCGACCCCTGTTTCGGCTGTGCCTGCTGTTGGCCCTGATTCCGCTGACCACCCGGGGCGAGCCCGCGGCCCCCGCCCCCGATGTCGCGCCCAGCGCCGGGGCCAAGGCGGTCGCGCCCGCCCGGTCGCGTCCGGCGTTGCCGGCGGCGCCAGGCCGTCCCCGGCCCAGTCGCGCCCAGGTGCAGGCCATGATCCCGGCCGTGGCGGCCCGCCATGGGGTCGAGGAATCCCTGGTGCGTGCCGTAGTGGCGGCCGAGTCGAACTACAATGCGCATGCCGTCTCCCATGCCGGCGCCGTCGGACTCATGCAGCTCATGCCTCCGACGGCCGCCGACTATGGTGTGACCTCGGTGCAGGCCCTGTTCGATCCGGAAACGAATCTGAACGCCGGCACCCGGCACCTCAAGCGGCTCCTGCGCAAATACGGCAACGACTATGGCCGTGTGATCATGGCCTACAACGCGGGCGAGGGCGTGGTCGATCGCACCAATAGCCAGGTCACCTATCTGGAGACCCTGAACTACACCGAGGCGGTCATTCAAAACTACCGCCGCAATGGTGGAAAGGCCCCCACCCAGTCGGCGCTGTCGCAGGTCCATTCCCTGCGGGGCGTCAAGAACAGGGGGCAGGCCCGGCGGCTGTTGAAAAAATATCTCGACCCATCCCTGCTGTCGCTGAAGGTCAAACCCACCCTGGATGTTCGATACCTGAACCCCTCCCTGCACGACATCGGACCCGAGAGCAAGCCGATGTTCGAGCTCGATTCCAGGGCGATCCGCTGAAAGGTGCGACCTGAATCAACGCGGACTCCAGCGCGGTAAGCTAGGCTATTGAAGATGAACGGGCAAAAGTAAGCGGTCAGTCCGGGTTACGGTATAGGAACTATGAATCAAACGCTTCAGAAACTGCGGGAGCTGGCGCAGGAGAGTGTCCTGGTCGCGGAGGACAATATCAGCCGGAAGCAGGAGATCATTGCTTCCTGTTCCGAGTTGGCCGAGCCGCTGATTCGTGCGTTCAAGGATGTCGAGCGGGAGTTCGTGCGAATCTCCGTCCTCAGACAGATCTGGCCCCATGACTACGACCGTCGCGACGATCGCGTGGCTGGACTGCTGATCCAGATGATCGGGCCGGAAGGCGCTCCCTACGGCCTGGCGTTGGCCGTACCGCATGGCTCGCTGCGGTTCGAGGTCGCGCTCAAGACCGATGGCTCCGCCGTGTTCAGTTGCACCAGGGACACCCACGGTCAGCGGCCCTCGATGATGGATTTCGCCAACGGCGAGGATTGGCTGGAATTTTTCTATAAGTCCATCGCGGACCTGGTCGAGCTCTGAACAGCGAGCCCCGAACGCCATCCCGATGCTCGATTTCCCGGTCTCGCTCGCGCTCTTCGACTTCCTTCCCGTCCTGCTCATGGGCGTGGCCCTCTGGTATCTGGCCCGCCTCGTCCAGGCGATCGAGGCGCCACTCCATCGTCTGGCCTGGCTCGGCGGCCTGCTCATCGTGGCCGGCGGTCTTTCCAAGGCGACCTGGAAGCTGCTCGTCGCCGCGACCGGCGTCGACATCGGCTGGTTGGCCACCGCCCTGTTTCCGCTCATGGCCCCTGGCTTCGCCCTGCTCGCCGTCGCCATCTGGGGCAGCGCCCGCCGGATTCGCGGTCGCCGACCGCTCGCCGGATGGCGGCTGGCCCTGCTGATGGTGACCCTGGCGTTCGCGGTCGCCGCGATCCGCCACTGGTTGCTCGACATCCCGCGCGGCTGGTTCCTCCCGCTCCTGGTACTGGTCAGCCTCGGCAATCTGGTGACCAGCATCCAGTTGATCGGTCTCGCCTTCCACCTTCGCCGCCGCTCGATCGCGATGCTCTTCATGGTCAACCTGGCGATGATCCTCGCGCTCCAGCCGATCGCCATGAGCCTGCCGGACACGCTCGCCATGCACTGGTTCGAGCAGTCATTGACCAGTCTGGGCACCGGCTGTTTCGCCCTCGCCGCCTACCTCCTCTGGCGACGTCCGACGGATGCCTCGGGGCGTCCATCGACACTCGCGCGGGATCCCGCCTGACCAAGCCGGGGACTCCCCGTCGGATGCCAGGAGATCCTTGTCCGCACGCTCCGAGTCCAGCGCGTTCCGTCGGGAAATAGACAGGATTAACAAGATTTTGCAGGATTAACAGGATTTTTCTGGTGCTGTGCCTTCACCAATCCCCCACAATTTCCGACAACTGACAACTGACAACTGACAACTGACAACTGACAACTGACAACTGACAACTGACAACTGTCCCCCTAGACAATGCCCCAACCGCCAATCCGTCTCCTAACCTTCGATCTGGACGATACCCTCTGGCCCTGCGCGCCGGTCATCCAGGCGGCGGAAGAGGCGCTCCATCGCTGGCTGCGCATTCACGCGCCACGCCTGGCGGAGGCGCACGATGTCGCCAGCCTGCGCCGGCGGCGTCGCCAGCTCATGGAGGAGGAGCCGCGGATCGCGCATGATCTGGGACTGGTTCGGCACCGCTCCTTGAGCGCCCTGCTGGATGACTTCGGCTATTCGGTCCAACTCGCCGACGCGGCCATGGAGTGCTTCCTCGATCATCGCAATCGTGTCGAGCCCTATGCCGATGTCCTGCCGGTCCTGCGCGCCCTGTCGGAGCGCTATCAACTGGTCTCGGTCACCAACGGTAACTCGAACGTCGAGGTCACGGCGCTGCGCGGGCTGTTCCGGCACAGCATCACCGCCGCCGAGGCCGGCGCCGCCAAGCCGGATCCGGCCGTCTTCATTCGTGCCTTGGAACTCACGGGCTGTCGGCCCGCCAAAACCCTGCATCTGGGCGATGATCCCTGGCTGGACGTCGAGGCCGCGCGCGCCCTCGGCATCGCCGCCGTCTGGGTGAATCGCCATGCCCGCGACTGGCCGGACGCGCTGCCGCCGCCGGTCCTGGCCGTCGCCAACCTGCGCGAATTCGCCGACTGGCTGGATCGCGCCTAGACTGGAAACACCCATGGATTTTGAACTGCTTGAACGGGACGGCCTCGCGCGCCGTGGTCGCCTGAATTTCGCGCGCGGCGCGGTCGAGACGCCGTCCTTCATGCCGGTCGGCACCTACGGCACGGTCAAGGCGATGACGCCGGAGGAGTTGCTGGAGGTCGGCGCGGAAATCGTGCTCGGCAACACCTTCCATCTGATGCTGCGCCCCGGCACCGAGATCATCCGCCGACTCGGCGATCTGCACGACTTCATGCACTGGGAAAAGCCCATCCTCACGGATTCCGGCGGCTTCCAGGTCTTCAGCCTGGGCGATCTGCGCAAGATCACGGAGGAGGGTGTGCATTTCCAGTCGCCGGTCGACGGTAGCCCGGTGTTTCTCAACCCCGAGGTCTCGATGCGGGTTCAGCGCGAACTGGGTTCGGACATCGTTATGATCTTCGACGAATGCACCCCCTATCCGGCGGACGAGGACCAGGCGCGCGCCTCCATGGAGCTGTCGCTGCGCTGGGCCGCGCGCTCGCGCGAGGCCCACGGCGACAATCCATCGGCCCTGTTCGGCATCGTCCAGGGCGGGATGCATGAGCGCCCGCGCGCCGAATCGCTGGAAGGTCTGACCCGGATCGGCTTCGACGGCTACGCGATCGGCGGCCTCTCGGTCGGCGAGCCGGAGGCGGATCGGCTGCGGGTGCTGGATTTCCTCGCCGACAAACTCCCGAGCGAGCGTCCGCGCTATCTGATGGGCGTCGGCACGCCCGAGGACATCGTCGCCGCCGTCCTGCGTGGCATCGACATGTTCGACTGCGTCATGCCGACCCGCAACGCCCGCAACGGCTATCTCTTCACCCACCAGGGCATCGTCAAGATTCGCAACGCCGCTAATCGGACCCATGAAGGCCCCGTGGATCCGCTATGCGATTGCTATACCTGTCGCCATTACAGCCGTGCCTACCTGCACCATCTGGACAAGTGCAAGGAGATCCTGGGCGCGCGTCTCGGGACCATCCACAACCTCAGGTACTACCAGATACTCATGCGCGGACTGCGCGAGGCGATCGCGGCTGGACGGCTTGAGGCCTTCGTGGCGGAGTTCCAGGCCATGCGTGGAGCGGGGCGGGTTGGCCATCCCGTCGATGGAATGGACGACAGTGCCCCATGAGCCATGATCAGAACTTCAAGAACCTGATTCTGGATTATCCTCGTCAAGCCCTGGCCTTCTTCGCGGCGGAGGAGGCCGCCGATCATCTGATCGGCGCCGAGATCCTTCCCGTCCGCCAGGAGCAGCTCAAGGAACGGCTCGGCGATCGCTTCCGCGAGCTCGATGTTCCGCTGCTGGCGCAATGGCCGGACGGTCGTCGCGAGGCCCTGCTGTTCGTGCTTGAGGAGGAGAGCGACCCACGGCGCTTCTCCATCCACCGTCTGGCGCATTATTGCCTGGATCTGGGCGAACTGTTGGGAACCGACCGCGTCGTGCCGGTCGTCATCTTTCTGCGCGGAGAGGCGCCCCGGCGCGAACTGATCCAGGGGAGCGAGCACTACACCTATCTGAACTTCCGTTTTCTCGCCTGCGAGTTGGCCCGAATCGCCTACGAAGGGTTTCGCGACAGCGACAACATCGTCGCCCGGCTCAACCTCCCCAACATGCGGCACGCCCAGGAGCACCGTGTCGACGTCTACGCCCAGGCCGTGCGCGGCTTGGTGACGCTTGAGGTGGATCCGGAAAAACAATTGAAATACATCGACTTCATCGACATCTACGCGGATCTGGACGAGAATGAACGCGTCCGATACGAGCGCGACTATCCCCAGGAGGCCGAGATCATGGGCAGCTTTTCCGAGCGATATATCCAACAGGGCATCCAACAGGGCATCCAGCAGGGCGAGAGCCAGGGCCTGCGCAAGGGCGAGGCGAAGGTTCTGCTGGCGCTCTTGCGGCTCAAATTCGGCGATCTACCCGCCTCGGCCCTGTCGGCTATCGAGGACGCGGACGCCGATACCCTGCTCCTCTGGTCGACCCGCGTCCTGGCCGCCACCCGTCTGGAGCAGGTCATCGCGGACTGAAGCCCTCCGCCCCTTCTCAAGAATGCCCCGTCTCATTCTCTTCAACAAACCCCATGGCGTTCTGAGCCAGTTCAGCGGCGCCCCGGCCGGTTCGGGCGAGACGCTGCGTGACTTCATCCCCTGGCCCGACGTCTATCCGGCCGGGCGCCTGGACAAGGACAGCGAGGGTCTGCTGCTCCTGACCGACGACGGCCAGCTCCAGCATCGCATCAGCCATCCCAGGCACAAGGCCTGGAAGACCTACTGGGTGCAGGTCGAGGGCGAGCCGCAGGCGTCCCAGCTTGCCCGCCTGAGTCAGGGTGTGCTCCTGAAGGACGGACCAACCCTACCGGCGCGGGTCCGGGCCTTGCCCGAACCGGATCTCTGGCCGCGCGATCCACCGATCCGTTTTCGCCAGAGCATCCCGACCGCCTGGATCGAGATCGCGATCCACGAGGGCCGCAACCGCCAGGTGCGCCGCATGACCGCCGAGGTCGGTCTGCCGACCCTGCGGCTGGTCCGGGTCGCGATCGGCGATTGGCGGCTGGAGAGGCTGCGGCCTGGCGAGCATCGGGTGCTGAGCCTGGAGTCCCCGTCGATCCCACGCCGGGCGATTCCGGTTCCGCGCGGCTCTAGGCCGCCCCGCGGATCCTAGCCGGGAGGCGCCGCTAAGCACTCGCAGCGGTTGGCGACCCATTCGACCAAGCGCCCGCTGTATCCGCCATCGATTCAGAACTAGAATCCATACGTATCCTGATCAGGCCCGTGAGTCGCGGACAAGATCCACGTCTCCTCGACCGACCTCCAACAGGTTGAACGCATGCACGCTCCCGTGCCGAATCAGGCGATGACCAATTCCGATCAGACCGCTTCGCCGCCTGGCCGCCCGACGGCCGCCTCCCGTTCACGGCGCGGTTCGCTGACACCCTGGTTCTCGCGGTTGCCCTGGATCATTCTCGGGTTCGGGCTGGCCATCACGGCGTTGCTGTGGGTGAACGGGCGCCACCAACAGCGTGAAATGCTGCGCGCGGACTTCCGCATGCAGGTGGCCAAGGTCCACGCCGGCCTTGAGACCCGCCTTCAGGCCAATGAGCAGATCCTGCGAGGCGTGGCCGGGCTCTTCGCCGCCAACGGCCAGGTCACCCGCGACCAGTTTCGCGCCTATGTCACGTCCCTGCGACTCGCCGAGCACTATCCGGGCATTCGCGGCGTCGGCTTCGCGCGCCGGATCGATCCGGCGGACCTCGCGGCTCAGGTGGCGGCGATCCAGGCCGAGGGCTTTTCAGACTTCGCGGTCTCCCCAGCCGGCGAACGCGCGATCTATACCGCCATCGTCTACCTCGAACCCTTCGACTGGCGCAACCGGCGCGCCTTCGGCTATGACATGTTCTCCGAGCCCGTGCGGCGCGAGGCCATGACGCGCGCCTGGGAGGAGGACCGGGCGGCGCTCTCGGGCCGGGTCCAACTGCGCCAGGAGACCGCGCGGGATGTCCAGGCGGGTTTCCTGATCTATTCCCCCGTCTATCGCGCCGGCCAGCCCAATGAGACGCTGGCGCAACGCCGCGCCAATCTCCTCGGATGGGCCTACTCGCCGCTGCGCATGACGGATCTGATGCAGAGCTTTCTGCAACGCAACTTTCCAGAACTGACCGAGCGCCTGGCGATCGAGATCCACGACGGCCGCCTGGTCACCCCCGCCACCCGGATGTTCACCTCGGCGCCAGGCACCGAACCCCGCGCGCAGAGCTTTCAGCAAACCGGTCTACTGACACAGGGCGGTCATCCCTGGACGCTGCGCCTCTACAGCCTGCCGGCCTTCGACCGTCAAGCCCAGCGGCTGACCGACGCGGACTGGATCCTCCTCGGGGCCGGCGGTGGCCTGAGTGTCAGTTTGGCGCTGCTGGCCTGGATCCTGATCCGCACCCACCGGCGCGTCACCGAGGCGCTGCATGAGCAGGCCCGGACGCACCGCGCCTTGCTGGAGGCCCAACAGCGGCTTCAACTCATCTTCGACACCTCCGATGTGGCCATTTTCCTGACCGACCTGGAGGGGCGCATCCTCCAGGCGAACGCGCGCATGGCCGAGATGTTCCGCTGCCCCTTGGGGACGTTGATCGGCAGCGACTATGTGGACCACATCCATCCCGCCGAGCGCGAGATCGGCCGCCAGCGCATGCGGGAACTGCTGGCCCGCCAGACGACGGAGGTCAAGCTGGAGCGACGCTACTGGCGCGCCGATGAGAGTGAATTCTGGGGCCAGTTGGGCGGGCGTTTGATCCAGGACGCCGACGGCCATCCATTGGGGCTGGTAGGCGTGATCGCCGACACCACGCAGCGCAAGAAGGCCGAGGCGAAGATCCAATATCTGGCCCATCACGATTACCTGACCGGGCTGCCCAATCGAGCCCTCTTCGTCGAACGGGTGGGGCAAGCCCTGGTTCTGGCCCAGCGCAATCAGCGGCAGTTGGGGATACTCTTTCTGGATCTGAATGGCTTCAAGCCGATCAACGATCGCCACGGCCATCAGGCCGGCGACAAGGTGCTGCGGGAAGTGGCCAAGCGTCTGCGCGGGCATATCCGCGCCTCGGACACGGTGTGCCGGCAGGGCGGCGACGAATTCGTGATTCTGGTGCCGGAGCTGCCCAGCCCGGACCACCTCGAACATCTGGCGCGAACACTCGCGACCGTGATCGATCGACCCTATGAGATCATGGGCGTGTCGCTCTCGCTCACCGTCAGCATTGGCCTAGCGGTTTATCCGGACCATGGCCTGACCGTCGATGAACTGCTGCACAGCGCGGACGCGGCCATGTATCAAGCCAAGCGTGACGGTCCTTCGCGCGTGCGCTTCGCCGCCCCGAACGCCGCCGTCTCGGACCAAGATCAGGCTCCGGTCTTTGGGGGACCAAGCCCCGAGGCGAGCGCGACGGGTTGAGAGGTCGTGAAACGATTCAACCCGGCCGGGGCTCGACTCCGCGGCTCCTGGCCGGGAGGCGCAGGGAGGTGCTCGTCCCTCCGTTCAGTCACGCCAATAGCGTGGCGGGCGCCGATCGTCGTCACGCCAACGCCGGTCGTAGTGGTCCCTGTAGCGCGGGCGGTAGTGGTGGCCGTGGCGCGGCGGACCGGGATGCCGCTCGATCACCACATACGACGGCGGTCCGTGACGTGGCGGCGGTCCATGACGCGGTGGCGGCCCGCCGAGCACCAGTCCAGTGAAGAGACCGCCGAGGAAGCCGGCGGCCGCGGCACCCGAGTCATCGGCGCGTGCGTCGGTCGTTGTCAGACCGGCCGAAAGTACCGCGAGCGTTGTTAGCGCGACTATTGTCTGTTTCATGACCATCACCCTACCCATCGAGAATCCAAGGAGTTCTTGTCCCGGTCTGGCGCGTCGCCCGGTTTCCGGAACCACCGGAATTCAGACGCGCCCGGATCCGGTTTCACGAGCCTAGGTTACGACGGGGAAGATGAACGGCCGCTGAATGCGGACGAGGGTGTGCGAGTGGTTGGCCGAGGATCGGCGCGCGCGGTCATGGATGGCCCCGGCCTGTCTCGGGGACGGCCAGGGTTCGTGGTGGCCCTCAGGGCTCCGCCACCTCCTTCCCGAGGCTCGCCGGATCCAGGTGGATGAGGATGTCCGAATCCGGATACTGCTTCCTGATCCGCGCCTCGGCCTCCAGCGCGAGGCCGTGGGCGGTCTTCAGCGGCAGTTCGTCATCGAGCTCCAGATGGAGCTGGATGATCGGTGATTGCCCGGACTGGCGAGTACGCAGTCCATGCATGCCGCGCACCATGGGTCCCGCGAGCGCGAGCGTCGCGATCCGTTGGCGCTGGTCCTCGGGCAGTTCCTGGTCCATCAGCAGTTGCACGGCCTCGATCCCGATGCGCGAGGCGCCGTAGAGGATATAGAGACCGATGCCCAGTCCGAATAGCGGATCGGAGCCAGGCCAACCCATGGCGGTTAGCCCAAGCGCCGCGAGAGTGGCGGTGTTGGTCGCCAGGTCGGTGGCGTAGTGGAGCGCATCGGCCCGAATCGCCGCCGAGCCGGTGCGGCGGATCACATGATGCTGGATCGCCAGCAGTCCTAGGGTAACGAGGATCGCAAAGCCGATGACACCGAACCCAACACCAATCTCGACGACCGGCCGAGGGTGGATCATCCGGTCGACGGCCTGGACTCCCAGGAACAACGCCGAGCCAGCGATAAAGGTCGCCTGAGCCAGAGCGGCCAGCGCCTGAGCCTTGCCATGGCCGAAGCGGTGATGTTCGTCCGGGGGCAGCAGCGACCAGCGCACCGCGAACAGATTCACCAGCGAGGCGCCCGCGTCCATCGCCGAGTCGACCAGCGAGGCGAGTACGCTGACCGACCCCGTCAGCAGCCAGGCCACCAGCTTGACCAGGATCAAGAGGCTGGCCGTGGCGACCGACGCATGGGTGGCCAGGCGCAGGAGACGCGCGGTCTCGGCCGCGCCGGCATTCGAGACCGTTTCGCGCTTGGACATGAGGACCTAGGGCCGAGGCGCGGCGGTTTGTCCCGCCGGTGGTTGGGTCTGGAAGCCTTGTTGCTGGTGCTGGGTCTGCGCCGCGGTGAATTCTCTCGGGTCGACCAGGCCGTTGCCATCCAGATCGATCGCGCCGAAGACGGGGGCGTTCGCCAGACCCCGCATCGCATATCCCTGTTGTGAGCGCTCGGCGATGCGTTTGGCCCGCGCCTCATAGAATTCCTGTTCGGTCAGGGTGCCGCTCCCATCCAAATCGAAGTCGCCGAAGGCGGGCCTGTTCATGCCCATGCCGCGTCCCATGCCCCCGC
>NZ_NRRG01000013.1 GCF_016583575.1 Thiocystis violacea
GCACAGGAAGAGGTCCGTAACCATGGCCACCCGAAGAAACAGCGCTGAGGACACCGATTCCGCAAACCGCATCAGCGGTTGTAACTGTTTGTTTTTAAAAATCGAGAGACTTATCTTAGTGCCATTCGGGCCAAACCCCCATTTGCTATCTATTATTGAATGAGATCCGTGCGGATCATCACCCGTATCATGAACAATTCCAGTGTGCATGGGATTTCCCTTTTTGTCAAAATACACTACGAGATCGCCTGGCATAATGTTCCAGTTATTTGGTAAGTGTAAAGAACCGTTTATCTCATCCCAAATCGAGTTATCCCACCCATGGGTGACTTGTATCCAATCGGTCAAGGTGTTATCGATAATATCGATCAAGCTATCCTTATCCCCCATTCCGCCATGCCATGCATATGAAATACAATTTCCACCCGTAGCTGGCCCAATCTCTTCTTTAAGGCCAGAAGAATCAACAAAGTTGACCCCATCATTATGCGAATAAACGTAAATACTGCTATTTTCCCCGCCAAATAATATGGGATCTTTCTCCAACCATCTCCCTAAGTCCGGGTTATAATCTCTCGCCCCAAACCTCACCAACCCCGTCTCCCGGTCATACAACCCACCCGCAAACCCAAACGGCTGGAACCCCGGATTGGTATCGACAAGTACATTTCCGAATTCGTCATAAGCCATCTCCTGCGCGACCGTATTGTTCGTCACATCCACGACCAGTCGCGGACTCCCGAGATGATCCTTGATGATCCGATAAGTCACCCCACCCTTGACCATGTAATCCGGCACATTAACCCCGGTCGCATAGACAAAGCGGCTGACGACATTTCCGCTACCGTCCAGCTCGGCGATGGGCTGTAGCTGCCCTTGCCAGAGGAAGCCCTGGGTCAGGACGCCGTTGACCTTCTTGCAGACCCGACGATTGCGCCCGTCGGTCAGGTAGTCGATAACGGTGCCATTGGGCAAGACGACCTGTTTTAGATTGCCGAGCACGTCGTAAGCGTACTGGGTGGTCTGACCGCCCTCGGTCTTGGTCGCCAGCTCGCCGTTTGCGGTGTAGTCATAGCTCGCATCGCCGTAGGTCAGCAGCCGATCCTGGGCGTCGTAGGTTCCCGACTGAGTGCCGGTCGGAGTCGTCCGGCTCAACCGGTTGCCGTTGTCGTCGTAGACGTAGCTCGATTGCAGGGCGCCATCGTGCTTGACCTCGATCAGGCGGCCAGTGGTGTCATAGCTGTAGTCGAAGGTGTGCAGCGCCATGCTGCGGGTCTCCTGCTTCTGGGTGATCCGCCCCAGCTTGTCCCGGGTATAGCCAAGCGTCAGAAGTGCGTTTGCCCCTGACGTGGCTTCATAAGCAGACAGTTCACCGAAGCCGGTGTAACTGTAGGTTTCGGAGACTTGACCCAGACTGGTCCCGGTCAGGAGGCCATTCTGCGCATTGCGCGTCAGCGTCAGATTACCCGCCTTGGTCAGAAGACTGTCCGCATCGTAGCCGTAGGTCACGGGATCGGTCCCGTTGAGGCTGACCGAGGTGACGCGGAAGTCGTTGTCGTAGCCATAGCCGACACGGCCGCTGACCACGCCGGTCCATTGGGTACCGGTCAGCAGGGCGCCATGATAGTTATAGGTCAGACCGCCATCGGGCACGTCGATGCCGATCAGCTTGCCGGTGGTCGGCTCATAGGCATAGCTGGAGAGGATCTGGTTGCCGGGCTGCAAGGTCAGGGAAGACGCCCGCCCAACCGTGTCGTAGTGGATCGCCACCGTCTGACCATCGGGTCGGGCGACTGAGGTCAGTTTCTTGTCCAGATCGTAGGTATAGAGGGTGTCATTAGTGCCGGCACCGACGTCCGGGGGTACATAGTCAGCCGTCTGATCGATGGCCGTGTAACGGAAGCGATGCGCCGGCTGTCCAGGCGGTGTGAGCGAGGTCAGATTGCCATAGGCGTCGTAGCCATAGAGGATCTGCCGCCCGTCGGGCAGGGTCTGGGTGGTGACACGGCCGGCGAGGTCGTACTGGAAACTCGCCTCGCGCCCGAGCGGATCGGTCACGCTGGCGAGATAGCCGTTCGCGTCATAGGCATAGCTCAGTGCGCGCGCGTCCGCCCCGGTGCCTTGACTGACCGAAGCGAGGCGCCCCTGCGCGTCATAGGCCGCGTTGAGTGGGACAATCCCCGGCATCTGTGCCTCGACAACTCGACCGAGTGGATCGAGCCGCGCACTGGATGAGCGTCCGGCAGGACTCGTCGACGTCAAGGTTCGGCTCGTCGCGTCATAGTGGCTGATTGCCGGGCGGCCGTTGAGTGTGCTCGTTTCGGTGAGGCTGAGCAGACTTAAAGGATCACCCGCTGTCGCCAGCGATACGGCCCGACTGGCGGTGCTGGTGGCGGTCAAGCCCCCGGTGCTCAGGCTGGTTTCCGTCATTACTGGCGATTGCATCCCAAAGCGGGGATCTGGTCCCTGCTTAACCACGGTGGCCGTCCCATCGGGCAGGGTCGTCTGGACCCCGCCGTTGGTCCCATTCAGGGTGATCGTCGTGGTTCCATCCGGGTAAAGATGGGTGCGGCGTTGCTCCCCGGTGGTGAGCGTCTCCACCCGATGGGTACTGGCAAGGCCAAGACCCGAGGTGACCGTCGACTCGTGGCCCTGGGTGACCGTCGCACTGCTGTTGATCTCCGTGCGGGCCAACGAAAAACTACCGCCGACGGCATTGGTATCGCGTAGCAGTCGGCCCATGGCGTCGTAGCTCATGGTGGAACGATTGCCTTTGGGATCGATGAATTGGGTCAGTAAGCCATCGGCTGTGTAGGCAATGCGATATGCCTCGCCAGCAGGATTGGTGACGCTGGCGAGATAGCCGTTGGGATCCACCGTTAAGGTCGTCCTCTGACCGAACGGTCCCAGGATCGCTCTTGGCGTATTCGTGGCATCCCGTTCGATGGTCGTGACGTTACGGTTGGCGTCGGTGATGGCCGCGAGCTGACCCGAGGCGGTATAGGCGAATTGGTATAGCACTGCACCGGTCAGCGTGCTGCGCGTCTCCCGATGGCGACCGGTGGAATCGAAGCGATAGATCTCGGCCCCATCATCGGAAGTCACCGCCATGTCGTTAATCGAAAACCCAGGCATGCCAGGATCGATTTTCCGGAGACGGGCGTTGCCGGCGTCCGCGACGTAAAGGCTTGATCCGTTCGGACCCATGGCAACACTGAGTGGATTGACTCCAGCCAGGGTAGCCGGTCCAGCGTCACCGCTGAATGCGACCGTTCCGACGCCCGCCACGGTGGTGATGATTCCGTCCGTGCCGATCTGGCGGATGCGTTGGTTACCGTAATCGGCGATGTAAAGACTGCCGTCCCGACCGATGGCAAGGCCGCTCGGCGAACTCAGCAACGCGGAAACCGCTGGGCCACCGTCACCGCTATAACCGGCGTTGTTGCTCCCGGCGACCGTGGAAATGATCCCATCCGGCCCAACTTTCCGGACACGGAAACTACGAACATATTGATTGCTGGAATCCAATGATTCGGCTATGTAGAGGCTGCCATCAGCCCCCAACGCGATCGCGCTTGGTCCCATCAGACTTGCCGAGGTGGCGGGGCCGCCGTCACCGCCCCAATATCCTGCTCCATTGCCGGCCACCGTGGTGATGATGCCATCCGGTCCCACCTTGCGAACGCGACCAGCGCTGGCGTCCGCGATGTAGAGGCTGCCGTCAGGGCTCACGGCAACGCCGACAGGCCGACCGAGGCTCACGGCTATCGCCGGGCCGCCATCGCCATTGCTGCCACTTCCTCCGGAGCCATTGCCCGCCACTGTGGTGATCATCCCGTCCGGTGTGACTTTGCGGACGCTAGCGTTTTCGCTGTCTGCGATGTAGAGGCTACCGTCAGGCCCAATCGCAATACCGGCGGGATGATAAAGTTTGGCGGCAGTCGCCGCGCCTCCGTCGCCGCTATACCCGCGAGTGCCATTTCCAGCAATCGTGGTGATCACACCATCCGGTCCGATTCGACGAATGCGGGGATAATTAACGGAGTCCGACATATAGAGGCTGCCGTCCGGTCCGACGGCGATCCCATACGGTGAATCGATCTTTGCCGACGTGGCCGGTCCTCCGTCACCACTGAATCCTCGGATGCCGGTACCCGCTTGGGTCGCGATTTGATTTCCAATGAAGTCATTGGTACTGCGACGTTCCCCTGACCCGAGATAGAGCACGCGCTCCACTGGATCATAGCGATGATGCGGCAAGAGACTCCATCCGCCCACGGGTTGGGAACCCATGCCCCAGCTCCCGAGAATGACTGTCTGTTCATTCCACTGCGTCAGGTCTTGCCTGGCTCTGACATTGCCCGGCACGGGCTTGCCACTCGAAGAGCCAAAGCTTGCGGACATGCTCGGCGGCAAATTGTAATAGGCCGGATACACGTAACCAATTCTTATCAAGGCGGGCGTTGTACCGTGGACAGGTCGACCGTAAGCGTCCAGTCCATCCCAAGCGAAGGTGTGGCTCAAGTCAGGTGTAGGTGCAAAACTCTGCTGCGTGATCGTCCGTCCGGCGACTTTTATCTCAAGATCGATACGCAGCAGGTTGGCGGGAACCGTGGCATTCGTGAGCGGGATGACGACGCGTCGAGACGACAGGCGACCCGGCACACGGTCACTGCGGTAATTGAGAGTCAAGGGCGTGCCGTTGATCCCGATACTTTCACCCAGGATCTGGTTTTCGTTTTCGATGATGGAACCGAAACTCGTCGTCGGAGCCCCACCACATCCCCCGCAGAGCTTGCCTCCATCATCGCTCTTGGCGGGATCTGGTTGTGCTACCGGACAGGTTTGCCCTTCACCACACCCGATGCCGTAGTTCGGATCATGGGTCGAGAAATGGTAGACGGGAACACGCTCCAGGCTTTGCCCAGCGGCATAAAGACCGGCAAGCTGCTGACGCTCCGCCTCCGTGATCCCTAACTCAGCACCATTGTCCACGACGTTATCGCCGTTGGTGTCGAGTTCAGCGAGGCCGCCCGTGACGCTCAGAATCTTGATGATGCGTCCGTCCGGTGAAGGGATCCATGCGGCCTTGTCGCGATCGTAATAGGCGATTGGCACTTGAATGCCGGTCGGGAAACCGAGGAAATTTTCGAGGTAGAGATAGACCGGTTGGTTGAAGAGGACATCCTTGCCCGCGATCTTGACGGGTGCCTCGTCGGCGCTTAACTCCACCGCATAGGTATAACCGCTCGTCGGCGGCAAGGGCGCAGGCATCGACTCAGGGCCGTTTTCACCCACGGTATATTCCGTCAAACGGACATGGAGCGCGCTGACGGTGCGTGTCGTGCCGTCGGCGTTATAGACTTGTGCGGTGGTTCCGGGTGGGATCACCAGTGTCGCCCGTCTCGCCCCACTGTCATCCGTGACAGCACTGCCTCGCGCAACCTGAATGGAAGCGGGGTCATTGAACGTGACCGTTGATACGCCGGGATCCTTGCCAATCATGACCGCATCGTCGATGGCGACATAGTCCTGCCATGGCACATTCTCCTGCCGTTGCACTTGCAAGTAGCTGTCTTTCACATAATTGATGGTCAGCAGCCCGCCACCATTAACCGCCAAATCGAACATGCCGTCCGTCCGGCTCAACGTCTGCCCCAATTCCGGATGATCCAGGACTGAAATCGTGACACCCGGAAGGGGACGATTCTCCTTGTCCAGCACCCTGCCACGGAGAATCGCGACGCGTTGTGCCTCGATTGTTCCGGGTGCGACCCCGGTTTGGATTGGGTTGCTGCCGGTGTAGAGGAACTCGGTGCTCGCATCGATGGTGGTGGCCACGGTCGGATCGATCGCTGGCGCCACGCTGGCGGGATCTGGCGGCAGGTCGCCGATCGACGGGCCGAGCGAAAGCACGAGATCCACTGCCGTCTGGGCGGGGACACTGGCGCCGCTGTCGGGAACCTGACTGATGACCGCGCCGAGCGGCACGCTATCGCTGTTGGCTTGGGTGACGTTGCCGAGCACCAGGCCGACGTTCGTCAGGGCGGCGGTGGCGTCGGCTTGGCTCAGACCGGTGACAGTGGGCACGCCGACCATCGCGGCCGCTTCGAGCTGAATGACGAAGCTCTGCGTGACCAGGCTACCGGCACCATTGCCGACGTTGACACTGACATTGGCGTCATCTGGGCTGGTTGGAGTCCAGGCGATGAGGCCGGAGGCGGGATCGATATTCATCCCGACGGGAGCCACCATCAAGCTGTAACTAAGGGAGCGCCCCAGGGTATCGGTGGCCTCGACGTCGTACTGGTAGGGCTGACCGACGGTGGCGCTGGTAGGCGGTGTAGAGATGATCCGCACGGCGTCATTCGGCGGCGGGGCAACAGTGACCAGGGCGCTATCGGGGTCACTTGGAAGCTGGCCGTCGTTGACGATCAACTGGGCGACATAGTCGCCGACCAGATCCGGGGTCAGGCCGGTTTGAACCTGTTCCAGATCGCTAAGAAACGCGGTGCTGCCGGGGGGCTGGCTGATCAGGCTCCAGCGGAAACTGAGCAGGTCTCCATCGGCATCGCTCGATTCGCCTCCATCGAAGATGACGGACTGTCCGAGGCTGATGGCCTGATCGGCACCGGCATTGGCTACTGGGCGGCTGTTGAGTGTGCTGAGGATGACCAGATCGGGAATGCTGTCGAGTTCCCCGTCATTGACGATGAGCCGGGCGGTGTAATTGCCTGGGCGATCAAGGGTGAGCGAGGGGGTGGGACTGTGCGGATCACTGAGACTCGCCATGCTGCTCGCCGGGCGGGCGATGAGGCTCCAGAGATAGGTCAGCGGATCCCGTCATCGTCGTAGGAGTCCCCGCCATCGAGACTGAGCATGCTGCCGACAGTGCCGGTCCGATCGGATCCGGCATTGGACACTGGAGCGACGTTCAGGGTCGAGAGATTGACCGTGGCGGGATCACTGACGAGCTGGCCGTCGCTGACCACCAGCTCGATGCGGTAATCGCCAGGGACGTCGAGACGCAGCGTCGGTGTAACACTGGTGGAGTCATTCAGGGTCGCTTGGCTGCCCGCGGGTTGGCTGTCGATGCTCCAGTCGTAGCTCAGAGAATCGCCATCGATGTCACTTGAGGCGATGCCATCGAGGGCGACCAGGGTGCTGACCGACACCGCGCGATCAGCGCCAGCATTGGCGATGGGGCGGGCGTTGGGCCGTACCGCGAAGACCTCGTGCGTGAAACTGAACTTGAGGTTCGCGGGATTGCGAAAGCGCAGGATCACGTTGGTGACCGACGCACCGGGGCTAAGACGGCCGTTGTTCAAGGGAACGGTCACGAACGGATGGCCATCGCCAGCGGTGCTGGTGGCATTCTGTAGCGTCACACCGCTGGCACTGATGGTGGCGATATGCAGTTCCATCGGCACCAGGAGAGACGCCGAAGAGGTATTGGTTAGGGTGGCAATCGTGTCGTAGGTCTGAGTCGCGCGGTTGAAACGCAGCCCGGAGTAGCTCACCGTCAACTGCGCGCTGACATTGGTCGTCGCCTCCGTGGCCACCGCTGCGGCTGAGACCGAAAGCGTCCTCGCCATTCCCACACCCAACGCCAGTGCCAGCAGACTGGCGAGCCAAAACCACTTTACCGACCAAGCAACCCGTCCCATATCACCACTCCTGATCACTAAACTTGCCCGTTATCGCTATTGTCACCAACTCATGTAGGGAAACCGCCCAGATCTGCCATTCAGGCGTCAAGAGCCAGCGTATTTTTCTTGAAGTCCTGAAGCCGCAAATAGCGACCCCTTGCGTCGCCAGCGTCCTGCAGCTAGCGCCCCAAGAAACGCCGAGCCGAAGAGCCAGATTGTCCCGGGCAAAGGCACTGGGCTTGGCGCTTGTACCTTCCATGTCACAGTGTTGGAGTTGGTGTCAGTGGCCGAAAAAACCTGCAAACGCCCCGTCGCTGTTCCATCAATGTCGACGGCGAACAAGGCATTGGTGCCTATGGGGTCCGTGGTCGCAAAGAGAGGTATCTGATCATTGTCGAGCCAGAAGAAAGAGCAAGGAATCCGGGACAGGGCTACCAAGGCCTTGCTGAGTGAGATCGAGCGTGAAGCTGATCCAGGTTCCGAAACGAATCTGCTGTGACAGGGAGTTGTAGAACTCAGCGTCGGACAGCGTGAGCGCATCGGGAGAGAAGACGGAGCCGCTGACAGATCCACTGGGCGCTGCGCTTCCCAGCGTACCGTCGGTGTAAAAATCACTGACTGTAACGCTGTTGTTGGCTAGCTCATCTCCATCAAGAAAGTCGAAAGCCAGAAAGCCAGACGTTCCGTTGTAGGCTGTCGTATCGATCGACACATCCAGCAGGGTCGCGTACCCAACTACCGGCGTGATGGCTAGTAGGGCTGCAAAAGTGCTGGAGGCAGATAACGGGGAACGGAAGGCATGTGAAAGGAAATGAGACAAATAGTCCATGGAGTACCTGCTGCATGCTGAGAGCATTGAAGAAAGCTATGCTTAAACGCAAAAATTACGCCATTGCTTGCCTTTAAAGCCAGAAAAGACAAATTCATGTTGATATACAATCGTTTGCTGCGGACCTCACCCGATATGTTCCAGACGTGATGCCGAAGCCAGATGCCAAAATATTACACAATAAGTGCGTAAATAGAAACCGGACAGGCTTTTAGTGATGCTTCTTCCCGTGTCATCTAAGGGTGAGGCTTTCGAAGTAGACGCGAATCCCAGGCGGGCGCCGTCGATCCAGTCGCCGCCGGAGTATCGCGTTAGCGCTCGTGATACCCGGCGGGTCGATCCCTAGCGGCCGGGAGGGGAGTCGTGCTATGGCGACAACCGATTACGCCCGGGTTCGTCCCGCTCCGGTTCGCCGCTTGGCCTCGCGGGGCGCCCATAGGGCGAGCGCGGGGATTCAGGAGGCATCCAGCCAGTGCGGGATGAGCGTCCAGGCGTCACGCATCTGGCGGCGGATCGATTCGAGGTCGGGCTCGTGTTGGCGCACCAGCGCCCAATAGGCCGGGGAATGGTTGAGTTCGCGGGTATGGCAGAGTTCATGGAGCATGACGTACCGAACCTGTGGACGCGGCAGGAACAGCAGCTTGGCGTTGAGACTGATGTGGCCCTGACGGGTGCAACTGCCCCAGCGGGAACGCTGAGTCCGCACGCTGAGCCGCGTGTAGTTAAGACCCGTCTCGCGCGCGAGTTCTTCGAGCCAGGGCGCGAATGCCTCCCTGGCACGAGACATCAGCCAGCGTCGCAAGGCCGCGCGACACACCTTGGGGTCGCCGGGCGCGCCCCTGACCAGGAGCCGACCCGCGCACTGGATCCGGACGCTCGCCGAGCCGTGGTCCGTCTCCTGGTACTCCAGCGTCCAGGACTCGTCGATGGCGCGCAGTTCCAATCGGTCGGGCCGCGAACCGACCGAGTTGGCCTGACGGCTCCGGATCCCATCGAGTACCGGCCACTGCCTGGCGATCCAGTCGCTCCGGCCATGCACCAGATCCATCAGGGCTTCCAGGCCGATGTCCTTGGGCGCGGTGACGACCAGGCCCTCATGTGGATTCACTCGCAGCCAGACGGCGCGCGCCCGTGCCGAACGGCGGATCTTGAAGTCCACCGCCCGACCGTCGGGCAACTGGACGCGAAAGGCGCCGGACATCAAAAGACCCAGGCGATCAGCAGAGTCAGAATGAGAAAGAAGGAGAAAAAGCCCCCCAGCATGAACTGAAGCTCGCCGATCAGACCGTCCCCCGCCACCAGCGCGAACAGCACTAGGAGTCCAACGCTCAGACCGAAGCCCCAGGGAACGGACTCCCGAATCCCCAGCCCCTCGCCCAGGGTCGCCAGCACCGGCGTGGCGGCGGGCAGGAACACCAGGAGCAAAACCGCCAGGAGCAGCACCGCGACCAGGATGGACACCGCCAGCAGCTTGAGGTCGCCACGATTTCCCGAGGCCACGGTGCTCAGGCCCCGGACTGGGGATTGGCCTTGACCAGTTCGCGGATCTGGCCGGGATCGGGCAGACCGCGCACCACCAGTTCGGGGGTGTCGCCGGCGGTGAAAATCGTGACGTCCCCGGCGTTCATGATCCGTTGAAACAGGGTTTGGGAGACGCGGACCGTGCGCACCGAGGCCATGCTGATCTCGGTGTACTGCTTGCTGAGCAGACCGTGGGTCCAGAGCAATTCGTCTGGCGTGATCTCCAGGTGATCGGCGCGCGCCGTGACCCACCAGACCAGAAGCTGGAGGGTCGAGAGCGCGAAGAGGGCGATCCCGATCATTTGCACCATCTTGCCGTCGACTTGAGCGCCGACCTGGGCGGCGATCTGCGGGGGCAGCACCTGTTCACCGAGCACCGCGACCAGAATACCGCCCAGCATCAGCAGGAGCGTCAGCAGGGTTCCGAAGGGACGCATGCGCGGCAGCGATGGGTGGGCGTCGTAGAGGATCTCGGGCATCTGGGACTCCATGAAACCGGCGTCGACCAAAGCCGAGGCACGGCCGAAATTGTCTGAAATTCTTGTGACTTAGCCAGCGTTTCCAAGCGCGCCTGGCGGCGATCGCGGATCCGTGAGGGATACTAACAGCCCGGACGGGGGTTAGAAAGCCAAGGGACGGGCCGACATTCCCCGCCGGACGGCGCGGCCCCGTATAATCGCGCGGATGAAATCCAACCCCGCCTTCGCCTTCACGACAGGACCCATTCGCGGCCGGCTGCTGCGCGACCTTGTCCTGCTCGTCGCCTTCACCGTCGGTCTGCTGGCGATGATCAACGTGCTCCTGATCGAGGACATCAAGCGCGACCTGGCCGACAACCGGATCGCCTCCGCCACCGCCCTGGTGCGCGACGAGGTGCGTGGCCTGCTGCTGCCGGTCCAGCAACAGCTCCTCATCATCCGCGACGGTCTGCGCGGCGCCGCGCTCGATCCATCGGCGGAATCGGCATTGAATCAGCGCCTGATTCCGACCCTTGCTCACATGCGCCAGATCGCGGGCGTCATCGACGTGACGGCGGACGGCCGGGAATACTTCCTGAGACGCGACGGCGACGGCTGGGTGACGCGGTTGCGCGAACCCGGCGAGCCTGGACGCCTTCGGGTCACCCGCTGGAACGGCGATCTGGAGCGGCTGGACAGCCATGAGGAAACGACGGACCAGGATCCGCGTCGGCGGCCCTGGTTCACCGAGGCCCTGGCGCATCCCGAACGGCTGGTCTGGAGCGCGCCCTATGTCTTCGCCACGCTCGGCGTGCCCGGCGTCACCGCCGCCATTGCCTGGACTCACAAGGGCCAGGAGCGGGTCACGGCGCTGGATGTCACGCTCCAGGTCATCCTCGACGGCATCGACCGGCTCGAGATCGGAACCGATGGCCAGGGCTTTCTCTTCAGCGGCGCGGGCGGCGTCTTCGTGCCGCCCGAGAGCACGGACTCCGGGACCAGCGACCACGGCACCAGCGCCTTCTTCTCGGCGCAGAACCGACTTGGCGGTCCGCTCCAGTTCGATGCCGTCGCGGCCTGGAACGCGGCGGGCCAGACCAGCGATTCGCTGGTGCGTTTCCACAGCGGCGGTCAGGACTGGTGGGGCGGCTTCAAGCCCCTGACCCAGGATCCGAGCGGGGCCTGGATCGCGGTCACCCTGCCGGTCTCGGCCACCCTGGCCATCCTCCAGAGCCGCTGGCACATCATCCTCATGACCACGCTCGGGATCCTGGGCGCCAGCCTGGGTCTGGCGCTCCTGGTGGTGCGCAAATACAGCCATCAACTGCGTGATCTGCCCAAGCTCACCATCGACCGGCGGCAACCGGAGCCAGACCTCAGATATCTGATCGCCGCCGGCGAGGGTCCGCACCTGGAGTTCAAATCCACCATGCGGATGAATCTCCACGCCAAGACGCCCGGCAAGGAGATCGAGCTGGCCTGGCTCAAGGGCGTGGCGGCCTTCCTGAACACCGAGGGCGGCATCCTGCTGATGGGCATCGACGACCGGGGGCTCACCCTGGGACTCGACGCGGACAAGTTCGAGAACGAGGACAAGTGCCAGCTCCACTTCAAGAATCTGCTCAACCAGCACCTGGGTCCGGAATACGCCCGACTGGTCCGCTTCTTCCTGCTCGACCTGGACGGGCGACGCATCGGCGCGGTGGAGTGCGAGCGCTCGGACGCGCCGGTCATCCTGCGCGACGACAAGCAACGCGAGCTCTTCATCATCCGCAGCGGTCCATCCAACATGGAACTCCCGATCAGCCGGGCGCTCAAGTACATCCGCGGTCACTTCTGAGGGTTGGCCACTCGGCCCCCGCCCCATCCACGAGTTGCACCGTCTTTGCCGTTTCGCTGCACGGCCACTGCATCTTGACTCGCTAACCTGGTCAGCGTCGGAGCCCATGCGCTCCCAAACCTCCGGTGGCCATCGGCTAGTCGCCCAGGAACGGCGAAATCCCGAGACGCCAACCGCATCCATGCAAAAACCGCGGAGAGAGCAAATCACCATGAACGAGCGAGCCTTCACAACCAAGACGACCCGCCGCGCCACCGCGTTCGGGCTGCTGTTGTCCGCGTCGCTCCTCGGCGCCACATCGGTCCAGGCGCGACCGGACACTCATTGGGGGCCAGGTCATCAGATGGATCTCGAAACCCGCGTCGAGCGCATGACGCAGGACTTCAACCTCACCGAGGCCCAGCAGGAGCAGGTGCGCGCCATCCTGGAGAACAGCCGAAAGGAACAGGCACGCCTGCGCCAGGCGAGTCGCGAGCAGATCGACGCCATCCTCACCGAGGAGCAGAAGACGCGCCGCGAAGCCCTGATGCAAGAACGCCAGGATCACCGCCTAGAACGTCTGACCGCCAAGCTCGACCTCACGACCGATCAGACCGCTAGGATCAAGGAGGTCTTCGATGAGCAGAGAAAGAACCCCGAACTGACGCCCACCCTGGTCCGCGAGCGGATCTCCGGGATCCTGAGCGCCGAACAGCGCGAGGCGTTCGAACGGGGACCCATGCGCCGTCCGGACTCCGACCGGCGCGACTCCAGGGATGGATCGGACGGCGAGCGACGCGACGGATGAGGCGCGCGGTCTGAGCTTGGAGGATGGGTTTCGCTTCGTTCTACCCATCCTTGTATCTTGGGCCTCGGAGCGTACAGGATGGGCATCGCTCTCGCTCTGCCCATCCTACGCGCCGGCGAAGAGCACCAGATGGCTCATCGCCGGCCGAATCCCGATCCGGTCACCGATGTTGTGATCCTCGTGGCTCGGGGCCAGACTCAGAACCTCCGCGCCACTCGGCAGCCGCAGTCGATAGAGAAAGGCCGCGCCGCGAAAGTCGCGCTCCAGGATGACCGCCCGAATCGGACTCGTCGGGTCATGCATCAGATCGTCGGGGCGGATCAGCAATTCCGCCGCCTGGCCTGGCGCGAGTCCGTGCGGCTTGGCGCCCTGGATCTCGCCCAACTCGGTCGCGACCCGCCGCGGATCGATAACCGTCGCGGGCAACCGCGCGCCCTGTCCGATGAAGTCGGCGACGAAACGATCGGCCGGCTCGTGATAGAGATCGAAACCAGACCCCCATTGCCGGATCCGCCCCTCACTCATGACGCCGATCTCGTCGGCCATGGCGAAGGCTTCGAGCTGATCGTGCGTGACCAGAACCGCCGTCATCCGCTCGCGCTTGAGCATCTCGCGGACCTCGCGGGCGAGTTGCTCGCGCCGCTCCGGGTCCAGGCTGGAGAAGGGTTCGTCGAGCAGTAGCGCTTGTGGCCGGGGCGCGATGGCGCGCGCTAGGGCGACGCGCTGCTGCATGCCGCCCGAGAGTTCGTGCGGATAGCGATGCTGGGCGTCCCGCAGCCCGATCAGCTCCAGCAGTTCGTCGATCCGCGCCCGGCGCGCCGGACCGGACCGGTCGCGCAGACCGAACCCCAGGTTCCCTGCCACGCTCAGGTGCGGAAAGAGCGCGAAGTCCTGGAACAGCATGCCGATGTGTCGACGCTCCGGCGGAAGGGTTTCACCGGGCCGGGACACCGTTGAACCGTGCAGCCGGATCTCTCCCGAGGCGATGGGCTCGAAGCCCGCGATGGCGCGCAGGAGCGTCGTCTTGCCGCAACCGCTCGGACCCAGCAGACAGGCGATGCTCCCGGTCTGGAGCGAGAAATCGATGTCGCGCACGATGGTCCGGTCGCCGAGGGCGACGCTAACATCTCGAAGCTCAAGCTGAATGGACATGACGTGATCGGCTGATGGATCGACTGAGAAGAATGACCGGCAGCAGGCCGGCCGCGACGATGGCGAGCGCGGCGGGACCGGCCTCGGCCAGGCGCTCGTCGGAGGCCAGCTCATAGGCGCGAACCGCGAGCGTATTGAAGTTGAAGGGTCGCAGGACCAGGGTCGCCGGCAGTTCCTTGATCACATCGACGAAGACCAGGAGCAGGGCCGTCAAGAGACTGCCGCGCAGCATGGGGACGTGGACGCGCCACAACACCTGATGGGGACGCAGGCCGAGCGACCGGGCCGCCTCGTCCATCGCCGGACGGATCCTGGTCAGACCGGACTCCAGGGTCTGGAGCGATACCGAGAGGAACCGTGCCAGATAGGCGAACAGTAGGGCGAACAGGGTTCCGCTGAGCAGCAGTCCGCTGGACACCCCGAAGGTCGCACGCATCCAGCCATCGAAACCGTTATCCAGCCAGGCGAAGGGGATCATGACTCCGATCGCGATCACGGTACCCGGCACGGCGTACCCCATGCCGGCCAGGCGCGCGCCAAGCTGGACCGTCCGCGAGGGGTCGAGCCGCTGGGCATAAGCGAAGAGGAGCGCGACCACCAGGGCCAGTAGCGAGGCGCCGGCCGCGAGTCCGACACTATGGAGCGTCAGCCGCATGAATCCGGCGTCCAGCCCGGTCCCGGCGACGCTCAGGGACCAGGCGCCGAGCTGCGCGGCGGGCAGGAGGAAACCGAGCAGCAGCGGGACCAGACAGAAAACGAAGGCGCCCAGGGCGCGCCAGCCGCTGAGCCGGTAACCGCGAATCGGCTGATGGCGCTGGCCCGCCTGATGGTAGCGGGCTTGCCGGCGCGACCAGCGCTCCAGCAGGATCAGGGTCAGCACGAAGGTCAGCAGCAGCGCCGAGAGTTGCGCCGCGGCGACCGGATTGCCGAGCCCCAGCCAGGTGCGAAAGATACCGGTCGTGAAGGTCGAGACGCCGAAATACTGCACCGCGCCATAATCGGCCAGGGTTTCCATCAGCGCCAGCGTCAGACCCGCGACAATGGCCGGTCGCGCCAGCGGCAAAGCGACCCTGAGGAAGGTCCGCCAAGCCCCATTACCAAGGGTTCGGCTGACCTCGAGCACGGCGAGCGACTGACTCAGAAAGGCCGCGCGGGTGAGCAGATAGACATAGGGATAGAGCACCAGCGTCAGCATGAGCACCGCGCCCGGCAGCGAACGGATGGTCGGAAACCAATAGTCCCCGTGACCCCAGCCGGTCCAGGCGCGCAGCGTGGTCTGGACCGGACCGGCGAAGTCCAGCAGGCCGGTATAGGTATAGGCGATGATATAGGCTGGCATCGCCATCGGCAGCAGCAAGGCCCACTCGAACAGCCGACGTCCAGGAAACCGGCACATGGTCGTGAGCCAGGCCGCGCCGACCCCGATGACCAGCGTACCCAGTCCGACTCCGAGCATGAGCAGGAGCGAATTGGCAACATAGTCCGGCAGCACGGTTGCCGCCAGGTGACGCCACGCCTCCGCGTCCGGTGCCAGCAGGGAACCCAGCACCACCAGAACCGGCAGCGACAGCAGCAGGGCGAGCCCGCCGATCAGCAGACGCGGGCCAGGGCCGCCGAGCGGGATGGCGACGCGCCGCCCGGTCTCGGCCGGCGCGCCGCTCAGGGCTATTTCCACCCGGCGCGATCCATGACGCGAACGGCCTCGCCGTTCAGTTCGCCGAGCCGGCCCAGGTTCAGGGTGTCCGCCTTGAAGTCACCCCAGCCTGCCAGGGTCGGACTGATATCGATGCCCTCGCGCACCGGATACTCGCCATTGGCCTCGGCGTACCAAGCCTGCGACTCGGGCGCGAGCAGGAAGGCGATCAGTCTGATCGCCTCGGCCGGATGCCGGGCCGCTTTGGTCAGCGCCACGCCGCTGACATTGACATGGACCCCGCGTCCATCGCCCTGCCCTTCCTGATTCGGCCAGAATACGCCCATGGCGCGCGCCGGATCCCGCTCGGCCGGATCCTCGGAGTCCAGCATCCCGGCCAGATAATAGGTATTGGCGATCGCCAGGTCGCACTGACCCAGGGCCGCCGCCTTGATCTGATCCCGGTCGCCACCCTGGGGCGGACGGGCCAGGTTGGCGACCAGCCCGCTGGTCCAGCGCTCGGCCGACTCGACGCCATCGGCGGCGATCATGGAGGCGACCATCGACTGGTTGTAGAGGTTGTCCGAGGAGCGGATGCAGATCCGGCCCTTCCAGCGTGGATCGGCCAGATCCTCGTAGGTCGAGAGCTGGCCGGGCTCGACCCGATCCCTGGCATAGAGAATCGGCCGCGCCCGCAGCGACAGCCCCACCCAATGCCCCTCGGGATCGCGATAGGACTCCGACACGCCGGCCATGGCCTCCGACGACAGCGCCTGGGTCACCCCCGCCTCCTTGGCGCGATGCAGATTGCCGGCATCCACCGTGATCAAGAGGTCGGCCGGGCTGTTGATTCCCTCGCTCTGGAGACGTTGCAACAGGGCCTCCGCGTTGCCGGTCACCAGATTCACCCGGATACCCGTCCGGTCGGTGAAACGATCGAGAAGCGGCTTGATCAGTTCCTCCTTGCGCGCGGAGTAGAGATTGACCTCGCCTTCCTCCGGCTTCGCGGCGCCGGCGGGCCAGGACAGGGTCAGGGCCAGAGCGGCGGAGAGGGCGAGGACGAACGGGCTGGACGGTTGCGAAACGGACAAGGGCGTGCTCCTCATGGCGGAATGATCGGGGGAATCGGGTCCACGAAAAACCAGGACGCCGCCGAGCGGCCATCCGAGCATTAGGATCGGATATCAGCTTAATGCGAATGGTTTGTGTTGGCAAGAATCACGGATGGCCCGATCGTCAACGACCGAGGCTTTCCGAAGCGATGGAGAATCGAGCCAGGGGATCTACCTACCCTGGCCCAGAACCCCCGCCGACCGATTCGACGGCCTTGTTCGGCAGCAGAAACGCCAGCGCGCCGAGGATGAGGGTACTGCCGAGCAGGAAGAGATGCAGATTGACCGCGCCGGCCAGGGCGAGTTTGGCATCGACGCCGAGCGGCACCAGCGCCGCGACGGCGGCCAGTTCGTAACTGCCGCTGCCGGCGATGCCGTGGAAGGGCAGGACGCTGGACAGCTCGGCGCCCATGACGCCGGCGAGGAGGCGCCAAATGTCGGTCGGCAGGAAGAACTTGAGCAGGCTGGTGAAGGCCGCGAACTTGAGGCTCCAGATGAGGATCGTCCAGCCATAGACGCGCGCGATCCGCCGGGGATCGCGCGGGGCGGCCAGGAGCAGACGGCGCGCGATCGAGCGGATCCGTCCCTCTCCGGCCAGCCATGCGCCCTGCCCCATCGCGCCGAGGATCGCCAGCGTCCCCAGGCCCGCGAGCCAGAGCGCCGCCGCCAGCCACCAGAGCCAGGAGGGATGGCTGAGATAGAGGATGAGGAGGCCGATCAGGGCGAGGAAATGCAGATCCAGCAGCCGGATCCAGAGCAGCGCGGCGGCGGCGTCCAGGAATCCATGTCCGAAATAGCGCCGCATCAGCCAGGGAAAGACCAGCTCGCCGCTACGCATGGGCATCAAATTATTGGCCGTGTTGTGCAGGATGGTCAGGCGCAGCATGACCGGGAACTGACCGTCGAAGCGGGGGCGGAAATAGTCGCTGACCCGAACCGCGCGCAACGCATAGCTCAAGGCTGTCAGCAGGAACAGCCAGGCAAGCAGCCAGGGCGAGAGGTCGCGCCAAGGCGCGAGCAGCGGCCCCCAACCGACGCTTATTTGCACCGCGACGATGAGCGCCAGCAGCAGCGAGCCGCCCAGGATCCAGTCGCGCGGGCGACCGAGCCTCGGGCCGCCGTTCTGGCCCGATTCACCTCCGGCCCGATTCATTTTTTACGACGCTTCCGCTTGGGTGGATAGATCGACGGCTCGCCGGGCGGACGGGTCTTGAAGCGCCGATGGACCCAGAAATACTGTTCCGGCATGGTCTGGAGACGCTCCTCGATGACCCGGTTCATGCGTGCCGTATCCGCCGCCGGATCGCCGCTCGGAAAATCCGCCAGCGGTGGGGCGAAGACGAGTTCCAAGCCACGCCCCCAGGGCAGGAAGCGGGCGAAGGTGGGAATCACGACCGCCCCCGCCAGGCCCGCGAAACGTCCGAGCATGGGGATGGTGGAGGCCGGAATCCCGCAAAAGGGCACGAAGAGACCGCGCCGGCCGCCATCCTGATCGGGCAGATAGAAAAAAGGGGTGCCCTGTTTCATCTCGCGGATCAGACCACGCAGATCGTCCTGGCGCTCGACCGAGATCCCACCGAACCGCCGACGTGCCTGGCGCACCTGACGATCCACGATCGGATCGCGAATCTTCTGGTACATGTAGACACCGGAATGCACCAGGGCGGTAAAGGCCGCGCCGCCCAGCTCAAGCCCGACGAAGTGCGGCACCAGCACGATGACCGGCCGTCCCTCGGCGATCAGGGCGTCGATGCGCTCGCGATCGCGAATCCGCACCAGGCGAGCGAGCCGTTCGCGCGAGGCGCCCCAACCGACGCCCTGGCAGAGCGCGGCGACCCCGAGCCAGCCGAAATGGGCCAGCAACAGCCGTTCGCGGCTGAATCGACTGGCCTTGGGAAGACAGATCTCCAGGTTACGCCGGGCGACCGCCCGACGTGAACCGGCGAGCAGATAACCAGCCCGGCCCAGCAGCGAACCGAGCGCCCAAAGCAGCGGAAAGGGCAGTCGACCCAGCGCCTGGACCAGACCCACGGCCAGCCAACTGGGCCAGAAACCTGGGTACCAGAGGGGTCGCTCAGTTTTCGAACTTGAGGAAGACGTCCGCACCTTGACTTTCACCGGTCTCGGTTTGCAACTCGATATGCTTGGAGAGGTCGTACCGCAGCTTGATCTTGTTGGCCTCGTCCCCGAGCCCGCTTTCATATTCCATGTAGATCTTGGGGGCGATGTAGGTACCGACGGCGAGCCCGGCCTGATCCGTCTTATCATTGGCCGAGGGTGGGATGCCCGTCATGAGGTACTTGGTGATGTCGGCCTGGGTCATGCCGGGGTCGTTTTCGGAAAAGAAGGTCATCTTGGGATTGCGCAGGGTGCCGACCAAACGCACCCCGGCCGCCGTGTCGCCACCCTCGCGCTCGGCCTGGAGCAGCAGACCGGGGTTGCCGATCGGGCTCTTGGCATAGATCAGGCGACCCTGGGTGATGGTGAGCGGGGCACCCAACTCGGCGGCGATACCCAGGCCCCCGGTGAGCCGATACTCGCCGTCCGTGATTTGCAACTGACCGTCGCCCAGCATCTCCTTTCCGGGGGACTGCAAGACCGCCAGGCTCCCGGACAGACGTCCACGCACCCCGAAGGCGTCGATCGTGACCTCGTCGCCGAGCACCAGGCGCATGTCGATCAGGAGCGGAAACGCCGCTTTCGGGTCCGTCTCCCTGAGCACCACGTCGCTCGACGGCGAGACGGTCCCCGCCGGGACGGATTTAGGCCGGATACGCGCCTCCGGGACGCGGATCTCGCCGCGCACGACGGCTCCCTCGGACCCCAGCTCGATATCGACGCGGGGCGACACCAGGGCGAAATATTCCTTGGTATTGGCGACCTTGAGCTTGTCGCCCTCGATACGCAACTGGACGTGCTGGCCGTCGGCATCGAGACGGCTGGCGCCGGTCAGATCCAGCGTGCCACCCCCAACCTCGGCCTGGCCGCGAATGTCGAAGCGACCGAGCGCGGGCGCCTCGGCGGTGAGGTTCAGATTCTTGACCCCGAGAGCGATCAGGGGCACCTGAAAATTCACGTCCCGCACCCGAAGCTGGCCCGTGACACCCGGCCGCCCCAGTGTTCCAACCAGGTTGAGATCGCTGTCAATGCCTCCGGTCAGGCCCGAGATGTCGGGCACCAGGGTCGACACCCGCGAGAGATTCTTGAGATCGGCCCGCAGACCGCCGCGCAGGGTCTGATTCGGGCTGGCGGGGGCCTTGAGATTCCAGCCGGGAAGATTCAGATCGCCATCAACCCGTCCCAGATCCTTGAGCGGAAGGCCAAGCCGGGCGGACAGGCCATTGGCACCCGTCTCCAGCGTCAGGCGCGTACTGGAGAAATCCAGTTCCTCCCTCGCCTTCCTGCCGGTGTCGAGCCAGATCCGGCCTTGCGGGATCTCGACCGAGGCCGTGCCGGTCAGGGTGGCGCCCTCGGCGCGGAAGCGACCCTTGACCCGACCCGCGCCCTCGGCGGTCAGGTTCTCGGGCAGGAATCCCTTGAGCAGCGCGAAGTCGAGCCGGTCCAGATCCACGACGGCGTTCCACTGTCCGGCCTTGGTCTGGTCGAACTCCAGGCAGCCACCCGAGCCCTGGGTCTGGCGCAGACAGAGCGGACCGGCGGCGAGGCGCGCTCCCTCCAGGCTCAACGAAGCGGGACGCTGCAAGGACCAGTCGCCGAGATCCTTGGAACCGATATTCAGGGTCGCCAGCCGACCGGCATAGCCGCCACCCTCCCGGAGTCCGCCGGAGGCGGCGAGCTTGATCGAGAGCGGCTCGCCGCTCAGGGAGGCCGAGAGCTGGTGATCGGCCATGACGCCCTCGCCACGCAGTTCCACCTGTTCCCAGCGCATGGCACCGGCGGCCAGGGTCTTGCCGTCCAGCCGCGCCGAGAAACGGCCATTCGTGGCCAGATCCAGATCCGCCGTACCGGCCAGCTCCGCGATCCCGTTCTCCTCGAAGGCGACATCCCTGGCCTCGAAATCGAGCTTGATCTTGGGCGAGGCGGACGCCCCCTGGACCTGCCCCTTGGCCGTGAGACGCCCCCTGGCCTTGGGCAGCAGACTGGCCAGGTCGGGCGACTCCAGGTCGAACCGCAGATCCAGGGTTTCGGCGACCTGACCCTCGACCCGCGCCTGACTGGGTCCGGAGGCGGCGGTCAGACCCTCGATCCGGGCGGTCTGGCCTTGCATCAGGAACTTGCCGGTGGCGGCGATCGGATAACCGCGCAGGGTGCCCTTGAGATCCTCGATGACCGCCGTCAGCGTCGGCCCGGCCTCCTCCAGAAAGCCCTGGCTCGTCAGCCGTCCGTCGATGCGCCCCGGCCACTCGGGCGCATAGGCGCCGGGATCGATCCCGGTGATCGCCAGCGTGGCCTCCCAGCCCAACTTGGGAGCCAGGTCCAGAGTCGCCCGGCCCTCGATCCGTCCGTCCAGGATGTCGAGACGCAGACGCTCCAGCTCCGCGCGCTTAAGGTCGCCCTGGCCAGCCAGGGCCAGACTGGCGGGCGGCAGACCGGAACCGGAGCTGGTCGCGGCCAGGTCGTAATCGAAACCGTCCAGATTGCCCTTGGACTTGAGGTCCAGAACCAGCCGGTCGTCCAGCCCCTTGACGAAGACACCTGGATTCAGATCCTTGCCGCGCAGGGTCAGATCCCAGGCCAAGGCGGGTGCCCAGGTGAGATCCCCCTCGCCTTCCACGCGCCCATCCAGGGTGTCGAGGGCGAGCGACTCCAGCCGCGTGCCGCTGGCCGTGCCCTTTCCTCGCAGATCGACCCTGGCGCTCGGGAAGCTGGGGCCAAGCGCCTCGGCGGACAGACGGTAGACGAAGTCCTCGAAGTCACCCGACGCCTTGAGCGAGCCTTGCGGCGACTGGGCCAGAAGTTCACCGCTCAGCGGCCAGCGCAGACGTTTCCAGTCGCCCTCCAGATCGAAGCGACCGGGCGTGGCGGCCAGATCCAGTTCGCCCTTGAGACGCAGGTCGGCCTCGGAGACCTGCTCGGTCATCTCCAGGTCGCGAATGGCGAGCCGGCGTTCCTTCCACAGCAGATCCAGCTTGAGGCCAAGATGGCCGAAATCGGGCAGATTCGGGGCCTTGGCATCGAGCGTACCGGCCAGGGTCGCCTCATCCAGATCGCCGCGCGTCTCAAGCCGGGCGCTGGTCTCGACCTGGGGCAAGTCCGCCTGAAAAGCCGGGAGATCGACCCGTCGGACCTGGATCCGGCCATCCCAGCTCGGCCGGTCGAGCACATTCAGGATCCGGGCCTCCAGATCCGCCTCCACCGAGCCCAGCAGGCGATGCTCCAGATCCATGCGTCGCAGGTCGCCGCTGAGCCGACCCTCGCCGGTCAAACGCGCGTCGGGCGGCAGATTCAGCTCCCAATCGAGATCGAGACCGTGAGGATAGTGACCGACCAGACCCGCGCGACCCTGTGCCCTCAGGCTGAGCGCGGGGTGGCGAAGCCGTGCCGCGAGGCTCTCCAGGCGCAGTTCACTGCCCTCCAATTGGACGGACAGGGCGGCCTGTTCCAGCACGAAACCAGGCGACTCGGATCCCATCTGATGGATCCTCAGCTGATCGAGCTGGGCCTCGCTGATCTCGAAACGCAGAGGCACGACGATCGTCGGCAAGGCCAGGGGTTCCGGATCCTCCTCCGGCGTTGGCGCCAGCGCCACGTCCAGATCCCGGACCGCCAGCCGATTGATCCGCACCAGGCCGGAGAAGAGCGTTGCGGGCGACCAGTCGAGATCCAAGGCGCCCAGCCGCAGCTCCAGCGTCGGCAGCTTGACCGCGACATCCTCCAGATGCAGCGAACCCAGCACCCGGCCATCGGCGCGACCGACGCTCAGCATCCCCGGCGCCAGCCGCTCGGCGAGTTCGATGCCGGCGCGCAATCCGCCCTGGGTTCCAAACACCACTCCCAAGCCACCCAGGACGACCAGGATCAGGGAGAGCAGGACGATCGCCACCCAGCGCAAGGGACGCCAGCCGCGCGCGACGCGCGCGGTCGGCTCGGGTTGTTCCGCCGACAGGGGCGCGGACTCTGGCGTCTCGACCGGCGGGTTCGCCTGCTCCTCGCTCATAGGTCGGGGCCGATCACGATGTGCAATCGGGCGGGCGGCAGCCCATCGTAATCGCCCTGGTCCTTGGAGAGGGCGAAGGCGACATCGAAACGGACCTGCCCGATCGGCGAGGCCCAGCGCAGTCCCAGTCCGACGCTCTGGGCCAGTTCCTGCTCGTAGTCCGGATCGAAGGCGTTACCGAAATCGCCGAAAACGGCGGCACTCCAGGGGCCCTTGATGCGGCGCTCCAGTTCCAGGCTGCCGACGGCCAGATAGCGACCGCCGACCGTCTCGTTGGTGATGGGATCATTCGGACCCAGGGCATCGAAGCCCCAGCCACGAATGGAGCCATCGCCCCCGGCATAGAAGCGTCGGCTCGCGGGCAGGGCGTCCAGGCTATCGGCCCAGGTCGCCCCCAGGTCGGTACGTGTGATGAAACGGTAATCGGTCGCGAAACGGCGGACCCATTTGAACTGCACCAGGCCACTGAGATAGGACTCCTGGGAGATCACCCCATCCATGGCGCCCATGACAGTGTATTTGAGCCGATAGCCGTCACTGGTGTTGACGGGATCGTCCGAGACCGTCTTGGACCAGGAGATGTTGGGAACCAGCTCGTTCATCGCCCCCATCTGGACGTCATTGACGTACAGATCCTCGTATCCGTAGTCGATACCGATGTTGCGACGCCAGCCGCGTGCCGTCAGGGTCGAGTGGGCGACCTGGAGACTCTGGATCCAGCCCGTGCGGGTCGCGGTGTCATAGTGGCTCGAACGCGGCTTGATGATGATGTAGTCGCGGGTTGGATCCTGGATGGGGATGCGGTAGTCCAGCTCCCATTGCGAGAGCGCGGGCGCCAGACTCAGCTCGGTGCGCAGCTTGTGACCGTGGCGGGTCAGGTAGCGCCGACGGTAATCCAGGGTCAGTCGTGGTCCGACGTCAGTCGCATAGCCCAATCCGACGCGGTACTTGTTGGCCTTGTTGCGCTCGGCCACGATTTCGATCGGCACCTCGTGGTTGGGGCCGGCCTGGTCCTTCAGCGGCACGATCTCCACCTCTCCGTAGTATTCGCTGCCGAGCAGACGGCCCTGCAGACCCAGCAGCACGTCCGGGTCATAGACGTCGCCGGGCTTGAAGGTGACATAGCGTCCCAGGAGATCCTCGTCGAGCAAGTCCTGCTTGAAGCTGACGGCGCCGATGCGGTACTCGGGTCCGGTATCCAGATGGAAGAGGACATGCGCCGCGTAGGCGTCCGGATCGATCAGAACCTGATGGCGCGTCAGTTGGTAGTCCAGGTAGCCCTCCGAGGTCGCCGCGTAGCGGATATCGGATTTGGCCTTTTCATAGGCGGAGTGCAGGAGCACATCGCCGGGCTTCATCGGAAAGATCTTGGGAAAGGCGGGATTGGTGGCGCCCTCGCCGCTCACCTGGTAGTCGACACTGAGGATCTTGACCGGCTCGCCCGGCTCGACCCGATAACGCGCGGACCATTTGCCCTCGTCGCCTGGCGGTCGCTCCAGATGGTCCTCGATGTTGACGCGGTAGAGTCCGAAGGGCGCCAGCGCCTCCCGAATCTGTTCGGGGGCCGCCCGGTGCAGCGCCTCCAGCCGCGCCGCGGTCAACTCGGCGTCATCGCGCTCCCGGTGGATGCCGAGCAGGGCCAGGACATTCGCCTCCTGCGCGCCCTTGAGCCCTTCTACCCGCACCTCCAGCTTGAGCGCGAGCGCCGGGGCGGCGACCGCGAGCTGCCCGACCAGGACAAGGGCGGCTAGAACGCGCGACGCGCGCGCCCTCCTGGCGAACACCCCAGTTGGCTTCCGGGTCGTCGGGGAACCCATAAGCGGACAGGGAGAGCGCCTTAAACCGGCTCGACGCCGTAACCGGCGCCTGTCACCGCCGCGACGAGCGCGTCCCGATCGGCCACGCCATCCACCCGCGCGATCCCGGAAGCCAGGTCCACCTCGATCTCGCCCGCGCCCACGACGGCCGCGAGCGCCTCCTTGACCGCGCGCGCGCAGTGCTGACAGCTCATGCCCGAGATTCTCAGTTCGATACTCACGCCCTTACCTCTCGCCCGAAATGGAGCATCCTGATGGTTATTGCGAAGCCATGAAGCGCGCGGCGCCGAGCAGGGGCGTGTGCGGCTGCATGATGACCCGCACCGGCATGCGGCGCATCAGCGAACCCATGCGCCCCTTGTCGAAGAAGCCCTCTAGAAACCCGCCCCGACGCAGACAGGTCAGGTTCTTCAGGGCGATACCGCCGCCCAGATAGACCCCGCCCAGCGCCATGTGCTTCAAGGCGAGGTTCCCGGCCTCCCGTCCGTAGAGCCGCATGAAGAGACCCATGGTCTCGACACAGAGCGGACAGCGCTCGTCCGCGGCGGCCTGGGCCACGGCGGCGGCCGTGTCGCCCCCCTCGTCGATGGCCGATTTCAGCCAGGCGGGAGGCTGGACGCCATGGCGAAACAGCAGGAAGTCGTACAGATTGGCGATCCCCGGACCGGAGACGACCCGCTCCCAACTCACCCGGCCATAGCGTGACTTGAGGTAGGTGAGCAGCGCGAACTCGAGGTCGTCGGCCGGGGCGAAGTCGGTGTGCCCGCCCTCGGTGGCGAAGGCCTGATGACGGATGCCGTCCCAGAAGAGACCGGCCTGGCCGAGCCCCGTCCCGGCCGCGACGACGCAGGCATTACCCTGGCTGAGTGCGTCACCTGGATGGATCTCGGCCAGGTCGCGTGGTTCGAGAACCGGAACACCCCAGGCGACGGCCTCCAGGTCGTTGAGGAGTTCGACACCCGCGAAACCGAAACCGTGCTCCAGGGCATCGGCATCCAGCAGCCAGGGAAGATTGGTGGTTTCGCAGCGCCGGTCGTGAATCGGCCCGGCGACCGCGAAGGCCGCGAAACGGCATTGGGCGCCGGTCTCGACCATGTAATGTTGAACGATCTGGTCGAAGGAACCGAACCCGGCGCTTGGATAGCGTCTGGGTTCGCTGAGAGTCACGGCCCCGCCATCCGTCTCGGCCATGCCGAGAGCCGTCTTGGTGCCACCGATGTCACCTACCAACAAGCGCATATCCAGTCTCCAATCCCCAGACGGCGAACGCCCTATCACCATCGGCCGGAATGATGGGCCGCGATCAGTAGGCGGGGATCATAGCAAGATGCGCGCGCGGCGGCGAAGGTCCAGCGCATTGGGGGTCGATGCGGGCCTTGTCCGGCTCGAAAGACGCGGACAAGGCCCTGGGGATCAAGCCATCGCTGGCTTATTTGGAGACGGTGGGGCTTGGTTGCGCGCTGGTCGCCGGATACGGATAGGCGTAGCCGGGATAGGCATAGCCGGGATACCCATAAACAGGCGCGCCCCAGCCGTAGGGAACCCCAGTGAATCCATAGGGATAACCGCCGTAGGGTCCGTACCAGGGCGAACCCCAGGGACCGCCACCCCAGGGACCATCCCAGGGGCCACCGCCCCAGGGACCGCCCCAACCGAAGGGACTCCAACCCCAGAAGGCGTTGGCGGGCAAGGTGCCGAGCACGGAGACACCGGCAAGGATCGTGGCCAGCAGCAATCGCTTCATCGTCATCTTCATGTCCTCGCTGTCGTCTGTTTTACGAGATGAGCGAAATCAAAGATTAGGAAGGACGCCCAGGTTTCACATTGATCTCCATCAATAATCGCTAATACCGTCGACTTCCCAATCCCTTGTCGGAACAGACGCGAGCAAGTATCGACCGGATCCCCATCCCCAAACCTCCGCCTCGACCCCGCGCGGTCGGCCGAGAGGTCGCGACAACCGACGGTGGATAACGGCCCTTGAGATTCGCTCTCAAGCCCTCACAAAGAGCGCGGTCAATCGAACAGGAGGAGTGCATCGTCCCCGGCTATCGCATCGATCTTTATAATCCATTTATCGGATCGTTTTTTCCAGGATACTCTATCCCCGTCGGCCCCATGCCGGGCCAGCGAATCCCAACCCAATCGAACGACTCTAGCGTCTCAAAAGGAGAATCGAACCATGTTCCAGGACCGTACCGGAAGCCGTATCCCCAGCGTCACCTTCCACACCCGCCAGGGTCATGAGTGGGTCGATGTCACGACCGATGAAATCTTCGCCGGCAAGACCGTCGTCGTCTTCTCGCTGCCAGGCGCCTTCACGCCCACCTGCTCCTCCTCGCATGTGCCGCGTTACAACCAGATGGTTCCAACCTTCAAGCAGCACGGCGTCGACAGCGTGGTCTGCGTCTCGGTCAATGACACCTTCGTCATGAACGAGTGGCAAAAGTCCCAGAATGCCGACAACCTGACCTTCATCCCGGACGGCAATGGTGACTTCACCGCCGGCATGGGCCTGCTGGTCGACAAGGATGCGCTCGGCTTTGGCAAGCGCTCCTGGCGCTACTCCATGCTGGTGCGCGACGGCGTGGTCGAGAAGATGTTCATCGAGCCGGACGTCGAAGGCGACCCCTACGAGGTTTCCGACGCCGACACCATGCTCGCCTACCTGGCGCCCGGCGAGCCCAAGCCGATGGATGTCGCGGTCTTCAGTCGCGATGGATGCCCCTTCTGCGTCAGGGCCAAGGAGGCGCTGCGCAACGCCGGGATCCACTTCGAGGAACTGGTCATGAACAAGGACTACACCGAGCAGTCCCTGCGCGCCGTCGCCAACGCCGCGACCGTTCCGCAGGTCTTTGTCAATGGCAAGCTGATCGGCGGCTCGGACGCGGTCCTGGCCTGGCTGGAAGAACGCAAGTAGGTCCGACACGGCCGCCGCGACGGTCCACGACCGTCACGGGGGCCATGTAACCCACGCATCCCAAAGGGCGCCGCCTCAAACGGCGCCCTCCGCTGTTGGAACACCCACCGGGCGCCAGCCACCGCGATACCAGCAGAGACACTGACAACCTAAGGAATTTCGGTAATTTGGAGATTGACAACTCATGAGTCAGCATTTCGATTTGATCGCCATCGGGGGTGGCAGCGGCGGCCTGGCCGTGGCCGAAAAGGCCGCCCAGCTCGGCAAGCGGGTCGCCCTGATCGAGGCCGGCAAACTGGGTGGCACCTGCGTCAACGCGGGCTGCGTGCCCAAGAAGGTCATGTGGTACGCGGCCAACCTGGCGGCGGCCGTCGCCGACGCCCCGGATTACGGCCTTCGGGCGCATTCGGACGGACTCGACTGGAACAAGCTGATCGAAGGCCGTAACCGTTACATCGGAAACATCAACGACTATTGGGATGGCTATGTCGAGACGCTGGGCATCACCCGCATCGATGGCCTGGCCCGTTTCGTCGACGCCCACACAGTCGCCGTGGGCGAGCAGGAGTACAGCGCCGACCATATCGTGATCGCGACCGGCGGCCGGCCGATCGTGCCGCGCATGCCGGGCGCCGAGCTGGGCATCAGCTCCGACGGCTTCTTCGCCATGGAAAGCCAGCCGAAGCGCGTGGCGATCATCGGCGGCGGCTACATCGGCGTGGAACTGGCGGGCGTCCTGAGCGCCTTCGGCACCGAGATCACCATCGTCGCGCTCGAGGATCGGCTGCTCTGGTTGTTCGATCCGCTCATCAGCGCGACCCTGACCGACAACATGAAGGCACATGGAATGGACATCCATCCGCAATTCGAGGTCTCGGCGCTGGAGCGCGACGACCAGGGACTGGTGCTTGTCGCACGCGACGGCAAGCGCCTGACCGGTTTCGACCAGATCATATGGGCGGTGGGACGCGCGCCGAATACCCGCGATCTCAATCTTGAGGCGGCGGGCGTCGAGGTCGAGCGCAACGGCATCATCCCGACCGACCCCTACCAAAACACCAACGTCCCCGGTATCCACGCGATCGGCGACATCACCGGTCGCGAGCCCCTGACGCCAGTGGCCGTCGCCGCCGGACGTCGGCTTGCCGAGCGTCTCTTCAACAACAAACCGAGCCTCAAGCTCGATTACGAGAACGTCCCGACCGTCGTCTTCGCGCACCCGCCGATCGGCAAGGTCGGCCTGACCGAGCCCGAGGCCCGCGAGCGCTACGGCGACACCCTGACCATCTACGAAACCAGCTTCACACCCATGCGCTACGCCCTCAACGCCCATGGACCCAAGACCGCGATGAAGCTGGTCTGCGCGGGCGCGGAGCAGGTGGTGGTCGGCATCCATCTGATCGGCGACGGCGTCGACGAGATGATGCAAGGCTTCGGCGTGGCGGTGAAAATGGGCGCCACCAAGGCCGATATCGACGCCACGATCGCGATCCACCCCTGTAGCGCCGAGGAACTGGTGACCATGAAGGAGCCGGTCCGGCGTCCAGGCCAGGGCGGCTGAAACCGCCGCCCCGGATCAGGCGATTCAAGGCCCCGCCAGCGCAAAGCTGGCGGAGCCTTTTTTCGTCGGATGATGTGGCGGCATTGGATTCAAGGCCATCACATTAAGAACTACAAGCTTTTTTGCGTGTTTATCCCCACTGCGCTATCGGTTCGCGGCAACCACACTTCAAGCATGCCTTCCAGCGACCTTCATCCCATGCCAAAGCGCGATCCAGCCGAAATTTTCAGTGATCTGGCGATGGACATCCCGGCCTTCGAGGCGATCATCGTTGATAGCGCCCTCGCCCCCAACGGCGGCCTCGCGCTCAAGGATTTCGTCAGGAAACACGCCGAGACCATCCAGCATCACTACGACCATGTCACGGGTTGCCACCTGACTCGGGAAGTCGCCAACCAACTCGCCCGTGGGCTCTGGGGATATTGCCAGCGCCTCCAGCCGGATGAAACGCTCGCGGATCCGCCTCGGATAGGCACGAATCCGCGCTGGCCTGCTCGCCCGCCCCGCCCCGCGCCCACCAGCCGAACGGGCGCGACACACCGCTGACAGCGGCTCGATCGCTCCTGACTCACTCATCCTTAGGCCCCCAGGGGCAGAGAGGGGCTTGGCCGCGGCCTCGCCGTCCAGGAATCCAACCAACGCCTCGACGCCGCGATGGTCGCCTTCGGTTCTGATAGGATGCGCCCAGTCACCATCGGCCTCCTCGCGCCCGACGCGCGTCGGCGACAGTCCCAAGCCCGAAGACCTCACATCAGCCCTTTCGCATGCCCCCATCCCGAGCCGAATTCCCCAGCCCAGCACGGACATCCACGCTGAATCGCCGCTTATCGGTGGCCCCGATGCTGGATCTGACTGACCGCCACTGTCGGTATTTCCTGCGCCTCATCAGTCGCCATACCCTGCTCTACAGCGAGATGATCACCACCGGCGCGCTGATCCACGGGGATCGGGAGCGTTTTTTGCGCCATGACCCCGCGGAGCATCCGATCGCGCTTCAACTCGGCGGCTCGGATCCGGCGGATCTGGCGCGGTGTGCCAGGATGGGAGCGGATTGGGGATACGACGAGATCAACATGAATGTCGGCTGTCCCTCGGATCGGGTCCAGAACGGACGCTTCGGCGCCTGCCTCATGGCCGAGCCCGGACTGGTGGCCGAGGGCGTGGCGGCCATGAAGGAGGCGGTCTCGGTTCCGGTGACGGTGAAGCACCGCATCGGCATTGACGAGCGCGACAGCTATGGCGAACTGGTGGACTTCGTCGGCGCCCTCCGTCAGGTGGGCTGCGACGCGGTGATCGTGCATGCACGCAAGGCGTGGCTCAAGGGGCTGAGCCCGAGGGAGAATCGGGACATCCCGCCGCTGCGCTACGATGTGGTACTCCAGCTCAAGCGGGACTTCCCGGATCTCGCCATCGTCATCAACGGCGGGATCAAGACCCTGGCCGAGGCGTCGGATTTCCTGACGACGCTGGATGGCGTCATGATCGGCCGCGAGGCCTATCACAACCCCTGGATCCTGGCCGAGGCCGATCGGCTCATCCTTGGCGCGGCACCTCCGGCGCCGACGCGCCGGGCGGTGCTGGAGGCGTTCATGCCCTACGCCGAACGCCAGCTCGCCGCCGGCGTTCCACTGAGCGCCATGAGCCGTCATCTGCTCGGGCTTTTCCAGGGCCAGCCCGGCGCCCGCGCCTGGCGGCGGCGGATCAGCGAACAGGCCCACCTTGCCGGTGCGGGTGTCGAGGTTCTGGCGATCGGCGGCCGCGAGCCCATCCCACCCAGCCATGCGCCGGACGCCTAGGCGCGCGTGGCGGGGACCGCGTCCAGCAAGATCCAAGGCGACGCGATCCGGCCCGACCCGCCTCCGCGAGCCTGGGATCGCCGATCCGGGCAGACCACGACGGACTGTCGCGCCCGATGAGTTGGATCGTCCTATCCCTGGTGTGCGCCTTCAGCCTGGCCAGCGCTGACGCGGCGACCAAGGCTTGGTTGCGGGATCTGTCCGCCACCGAGCTGCTGGTGGCGCGCTTCTGCATTCCCGGCCTGCTGATGACTCCCCTGCTGGCCGGTCTCCCGCCGCTGGGCGAGATCCCGCTGGCCTTCTGGGGCTGGATCGCGGTCCTGGTCCCGCTGGAACTGGCCGCCATGTGGCTCTACATGGCGGCGATTCGCGACCACCCACTGTCGCTCACGCTGCCCTATCTCGCCTTTACCCCGGTCTTCGTGATCGCCGTGGCCTGGATCGTCCTGGGCGAGCAGGTCTCGGCGCGCGGCGCGCTGGGCATCCTGCTGGTGGTGGCCGGCGCCTGGCTGCTGAACAGTACCCACACCCATGCGCGCGACTGGCGCGGCTGGGTCGCGCCCTTCGCGGCCATCGTCCATGAACCAGGCTCCCGGATGATGCTCGGCGTCGCGGCCATCTACGCCGTCACGGCCACCCTGGGCAAGGGCGCCATGCGTTATCTGCCGCCCGAGACCTTCGGCGCCTTCTACTTCGCTCTGCTGGGGCTGACGGTGCTGGTGCTGATCGTACTGCCGCGTCCGCGGATGCTGATCAAGCTGGCCAGACGTCCCTGGGCGGTGCTGACGGTCGGCGGTCTGCTCGGTCTCATGGTCTTCACCCACTTCCTGGCGATCCAGGCGGTCGAGGTCGCCTATATGATCGCGGTCAAGCGGGTGAGTCTGCTGTTCGGGATCCTCTACGGGGCGCTGCTGTTTCGCGAGCGCGACATGGCGGCCCGTCTCCCGGCGGGGGTCATCATGGTGTCCGGCGTGGTGGTACTGCTCACCTGAACCAGTTCCATGCGGAGGCTCACTGTTAAGGTGATTTCCGGGAAACCTTGTACCCGCCATCCCCCTCGTCATAGACAGGATTAACAGGATTAACAGGATTTCACAGGATTGACAGGATTTTTAAAGCTCTGTTTTTAATCCTGTAAATCTTGAAGAATCCTGTTAATCCTGTCCATTTCCGGAGCTTTAGACTGGATATGGACTCTCACGGAAATCACCATTGACTCAATGGTCGTGACGCGGAGGCTAGCCGAAACGACTGTGCGAAACCGGCTCAAGATCCTCGGCCGCGGAATCCCGCTCCAGCACGTCCCGAATACGCGCCAGCACCTCGGGGAAGGATGGCTCGCGGCTGGTGTCGACGATCACGGCGTGGGTCCGCTCCCGCTCGCTCAGGCATTGTCGGCTGGCGTGCTGGCGCTCCAGCACGGCCAGACTCGCCTCGGACGCGTCCTCCCCGCACGCCAGCCGCCGCATCACCCGCTCGCGCAGCACATCGAGCGGGGCCTCGAGGGCCAGGATCCCGAAGCCGGCTCGATGCCGGCGCGCGAGGTCATGAAAACGCTCGCGTCTGGGCCGGGCGACGAAGGTCGCGTCGACCAGGACGTCGTAACCGCTGGCCAGGATCCCGTCGGCCAGACGGTGGAGACGGTCGTAGGTCCAATCGGTGGCGCTCGGGAAGTAGATCCCATTGTTGAGGCGGCTCGTCGTTCGGGCCAGTTCGCCCAGCCCGAACAGGCGCTTGCGCTCCACGTCGGAACGCAGGTGGATCAGGGGCAGAACCTCGCGCAAGCGGCAGGAGAGCCGACTCTTGCCCGAGCCGGGCAGACCGCAGGCGATCAGGAGATGCGAGCGTCTCGGCCGGGTATAGGTCTCGGCCAGCGTCAAATAGTGGGTGCAATCGCGTCGGATCGCCGCATCCTCGGCGGGCGTCAGGTCCGCCTGTCCGAGTCGGATCGCCAGCACCTTGGCCCTGACCATGGCGCGGTAGACCTTATAGAAATCCAGCACGGCGAGCGCGCCATAGTCGCCGCTACGCTCCAGGTAACGATTGAGAAAGAGGCGCGCCGCGCCCTCCTCGCCCTCCTGCTCCAGGTCCATGACGAGAAAGGCGATCTCGCTCGCGGTATCGATCCAACGCAGATTGGGGTTGAACTCGATGGCATCGAAGACGTGGATCCGGTCGCCGACCAGGGCGATATTGCCCCGATGCATGTCGCCGTGACACTCGCGCACGAAGCCCTGGGCACGGCGTTGCGCGATCACGGACGTCAGCTCGCGGCAACGTTTGCGCGTCCAAGCCTCAAGGCGCTCCAGACGTCCCAGATTCTCGGGCCGGATGGCCCGCGAGCGAACCTGAGCCAGGTTCTCGAGCATGGGTTCGAGAACCGCCTCGGGCGTACCGAAATCACCCTCGACATCGGCTACGGGAATGCCGGCGTGAAACTCGGCGACCAGTTCGGCCAGACGGATCATGAGTTCGCCGGTCGGCGTCTGGCGGTTCAACAGGGCCGACTGGGGAAAGCGATGCATCCGCACCGCGTATTCCAGAATCGGCCCCTCGCCGCCGATCCGAGGCCGATCGGCGCTCCCGGTCACCGCGACGACGTCCAGGTAAAGCTCGGGGGCCAGACGCCGGTTGAGCCGCAACTCCTCCTCGCAGTAATGGTGACGTCGCTCCAGCGTCGAGAAATCGAGAAATCCCAGATCGATCGGCTTTTTCAGCTTATAGGCGTAATCGCCGGCCAGCAGGACATGCGAGATGTGCGTCTCGATAGGCTCGATGGACTCGGCTGGATGGGGATAGGCCTCGGGTCGCATCAGACCCTCGATCAGCGCTGGAAAATCATCGAGCTTCATGCCGCGGCTACTCGCTTCAGCCTGATGAAACCGCGCGCCATGGCTGGCGTGCGCGGACCGGATACTCTGTACGGGGTCGCGGGTCTGGTGATCCGCTCGGAGTTCGCTCGGTTGAACAAAGCCGCCCTGGCTAAGTAAGATCGGAGCCTCAAGTTCCCCTCAATCATTTAAGTGTAGAGAATTCCATGTCGATCGAACGTATTGTTTTGGCCGTCGCGGGCGGCTTCATCCTGGTGTCCCTGGCCCTGGCCTATTACCTCAGCCCTTACTGGCTCTGGTTCACCGCCTTCGTCGGCGCCAATCTCTTCCAATCGGCCTTCACCGGCTTTTGTCCGCTGGCCGTGATCCTGAAAAAGCTGGGCAAGGAGAGCGGACCGGCATTCTAGGATCGACGGCCGGACCTCGCGGCGACTCCGGCCTTGCGATCAATCCTCGACCGGTATCGCCCATAGATCGTGGTCGCCGGCCTCGGTGACCACGACCTCGATGAAATCTCCCGGATCGATCTCCCAAGCGCCCTCGATGATCACTTCGCCGTCGATCTCGGGCGCGTCCGCGTGGCTGCGCGCGATGATGGCGTCCTCTTCCACCGCGTCCACCAGCACCGTGAGACGCTGCCCGATACGCGCGGCCAGCTTTTCCCGACTGATCCCGGCCTGCACGGCCATGAAACGCTCCAGGCGCTCCTGTTTGACGGATTCCGGAACCGGATCCGGAAGTGCGTTGGCCTCGGCCCCGGCGACGGGCGAATAGGCGAAGCAGCCGACCCGATCGAGCCTGGCCTCGCGCAGGAAATCCAGCAGCTCCTCGAACTCGGACTCGGTCTCCCCCGGGAATCCGACAATGAAGGTGCTGCGCAGAACCAGCTCCGGACACTGCTCGCGCCAGCGCGCGAGCCGCTGGAGCACCTTTTCGGTCGCCGCCGGCCGGCGCATGGCCCGCAGCACGCGCTCGCTGCCATGCTGCAGCGGCATGTCCAGGTAAGGCAGGATGACGCCATCGGCCATCAATGGGATGAGATCATCCACATGCGGATAGGGATAGACATAGTGCAGACGGATCCAGGCCGGTAGTTCCCCCAGACCCCGCGCCAGGTCCGCGATGTGCGTGCGCAGCGGCCGCCCGCCCCAGAAGTCCGGCCGATGCCCCCGGTCCAGGCCGTAGGCACTGGTGTCCTGCGACACGACCAGGATTTCCCGAACCCCGGACTCGACCAGTCGCCGCGCTTCGTCGAGGACATCGCCGATGGGCCGACTGACCAGATCCCCGCGCAGACTGGGGATGATGCAAAAGCGGCATCGGTGATTGCAGCCCTCCGAGATCTTCAGATAGGCATAGTGGCGCGGTGTCAGCCGCACGCCCTGGGGCGGTAGCAAACTGGTGAATGGATCGCGCGGGGCCGGCAGATGCGCGTGGACCGCCGCCATGACCTCATCGAGGGCGTGGGGGCCGGTCACCGCCAGCACCTCGGGATGAGTCTGGCGCACCAGCTCGGCCCGCGCCCCGAGACAGCCCGTGACGACCACCCGTCCGTTCTCGGCCAGAGCCTCGCCGATTGCTTCGAGCGATTCGTCCACCGCCGCGTCGATGAAACCACAGGTGTTGACGATGACCAGATCGGCATCGGCATAGCTCGGTTGGGTCTGGTAACCCTCGGCGCGCAGCTGCGTCAGGATCCTCTCCGAATCGACCGTAGCCTTGGGGCAGCCGAGACTGACGAAACCGATACGGGGGGCTTCCTCAAGCGGAACCTGGGAAGGGCCGGTGGGTTGGACTGGGGTATTCAAGAGACGAAACACCTGAGGTTGAAGTAGGTTGCCTGCTGTTCGAGGCCGTCGGCGTCCGGCGGACCGGATCAGGTTGGCCTGGCCGCCGTGAACTTGATCAAGCGATCCTGATCCAGCCGTGACCTGGATCGGTAGTTTTACTGAAGGCGTAAACAATCATTGATCGGGTTCCGGATATCGGTAAGGATACCTGGCCGTGCGACTCCCGAACTCAATCATCCGATCGGACGGGCCGGTCTTGCTTCACACCAGATGGACGGACAGAGCATGAAAAGCTGTAAACTCTGTAAGTACAGTCGGATCTGTAACGATCTACCGGGTATCTGCATCTTACTCCCTTACGTGGCGATCGCCGTCGTCGTCGTGGCCTTGGGCTACCTGTTCGTGACCCAGGAACTCATCTAGCGCGATACCGTCGCTCCCGAGCCCCGAGCCCACCAAGCCATGCGGCAGTATCTTGAGACGACCCAACCCGAGAGGCCCTCGAACGGGGAGCCCATGATCCAAGACGGCCACGCGATCCAGCTACACCTCGAGGTACGCTTCCAGGATGGCTTAGTGGCCCTGTCCACCTTCGAGGAGGAGCCAATCGCCTGCCGAATCGGCGACGGAACCTTCACGCCCGCCTTCGAGGCGTCCCTCAAGGGGCTCCACGAGGGCGCCGACACACTCCTGCTGGCCAGCGGATCCCTGCTCTTCGGTCCTTACGAGGAATCCAATCGGCACTGGGTCGATCGCGACGAGTTTCCGCAGGGAATCGAGCCCGTGCCGGGGCAGGTACTCGGCTTCGTCACCCCGGCGGGACAGGAGACGAGTGGGATCGTCCTCGATCTGGAGGAACAACGCATCCTGGTCGATTTCAACCACCCCTTCTCCGGGCGCGATCTCTCGCTGCGCATCAAGGTGCTGTCGGTCGCTCCCTAGGGATCCTCCCGGCGTTTCGATCGGCCCGAGGTCTCGCCTCGCCGGACGTCGGTTGGTACCGGCCAGGAAAAAACCCTACTTGAACCATCTGTTTCGACACAGTCCCTTCGCCTATCCTCACCCATATCATGAATATTCAGCTTGCCAATCCCCGCGGATTCTGCGCCGGCGTCGATCGCGCCATCGCCATCGTCGAGCGTGTGCTCGATCTCCACGGCTCCCCCGTCTATGTGCGCCATGAGGTGGTGCACAATCGGTTCGTGGTGGAGGGTCTGCGCCAACGCGGCGCCATCTTCGTCGAGGATGTCGCGGAGGTGCCCGACGGCGCGACCCTCGTCTTCAGCGCCCATGGTGTACCCCAAGCGGTGCGCCGGGAGGCCGAATCCCGTGATCTGCGGGTCTTCGACGCCACCTGTCCGCTGGTCACCAAGGTCCATTTGGAGGTCGCCCGCCACTGCAAGAACGGCACCGACGTCATTCTCATCGGGCATCGCGGACACCCGGAGGTGGAAGGAACGCTGGGACAGTGCGTCGGCGACGGGGGCCGCATGCATCTCGTCGAGACGGCGGCCGATGTCGCCACCCTGGAGATCGCCGACCCCGAGCGGGTCGCCTTCGTCACCCAGACGACCCTCTCGATGGACGACAGCCGCGAGATCATCGCCGCCCTGCAAGCGCGCTTTCCGGCGATTCAGGGCCCCAGGAAAAGCGACATCTGTTACGCCACCCAGAATCGTCAGGACGCGGTCCGGGATCTCACGACGCGCATCGACCTGCTGCTGGTGGTGGGCTCGCCCAACAGCTCCAATTCCAACCGTCTGCGCGAGTTGGCCGAAAAGCAGGGCCGCGCCGCCTATCTGATCGATGGTCCGGAAGACATCCGGCGCGAATGGCTGGATGGACATCCGCGGATCGGCCTAACCGCCGGGGCTTCCGCGCCCGAGGTTCTGGTTGAGCGCGTGGTCGCGCGTCTGCGCGAATGGGGCGCCGCCGGCGTCGAGGAGCAGGACGGCATCCGCGAGCAGGTGGTCTTTCCACTGCCCCGCGAGCTGACCGAGCAGGCGGCCGAGGCGCCGAACTGACGACGCCATCCAAGGCATCGTCCCCGCGACACTGAACGCCGGAGAATCGAGTCGATGAAAGATGTCCTGGTCATAGGCGGCGGAATCATCGGCCTCCTGACCGCGCGCGAGCTCATGCTGGCGGGGGCCAAGGTCACCCTGATCGAAATGGGCGAAACCGGGCGCGAATCCTCCTGGGCCGGCGGCGGTATCATTTCGCCCCTCTACCCCTGGCGCTCACCCGAGGCCGTGACCGTCCTGGCACGTTGGAGTCAGGAGGTCTATCCGGCCCTCGCCGTCGGACTGCTCGACGAGACCGGAACGGATCCGGAGCTGACGCCCAACGGTCTACTGATCCTGGATACCGATGAGCTGGACGTGGCGCTCGCCTGGGGCGCGCGCCATGGCCAAGTCATCGAGATCATCCAGGCGCCGCATATTCACGAGATCGAGCCTGAGCTGGGGCCTCGCCCAGCGCGCGTCCTGCTCTTTCCGGACATCGCACAGGTCCGCCCGCCCCGTCTCGCCAAGGCGATCCGCCACGCACTCGACAAACGCATTGATCTGCGCGAACGCGAGGAGGTCGTCGAGCTGCTGATCGAGGGCGACCGGGCGCTCGGCGTCCGCACACCCAAGGGCCGGTTCGAGGCCGGGCAAATCGTCATCTGCGCCGGCGCCTGGACGGCCAAGCTGCTCGAACAACTGGGCCAGGCCCCGGACATCCAGCCTGTACGCGGCCAGATGCTCCTCTTCCATGCCAGATCCGGCCAGATCAACCACATCACCCTGCACGACGGGCGTTACGTCATTCCACGCCGGGACGGCCGGGTTCTCTTCGGCAGTACGCTGGAACACACCGGGTTCATCAAGACCACGACCGCCGAGGACAAGGAGGCGCTCTACCGGGACGCGATCACTCTCTTCCCGATCCTCAAGCGCACCCCCATCGAGGATCACTGGGCGGGTCTGCGTCCAAGCTCGCCGAGCGGCATTCCCTACATCGGCGCCTACCCGGGTATCGATGGTCTCTACTTCAACGCCGGTCATTTTCGCAACGGCCTGGTCACCGGACCGGCCTCCGCCCGTCTCATCGCCGACATCATGCTTGAGCGTCCGCCCATCCTGGATCCGAGCGTCTACGCACTGAATGCCGCGCGCTGAGATGTTGCGAAACGATTCAACCCAGCCTGGGGTCGGATCCGTGGATAGGCAAAGCGAAGCGTACCCATCCTGTACGCTCCGAGGCTCAACATACAAGGATCGGTAGAGCGCAGCGAAACCCATCTTTCCAGCGGCCAACGTTGACCTAGATCCTGTCGATTAGGGCACCACCATGATGCGTACCGGCCATCATCGGCAGGTTGGGGTAATGGGAGTGAACCCCAGCGTCCCCGCCGCCGGCGGAATGCTGGGGTTCGCTCTCGCTCTCGCTCACCCTCGCTCGCTCCCCCAACCTTGGTGGACGCTGGACGAGGGGGTTGGAGGCGGTATCGACGTGATTTCCTGACCGTCGACATCAGTCATGGTCGCACCCGATCTTGGGCAAACTGGTTTCTTGGGTTATTCTCCCTACCCGGCATACGCGGGCGGCTCCAATCACGGCCAAGTGATGCGTCCCCGCCTTCCGTGGCCTATCGGAGAGGTGGCTGAGCGGTCGAAAGCGGCGGTCTTGAAAACCGTTGACTCGCAAGGGTCCGGGGGTTCGAATCCCTCCCTCTCCGCCAATACTAAGAAGAAAGTCCTTTTTATTCAGCGCCTTGATTGTCTGGCATCTTGATCGCTCCCCAATCAGCCCCCAACTCGACACACCCTTGGTTACGCTGTTTCGTGCGGGTGACGGCATGCGTAATGGCCCCCATGAGTCCGGGGATGTGGGCGGCGTAGACCTGTGTCCCCGGTGGGCAGGTCCACGGTATCGAAGGCGACCCCCAAGGCGACCGCCAGTTGTTCCCCGGTGGTCAGGATGTCGCGGATATCATCCGGCAACTGGACCACGGGGTATCGGGTCGCCGTGATTGAACCGCTCCGGAAATCTCGGAAACTCGTTGGTGTGAGTCACACCGTCAAGGCAGACTCGTCAAGTTGTCGATCATAAGCGGCTTCCGCCTCGGTCGGTGGGACGTCACCGATCGGCTCCAAGAGGCGTCGGTGGTTGAACCAGTCGACCCAGGTGAGGGTGGCCAACTCCACGGCCTCGCGACTCTTCCACGACTGGCGATGGATCACCTCGGCCTTTTACAAGCCATTGATGGTTTCCGCCAGCGCATGGTCGTAGGAGTCTCCCACGCGGCCCACCGATGGCGCCATGCCCGCTTCACCCAAGCGCTCGGCATAGCGGATCGAGACGTACGGCGACCCCCGATCGCTGTGATGGATCAACTTTGCCCTGGCGGGCGGGGCGACGAGCCGCCAAGGCTTGGTCCAGGGCCTCCAGGACGAACGGCGTGCGCATCGAGTTGGAGACGGTCCAGCCCAGAAAGCACCGGGCCAAGACATCGATGACGAAGGCCACGTAGACACAGCCTTGCCCGGTCGAGACATCGGTCAAGTTCGACACCCACAAGGCCTTCGGTCGCTCGGCCTGGAATGGCCGGTTGACCAGATCGTCTGAACAGGCGACGGACGGGCGGGTCGCGGAGCGTTGTTTTAACCGGCGGCCCACGCCCCACCCCTTTCAGGCCCATCTGGCACGCCACCGTGCCGCAGGCGACGGCAAGGCCTTCCGGCACTGCGGCCGCCAGACCTTGCGCACGCCATAGACCTGAACTTTTTCCTCCCAGACCCGCTGGCCCCATCAAGACCGCGTCGCGCTGGGCACGCGCCGAGCGCGGCGCGGGATCGGCCCGCCGAGCGGCCTGCCGGTCGTACGTTGACGGGGCCATCGGCAGGATCTTGCCGATCGGCTCGACCCTGTAGGCTTCGCGGTGTTCATCCATGAAGCCCATCATCGCTTGACGGGGCGGTCGATCTCCGCCTGGATAAAATACGCGGAAGCCTTGCACAGGCTCTCATTGGCTTGGCACCGTTGATGCCCCTCGCGCTCCAGCGCCTTGGGGCGTTCACGCTCGGCGCTAGCCAACCCGTCCCGCTGACCACTGTCCTTCTCGGCTTGGCGCATCCAACGGCGCCGCGTCTCGGCCGTACCGCCGATCTTGCTGGCCATCGACACGATCGCGGCACACTGGCTGTCAGGCTCGCCCTGAGGCTCGCGCACCATCCGAACGGCACGCTCACGGACTTCGGGGAATACGTCGGGGATGTCTTCATGGCTCCATCCTCTCAAAGGTTGGAGCCTCCGAGATTCCCTGAGCGGTTCACTGTCGGTCGCACCCGGCTCGGCGGATCGCTCGGGACCGCCGGCGTTTTGCCGCTACTCCCCGATGGCTTAGAATCCATGCCTCATCTCCGCTCTCCTTGACTCTCGACCGAGCGTCACGCCATTCCGATCACCCTGACGGATTTCAGCCTCATGAACCCCTTCGACGAGACGACCGAGCCCAGCGCCGAGGACGCCGACGACCCGGACAGTCGGCGCCCTCCTGATGCCAAGAGGCTCGCGGCGCCTTTCGGGGATTGGCGCCGGCCGACGGCCAGGAGGAGGCGATATCCATGCTGACCCTCTTCATCGTCGTTGTCCTGATCCTCGTCAATGCCCTCTATGTCGCCGCCGAATTCGCGATCGTCGGCGTGCGGGCCACGCGCGTCGAGCAACTGGCCGCGCGGGGACACCGCCTGGCCATCGCGGTGCTGCCGATCCTGCACGATGCCGCGCGACTGGATCGCTATATCGCCGCCTGCCAGATCGGCATCACGGTCTCCAGCCTGGTGCTCGGCGCCTTCGGACAGGCGACGATCGGTCTGGCCCTGGGCGCCTTCCTGGTCGCGCACACTGGGTTCGAGCCACTTGGGGCCTATTCCCTGTCGGCCCTGATCACGCTTGTCGCGCTGACCGCCACTCAGGTCGTCTTCGGCGAACTCATTCCCAAGACGGTCGCCCTGCAATATCCGATCGGCACGGTCCTGGCAACCTATCCGCCGATGCGTTGGTCGCTCATCCTCTTCGCGCCCTTCATCAGTCTGCTCAATGGCAGCGGCAATCTGGTGCTGAGGCAGTTCGGCGTGACGGCCGAGGGCAGTCACCGCCATGTGCACGCGCCCGACGAGATCGATCTGCTGATCCGCGAGAGCCGCGAGGGCGGGCTGCTGGAGGGCAAGGACAGCGAACGTCTGCGCGAGGCGCTCCAGTTGGGACAGCATCGGGTGCGCCAGCTCATGGTTCCGCGTCGCCAGATCGTCGGCCTCGACCTGAACGCGCCGATGGATCGACTGCTGGCCGAGATCGATGCCTCGCCCTTCACCCGGCTCCTGGTGTATCAGGACGATATCGATGATGTGCGCGGTTATCTGCATGTGAAGGATGTCGCGGTGGCGATCGCGGCCGGGGATGCGCTCCAGAGTCTGCAACCCTTAGTGCGTCCGCTGCTGGCCTTGCCGAGTTCCCTGACCATCGATCGCGCGCTGAGCCAACTGCGCGACCGACGTGCCCGTATCGCGTTGCTGGTCAATGAGTACGGCGATGTGGATGGTCTCATCAGTCTGGAGGACATCATCCGCAAGCTGCTCGGCGAACTGTCCGACGAATTCAAATCCAACGCCGAGCAAACCCCGGTCGCGCTACCGGATGGCCGCTGGCGACTGCCGGGGCGACTACCGCTCGACGCCGCCAGCGCCTGGGCGCAAACACTGGGTGGCCCAGCCTGGGCGCCGAGCCGGGCGGAAACCCTGGCCGGCTGGCTGCTGGAGCAACTCGATGCGATTCCGGAGGGCGGATGCTCTCTCAGGGCGGCCGGTCTTCTCTTCGAGATCGAGCGACTGGATGGCGCGGCCATCGATTCGGTGCTGGCTCGGGTCATCGATAGCCCATCTGGAGGACAGGATGCTTGAGCTGTTGATCGTTTTCATCGTCATCATGGCCCTGGTCGCCCTCAACGGTCTGTTCGTCGCGGCCGAATTCGCCATCATCGGAAGCCCGCGCGCGACCATGGCCGCGCGGGCGGAGGGCGGCGATCGTCTCGCCGGGCGAATCACCGCCATGCTTGATGACCCGACGCGCCTCGATCGCTACGTGGCCACCGCGCAGATCGGCATCACCTTCGCCAGTCTCGGGCTGGGGATGTATGGCGAGCACAGTCTCGCGATCCATTTCGAACAGTGGCTGATCGCGGCCGGATTCGCTGGACTGGGTGCCCAGGCGACGGCCCACGGGCTGGCGATCGTGCTGGCGATCGCAGTCATCACCTATCTGCATATCGTCTTCGGGGAGATGATCCCCAAGGCGCTGGCGCTCAGCCAGGCCGTGCGCGTCGCCCTTTGGGTGACACCGCCGATGCTGATGATCGGGCTGCTGCTCTACCCCTTCGTCCGTGTCCTCAATCTGACGGGCAACGGCCTTCTGCGTCTGGTGGGCGTCAAGCGCCGGCGCAGCACTCAACACTACCTGGACCCCGAGGAGCTGGAATCGGTCGCCCGCGAGAGCGAGCAGGGCGGGCTGCTCAGCGCCGAGAGCGGACGCATCTTTCGCGAGATCGCCGACTTCAGCGAGATCACGGCGGGGCAGGCCATGGTGCCGCGCGTACGCACCCATGGCATTCCATCGGACGCCACCGACGAGGTCTTGCGCGAGATCCTGCGACGGGATCGGCACACCCGCTATCCGGTCTACTCAGGCGACCTCGACCACATCCTTGGCACCGTCCATATCAAGGACATGCTTGGCCTGCTGCGCGAAGGTCGCGGACTCATCCCGGCGGTCTTGCGCGAGACCGCCTACCTGCCGGAAAGCAGTACACTCGACGAGGTTCTGACGGCCATGGAGCGGACGCGCAATCAGATGATCGTGGTGATGGACGAACATGGCGGCACCGCCGGCATCCTGACCATCGAGGATATCTGCGCCGAGGCGGTGGGCGATATCGAGGAAGGCGCGGACGACATCCCCGATGTACTACCGGTCGGACATGGGCGCTTTCAGGTCCAGGGAACGGTGCGTCTGGACAGGCTCGGGGATCTGATCGGATGGGAGCTGGAGCATCCGGAGGTGGACAGCGTCTCGGGCCTGATCCTGAGTGAACTGGGGCGACCGCCGCGAATCGGGGATCGGATTCAATGGCAGGCGCTGACTCTCGTGGTCAGCGCCCTGCACGGTCGCGGGGTGAGCCAGGCCATGGTGACGCTCGCCCCCGATGCTCGCCGGGCGGAGGATCCAGCCTCGAACGCGCCATGATGGGAGGCGACCGAGGAGACAAGCGGATCGAATCGGCTACCCTCGGCTCGCGCGATCCGTCGGCGGCTGATGCTCGGACTGGGTGAAATAGGTCTCCAGGAAGGTATCGAAATCGACCCTGTCGGCGGCCTCGATCCCGAGCTGGCGCTCGACCGACTCGGCCGCCAGACGCTCGAAGAACGCGAGCCGCTCGGGATTCAGGGTCGCGGATCGAAAGGCGCGGCGATGGGTTTCGGATAACCGCCGGGCGAGAGCGAAGAAACCCTCGCCCTCCTCCCGCATCATTTGAAGCATCCGCGCCGAGGGCGTCAGCTCCGGGTGTTCGACCTTTTCCATCTGACGCCGCACGCTGTCCGCGCGCGGCCCATCGGAACATCCATCCAACAGCTCCGCCACCGCGACCATCTCGCCGAGGATCCCGCGCGCCCAGTCGAGGAGCCTGACGGGCTCGCGATCGCGCGCCAGTCGCAGACCGGGCTCGCGTCCACGATGGGCGGTCAGAACCTGATTCTCATCGATGTCCCGGCGTTCGCGCGCATTGATCCGAGGGCTCTCCTGGAGCAGGCAATGGAGCATCAGAACCTCCAGAAACCACAGCTGCTCCAGACCGACGCCCTCGGGATCGAAGAGGTTCACGTCCAGCGAGCGCAGCTCGATATAGCGGACCCCGCGCCGGCGCAGGGCTAGGGTCGGCCGCTCCATCCACTCGGTGATCTGTTTCGGCCTGACCGTGCTGTAGTACTCGTTCTCGATCTGCAGCACATGGGCGTTGAGCTGCTCGTAGCGGTCGCCAACCTTGACCCCGATCTCCTCGTATTGCGGACAAGGCGTTTCAATGGCCCAGGTCAGGCTGCGGACATAGGCATCCAGGCTGTCGTAGCTGGCCTTCATGCCGGTGCCTTCTTCCTGCTTGTTCTGATAGCCGATATCGCCCATGCGTAGCGAGGTCGCGTGAGGATAGTAGAGGGTGTGGGCGTCGAAGCGCTCCAGATCGGCGGCGTGACCCTGGACGAAACTGTCGCAGACCGCCGGCGAGGCGCCGAACAGATAGGGCACGAGCCAGCCGATCCGTTGCAGGTTGCGGGTCATCCCCATCTGCGCCTCGGCGCGGAAACCGAGCGGATCGCCGCTCTCCCCCAGCTGGTCCTGATAGAGATCCCAGAAGGCGTCGGCGAAGGAGAAATTGAAATGGACCCCGGCGATCACCTGCATGATGCGCCCATAGCGATTGCCGAGGCCCCGTCGGTAGACGGTCTTCATGGTCGCGGCGTTCGAGGTGCCGTAGCGGGCCAGGGGGATGCTGGCCGCGCCCTCGATCACGCAGGGCATGCTGGTGGCCCAGAGCAATTCGTCGCCCAGATGCCGATGGACGAAGACGTGGATGTCACGCAGGAAATCCAGGACTTCACGCGGATCGGTGAGTGCCGGGGTGACCAGCTCGATCAGCGCCTCGGAGAAATCGGTCGTGATGTGCGGATGCGTGAGCGCCGACCCCAGACCCGAGGGGTGAGGGGTTCTGGCCAGCCGGCCGTCCGCCGCCACCCGCAAGCCTTCCTTTTCCAGGCCGATCCGATTGCCCTTGAGCCTGTCGGAGGCACCGGCCTCCCGGAGCCGGACCAACGAGCGCTCCAGGGTTCTCGATGTCGCGCTCAAGCTCAATCCCTCATCACGGCGCGGGGGCTGTTGCCCCGCTGCATCTGGAGACCATCGGCCAGGATTCGCGCCGCCTCCTCGACCTCGATGCGCGCGATCACCTTGCGCTGGGCATCGAGCGCGTCCTCGTCGACCTGCTCGGCGTCCTCGTCGACCGGGGCGATTCCGCGCGAGCGCAGGAAATGATCCTGATCCTCCTTGAAGCGTCGATTGCGCAGGTCATCCTCGGCGCGCCGGTCGCGCTCGCGCAGCGAGACCCGCTTCTGTTCCTCGACCTCGCGCACCAGCCGGCTGCGTTCGGTCAGCATCTTGAACCCCTGATCCCCGGCCACCCGATCGGCGGACAGACGCGCCAGCGCGTCGAAACGCATCTCGCCGGCCTTCTTGAAGTTCGCGGGATCGATCCGGGTCCAGGGCAGCGCGTTGTCGAGCGAGCGTTCGCCATGCTCGGTCATGTATTCCGCGCTCGGGAAGCGGATATCCGGCTCCACGCCGCGCAGTTGGGTACTGCCTCCGCTGATCCGGAAGAACTCGGCCATGGTCAGGCGCAGACGCCCCAGATCGGACTGGCCGCCCGGAACATAGCGGTTGAGGTCGATCAGGGTCTGGACCGTGCCCTTGCCGAAAGTCGGCTCGCCGATGACCAGACCGCGTCCGTAATCCTGGATGGCGGCGGCGAAGATTTCGGAGGCCGAGGCGCTCTCGCGATCGACCAGCACCGCCAGCGGACCGGTATAGGCCACGCCGGGATCCGTGTCGGCCTCGAGCTCGATCTTGCCGAAGGCGTCCTTGACCTGAACCACCGGCCCGGTGTCGATGAAGAGCCCGGTGAGCGAGGTCGCCTCGGCCAGCGAGCCGCCCCCGTTGCCGCGCAGGTCGATCAGGATGCCGTCGACCCCGCGCATGACCAGATCATTGATCAGTCGGCGCACATCGCGCGTGGTGCTGCGGAAATCGACGGCCCCGGCGCCCTCGGCGTCGAAATCACGGTAGAAGGCCGGGATCTCGATCACGCCGATCCTGATTCCAGGTCCATTGGTGAGATCCTCCACCAGATCGCTCTTGGCGGCCTGATCCTCCAGCTTGATCTCGTTGCGCACCAGCGACACCTCGCGCGCGTGCCTGGCCGAGCCGCTGGTCTTGGGCAGGAGCTGAAGTCGCACCACCGAGCCCTTGGGGCCACGGATCTTGTCGACCACGTCCTCGAGCCGCCAGCCGACCACGTCCTCCATGGCGCCATCCAGCCCCTGGGCGACCCCGACGATCTGGTCGCCCGCGTGGACCTGCCCCGAGTCGCGCGCCGGACCGCCCGGAACCGTGCTCTGGACGACCGTGTACTCATTGTCCGAGCGCAGCACCGCGCCGATCCCCTCCAGCGACAGCTTCATGCTGATGTCGAAGTTCTCCGAGGTGCTCGGCGACATATAGCTGGTGTGGGGTTCGAGGGTCTCGGTGTAGGCGTTCATGAAGGCTTGAAAGACATCGCCGCCCTTGAACTGATGGATCCGTCGGGCGAGTCCTTCGTAGCGCTTGCGCAGCCGGTCGCGGATCTCCTCGTCCGGCTTGTCGGCGAGCCGCAGCGAGAGGAAATCGTTCTTGACCCGCTTGCGCCAGCGCTCGTCGAGCTCGGCGCTTTCCGCCGCCCAACCGGTCTCCGGGGATTCGAAGACGAAGGTCTCGGCCACGTTGAAGTCGAACTTGCCGTCGAGGAGCTTGAGCGCGTGGGCGACGCGCTCGTCCACGCGCATGCGATAGACACGGAAGATGTCGAAGGCGATATCCAACTCGCCCCGCCGCAGGCTTTCGTCGAGATTGCGCGAGCCGTTCTGGAAACGGTCGACATCGCGCGCCAGGAAAAAGGTGCGGTTCGGGTCCAGTGCCTTCAGATACCTCTCCAGGACGGACTGGGCGAAGGACCGATCGAGCGAGACCTTGCGATAGTGATAGCGCTCCAGAACCTTGTTGATCACGATCGCCGCCCTGGTCTGACCGGGGTTCGGAAAAAGCTCCGACAAAGGCACCGGGTGCGGCGCCGCCAGGGCCGCCGTCGCCATGGTCAGCGCAATGACGAACAGGAGCGGCAACTGGAAAAGACGCTGTCTCATGAGCTGTACTCTTTCAAGGATGGCGATTCCGTCCATGCGGCGCCTGACCAGCGGAATGACGGATAGCTTTGTAAAATAAGGTGCTCGGGAAGCATCTCGGTTGGGTGAGATCGTCTGGGCATCAGGACTTGTAGACCTTGCGCCGATAGAGATCCGTTCTTCGGCTGACCACCCGATCGACGAACAGTAGGCCGTCGAGATGATCCAGTTCATGTTGGACCGCGCGCGCCTCGAATCCTTCCATTTCGTACTCCCGCTCCACGCCCTCGGGATCCTGGGTCTTGAGACGAATCTGGGTCGCGCGGATCACGTTCCCGGTGTAGTCGGGCACGGAGAGACAGCCCTCGCGGCCCATGGCATAGCCCTCCCAATGCACGATCTCCGGGTTCACCAACACCAGATGTCCATGATTGGGCGTCTTGGGCCGACCTGAAAGGTCCAGGATGACGAGGCGCTGAAAACGACCGACCTGAGGCGCCGCGATTCCGACCGCGGCGGGACCGGCGAGGCGCGTCTCCTCCAGGTCGGCGACGAAGTCCCGCAGCTCCTGGTCGAACAGGGTGACCGGCTCGGAGACCTGCTTGAGACGCGGGTCGGGGAGCCTGAGAATATCCAGAATCGCCATGGGTCAACCGATCATCACGTCCACGGGAGAAACATCCACCGAAACATCCCGGCCGGCCAGGACCGCGAGCGCGTCCGTGAGCGACTCAAGCGTCCGATCCGAATAGCCCTGGATGTTCATGATATAGATGGGGCGCTCGTGGCCACCCGCGACGTCGGACTCCAGTTCCAGGATATTGAATCCCTGATTGGCTAGGATCTCGGTCACGTCGGCCACGATCCCGGCGCGGTCGGCCCCCATCACCCGCACCTGATAGTTCGGAACCAGGTGCTGATGCAATCCGCCGCCGAGCGGATCCAGATGCACCCGCAGCCCCAGTTCCTCGGCGACCGGCGCCAGCGCGCCGAGCACCTTCTCGTCCGTGCCGCCGCCACTCACCATCAGCATGATGGTGAAGTTGCCGCCCAGCCGAATCATGGAGGCCTCGCCCAGATTGCAGCCGCTCTGGTAGAGGACACGGGTCACGCGCGAGACGATGCCGGGGCGATCGGCGCCCACCAAGGTCAAGAGATTCCAGTCAGACATGGCTTGAGTTACTCCCGTTCGAGTCGTCCGGGGCGAGCCAGATCAGGCTCGCCATGCGACCGGTCGTACCGTCGCGCCGGTAGGAAAAAAAGCGTCGCGGTTGCGAGAAGGTGCAGTCTCCGCCGCCATGGACGCGCTCGACGCCGAGTCGGGCGAGCCGCCGTCGGGTCAGCAGGAAAAGATCGGCCAGCCAGCGGTCCCGGCCTTCCGCCGCCGGACTTGGACGAAAGGCGGCGGCGCTGTCGGGGTCCGCCGCGACGAAGCGCGCCCGCACCTCGGGGCCGACCTCGAAGGCGTCGGGTCCGATCGCCGGCCCCATCCAGGCGAGCAGACGCTCGGGCGCCACACCCATGGCCAGGACCGCGCTCTCGACGACGCCATCGGCGAGACCGCGCCAGCCGGCGTGAACCGCCGCGACCCGGCTCCCCCGGTCATCGCAGAGCAGTAGCGGCAGACAGTCGGCGGTCATGACCACGCAGACCGCGCCCGACTCGGTCGCGATGGACCCGTCGGCCTCGGGGATCGCCCCGCCCTCCCCGGCCTGGACGACCCTCCGACCATGGACCTGTCGCAGCCAGGCGGGCGTCGCGGGCAATCCGAGGTGGGCGCACAGGGCCTCGCGGTTGCGCTCGACCCGCCGCGGATCGTCGCCGACATGGTCGCCCAGATTCAGGCTTTCGAAGGCGTCGCGGCTGATGCCGCCCGCGCGTTGGGTGGAGCAGGCCCGCACCCGCGCCGGCGCGGGCCAATCAGGCTCGATGAGATCCATCGGCCACCTCGCGTCGAAAGAGATCCAGGAGTCCGGCGAGATCCGACGCCATCGGCGTCTCCCATTGCATCTCCTCGCCGGTCTCGGGGTGGATCAGCCCCAGACGGAGCGCGTGCAGCGCCTGACGCGGAAACCCCTGAAGCGCGGCGGTCAGATCCGGATGACAGCCGCTCGGCGGTCTCGGTCGCGCGCCATAGGTCCGATCACCGACGAGCGGATGATGGATGTGGGCCATGTGCACGCGGATCTGGTGCGTGCGGCCGGTCTCCAGCTCCACCGCCAGCAGACTGTGTCCGGGATAGGACTCCAGGATGCGGTAGTGGCTGACCGCCTCCCGGCCATGGGGAACGACCGCCATCTTGACGCGCTGGGTCGGATGGCGACCGATGGGCGCCTCGATGCGTCCGCCGGCGACCAGGTTTCCCGTCACCAAGGCCCGATATTCCCGATGCACCCGCCGCGCCTGGAGTTGCTCGACCAGCGACTTGTGGGCTCCCAGCGTCTTGGCCACCACCAGCAGACCGCTGGTGTCCTTGTCGAGACGGTGGACGATCCCCGCGCGCGGCAGGGCCGCCAGGCTGGGGGCATGATGCAGGAGGGCATTCTGGAGCGTTCCATCGCGATTTCCGGCGGCCGGATGGACGACCAGCCCCGCGGGCTTGTCGATCACCAGCAGGTGCTCGTCCTCGTGAACCAGATTCAGCGCGATCGCCTGGGGCCGGTGCTCGTCCATGACGACGAGTTCAGCCTGGACACGGATGGATTCACCACCCCAGACCTTGTCGCGACCCCGGCGAGGCCGGTCATCGACCAGAACCTGTCCGGCTTCGATCCAACGCTGCAGCCGACCGCGCGAGAATTCCGGAAGCAGCTTGGCCAGAACCTGATCGAGGCGACCGCCGGCGAGGTCGGGCTGGACCCGGACCAAACGCCTGACGGTTTCGGAGGACATCGGCTTCATTCAATCACGGCCAGCGGTGGCGGGCGTGGACGGGCGACGCATGGCCATGCGCTCGTATTCCGCTGGCTTCGGGTATACTGGGATCGGTTTGAAACAGGTATTCATTCGACATGCCACGAACGTTATCACGATTGCCCGCGCTCTTGCTCGCCATGACGCTCGCCGGATGCGGGATATTCGGCAAGGAAATCGATCCCACCGAGGGCTGGAGCGCCTCCAAGCTTTATTCCGAGGCGGCTTCCGAACTCGATGCCGGATCCTACAAACGTTCCGTCGAGTTGTATCAGAAGCTCGAGGCCAGATATCCCTTCGGCCGTTACGCCATGCAGGCGCAATTGGATGTCGCCTACGCGCACTACCGCGCCGATGAGCCGGAAGACGCCATCGCGGCGGCCGATCGCTTCATCAAGCTCTATCCTCAGAATCCCTATGTGGACTATGCCTACTATCTGAAGGGGATCGTGAATTACAACCGCAGCGTCGGCTTCCTGGACCGCTTCATCCCGACCGACGCCTCGCAGCGCGACCCCGGCTCGGCCCTGGACGCCTTCAAGGATTTCGCGGCGCTCGTCGAACGCTTCCCAAACAGCAAATATTCCGAGGATGCCCGCCAGCGCATGGTCTATCTGCGCGGCAACCTAGCCATGAACGAGGTCAATGTCGCGCGCTACTACATGAAGCGGGGGGCCTATCTGGCGGCGGCCAACCGCGCGAACCATGTCATCGAGCATTATCAGCGAACCAGCGCCGTGGACGACGCGCTCGAGGTGCTGATCGATGCCTACCGCGCGCTGGGGAAGGATGATCTGGCCGCGGATGCCAAGCGCGTACTCGATGCCAATCGTCAGTCCGGTCGTTTCATCGCCGACGAACCCGAGCCCGAGAAACCCGACCTGGCCCGCAAGCTCTGGGATTACCTCAAACTCGACGAGAACTGAGGACTTCCGCCCGAACCTCGGGCGGAGACGCCCCGCCGTCCAGCCCGAAGGTCTCGGGCCGGACGGGACGACGACTCAGATCGCCGCCTCGTCTTCCTCGCCCGTGCGGATGCGCACCACGCGCGTCACGTCCGAGACGAAGATCTTGCCGTCACCGATCTTGCCGGTACGCGCCGCCGCGGTGATGGCGCTGATGCAGCCGTCCACCTGATCGTCCGCCAGCACCAGCTCGATCTTCACCTTGGGCAGGAAATCCACCACGTACTCGGCGCCCCGGTAAAGCTCGGTATGGCCCTTTTGGCGGCCGAAGCCCTTGACCTCGATGGCGGTCATGCCCGTGATGCCGGCCGCCGACAGGGCCTCGCGGACATCGTCGAGTTTGAATGGCTTGATGATCGCTTCGACCTTTTTCATGAATCTCTCCGTACAGGGTCACGACCTAGTCAAACCGAAAGTATAGGTTCGCGACCATATTGATGAACAGCAGCCCAGGTAGGGTACTTAGAAACCGCTGGTGATGGGATAACGCCGATCCCGTCCGAACGCCCGGCGCGAAATGCGCACCCCAGGCGGGGCCTGGCGGCGCTTGTATTCGTTGCGATCCACCAGGCGCGTCACCCGACGCACCACGTCCTCCGGATAACCGAGCGCCACGATCGCTTCGATCCCTTCGTCGTCCTCGATATAGCGCTTGAGGATGGCATCCAAAAGCTCATAGGCGGGAAGGCTATCCTGATCGGTCTGGTCCGGACGCAGCTCGGCGGACGGCGGGCGTGTCAGCACCCGTCGGGGAATCACCTCCGAGCGGGCGTTCCGGTACTCGGCCAGCCGATAGACTAACATCTTGGGCACGTCCTTGATGGGCGCGAAGCCACCCGCCATGTCCCCGTAGAGGGTCGCGTAGCCGACCGCCATCTCGCTCTTGTTGCCCGTGGTCAGCAGGATCCGTCCGGATTTGTTGCTGATCGCCATCAGAATGATCCCGCGACAGCGCGCCTGGATGTTCTCCTCGGTCACGTCCACCGGTTGACCCGCGAAGACCGGCTCCAGCAGGCCGAGGAAGGACTGGAAGGCCGGCTCGATCGGAACGGTCCGGGTTCCGACGCCCATCCGCCTGGCCTGTTCGAGGGCATCCTCGTTGCTCATGTCGGCGGTATAGCGCGAGGGCATGAGCACCGCCTCGACCCGCTCGGCACCCAGGGCGTCCACCGCGACCGCGAGGGTCAGCGCCGAATCGACGCCGCCCGACAGGCCCAGCACGGCCCCGGTGAAGCCGTTCTTGCGGACATAGTCGCGAACCCCGAGCACCAGCGCCTCGTAGATGGCCTCCTCCTCGCCCGGCGCCGCGCCGACCTCGGCCTCCGAGGCGAGTGGCGATCCGCCCTCCTCGACCGTCAGGGTCAGGGTCGTCTCGACGAACCCCGGCGCCCGCGCGACGATCCGCCCCGCCGCGTCGACCACGAAGGAGGCCCCATCGAACACCAGCTCGTCCTGACCGCCGACCAGATTAGCGTAAAGGATCGTCAGTCCATGCTCGCACGCGAGCCGCGACAGCCGGGCCTCGCGCTCCACCGTCTTGCCGGCGTGGAAGGGCGAGGCGTTGAGATTGAGCAGAACCTGGGCACCGGCCGCGGCGGCCTGTCGGGTCGGTGCCTCCTGCCAGATGTCCTCGCAGACACTCAGACCGAACCGGATCCCACGATGCTCGAAGACCGTCGCCGAGGTTCCCGCCTGGAAATAACGCTTCTCGTCGAAAACGCTGTAGTTGGGCAGGGACTGCTTGGCGTACTCGGCGACCACCCGACCATCGCGCAGCACGCCCGCCATATTGAAAAGACCGGCCGGCGCCCGGCTCGGATAGCCCAGGACCAGGGTGATCCCGGAAACCTCCGACTGGATACGCGCCAGGGCGGTCTCGACCCGCGCGATGAATTCGGGACGCAGCAGCAGATCCTCGGGCGGATAGCCGGTCAACACCAGCTCCGGGAACACCACCAGATCGGCGCCCGCCTCGCGCGCCCGTCGGGATTCGGCGATCAGGCGCTCGGCGTTCCCGGCCACGTCCCCGACTAGGGCATTCATCTGCGCGATCTGGATTCGGGAAGCCAAGGTCGGTCGCTCCTTAGGGAGAAAAAGGGAAATGATCGGGATGAGGGAACGGGAATGGCACGCCAAGTCGGCCGGCGCCGGCGTCGTTGCCGGCCAACTCGAGGCCGCGCCTCAGATCCCGAGCCGCTCGGCCATGCGCGCGCCCATCCGGGCCGGTGAGCGCACGGTGACGACCCCGGCCGCCTCCAGCGCCGCATACTTGCCCTCGGCCGTGCCCGCCCCGCCCGTCACGATGGCGCCGGCGTGCCCCATCCGCTTGCCGGCCGGGGCCGTGACGCCGGCGATATAGGCCACCACGGGCTTGGTCAGTTCGGCTCGAATGACCTCGGCGGCCGCCTCCTCGGCACTCCCGCCGATCTCTCCGACCAGGATGATCCCATCGGTATCCGGATCGCGCTCGAACAGCCTCAGACAGTCGACGAAATCCAGTCCCTGGATGGGATCGCCGCCGATCCCGACACAGGTGCTCTGACCCAATCCCGCCTCGGTGGTCTGAAACACCGCCTCGTAGGTCAGGGTTCCCGAGCGCGAGACGATCCCGATCCGGCCCGGCCGATGGATGTTGCCCGGCATGATACCGATTTTGCAGGCGCCGGGGGTAATGACGCCGGGACAGTTCGGGCCGATCAAGACCGTCTCCGTGCCCGAGAGGGCGGCCTTGACCCGCAGCATGTCCAGGACCGGAATCCCCTCCGTGATGCAGACGATGACCCGGATTCCGGCGTCCGCCGCCTCCAGGATGGCATCCGCCGCGAAGCTGGCGGGCACGTAGATCATGGTGGCGTCGGCGCCGGTCTCGCCGACAGCCGCGTGGACGGTGTCGAACACCGGCCGGTCGAGGTGGCGCTGGCCACCCTTGCCGGGGGTCACGCCACCGACGAGGTTGGTTCCGTAGGCGATCGCCTGCTCGCTGTGGAAGGTTCCCTGCCGGCCGGTGAAGCCTTGGCAGATCAGGCGTGTATTCGCGTCGACCAGGATACTCATGCCACGCCCTCCCCCAACGCCCGCCCCTCGGCGCGGCCTGCGGCCACCACCACCTTGTCCGCCGCCTCGCCCAGGCTGCTGGCCGTCTCCAGCGCCAGCCCGCTCTCGGCGAGCATCCGCAAGCCTTGCGGGGCGTTGGTTCCCTCCAGCCTCGCCACGACCGGGACGCTCACATGCACCTCCCGCACCGCCTGGATGAGACCCTCGGCGATCAGGTCGCAGCGCACGATGCCACCGAAGATGTTGACCAGGACCGCCTTGACCTTGGGATCGGAGAGAATGAGCTTGAACGCCTCGGCGACCCTGGCCGCGGTGGTTCCGCCACCCACGTCGAGAAAATTGGCCGGTGCCCCGCCGTGCAGCTTGACCAGATCCATGGTCGCCATCGCCAGTCCAGCCCCATTGACCATGCAGCCGATGTTCCCGTCGAGGCTGATGTAGTTGAGATCGTGCGCCCTGGCCTCGGCCTCGCGCGCATCCTCCTGGCTCGCGTCGCGCAGGGTTTCGAGTTCCGGATGACGATAGAGGGCGTTGTCGTCCAGATTCACCTTGGCGTCGAGCGCGACCAGATCGCCGCGGGTGGTCACCACCAGCGGGTTGATCTCCACCAGACTGGCGTCGCACTCGCGAAACAATCGATAGAGCCCTTCCATCAGGACACCCAGGGCCTTGATCTGACCCGTCTCCAGTCCGAGCCCGTATCCCAGCCGACGCACCTGATAGGACTGAACGCCGACCGCCGGATGCACCCGGACCTTGAGAATGCGCTCGGGCGTCGTGGCCGCCACGGTCTCGATATCCATCCCACCGGCCGCCGAGGCGACGAACAGGACCCGCTCGGAGGCGCGATCCACCAGCAGACTCAGATAGAGTTCGCGGGCGATTTCGGTTGGCTGTTCGATCAGAAGGCGCGTCACCGGCAGACCGTCCGGCCCGCTCTGATGGGTCACCAGGCGTGATCCCAGCAGGCGTCGCGCCTCCGACTCGACCTGATCGGCGCTCTCGACCAGACGGACACCGCCCGCCTTGCCGCGCCCGCCGGCCTGGACCTGGGCCTTGACGACCCAGCGCGAGCCGCCCAGCTCGCCGCAGGCGGCCCGTGCCGCCTCGGGCGTGGTCACCACGACCCCATCGGGGACCGGGATCGCCTCTTGCCTAAAGAGCTGCTTGGCTTGAAATTCGTGTAAATTCATTCGCTCGTCCGAGATCCCAGTGACCGAATTGAGACGCGAGGCGCCGTACCCGCCCGACCCGCGCCAGGGTAAGCATCGATTCGGAGCAACCGCCACAAGCTCGCCGGACTCCGTCGCATGGCCCGGCCAGGCCAATTCTGATCTAATCAAACGGGTATGCCAAAGGGCAATGAACGAGAGGCTCCCGTGAACGCGGATATCGACAGACTCAAGATCGACCAGGAGCCGATGTCCGCCGGCGACGGGTTCGCGCCTCCAACACCACCCGATCTCCAGGGCCGACCCCCGCCACGCCCGAGCGACGACGACACCATCTACCCGACCTGGGGCGCCCTGCGCTGGCTGTTCCTGTTCCGGCTCCTGCTGGTGGTCGGGCTGGTGCTGGCCTTCTCGCCGACCGCCGTCGATCCAGCCCTCGCGCATTCCGACACCCAGCTCGCCTGGAACATCCTGGTCGTCTACGCCCTGATGGTGTTGATGAGCGGACTCGGGCTCTCGCTGCGCCGACCGCGCCGAGCGCGTCAGGTCCAGATCGCCATCTTCGTCGACATCCTCACCTTCACCCTGCTCATGCACACGGCGGGCGGCGTCACCAGCGGACTGGGCATCCTGCTGGCGCTTTCCGTGGCGGCCGGCGCGCTCATGATGGAGGGGCGTCTGTCCCTGCTGTTCGCCGCGCTCGCCTCGCTCGCCGTCATCGCCGAGCAGATTTACGGAACCCTGATAGGCCATGGGCAAAGCGTCTCCTTCACCCAGGCGGGCCTGCTCGGGCTGCTCTTCTTCGCCGTCGCGCTCCTCTCGCATGTGCTCTATCGGCGCGTCCGATCGGCCGAAGCCCTGGCCGCGCGCCGCAAGGTCGACATCGACGATCTCTCCAAGCTCAACGACTTCATCATTCACAGCATCAGCACCGGGATTCTGGCGGCGGACGGCGAGCGTCGGCTGCGGCTGGTCAATCAGGCGGCCCTGGATCTGCTCCAGGCCAAGCGCGTCGGCTCGGGCGCCTCGCTCTCCGAGCTGTCTCCCGAGCTCGGCCGCTGGCTCTCCGGTCAGGTTCAGTCCGCCTTCCCGCGCGATGGGCTCATCCCGATCGGGGAGCGCGAGGTTTGGGCCTCGATCAAGCTCCTCGGTCACTATCGCTCCAGCGGTGTCGTCATCTATCTGCGCGACAGTCAGGAGGCGGCGCGCGAGGCCCAGCAGATCAAGCTGGCGTCGCTCGGCACCCTGACCGCCAGCATCGCGCACAATATCCGCAACCCGCTCAGCGCCATCGGGCATGCCGGGCAGCTGCTGTCGGAAGGCCCCTCGCTGTCGGAGGAAGACCGCCACCTGCTCGCCATCATCGAGCGCAATTGCGCGCGGATCGAGGAGACGGTGCACAGCGTCCTCCAGATCTCCCGCCGCGACCAGATCGAGCCCTGCCTGATCGAGCTTGTCGCCTGGACCGAAGCCTTCGTCGCCGAGTTCCGGGAGGGTCAGGGCGTGAGCCAGCAGCAGCTCCGGCTCCAGGTCGCGGACGCGGCCGAGCCCATCGCCGTGGAGGTCGACCCCCGTCATCTGCATCAGATCCTCGTCAACCTGTGCGATAACGCACTGATTCACGGCACGCGGGCCGGCGAGGAGGCGCGCGTTCAACTGCGCCTCGGCCGTGTTCCCGACCGGGGAGAGGTCCAGCTCGAGATCCGCGACCAGGGTCCGGGGATCGAGGCCGCGACCGCCCGCGACATCTTCAACCCCTTCTTCACGACCAGGAGCCAGGGCACGGGACTCGGGCTCTACATCGCCCGCGAGCTGGCCGAATCGAACGGCATCCGCTTGGTCCACGAGCAGCTCAAGACCCGCGGGAGCTGTTTCAGACTGGTCTTCCAGTCCGGCTGATCCCCGGCCGAACGGAGCGCGATCGCGCGGCGCGCGGCCAGGACTTCCTGTCCGGCGACCGCGCGCGCTATCCTGTGAATGGATACGCGGAAGCTGGAGGCTGGGAGCTGGCCGCCCTTTCCGGGATGATGAGTCCGAACACACCGAGCCTGAGCTGGCGTCCATGAACAAGTCCCAAGCGCTCGTCGTCGACGACGAGCCCGACATTCTCGATCTACTCAAGATCACGCTGGGACGGATGGACGTTCGGGCGGTCACGGCCACGACGGTCGCCGAGGCCAAGCGTCAACTGGAGCGCAACCGCTTCGATCTCTGTCTGACCGACATGAATCTTCCGGACGGCACGGGCTTCGATCTGCTGCGTCATCTCAACGAGCATTATCCCGAGATCCCGGTCGCCATGATCACCGCCCACGGCAATCTGGAGTCCGCCGTCGCCGCCATGAAGGCCGGCGCCTTCGACTTCGTGGCCAAGCCGGTCGACCTCCAGTCGCTGCGCGCCCTGGTCGGCTCCGCCCTCAAGCTGCGCGGACGCGCCCCGGCGAGCGATGAGCGCGCGGGCGTCGGCACGCGTCTGCTCGGAGACTCCCCCGCGATGGAGCGGATCCGGCATCTGATCGCCAAGCTGGCGCGCAACCAGGCCCCGGTCTTCATTACCGGCGAGAGCGGCACCGGGAAGGAACTGGCGGCGCGCCTGATCCACGCCCAGGGACCGCGCGGCGAAGGCCCCTTCATCGCCGTGAACTGCGGCGCCATCCCGCACGATCTGGTGGAAAGCGAGCTGTTCGGCCACAAGAAGGGGAGCTTCACCGGCGCCACCGGCGACAAGGAGGGGCTGTTCCAGGCCGCCGAGGGCGGGACGCTCTTTCTGGACGAGGTGGCGGATCTGCCCTTGCAGGCCCAAGTCAAGCTGCTGCGCGCCATTCAGGAGAAGTGCGTGCGGCCGATCGGAACCCAGCACGAGGTTGCGGTCAATGCCCGCATCATCAGCGCCAGCCACCGTGATCTGAACGCGGAGGTCGAGAAGGGTCATTTCCGCCAGGATCTTTTTTATCGCATCAATGTCATCGAGCTGCGAATGCCCGCCCTGCGCGAGCGACCCGAGGACATCCCGCTACTGGCGGAACAACTCCTGGGACGGCTTGGCCGGGGACAGACGGATGGGACGCCGGCGTCCGGCATGCATTTGTCCGCCGCGGCGATCGAGGCCCTGAAGCGCCATGCGTTTCCGGGCAATGTCCGCGAACTGGAGAACATCCTGGAGCGCGCCACCGCGCTGACCGACGGTCAGCGCATCGAGGTCGCGGATCTCTATCTCACCAAGGGCGAGCCCGCGACCACCAGGCCCAGGGCGGAGGAGCCGGTGGATGACGCGGTGCCGCTCGCGGACTATCCGGGCGAGCTCGAGACGGGGGCCATCCTCGGCGCGCTCGAGAAAGCCCACTGGAACCGCGCGGCGGCGGCCAGGAAGCTGGGCCTGACCCCGAGGTCGCTACGCTATCGTCTCGCCAGGCTCGGAATCGAATAGACTCCAGCCCCTTCCCGATCCCAACGAGGTAACCACGAGTGTCCGATACCAGCCCGGCCCATGACGGCGCCGGTCAGGGCCGCGACCCCTTTGTCGACTGGGTCCGCCAGGCCACACCCTATATTCACGCCCACCGGGGGCGCACCTTCGTCGTCGCCTTCGGCGGCGAGGCGGTCGCCGATGCGCGCTTCCCCGATCTGGTGCATGACATCGCCCTGCTCCACGGGCTCGGCATCCGTCTGGTGCTGGTGCATGGCGCGCGACCGCAGATCGAGGCGCGGCTTCAGGGCCAGGGCGCCGAGCTGCGCTATGTCAACGGACTGCGGGTCACCGACGCCAAGGCGCTCGCCTGCGTCAAGGAGGCCGCCGGCGTGGTGCGGGTCGAGATCGAGGCGCTGCTGTCGCTCGGCCTGGCCAATTCGCCCATGGCCGGGGTCCGCATCCCGGTCGTCTCCGGCAATTTCGTGACGGCGCGCCCGCTCGGTGTCATCGATGGCGTCGACCACGCGCACACCGGCGCGGTGCGCCGGGTCGATCACCGGACCCTGCGGGCGGTGCTTGAACAGGGGGCGGTCGCCCTGATGCCGCCGCTCGGTTACTCGCCCACCGGCGAGGTCTTCAACCTGAGCGCCGCGGATGTCGCGCGCAGCGCGGCGGTCGCCCTGGGCGCGGACAAGCTGATCTTCATGATCGAGAGCGCGACCCGCGCGGACGCCCCAGGGCTTCCCCCGAACCTGCTGGCGCGCGAGGTGGACGCCCTGCTCACCGAGCAGGCCGGCATCCCGGACGAGATCGCGACCTGCCTGCGCGCCGGCGCCGAAGCTTGCCGCGACGGCATCCGGCGCGTCCATCTGGTCGGCCGGCGAGGCGATGGCGCCCTGCTGCGCGAGCTGTTCACCCGCGACGGCAGCGGCACCCTGGTTTCGGCCGAACCCTACGAGGATCTGCGACCGGCCCGGATCGACGACGTGACCGGAATTCTCGAGCTGCTCCGCCCGCTGGAGCAACGGGGGGTGCTGGTGCGTCGCTCACGCGAGCGGTTGGAGACCGAGATCGATCGTTTCCACATCACCGAACGCGACGGTCTGGTCACGGCCTGCGCGGCGCTCTATCCCTACCCGAAGGACGACATGGCCGAGTTGGCCTGTCTGGCGGTCCACCCGGATTACCGGGGCGATCGACGCGGCGACCGTCTGCTCGACCACATCGAGCGACTGGTCCGGGCGCAAGGCATCGGGCGGCTGTTCGTGCTCACCACCCAAACCGCGCACTGGTTCCAGGAGCGCGGGTTCCAGCCGGCCGGGCTCGCCACCCTGCCGATGGAAAAGCGGATCCTCTACAACTTCCAGCGTAACTCCAAGGTTTTTATCAAGACCTTGTGAACGACCCGACCCGATGCGCCCCTGATCCATGCCACCAAGACTCCACCAGCCCATGTCCTTAGAATCCGTTTCCAGATCGCCGTCTCCGGCGACCCCCTCCCGCCAATCCAGACCCAAGCAGCGCGCGCGACGCCCATTCGCCGGTCGACTCGGACGGCTGATCGCCTGTCTCCTGTTCGCGTTCGCGATGGCGCCGACGCCCGTCCTCGGCCAGGGCACCCCGAGCGCCACGCCACTCCCGACCAAATCGCAACTCGACAGCAAGCTTGAGGAGTTGGGGTCGGCGAGCGGGATGGACGAGACGCTGAAGACCTCGCTGAGCGAATCCTATCGGCGCGCCCAGTCGAACCTGGAGGACACGGCCAACTTCGATGCCGAGACGACCAAGCTCGCGGAGATCCTCAAGAGCGCGCCGGAAGAGACCAGGGCGATCCAGAAAACCCTCGAGAAGCTGTCGTCGGAGGCCGCGAACAAGCCGACGCCCGCGCCTCCGGACAACCTGTCGACCGAGGAGATCAGCCAGCGGCTCAACGGGGTGGCCGCGGATGTCGCGGCGCGTGAGACACGGGTGAATGAGCTCGAAAAGCTCATCGACGCCAGCCATGATCAGCCGACCGCCGCGCGGGAACGCCTGCTCGCGATCCGAGCGGCACTCGACGCGCTCGACGGGGAAAGCAAGGGACCATCCGCCGCGGGCGAATCGCCCGAACTCGCCCAGGCCAGGGGCTGGATGTTTGAAACCCGCCGCCAGGCACTCTGGGCCGAGGCGCGGATGCATGAGCAGGCCTTGCTCAGTCAATCCGCCCGAGAGTCACTCTTCAAGGCCCAGCGGGATCTGGCGGCCCTTGAGGTACGCACCCTGAAGGCACGCCAACGCGCGCTCGAGGAGGCCCTGAGCGACCGGCGCAAGGCGCAAGCCGAGGCCGAGCAACTGGCCTCGGAACGGGCGCAACGCGACGCCGAGGACAAACACCCCCTGGTGCGGGAGCTGATCCTGGAAAACGCTCAGATCAGCGACTCGCTCGCGCGCGCCGCCAAGCAGCTCGAGGGGCTCAACGACGAACGGTCCAGGGTAGAGTCGGAACACAAACGCATCGAGGACGACTATCGGGGCGCGAAGCAACGGCTGGAGGCGGTGGGTCTCAGCAAGGCGTTAGGCCAGGTGCTGCTCGATCGCCGCAATCAGCTCCCCGATCCGCGTCAGTATCGCGCCGGCATCCGGGATCGGGAGAACCAGATCGCGGAAGCGACCTTGCGGCAGATTCGCTACCGCGAGGAGGAACGGCTGATGCGCGATCCGAACCGCCACATCGAGGATCTGACCGCCGCGGACGCCAGCGCCCAAACCGACGGGATCCGCGCGCAGATCGGCGCCGCGCTCCAACAGCGCAAGCGCCTGATCACGCAGGCGCTCAAGAGCGAGGAGGATTACATCCGCCATCTCGGCGAACTCAATTATGCCTCCGAGCGCGTCGTCCAGACCGCGGCGGATTACGACACCTTCCTCGCCGAACGTCTGCTGTGGGTGCGCAGCGCGACGGCCCTGGGCGCGGACTCCCTGGCCAGTGTGCCGGCGGCCATTGCCTGGGTCTTCGGCAAGGAAGACTGGAAGGCGATGCCGCTGGCCCTTGGCGAGCGGATTCAAACCTCGTTCCTGTTCTGGACCGGCCTCGCCCTCGGCGGCCTCCTGACCTGGAAAACCTCGGCGATCCGGCGCGCGATCCGTTCCAGGGCGGAGCCACTGCGCCGGGTGCGCACGGACGGCATTGGGTTCACCCTCCAGGCCATCGGCCTGACCCTGCTGCTCGCCCTCCCGCTCCCGCTTCTGCTCGGGCTGGTCGGCCAGCAACTTCAACTCGCGACCGAAGCCACCACCCACACGCGGGCGTTTGGCGCGGCACTCGTTCAGGTCGCGTTCGGGCTCTACTATCTGCGCGCCTTTCGCAACCTCTGCATCAGCGGCGGCGTCGCCGACCGGCATTTTCGCTGGGGCAACGAGGCCCTCGCCCGCATCAGGCGCGACTTCGACTGGTTCACCCTCTATGTCATCCCGATCTCGCTGATCACCGTCGCGGTCTATCACCACAACGATGCCGCCTATACCAGCAGTCTCGGACGCCTGACATTGATCCTGAGCATGCTCGGTTTCGCGGTCTTCTTCGCCCGTCTGCTCAACCCCGGCACCGGCGCCCTCAAGGGCTTCCTCGCCGCGCATCCGCAAGGTTGGCTCAACCGCCTGCGCCACCTCTGGTTCCCCTTGATCGTGGGGGCGCCGCTGGCACTGGCCGCGCTGGCCGTCATCGGCTATGTCTACACGGCCGGCGTACTCTTTCAGTCCCTGGTCTATCAGCTCTGGCTGGTCCTGGCCCTGGTGACCCTGCACCAGACGATCGTGCGCTGGCTGATCCTCACCCGACGCCGTCTCGCCCTCCAGGCCGCGCTCGATCGGCAAGCCGCGCGGCGCGCCCAGGCGGAAGGCGAGCGGAGCGATAGCGCGGCGGTGCCCGACGTCTTTCTCGTGGAGGAGGCGGAGCCGGATCTCGCCGCCCTAGACGAGCGGACCCGACGACTGATCAACACCTCCGTGTTCATCGGAGGCGCCATCGGGCTCTGGGCGACCTGGTCGGAGGTATTGCCGGCCTTCAGCTTTCTGGAACACTTCGCGCTCTGGCATTCCACCCGGATGGTCGATGGCGTCGAGCAGGCGATCCCGGTCACGGTGTCCGACATCGGGCTGGTGCTGGCGGTCGTCTTCGTGGCGACGATCGCGGCCCGCAACCTGCCCGCCCTGCTCGAAATCCTTCTCTTGCAGAGCCCATCCGTCTCGGCGGGCGCCCGCTACACGATCAAGACGCTCTCAAGTTATCTGATCGCGGCGGTCGCCTTCATGCTCGTCTTCAGCACGCTCGGCCTGAGCTGGGGAAAGGTGCAATGGCTGGTCGCCGCGCTCGGTGTCGGCATCGGGTTCGGCCTGCAGGAGATCGTCGCCAACTTCATCAGCGGACTCATCATCCTGTTCGAGCGCCCGGTGCGTGTCGGCGACATCGTGACCATCGGCGACACCACGGGCGTGGTGACCAACATCCGCATCCGCGCGACGACCATCCGCAACTGGGACAAGCAGGAGCTGCTGGTACCCAACAAGGAGTTCATCACCGATCGCCTGCTCAACTGGACCCTGACCGATCAACAAAACCGCATCACCATCAAGGTCGGCATCGAATACGGCAGCGACACCAAAAAGGCCCTGGAACTGCTCGCGGGAATCGCCGAAGCGCACGAACGGGTGCTGGAGGATCCCGAACCCTTGGTGAGTTTCGAAGGCTTCGCCGACAGTTCGTTGAGCCTGGTGCTGCGCTGTTACCTGGATTCGCTGGATGGCCGCATCGGCGTCATCACGGATCTGCACCAGGCGATCTACGAGACCTTCGCCGAGCAGGGCCTTCAGATCGCCTTTCCGCAACGCGATGTCCGGCTCCACACGCAAACGCCGATGGATGTGCGACTGCATCGCGACGAGAGGCCGGGGCGCCAGGACGCGGATGGGGCGGACTCACTGGAGAGGGGTGACGGGGATAGCTGAGACCGGCCAGGAACCGGTGGGTGAAAGGCGGCGTGGACCCACGCCGCCGGAGCTGGGTTCAGCTCAACTCGTCGAAATCCGGGTCATCGAGCAGTTCGCGCAAACGCTTGATCTCGCGCATGTGCTCGATGCGCCGCCGAACGTCCAGACTGGCCGACTGACCGCGCGCATCCTGTGATGGGATGGGAGGGACACGATCGACGACTTCGTCGCCGTAGCCAACTTCGGGATCCAACATCTCCTCTACCTCGGGGATTAAACGAACAACATCGATAGAGGCGGCGTATATCCGAAATCGACCGCGATTGGAAGAGATATTTTGCAATCTTCATAATTAAACCCGAGACCCGTGAACTGGCGCGCACGGTGACACCAACGGCCCGCGCCTTGACAGGTTCGCGCGGATCGCCGAATCGGCGGGCACGAAACCCCGCGCATGGCGTTGGCGCGGACGACCCCGCGATTCTGATACCATTCGCGCCCTCGCCTCCCGCGCTGGATCCGACCCATGCCTGAAGAAGCCATGCAGGCCATCGACCACCCCACCCCAAGGACCGTCGCCGCCATCGATCTGGGCTCCAACAGTTTTCATATGATCGTCGCCCGTATCGACGAGGGGCATGCCCGGATCAACGACCGCCTCAAGGAGATGGTTCGGCTCGGCGAAGGTCTCAACGACGACCGCTCGATCGACCCCGAGGTCGTCGAGCGCGCGCTCGCCTGCCTGGAGCGATTCGGTCAGCGCCTGCGGGATTTCCAACCGGAAGACGTGCGCGCCGTTGGCACCAACACCTTGCGGCAGATGCGCCCCGACACGGATTTCATCGAACGCGCCGAGGCGGCCCTGGGCCATCCCATCGATGTGATCGCCGGCCGCGAGGAGGCCCGGCTCATCTATCTGGGCGTCGCCCATGGCCTGGCCGCCGGCGGGGAACGTCGCCTGGTGGTCGACATCGGCGGCGGCAGCACCGAGATCATCGTCGGCCTGGGCTTCTCGCCGAGATTGCGCGAGAGCCTGCACATGGGCTGCGTCAGCATGTCGCGCAAGCACTTCGCCGATGGTCGCGTCACCGCCAAGGCCATGCAACGGGCGGAATTGACCGGCGCGCTGGAGGTTCGGCCGGTACGCGAGATCTTCCGCCGCGCGCGCTGGCAACAGGCGGTCGGCAGCTCGGGGACCATCCGTGCCATCGCCGCCGTGGTCAACGCCGAGGGCTGGTGCGAGGACGGCATCTCGGCCGAATCCCTGACCCGTCTGCGCGATGCCCTGATCGACGCCGGCAAGGTCTCCACGCTGGGACTCAAAGGCATGACCGAGGAGCGCCAACCGGTCTTCGCCGGCGGCGTCGCCGTGCTGCGCTCGGTGTTCGAGTCGCTCGGTATCCAGCACATGCGGGTCTCCGACTACGCGCTCCGCGAAGGTTTGGTCTACGAGATGATGGGTCGCCACCAGCATGGCGACGTGCGCGAGCGGACCGTCAATACCATCGGTCGCCAGTTCCAGATCGAGCAGGCCCATGGGCAGCGGGTCGAAGCGACCGCTCGCATCCTCTACCGTCAGTTGATGGCGCCTTGGTCGCTGAGTGATCCCGAGCATCCGCTGATGCTTTCCTGGGCCGCGCGGCTGCATGAGATCGGCGTCATGGTGGCCCACAGCCAGTACCAGAAGCACGGCGCCTATCTGCTGCGCCATGCCGACCTGCCCGGCTTCACCCGTCAGGAACAATTGCTGCTCGCGGCCCTGGTGCTCGGGCATCGTCGCAAGTTCCCGGTGCAGGACTTCGCGGCGCTCCCCAAGGACATCCAGAAACAGGCCCGCCGGCTCTGCGTCATCCTGCGCCTGGCGGTACTGATGCACCGCGGACGCTCGGCCGACAACAAGCCCGATCCGCGCCTTCAGGCCGAGGGCGACACCCTGACCCTGAGCTTCCCGGACGACTGGCTCGCCAGCCATCCGCTGACCCAATTGGAGCTGGAACAGGAGGCGGAGCGACTCGCGGCGGCGGGGATTCGCTTGAGCTTCGGCTGAGGCGCCGAACCCTTGCCCGCGCGCCAGGGGCCATCCGGACATGGCGTGGGATCGATATTCTTTTCGCTTATCCTGATAGAATCCAGGGTCACGCGGGCGTGATCCCGCGTCGACATACGACAGACTTCGCCCCGCCGCCGCGATTTCCGCGCCGGTGTTTTGCAGCTCACTCTGGAGGATCCATAAGAATGGCTACACTCTTTTCCGCTGAGTGGATGAACCAACTGAAGGACGCCTGGAACAACGAACCGGAAGTCAGCGACAAGCTGGCCGAGATCGATTTCAACTCCGTCATCTGCTGCGGGTTCAAGGATGACGAGAATCCGCTCGGCGTGTTCGTGGTCGAGAATGGTCGCTGCGTGCGCGCCGGTTCCTGGTCGGAAAGCGAGCCACCCGCCAACTGGGACATGCGCGCCGACAGGAAGGACTGGCTCAAGTGGGTCGAGAACGGCATCGGCATGATGGGCATGGGAACCGCGTTCGCCACCGGCAAGCTCAAGTTCAAGGTCGGTGACTACAAGGCCATCATCAAGGATCCCCGCATGGCCAATCCCTTCGTCAAAAGCTTCGGCCTGATGCAGCAGCTCGACACCGACGAGCTCAAGTAATCGCGCCGACGCACGGCCGGTAACGATCGAAGCCCGCCAATGGCGGGCTTTTTCTTGCCCGCTCGACCCAGGCCGCCCGAAGTTCCAAGCGACTCAGGGGCGGTTTTCGGAACCCGCGGATGGTCGCTTGAGCCGGCGGGCGTATTCGCTCGCGGCCTCCTGATCGCCGGCCTCCTGGTTGAAGGTCACCAGGGCGACCAGAATGTCGCGGTCATCCGGATGCCGCTCAAGGGCGGCTCGCAGGATCCTCAGTGCCTGCGGCAGATCCCCGGCGCCCCGCACGGCCAGTGCCCGTACATAGGCATAGCGCGCGCTCTCGGGCGCGAGCTCGGCAGCCCGCGTCAGGGACTCCACCGCTTTCGCCCTGTCCCCGTTGCGAATCAGCCATAGCCCCAGTGCCTGATGCAGGCTGGCCTCGTCCGGCAGGACAGCCAGGCCCTCGCGCAGCACCGGCTCGCCCTCCGGATCCCGTCCGAGCGAGCGGTAGAGATCGGCGAGATTGACGTAGGCCGGCCCAAAGCGCGGATCGAGCCGCAAGGCGGTACGGTAGGCGCGCTCCGCCGCTTGCGGATCCCGAGCCGCCGTCTCGACCAGACCGATGTTCAGGTGCGACTCCGGCCGTTCGGCGTTCGCGAGCTGGGTGTCCCGATACTCACGCAAGGCGCCCTCCAGGCCCTGCCGCTGTTCATCGGACAGTGGCCAGGCGACGAGCGGCGCCAGGGTTTGGGCCGCCTCCGCGCGCACCGCCAGGATCGGATCCTTGAGCCGCGGGAAGCCGAGATCCAGCCGGGTCTTGGGATCCGTCACATCGAGGTAGCGGACGGCCGCCCCCCGCACCAGGGGATCTCCATCCACGAGCAGGCGCCGTAGGCTAAGCAGATGGCTGGGATCGGGAAAATCGCGCAGCAGATCGAGCGCGGTGGCACGCGCGATCCCCGGCTGGCTCGCGTCGGCGGCGAGGGCGATGAGTCCTGGACCGGCCTCCGGCGCGCCGACGCGACCGGCGTGAAGGGCCTCGCCGTAGTGCGGACGCTGACTCGTCGCCTCGCCATACCATTGACGCGCCGCCTCGGCGGCCCACTGCGCCGTCTGGTCGGCATGGCAGGCGTTGCAGGCGTTGGGAGTGCCGATCTTGAGGGTCAGGTCCGGACGCGGAACACGCAGACTGTGATCCGCCCGTTCGTCGATGACCATGTAATGACGCTGCGGCATGTGGCAGGCCACGCAGGAGGCCCCCGCGGAACCAGGCGCGTGATGATGGTGGGTCTCGACGTCGTAGCGGTCGGCCGCGTGGCACTGGGCACAGACCAGATTGCCAGGCGCCTTAGGCTTGAGGCTATGGGCGTCATGACAGTCGGTACAGGTCACGCCCTTGGCGTACATCCGGCTCTGGATGAAGGAACCATAGTCATAAACCTCGCCCTGGATCTGACCATCGGGGTAATAGAGTTCGGCGTCGAGCAGGGCGAGCCGGTGGCTGTCACCGAGCGGTCGTCCATGCTCGTAGATTTCGTTGATCTGGCCGCGCCGCGAATGACAGCGGGCGCACACATCCACCTGGGTATGCCGCTCGCGCGGCACGGAGCGCGCCGGTAGGCCGGTCTTCGCGTCGACCGTCCAGACGCCCCCATCGCGATCGGCGAGATCGACCACCAGCCCCTTGCCGGCGTCCCAGGCCGGCGGCCGATCCGCCGTCGCCGCTCCGGCCTGTTCGACATGGCGAGACGCCGGCCCGTGGCAGGCCTCGCAGGCGACGTCGATCTCCGACCAGGTGGTGTCGTAGCTGTCGGTCGCGAGGTCGTAGCCCTTTTTCAGATTGGTGGCATGACACTCGGCGCACTGGTAGTTCCAGTTCTGATCGCGGCCGGTCCAGTGCAGTCGATGGCCGTGGTCGACCCGCTCGTCCGGATAGAGATGGAACCAGCGCTGACCGCCCTCCTCCGCCGCGCGGCTGTCCCAGGCGATCCCCAGGCTCTGAAAACGCCCACCGGGAAACTCGATGAGGTACTGCTGAAGCGGCCACCAACCGAAGGTGTAGCGGATCTCATAGTCCCGCAAGCGTCCGTCGGGGCCATCGGTGCGGACCAGATAGGCGCCGTCGCGACGGAAGAACCGCGAGGTCACGCCATGGGCGGTGAATTCGGCATCGCGGAAGTCGCCGAGGACGGTCGCCTCGGTCACCTCGGTGATCGCCAGATCGTGGTGGGATCCACGCCACCGTTCGAACTCGGCCGGATGACAGGTCGCGCAGGACTGGCTACCGGCATAGTCGGCCGGTCGGGGAGACCCGGCCCCGGCGATCGCCGCTCCGGAGAACGCCAGACTCACGAGCAGGAACAGGACGAAGCGCATCGGATTCATGGGCAGGCTTCTCGATTATCCTAAAAAAAGAGCCTCCAGCCTCCAGCTATTGGGAATCAGCCACTTGGCCATTGACCGAGACCGACCGAGGCTCACCCATTGGGTGAAGCCCGCAAGCCGCGAACACCTCGGCCATACAACGGCTGGAGGCGGATCGCTGGCGGCTGGCGGCTGGCGGCTGTCCCACCGGGCAGGCTGAATATCCTATTCCCCATCAACCCGCTCTGGCACCGATCAGTTCGATCGGGTAGCCGTCGGGATCCTCGACAAAGGCAATGATGGTACTTCCCGCATTCATCGGGCCGGCATCACGCAGGATCTTGCCGCCCTGGGCCTTGATCCGGGCGGTGGCCTGGTGGACATCATCCACCTCGATGGCGATGTGGCCGTATCCGCTGCCCAAGGTGTATTGCTCCACGCCCCAGTTGTAGGTCAGCTCGATCACGGTCTGTTCGGACTCGTCTCCATAACCGAGAAAGGCCAGGGTGAATTCGCCGTCGGGATAGTCCTTGCGACGCAGCAGCTTCATCCCAAGGATCTGGGTGTAGAAGTCGATGGAGCGTTGCAGATCGCCGGTGCGCAGCATGGTGTGGAGGATTCTCATGGATCGGACCCTTTGGTTGCGAGAGACATGGACAAGGTAGCCGGGCGCACCTGCAAGGTCGGGCGCCGTCAGGGTGACGGACATCCTTCCGGAATCGACGCCGCCGGTCATCAAGCGCCCAGCTTGCTTCCCCCAAGACCGAAGCGGGCCATGAGGCGCGGCAACTCCTGATGCGGGTCGCCGGCGTGCAGCAAGCCCGCGATCCGCATGACGATCGGCTCTCTCTTCACGTTTCCCGACGGGAGCAGTTCAACGGCGCCGATACGTTCCCGGATGGGTTGAGGGAGCGTCCATTGAGCCTGGAGCTGATCGCCCGCGCGGGCCGCATTCTTGCTTAGAACGGACGCGCATGTCGCCTCGTCCAGGACGTGTCCATCGTCGATCCAGGCCTGCATGAGTTGCAGCAGGGACAATTCGCCAACCCGATAGAGCAGACAGGCACTCCGGCAGGCCGCCACATCGAACTCAAGGTGCTGCCTCAACTTCGAGACGACCCCGATCAGCGACATGGCATCACGTTGACAATCCAGGTATTTGGCCTTTAGAAAATCCTGTTTGAGATGGCTCCCCGCGAACAATGACAGCTCCATGGCCAGGTTGATGAAACCATCCACGCCGATTTGCCGGAGCGCCGCGTCGAATGTCTCGACGAGATCCGTTCCACCCATGTAGTGATGGCTATTCGCCAGACTCAAAAGGCGAAAGAGCAAGGCCGAGTCGGCCTGGCATCGACGCATGATGTTGATGCGCTCATCGGCCTCCATCTCGCGGATCCGCGCGATGGATTCGACGAGATCCGGATCGATCGGCAGACCGAGCGCGCCCTCTGTCACCTGGCGCTTGATGAAGTCGTCGATCGAGTCCTCCGCGACCTCGGATCCCGAAGGCTCATGGTGCGAGGTCATGATCCGCGACAGACTCGCCATGACCTGCTTGGCGTCGAAGGGTTTCGTGATATAGGCGTCTACCTGACAGGCCCGGGCGGCCAGTACCTTGTCCCGATCCGAGTAAGCGGTAATCATCACGCACACCGCTTTCTTGTCGGATCGCCGGATCTGTTTCAGCAGATCGAGTCCGCTCATCCTGGGAAGACCCCAGTCGAGCAGGATCAGATCCGCGCCCACGGTTCTCCAGTGCTCCAGCGCCGAACGGGGATCCGCCTCCAGAATCACCGAGACATCCGACCAGGTTCGCTTGACCATGCGCATCAGTAAGGCGCCTGTCGGCGGATCGTCCTCGACGATCATTACGCGAATCACGAATGGTCTCCAAACATCGGATTTAGGCGATTTCCGGGACAGTCCGTACCCGACCGAAAGCTCCGGAATGGGACAGGATCAACAGCTCGGCCGGCGCCGATGATAACTCGGTCGCCCGCCTGGCGAATCGCCGGGGAAGTAAGAAAATGAACTGACGGGAGTTCACCCGAGAATGGTCAGCCAAGGGTGTAACCGGCATCGACATTGAGTATCGCGCCCGTCACGAGCCGCGCGCGCGAGGAGACGAGAAACATCACGGCGTCCGCGACGTCGGCCGGCGTGACGACCTCCTGGCGCAGGACGTGACGACGGGCGCTGATCTCTTGCATCAGATCCGTCGCGCCTCCCCACATCGCCGTATCCACCACGCCGGGGGCGACGCCATTGACACGGATCCCGCGCGGCCCAAGGGCCAGGGCGAGCCGCCGGGTCAGCATGTCGAGACCGGCCTTGCTCACGGAATAACTGGTGGAGGTGCAGGTGACGAAGGGGTGCTGGGCGCAGGCGGAAGAGAGATTGATCACCACCGGAGCGGCGGCGCGCCCGAGCAGACCGACACAGGATTGGGTCAGGGCGAAGGGGGCGATCAGGTTGATCTCGATGGTCTCGCGCCAGTGCTCCAGACTCTCCTCCAGCGTTCCGGAGTCACGGATGACCCCGGCGTTGTTGACCAGGATGTCGAGCCGACCCACGTCGGCCGCCAGTCTCTCGACCAGCCGGCGGCGAAAGCCGTCATCGGTGACATCGCCTTCCAGCGCGACCAGCGCGTCCTCGTCCACCGCGTCCGCCCAACGCGATCTCAGGGCCGCGAGCCTGGCGGGATCTCGACCGAAGGTGTAGACGCGATCGCCGGCATCCAGGAACGCCTCGACCAATCCGGCCCCAATGCCCGAGGTGCCGCCGCTGACGCAGACGATTCGAGCGGATTCGCCCAGTTCTTCCATCAACGTTCCCTCTGCCCGAGATTGGCATGGATCAGGGCGCCGTTGAGCACCGGCGCCTGGGCGGCGAAGGCGACCGCCTCGGCGATTTCCTCCGGCTCGATCAGACGATCGAAGGCACTGAGTCCGGTGATGGCGGCCAGGGTTTGGGGATCCTCGCCGATGAGCCGGCGCAGCTGCTCGGTATCCGTGAAGCCGGGGCAGATCATGCAGGTATGGACGCCGCGCCCCGCCAGATCCTGACAGGTCGCGCGCATCATTCCGGCCAGGGCATGCTTGGCGATCACGTAGCTGGCCACCCCCGGCACGGCCTTCTCGGCGAGCGTCGAACCGATATAGATGACGCTCGACCCTGGTTTCATGCCAGGCAGAATCAGTCGGTTGAGCGTGTTGGCGGCGACGATGTTGAGTTCCAGCACGGCGCGCAGATCCGTGTTTTCGAGCGCATCGACGCGATCCATGCGCATCGTCGAGGCGTTGTGGACGAGACAGAGACGCTCGGCGGCGGCGAACCGGCTCGACCAATCGGCGCTCAGGGCGTCAAGAACACCGGGGTCGGAGAGATCGCAAGCGAGATTCTCGACCCCGCGCTCGGGACAAGGCCGCCGCGAGAGGTTGGCGACGTCCCAGCCATCGACCAGGAAGCGGGTGGCGATCGCACGCCCGATTCCGGAACTGGCGCCCGTGATGATCAATTGATTCATGATGCGAACTCCCACTGGGCGATGGCCCATTGACCCTGGCCCGAGGAGACCCCCAGCTCGATCGCGCGGATCTCCATCGCGGCGACTTCCGAACGCTCCCGCAGCCGCGCGAGCAGCAGCGGCGCCAGTTCCTCGATGGTGACATTGCGGATGGGCAGCAACAAGACATCGCGCTCCAGAAAGGGAATGCGCTCATCGGCGAAATACGCGAAAACCAGACCATCCTGGCGCTCGATACGCAGATAGGGCGACGACAAGGGCAGGAGCACGCGCTCATCGAGCCCGTCGCAGAGTTCCTTGAGCAGACGCTTGAGAATCACATAGTCGAAGGTGAGACCGCTGTCTCCCACCAGGGCCGTGACCAGGCAACGCACGCGAAAGTTGTGCCCATGCAGATTCTCCCGCTCGGTGGCCGAGAAGATGGTGAAGTGCCCGGCACTGAAGTTCAGATAGTCCTTGCTGATCTCAAGACGGGTCAGGGTCGCGTCTGCCACCGAAGTCCTCCGGATGTCGCGGCCCCACTCGAAGTTCGCGTGGCCACTGGTTCTTTCACGCAAAGATGAGGGTCATTGTCCCGGATCAAACCCTCTCGGGGACCGGCCTCGTTCGCTCCAGGGTCTGGATCAATCCGGAAGCTGTTTCCTCGGGGATCGAAAGAGGCTGACCCCGATCGCCAGCAGGGTCAAGGGAATCACGAAGCCCAGCATCGCGACCTCGAACTCGCGGGTGAACGAGGCATCGGTCGAGCGCATCAGGACGTAGCCGATATAGGCGAGGAAATAGGCAAGGAAGACGGCGCCCTCGAGACGATCGATCCGACGCCCCGTGAAGAAGATCGGCAGACAGAGCAGCGCCGTGGCGATCATGATGGGCATGTCGAGGGTCAGCAGGTCGCGCGAAACGGGAATTCCGCCCGGCGCCACCAGGGCGCCGATTCCGAGCACGCCCAGGATGTTGAAGAGATTGCTGCCGACGACGTTGCCCACGGCGATATCCCGGTTCCCCCGCAGGCTGGCGATCACCGAGGTCATCAACTCGGGCAAGGATGTCCCGACCGCCACCAGGGTCAGGCCGATCACCAGCTCATCGACACCCAGGGCCAGCGCGATGTCCACCGCGCCCATCACCAGCAGCCGCGCCCCAACCGCCAGCAGGACCAGCCCGGTCAGCAGCCAGCCGACCTGGATCAAGAGATGAGTCGGCCTGATCCCGCCATCGCCCCCAAGGGCCTGGGCGAACTCCTCCCGCACCTCGGCCGCCTCGCGCTGGCCCTGCCTCACGGACCAGGCCACGTAGGCGACGAGCAGCAGAAACAGCAGACCAGCATCCAGATGACCGATCCCGTGGCGCGAAGCCATGAACCAGAGACCGACCGAGGCGACGATCACCAGCGGCACGTCGATACGCACGATGCGGCTGTGCACCGCCAGGGGCGCGATGACCGCGGACAGGCCGAGCACCAGCAGAACATTGGCGATATTACTGCCCACGACATTGCCGAGGGCGATATCGGCGGCGCCGGACCAGGCGGACTGGACCGTTACCGCCAGTTCGGGCGCGCTGGTGCCGAAGGCGACCACCGTGAGCCCGATGACCAGCGGACTGACACGCATGGCCGAGGCCAGCGCCGAGGCCGATCGGACCAGATACTCGCCGCCGCCGACGAGCCCCAGGAAGCCGATGATCACCAGGATTAGGGACAGGATCCATTCAGGCATGGGCGCGATCGCTCCTCGTGACGTTGGCCTTCAGAAAGGCACGAAGCTGACCACGGGGTTGCCGCGTGTCAACTCGGCCGCGCCCTGACCGTCGGGCGTGACATAGCGGACCAGTACCCGCTCCAGGGCTGGAAATCCGTTGAAGAGCCCGAGCGCGGCCGAATCCAGATCCTGGGGTTGCTCGCATCGGAAGCGATAGCGCGCGCCAAGACGCGCCGGCCCCTTCCCGACTGGCTTCGATGACGAGTCTTCCCCCGTGGCGGGCGTGACGCCGGACAGCTCCGTCTCGACCCTGGCGTCCTGGAGCCGGCAGGCGGCGCGGGTGTTGAAGCGGATCATGGCCTCGCCCGCGGCGAGATTCCCGCGGGCCAGTCGCAGGATCTCGCGTTCGTCATCGGTGCGCGGCGCCCGATCGAAGCCGATCAGGGTCGCCGCCGGGGCGAGCCATTCGACCCGCGCCTCGGAGCCCTCGATGGTCAGTGAAAGACGCGCGGTCCCCTGACCAGGGACGCGGGAGTCGAGGCTTCCCGGTTCATCCGCGCCGGCCAGCGCGACGAGGCCGAACGCGAGGGCCAGCGTCAACCATCGGCCGAACCGGATCGGGAGACGTCTCACCTCGGCCCCTCCTTGACCGAGCAGGCCGCGCAGGTTCCGATCAACTCGACCACGGGACGGCGCGGCTCGAAACCGCTCTCGCTGGCCGCGCTCTTGAGACTGCGTGCGATCGCGTCGTTCTCCAGTTCGGTGACCAGACCGCAATCGGCGCAGATCAGGAACTGACTGGAATGCGGATGATCCGGATGGGTGCAGCCGACGAAGGCATGCAGGCTCTCCAGCTTGTGCGCCAAACCCTGCTCCACGAGGAAATCCAGGGCGCGATAGACGGTCGGCGGGGCCAGGGCGCGCGCGCCATCGCGCATCGCCTCAAGAATCTCATAGGCCCCGAGCGGGCGATCCGAGGCGCGCAGGATCGCCAGCACCCGACGACGCTGGGGCGTGAGTCGCACACCGAGCCGTCGACAGAGACTGTCGGCCCCTTCCAGCACAGCTTCGTCCGGTTCGTCATCCATCGATACGTCCTCCCGATCAGGCGGCCGTCACCCGCCGCAGGGCGCGGTGGCGCGCCAGCCGATGGCTCAACAGGGCCGACGCCAGATAGACACCCCCGGCGAGCAGGATCATGGTCGGCCCGGCCGGCAGATCCGGGCCGAAGGACAGAGCCAGTCCCAATGAGGTGAAAAGCCCGCCGAGCAGTGTCGCGACCAGCATCATGACACCGAGCGAACGGACATAGTGACCCGCGATCGCGGCCGGCAGGGTCAGCAGGGCGATGACCAGAATCAGCCCCACCACCTGGATCAGCAGCACCACGGTCACGGCCACCAGGCACAGCAGCAGCAGATAGAAGAAGGTCACCGGCACGCCACGCAGCCGCGCGAACTCCTCGTCGAAGGTCACGGCGAGGAACTGACGATAGAAGAGCGCGACGGTCAGGATCAGCACCAGATCCAACCCTGCCATCAGCCACAGCTCGCGCGTCGGGACCAGGAGGATATTGCCGAAGAGAAAGCTCATGAGATCCGAGGCATAACCGGGCGTCTTGGCGATGAAAAGGACACCGATGGCCATCCCGATCGCCCAGAGCGCGCCGATCATGGTGTCTTCCTGGGTCTTCCAGGCCAGACGCACGGCCCCGATCAAGAGGGCCGAGAGGATCGCCGCGACCAGGGCGCCGGCGAAGGGATCGAGCCCGAAATAGAGCGCCGCCCCCATCCCGCCAAGCACCGAGTGGGCGATACCGCCGGCCATGAAGGCGATGCGCTTGACGACCACGAAGGTTCCGATCACGCCGCAGCCGACACTGGCCAAGAGCCCCGCGAGCAGGGCGGTCTGGAGAAAGGCGTAGTCGCCGAGGGCGGTCAGGAATTCACTCATGCTTCAATGCCGGTGGGCTACCTGACGCACATGGCCGCCGTAAAGTCGTTGGATGGTATCCCCATCGATCGCGGTGGTGCCATGACAGGTCAGGGTTCGGTTGAGACAGGCCACCCGGCTGACATACTCCGAGATGAAGGCGATGTCATGCGAGACCAGCAGGATGGTCAGGCGCCGATTCAGCTCCGCGAGCAGATCGAAGACGTCGTCCTCGGCGCGCTGATCGATGTTGGCGGTCGGCTCGTCGAGGATCAGGATTCGCGGCTCGCCCACCAGCGCCCGCGCCAGCAGCACCCGCTGCAACTGACCGCCGGAGAGCTTGCCGATCGGACGGCGCGCCAGGTCGGACGCCGCCACCTCATCCAGGGCGCGGCGCGCGGCCTGCCGATCCGCCGCGCGATACCAGCCGAATCGCGGACCGATCCCCAGCCGACCCATGGCCACCACATCCTCCACATGGATCGGAAAATCGCGGGGAAAGCTGGGGAACTGAGGTACGTAGCCGATACGGCGCGCGGCCTGGCGCGGAGCCTGGTCGAGCACGCGGATCCGCCCCGTCTGTGGCTCAAGCAAACCGAGAATCAGTTTCAGCAGGGTGCTCTTGCCCCCGGCGTTAGGTCCGACCAGGCCAACGAACTCACCCGGCTCGATCGCCAGATCGACATGCTCCAGAACCAGCGCGTCCCCATAGGAGAAGCCGACATCCTCGACGCGGATCACGGGCGACAGGGATTGGTTGCTCGGCATGGACATCCTGAGAAAATCGGCTCGGGGAAAGGGTCGGTCCATTTGGCTGGACACGCCACCAAAAGAGGCCGGCGCGATCCGGTAACAGTATAACGTAAACCGCCGCGCGCCCCGTCGACATGCGGGAGGGAGGATTTACGGCGCGAACCGCATTAGGATGACGGGACCCACGAATCCTCCAACGAACCGACCCCGATGACCCTTGCCTCGCAATTCCAATGGGCCACTGGCCTGAGCTTCTATGTCCTGGCCGTGCTCCTGCTGACCCGAATCCCCTATCGCGCCATGGTGAGCCGGGGCATGGAACCGATCCGCGCGGTCTATTACAACCGCAAGATCGTCCACATGCTGGCGGGCGGCGTCGGATCCCTGATGGTCCCGCTGGTGTTCGCCAGTCCCTGGTTTCCGCTGGTCACCGGGCTCCTGCTGACGCTCCTCACCTATCTGGCCCACGCGAGCGGGTTTCGGATGTACTGGTTCCAGACCGAAGACAACCGCAACGACGTGAAATTCGCCCTCATGTGGGCCTGCTCGGTCTCGGCGCTCTGGTGGATCCTGGACAACCCCTGGCTCGCCATTCTGCCCGCACTTTACATGGCCTTCGGCGACGGGGTCACGGGCGTCGTGCGCAACGCACTGATCCGCAAACGTTCCAAGAGCCCAATCGGCAATGTCTTCATGCTGCTGCTGTGCGCGCCCCTGGGCTGGTACGTCGGCGGCCTGGCCGACCCGCCCATCCCGCTCTGGGGCCTGCTCTCGGCCGTGGTGGCGACGGTCATCGAACGCTACGAGATCGGCCCGATCGACGACAACATCCTGATCACCATCTCGGCGTCCGGGGTGCTCCTCTTGGGGGTTTATCTGGGACCCTTGATCTGATGGATCGGCCTCGGACAGGGCGATCGACTCCCCCCGATGGTCATGCGATTCAGTGAGCCGGGGCGTCCCCCAAATCCAGTTCCGGCGTGAAGAAGCGATAGGTGCCTCGGCCTTGATGCTTGGCGCGATAGAGCGCCATGTCGGCACGGCTGACCAGCAGATCGAAGTCATCGCCGTCGCTCGGGTAGAGGCTGATGCCGATGCTGCACCCGACCTGAACCAGGTTGCCCGCGATCTCGACGGGTGTGCTCAGCGATTGGATGAGACGCTCCGCCACGCCGGAGACCTTGGCGCGATCGGCGGCGGTGGGCATGACGAGCAGGAACTCGTCGCCCCCGTGGCGGCATACCGAGTCCCCTTCGCGCAGAAGGGCGCGCAGACGCTCCGCCAGGGCGTTCAGAAGGGCGTCTCCCGTGGGGTGTCCAAGGGTGTCGTTGACCTGCTTGAAGCGGTCGAGATCCACGAAGAGGATCGCCGCCGCGCCACCGCCGCGCGCGACCTGGGCGACGGCTCCAGCGAAATGGTCCTTCTGCATGCGCCGATTGGGCAGACCGGTCAGGGCGTCGTGCGAGGCGAGGAACTCACTGCGCGCCTCGGCGCGCCGACGCTCCTCGATCTCGTGCCCGAGACTCCGGTTCGCCGCGGTCAGGGACTCGACCAGATGCTCGTTCTGCAGCCGCAGCTCGATGTCGTGGCCGACGATCTCGCTCACCTTCTTGACCGTTCCGATCATGGTGAGCTCGAAAGCGACCGTGAACGCGGCCATGAAAAGCGCGTCGTAGCCGCCCCGCCAGATCAGCCCGATGATGAGACCGCTGACGATCGGCAGCGTGAAGCTCATGTAGGCCGATTTCAGTGGACCCAGCGTCGCGACCGAGGCGGCGACCATGCCCCCGACGACGAAGGGGCCAAAGCCGACCTGGATTGGATTGGCGTAGACCAGCATGAGGATGGCGAAAGCGCCCCAGCCGAGACCGTTCAGGGTCACCACGACCAAAAGCCGCCTGACCCAGAGATCGACCGAGTCCAGCCGGTCCGTCGTGAGTCGAGCATAGGCGCGCTCGAGCGACCAGCGGACCGTGACGATGCCGAGAAAAACAAGGATCCAGGTCAGCGAGGCCAGGGTTGGCGCGACCGGGAAGAGGATGACCATGCCCAGGGCGGCGACCAGGAGGTTGCCGAACAGCGCTGGCCCGGTGCTGGCGTAGGCCATGGCGACCCGCCTGGCCCGAATCCGAGCCTGGAGGTCGAGGGCCGCATCGGTGGTGCTAGCGTTCATGGGCGCGTCTCCAATGCGCGGGCGGACCGGGGAGCTGACTCGCCCACCGAGCGAGGATCATGTCTGCCGGCACGGGGATGATCCATCACCCCAGTTTACTCCGGTTAGGTGGAGAACCCGGAGCCGCTAAAAGACCTTGGTCAGGGCCAGCCCGGCGAGGATCAGGAAAAGGACTCCGCTGAATTGGTGCAGGCGTCGCAGCGGCAGGGTCCGCAAGAGCTGGCAGCCGATGGTGACGCCCAGGGCGGAGGTCAGGCCCAGCGCCAGCGTCGCGCCGATCCACACCGAGATCGCGGACCAATGACTCGCCAGCCCGGCCACGGCGAGTTGGGTCTTGTCCCCCATCTCGGCGAGCAGGATCATCATGAAGGTGGTCAGGAAGATGCCGCGCCCCCCGAGTTCGCGCACATCCGCGTCCTCGTCTTCCGCCGAGGCGCGCAGGGAGAGGATGCCGAAGACCCCGAACAGGATGGCGACAAGCCCCGCCAGCACCGACTCGGGGATCCATCGCGCCAGTCCGACGCCGAAGACCACCGCCAGGGTGTTCAGGACCATGAAGGCGCCGATGGCGCCACCCAGCACGGGTCCATGCCGATGGCGCGCGGCCAGCGTGATACAGACCAACTGGGATTTATCGCCCAGTTCGGCGAGGAAGATGAGGCCGAATGTCGTGGCCACCGGCGTCAGCCAGGCCCAGGTCGTGCCATCGGCGAATAGGGTCAAGATGAGATACTCCAGGGAACAAGGCCGATCAGCGTAGAGGCCGCCCACCGGGGCTGTCAATCGCCCCTGAAACAGCGCCCCATGCGTCCGACGTCAGGGTCGGTCTCGCCGAAAACGGCCACTCAAAAGCTGACGGCGACTGATGCCGGGCGCGAGCCTGTCGCCGGAGCACTCCCCGGTTCTCGGCGACTGGTCCGCGTCCGCCACGAAGAGCGTCCGCATGATGGTCTCGGCGGTGGCGACCGCCGAGGCCTGATCGGGAAAATCGCCCATGGGCGAGAACAACGAACAGGCGCAAAAGGGGCCAAGCTCGGCCTCCTCGGAGGCGAGGAATTCAAAGTCTCCGGCCGGAAACCCGATGGACGGCTTGGTTCCCAGCGGTCCAGGCCGATGCGCCGAATCCGGACCCGGAATCAGGACCAGATTCATGCACCAGGGCGTGATCAGGATCCCCACCCAATCGCCTGCGTGAAACCGCCCGTCCACCACCTGCACGAAGAGGTTCGGGTTCAGGATGGGCAGTCCGTGCATGCGGGTTTCCTGGATCCGCCGAAAGACCCTCGACAGCCGCTCGGCCGTCTCGTCCTTATTCAAAGGCATCGAGATCCCCCGCGTCAGGATGGAAGTCGCCTCCCTTTGGGAGAATGCGCGGTGATGCGGACCCATGGCCGCCGCGTCTCACAAAGCCTTCACGCAGTCGACGAAATAGCCGGTCCCGCCATCGATCTTCTCCTTGACCAGGCCGTGGATGTCGGTCTCGAAGCCGGGGAAGCGGGTGTTGAATTCGCGGGCGAACTGAAGATAGCGGACGATGGTGGCGTTGAAACGCTCGCCCGGAATGAGCAGCGGGATGCCGGGCGGATAGGGGGTGAGCAGGACACTGGTGATGCGACCCTCGAGATCGTCGATCGCGACGCGGTCGATCTCGCGGTGCGCCATCCTGGCGAAGGCGACCGCCGGCTTCATGGCGGGAACGAAGTCGGAGAGATACATGTCCGTGGTCAGTCGGGCGACATCATTCTGCTTATAGATGCCGTGGATCTGGTGACAGAGGTCGCGCAGCCCGATCTTTTCGTAGCAGGGATAGGCCTGGATGAACTCGGGCAGCACGCGCCACAGGGGCTGATTGCGGTCGTAGTCGGCTTTGAACTGCTGCAGCTCGGTCACCATGGTGTTCCAGCGGCCCTTGGTGATGCCGATGGTGAACATGATGAAGAACGAATAGAGCCCGGTCTTTTCGACCACGACGCCGTGCTCGGCCAGATACTTGGTGACGATGGCAGCGGGGATGCCGGAGTCGGCGAATTCGCCGTCGACATTCAGACCGGGGTTGATGACGGTCGCCTTGATCGGGTCCAGCATGTTGAAGCCGGGGGCCAGATCGCCGAAGCCATGCCAGCGGTCGTTCGCGCGCAGCACCCAGTCGTCGCGGTCGCCGATGCCTTCTTCCGCCAGATCGTCCGGACCCCAGACTTTGAACCACCAGTCCGCCCCGAACTCGGCGTCGACCTTGCGCATGGCGCGCCGGAAGTCGAGTGCCTCCAGGATGGATTCATGCACCAGGGCGGTTCCGCCGGGCGGTTCCATCATGGCGGCGGCGACGTCGCAGGAGGCGATGATGGCGTACTGCGGACTGGTCGAGGAGTGCATCAGGTAGGCTTCGTTGAACGTGTACCGATCCAGGGTGCGGGTGCCCGACTCCTGGACCAGGATCTGCGAGGCTTGGGACAGACCGGCGAGCAGCTTGTGGGTCGACTGGGTGGCGAACACCATGGAGTCCTGGCAGCGCGGTCGATCGGTGCCGATGGCGTGCATACCCACGTAGAAGTCGTGGAAGGTCGCATGCGGCAGCCAGGCTTCGTCGAACAGCAGTGTATTGATCTCGCCATCCAGCAGCGATTTGATGCTGTCCACGTTGTAGAGGACGCCGTCGTAGGTGCTCTGGGTGATGGTCAGAATGCGCGGTCTGGCATGGCCCTCCTTGGTGAAGGGATTGGCCTCGATCTTTCGCCGAATGTTCTCCGGACGGAATTCGTCGAGCGGGATCGGCCCGATCAGCCCGTAATGATTGCGCGTCGGCATCAGAAAGACGGGGATGGCGCCGGTCATGATGATGGCATGCAGAATCGACACATGGCAGTTGCGATCCACCACCACGATGTCGTCCGGCGCCACCGTCGAATGCCAGACGATCTTGTTCGAGGTCGAGGTGCCGTTGGTGACGAAAAAGAGATGGTCGCAGTTGAAGATGCGCGCCGCGTTGCGCTCCGAGGCGGCCACCGGCCCGGAGTGGTCGAGCAGTTGTCCAAGCTCGTCGACCGCGTTGCAGACGTCCGCGCGCAGCATGTTCTCGCCGAAGAACTGGTGGAACATCTGCCCGACCGGGCTCTTGAGGAAGGCCACGCCGCCCGAGTGTCCCGGGCAGTGCCAGGAGTAGGAGCTGTCCGCCGCGTAGTGGGTCAGGGCGCGGAAGAAGGGCGGGGCGAGGCTGTCGAGATAGGCCCGGCACTCGCGCACCACATAGCGCGCGATGAACTCCGGCGTGTCCTCGAACATATGAATGAAGCCGTGCAGCTCCTTGAGCACGTCGTTCGGGATGTGCCGCGAGGTGCGTGTCTCGCCATAGAGAAAGATCGGGATGTCCTCGTTACGGACGCGGACCTCCTTGACGAAGGCGCGCAGCCTGGAGAGGACCTCCTCGACCTCTTCCGGCAGGCCGGTCCCGAATTCCTCGTCGTCGATGGAGAGGATGAAGCAGGAGGCGCGGCTCTGCTGCTGGGCGAAGGAGGCGAGATCGCCATAACTGGTGACGCCGAGCACCTCCAGCCCCTCGTTTTCGAGGGCCTTGGCGAGGGCGCGAATGCCAAAACCGCTCGCGTTCTCGGAGCGGAAGTCCTCGTCGATGATGACGACTGGGAAGCGGAAGCGCATCGCGTACTCCTCGGGAACAAATCGCTGGGGCGCTTGACCGGGGCGTGATGGGATCTTGCCAAGCGCGGAGATGAATGAGCGGCAGGTGCCAGGATCGATCTGGGTGTCGGTTGCGAATGGTACCAGACGCCATTGGCTGTCTGGCGCCATGTTCGCGAGCCGTCCGAAGGGCGGCCCGCGCGGGGCCGCCGGCAAGGATCAGCGCGGTTTGGGCGCGACGGCGATCATGGGATTGGCGGCGGAGACAGTGACGGTCGCCGTCGACTCGGCCAGTTCCTGCTCCAGGTCGCGCACCGTGCCGTCGAAGGTCGCGTCGCGGCCGGGCTCGATCTCCTTGACCTCGGTCGGCAGCCCGATCCGGTCGAGGATCGCGATGAAGGGTTCCGGATCCAGTTCCTCGACATTGACCATGGTCCCAGTATCCCAGGTGCCGTCAGCGACCAGCATGGCCGCCGCGACCGGAGGCACCCCCGCCGTGTAGCTGATGCCCTGCGATTCCACCTCTTCGTAGCAGGCGTGGTGGTCGGACACCTGGTAGATGAAGACCTCCCGGCGCTTCCCGTCCTTCCAGCCCTTGACGATGTTGCCGATGCAGGTGTTGCCGGTGTAGCCGGGCGCCAGCGTCATGGGATCGGGCAGCAGGGCCTTGACGACCTTGAGCGGCACGACCTCCTGACCGTCGGCGAGCTTGACCGGCAGGTGGTTGAGGAAGCCAAGCGTGCGCAGGACGGTGAAGACGTTGATGTAATGATCGCCAAAGCCCATCCAGAAACGGATGCTGTCGGCGTCGATGTTCTTGGACAGCGAATGCAACTCGTCGTGCCCATTCAGATAGACCGGGCAGGGTCCGACGACCGGGAAATCATAGGTGCGCTTGACGGAATGCGTGGGGTATTCCTTCCACTCCCGGTCGATCCAGGTCCAGACCTTGACGAACTCGCGGAAATTGATCTCGGGATCGAAATTGGTCGCGAAGTATTTGCCGTGACTGCCAGCATTGACGTCGAGGATGTCGATGGTCTCGATCTTGTCGAAATAGCGCTTGGCCGCCAGCGCGCAATAGGCATTGACGACACCAGGATCGAATCCCGCGCCCAGGATGGCCGTCACGCCTTTTTCGGCGCAACGGTCCTTGCGTTTCCATTCGTAGTTGGCATACCAGGGCGGGGTCTCACAGACCTTGTCCGGATCCTCGTGAATGGCGGTATCGATATAGGCGACGCCCGCTTCGAGACAGGCTTCCAGGATCGACATGTTCAGGAAGGCTTGCCCCAGGTTGACGACGATTTCGGAATGGGTCTCCTGGATGAGCTTGACGGTCGCCGGAATGTCCAGCGCATCGATCTGACGCGAATAGAGCCTCTGGGACGGATCCTTGATGTGTCCCTTGCGCTTGATGCTCTCGATGATGTCATCGCACTTGGACTGGGTGCGCGAGGCGATGCAGATATCGCCCAACAGGTCATTGTGCATGGCGGCCTTGTGGGCGGCCACGTGTGCCACGCCTCCGGCGCCGATGATGAGTAGGTTTTTCTTCATGATCTCTCTTCTCACTCAGGAAAGACTGCGTTTGAAATCTTCGTATCCGAAGGAACGGATGATCTCGGTTGTTCCGTTCAGGCGGCGGACGACGATCGATGGCATGGCGACACCATTGAACCAGTTGGTCTTGACCATGGTGTAGCCGCCGGCATCGGCGATGCGGACCTCGCGGCCGATCTCCAAAGGCTCCGCCAGTCGGAATTCGCCAAAGACGTCACCCGCCAGACAGGTGCGCCCCGCGATCATCACCGGATGCTCACCGGCCCCAGGCGAGGCGATCGCGGGGGTGGTCCGATAGACCAGGTGGTCGAGCATATGCGCCTCAAGCGAGGCGTCGATGATGGCGATGTCGACCTCGTTATGAACCAGGTCGATCACGGTCGTCACCAATTCCGTGCTCTGGGTGACGGCGGCCTCGCCGGGCTCAAGATAGACCTGGATGTCGAATTCACGGGCAAAATCGCGCAAGGCCGCGCAGAAGGGCTCCAGCGGATATCCGGGCTTGGTGAAGGAAAGACCGCCGCCGAGGCTCACCCATTCCATCCTGCGGAGCAGATCTCCGTAGTCGCGTCCGATGAAGTTGAGCGAGCGGACGAAGCTCTCGACGTCATCGTTCTCGCAATTGAAGTGGAACATGAGCCCCTTGAGCCGGGAGGACGCCTCCGCGAGCGCGCCCCTGTCGGTGACACCCAGGCGCGAATAGCGGCGCGCGGGATCGGCGAGATCGAAATGCGAATGGCTGATCCCCGGATTGACGCGCAGCCCGAGGTTTGCGCCACTCACGTCCTGGTAATGCAGATTCAACTGGGAGAGCGAATTGAAAATGATCTTGTCCGCGAATTCACGCACCGCCCGGACGTCGTCCCTGGAGAATCCAACGCTATAGGCGTGGACCTCCTTGCCGAACTCCTCGTGCCCCAGACGAGCCTCGAACAGCGAGCTGCTGGTGGTCCCGTCCAGGTACTGGCGCATCAGATCGAAGACGCACCAGGTGGAGAAGCACTTGAGCGCGAGGACCGATTTGGCGCCCGAGCGCTCGCGCACCTGCTGGATGATCTCAAGGTTCTGTTGCAGCCTGGTCTCATCGATCAGGTAATAGGGCGTCGGCAGGTCTTTCATGAAATCGTTCGGCACTCGTCTGGGATCGAGCCGCGCATTTTAGCCGAAACCGCGCGGCCGGCGGTCATCCTTGCAGGCTCGGGCCATGTCTTTGGGGCGCGCGGGCCTGGTTGCGGCGCTTGCCAAATCTGGCTGGTCAATTGAGATCGGGCGTCTCACCCGTCGCGACGAACACCAGCCGCTCGGCGATATTGGTGGCGCGGTCGGCGACGCGCTCGTAGTGGTGGGCGATCCAGACCAGTTCGATGCCGACAAGCGATGCCCCCGGATGCTGGCAGAGCCAGGCGGTGATTACCTCGACGGCCTGCTGTTCCTGACGGTCGACCGACGCCTCGCTAGCCACGGCGGAGCGGGCGAGCGCCGCGTCCGCTCCCTGATCGTAGATATCCATCACCTCGGCGAACATGGTGGCGGCGAGTTCGCCCATGGCGACGATGCGTGCCACCGGGTCTTCCGGCAGTGACCGCCCCTCGGCGCGCAGGAGGATACGCGCCACGTCCGCCGCGTGGTCGGCGATGCGCTCCATCTCCGTGATGATGTCGAGCGAGGCGCCGATCAGACGCAGATCCGGCCCGGCCGGTTGATGCGCGGCCAGGACCACCAGCGCCTCCTGCTCCAGGGCGCGGCGCTCCTGGTTGATGGCGGCGTCGGCGGCGACGATGGTACGCGCCAGGTCGAGATCCTGTCGGCGCAGGGCGTCGAGCGAGCCATTCAGGGCCGTCTTGACCAGCTCGGCCATGGCGACGAGGCCCTGCCGCAGGGCGTCGCGTTTCTTCTCGACCAGGGAATGACTCTGGGTCATGGATGTCTGCCTTGGGGATGTTCGATGGACCCGGCCGATGGGGCACGGGCGGTTTTCCCGCCCACTTTACCGATGCGATTTGACGGTTGTGTGACGGAAGGCCACGACCGGCTCGGCCTGGCCATGGCGTCGTCGGAGATAAAGAGGCGCCATCCGCCGCCGCTGATGGCCCTGGTGGGCGCGGCCGTCCCACTCGTGTAGGGCGTGCCAGACGCCCTTGTCCCAGAGGACGCGGCTCGGATGACGATTGTTGTCAGGGAGGTACTGGGTCGAGGCGTGGAAATAGATCAGCTCATCGCGGTGCCCGTCGAGGTCGTGCCTCGATTCGTAGGATGACGATAAACGAGCACACCCGTGGGAGCGGCTTGCAGCCGCGAAAAACCTCGCGTCGGCGCTCATCGCGGCTAAAAGCCACTCCCACGAAATCCTATCGATTGGGGCGCTACCCTGTCGAAAAGATCGCGGAAGCTCTCGACGTTCAGGCCGAGGTCGTAGCGACCTGAAAACCGGCCGGTACGCATCACTTTTTGGTCACACTCGGAAAACCCTGAAACAGGATCGGGCGAATCGTGGGTACGAAGCGTCTCGGAAGTCGCCTTATTCCGCCAACCTGGGGTTTCTCAAAGCCTCCACCGCGAGCACCTGATACTGGGCCTTCTCGACCAGTTCGAGCAGGAATTCGGGCTGGATGCCAAAACGGACCAGGACTTGTGGCTCCACCGGTGGGGCGTCGTGGAGATCCCTGGAGTCGAGTTCGGCGAGATGGGCGCCGGTGTTGGCGACATGGACCAGAGCGACCCCCAGTTGACGCTCCTCGGGCGCCTCGAGCGGGTCATGGTGGTAACGCAGACAAGCGGCGAGGCTGTCCGGCAGACCCCAATGGTCCGCCAGGGCGCCACCCAACTGAGCGTGATCGAACCCCAGCTCGGCGCGCTCGGCGTCCTGCGGGGAGAAGGTCTCGGGCTCGCCCAAAGACCGGAGAAAGGCTTGGTGAGCGGCCTCGGGCTCCTGGGTGAAGAGAATCAGTTGACCCAGATCGTGCAGCAGTCCGCCCAGAAAGACCATGCCGGCCAGATCCGGCGAGATCCGCTCGGCGAGCAGTCGCGCGATCACCGCGCAGTAGGAGGAATGACGCCAGAAGACCTCCAGGGGAAGCATCTCCTGGGTTGGCAGACGCTCCGACGCCTGCGTGACCGCGCCGGCGATCACCAGCCGCCGCAGATGCTCCCGACCCAGCAGCATCACGGCGCGCTCGACCGAGTCCACGGTGCGGGCCGGGGCGAAGGCCGGACTGTTGGCCAGGCGCAGCAGAATGGCCACCAGCGCCGGATCCTGCTCCAGGAGCTTGGCGATATCGATTTGACGGCTGTTGGAGTTATCCAGCAGCCGAAGTACCTCGCCCACCACCCGAGGAATCGCCAGCAGGCGACCGGTCCTTTTCACCAGAGTCTCGATGGTCGGTAAGGACACGCGACAGTGCTCCCAAGCCAGGAAAGGTTACGGATGACCGATGTGGCCGTCGGCCCGCGCACGCACGGGCATCGGCCAGCGTCACAAATTGAACATGGACTTCAGGGACTCCAGCACCTCGCCGCTCTCCGCCAGCTCCGCGATTGGCTCACCGGGCGGTGGCGGCATCAGCCCAAGGGTCTTGAACGCCGGAACCTCGGCGGCATTCGGCGTTTCACGGCCCTCGCTTTGCAGGGCGGCCCAACGGGCCAGCATGGCGATGCTCGTATAGTCGGGCGCCGGCGCTTGATAACCCCAGTCGCCGAAATGCTCCGCCACCGATACGAGATCGTCGCCCAGGCCCCAGTAGTTGATCACCAGGACGCCGGTAATGCCCGAAAGCTTGTCGACGAGCGACTGAACCAGCGGCAGTTGGGGGTTCGGCTCGCGCATCTCGACGAACTGGATGATGGGCACGGCGCCGATCCCGGACACCAGTCCAGCCAGCAGCGCCCGCTCACGATTGAGACATTTACGGATGTCCGAGATGATGTAGCCGAAGGCGGAGCAGAGCACGCTCTCCGCCCAGGCGGCCTCCATGGCGGTTCGGGTGACCTCGTGCTTGGCCAGGAAGGCCTGACGCAGCGCCAGATTCACCGCCAGCATCCGGGTGTTGCGAAAACCCAGCCGCACGACGGCGTCGCGAATCGTCTTGATCTCCTTCGAGGCCCGGAACAGCGGGCTGTTGGTGGCGTGCAGCAAGGCACCGGCGATGGTGCCGTCGCGCTGGATGATCTCGGTCAGCGCATCCAGACCGGCATCCGGATCGTTGGTGATTTCCTGGATCTTCAGGGCCACCTCGGGCCGCGCCGGAAGCACCAGCCGATTGTTGGTGATCAGGTGATAGAGCTCGGCCAGGAATTCGCCCTCGGTGGAGTCGAGATCGATATCACTCACCTCCAGGCTGGCCGAGAGCGCCTCCCCCAGCTTGGCCGCCGGGATTTTCATGAGCAGGCAGGGGGTTTCGGTGACCAGGCAGGCATCGGGCGCCGGGGCCTCGCCGAAGAGATCGATCGGCTCGCTGAGTCCCTGAAACGCCTGTAGCCGCTCGCCGGAGCCATTGGCCAGAAGCACCACATGCCCATCGACCAGGAAGGATCGGTCGGTCCGGACATCGACGGCCTTGACCCGCCGCTTGGGCGGAATCTCCTCGAACCGACAGATCCCCGAGAGCGTCGCTCGGGTGTCCTCGGCCAGATCCCGTGTCAGCTCGATTTCAGCCAGGAGGGAGAGTGCGTCCGATGTCTGCTGCATGGATGAATGGATTCCTTAGGAGAATTGGGCCGCTCGCATGCCTTAGTCTAGCAGCATCGATTCCCATTCTGGCGGCAATGCGACCGCCCCTTGTCGGGGATGTGACCAGGCCGACACATCGCCTCGGCGGCCCCATCCCGCCCATCGGATCAGGCGAGGTCGCGATACGCCAGCAGGACATCCGCCGCCTCGCCCTGGGTTCCATCGGCGCGGGTGAAACGCCCGCTCTGGGCCACCTGATCGTAGAGATCGAGCGCCTTGCGGACATTCTGATGGCCCAGCTCGATCGCGGTCACATTGGCCTCGGCCAACGACTGGCTGACTTGCGAGCCTTCGGCCCCGACTTGAACCAGCCGCAAGCGCGCGAAAACCTCGTCGCCCTCGTCGATGCGGTTGTCGCCGTTCGAGTCGTGGCGTGCCAGCTCGGCGAAGCCATGGGCGGCGCCGTTCTGATCGCCGAACAACTCACGCCCATCGTCGATGCGACCGTTGTCGTTCCAGTCCAGCGCCAGAAACCAGCTATCGCCGCTGACCGTGCTCATCCGCTCGCTCCGGCCATCGCCATTGAGATCGAAGATGACCCCGGCCTCGATCCCCGTCGTCGCGATCCCGCCACCACCGAGATCGAGCACCAGGGGGTCGCCAACCTGGACCGGCGCCGCGCCCCGGCTCATCTCCAGCGTCTGACCCTGGAAGCCCGTGAACGCGATACTCGCGTCTGTGCCACGCGCGGAGAATTCGAGGCGACTCGCCGAGACCTGGGTCCAGGAGACCTGAAGATCGGATGTCCCGGCCGCCATGACGGCCGGATCCGGCTGGAGGTCGAGCGCGTCCGACACGAAGCCCTGGGAGGCATCGAGCCGCGCCGAGGATCCGGACGCCTGCCCACCGACCTGGACCTCCTCGGAATCCAGGGCGAAGGTCTTGCGCAGGATCTGATAGTCCAGATCATTTTCAAGCGCAATGGCGATTGCCGCCCCCAGATCCAGGGTATCGGCACTCTCCGGCACCGATTGAGGGGGACTGTCCGGGCGTCGGATATGGCGATCCCGGACTTCGTCCGACTGACCCGAGGTCCGGGTCGCGGTCATCAGGGACATTCGGCTGGAGGAGGCTGTCAGGAACATCTTTGGTTACCTCGTTGAACTCGACGCACCAGGTTTCGCAAGCCCGCCCGTCAGGAGGCCGGCGTCTCGTCGAACCGTATCGCGACTCCATCGTCGGTGTGGCGAACCACGGTGGCATCGACCAGGGGGGCGCCGTCGTCCCCGCCCAGTGGAATCGAGACCCTTACCCGCACCTGGGTGCCGATCGCCGGCCGATCGGTTGCCTCGAGCAGCAGCAAGACGCCGCCATTGCTCAAATCCTCGGTCCGCACCACGCACGTTGGACAGTCCGGCCGATAGAGTTCGACCTCGACCTCGAAGGGAAGACGCGGATGGAGTCGTCTGTCGCTCACTAGGTTCATCATTCGCCGCCGCGTTCCGTCATTGACCTTGACCGAAAAACGCACTGAACCAAAAAACCCGGACAACCGACGCTTTCGGTTATCTGGCCTGGCCGTGACCCTCGGCCAGCGGATGGACGCTTGACCGAAAACCGTGCTCCGTCGATGGACTCCCGCGCGCCCTTGCGATTCCAGCGACGCGCATCCAGGCTCGTGAACCAGGCGCCCCCCATCGCGATCCCGCCGGCCAGTCATCCGTCCAGCACTGGATGCGTCAAGTTTTCCAGGTTCCAGAATTCAATGCCACGCAGGAATCCCGGCTCGACGGCGGTCACCAGGATCGTTGGCCGACCCCTGGCGTCACGCTCCAGGATCCAATGGTCGGGCAGGGAATCCAGGAGATGCCCACGGGAAAGCCCTCCGTCTTCCTGCCGGCACAGCCGGATTTCGCCTGTTTCCAGATGCCGGAAGGCCGGGAGGAACCCACTCACGAGACAGGCGGGATCCACTCCCCGCGATCCCGCGGCCATTGAATTTGGAAGGGTGACTGAAATGTCCCGGCTGAGCCGCATGGCCAAAATCTCCTGATAGGATATATCGGGGTAACGGCCTCGCCATCCAGAACTTGAATTCGAACCGTAACGGAGGTAGACAGACTCGATGAGAGAAGGATTTTTTTAAACCGTGGCCTGGTCCACAATAGAGGACGCGCGATCTGTACTAGGCTGTGAATGGGTAAGGACGTTCTGGTCAGCCTCCAGTTCCTTCCGGTTCCACTTGCATTCCAAGGGTGTCGTGGAAAAACATAGGCGAGTCCCCTGTCCACGGGCGCGCACGACAAGATTTCCGAGGCCAACCCTTCAGATGAAACGCGAGGTCACTCGATGGACGTATCATCCACATCGGCCGTTGCCGGCTATGCCAGCGCCATGTCCGGCAGCAAAAGCGCGACCGACGTCGGTATCGCCATGCTGAACAAATCGCTGGACAACCAGGCCAAAACAGCGGAACAACTGATTGGAAGCGTCACCGAGACGTCCCAATCGCTCCAGGATCACCTGGGTCAGACCATCAACGTCACGGCTTGACCTTCGCTTCTGAACGGATCGCCGCTCAAGGCGAATCGACTCAGGCGAATCGACTCAGGCGAATCGACTCAGACCAGTCGCGATCGGAGCGGCGAAGAAACCGGCGATCCGCTCTTCCAGACGTTCCCGCGCTCCATTAATCCCACTGGCGTCCGCGCCGACCTGACCGGAGGACGCCTCGACGGCGCCCTCCCGCTCGACGTCCCGTGAGCCGGGCGTCTTTTGTTGCGTCATCGCCTCACTCACTGCGTCCCGCTCCTCCCGGAGCGCCTGTTGCGCGTCTGCCTCCATGGATTGGGCCGCGGCCGCGACACTCTGGTCCTGCCCCGAGGGATTGGCCGGCGCCATGGCGGCCCGGATGATGGCGCGCGCCTTTTGAAGATTGCCGGCGGGGTCGCCCGAGTCCATTGAGGTATCGATGCCGACCTCGCCGCCAATCGCGTAGCGCTTGCCGTCCGGACCCTGCTGATAGCTGTAGCTCGGACCGCTGGTGATATGTCCCCCGCCAGCCGCGAGATGCGCCTGTTCATGGGCGCGCACCTCGGCATCGCGCACCTTCAACTGGGCGATCACGTTTTGCTCTTCCGACGAGAGCGCCTGCTCGCCTCCACCCTCGGTCGCGGCTCCATCACCCTCGGCCGCTTCCGTCTCGGCGACGGCCCTCGGTTCCTCGACGTCGCGCTCCGGATCGAGATCGGACGTGGGCGCCGAAGTGGGCACGGCCTCGCCCGACACGTCCGGGCGGCGCATCTGGAGATGGGGTGTCGTGCTGATGACGGAATGAATTTCCACGAGAAAAGCCTTGCTTCTTTCTCCCTATGGAGAGCGGTCAGCCATCCGCGGCCAGCCGCTTAGGTGCACGAGCAACAACGGCCCAATCCGTCCAATCGCCGACGGATCCTGGTTGGACTCATGCACAAGTCTAGCGGCTAACGCAAGCCAGTACCGGACGAGGATCTGGCTTTGTGACCCATGTCCCAGCATCGACCCGGCCGGCCATGACAGGCGCTCTTGGCCCACTACCGCGACGGCGCCACGCCACGCAGCGCGGCCAGGCGCTCGGCGGTCAGTGCCGACCACTTGTCGAAGGCGTTTCTCGCATAGGACCAGCTCTGGAACGAGTTGACGTACCCGCTCGCCCAGGTCTGGGCCGCGCCCGCGGCCCCCGAATCCAGGTCCGCCGCGTATTTGCGTCCGATCTGGGTATCGCGGCACTCGGCGAGAATGGCCCCGTTCGCCGTGTCGATGAGCTGCATTTCCATGCCGGTCTCGCCAAGATAGGGCGTGGATCCGGCGGGTCGACCCGTGGCCACGCCGGAACCGGCTTCAGCCACGAAGGCGTAGGGGATCACCGTGCCGGTCACGCTTCGGGTGACATCGGTCGGAACGAGATTCGTCAGCGCGATGCGTAGCCCAAGCACCCCCGGCCCCGGTTTCTCGACCACCTGCATGCGCGGCTTGAGCGCCTTCGTCATCGAGTCGTGGAAATAGTCGGTCAGCGTCTTGAGATCGGTCGGATCGATCCCCTGCTGCTGACCGGGCTTGAGGCTCACCCGCATGCGCGCGATCAGCACCTTGTCGAATTTCTTGGCATCGAGGTCGGGCTGGCGCCAGCACTGGACGCCCTCGGTCCAGGGCACGGGCGCCAGTCGCGCATAATTCGTCAGGAATCCGCTCTGGGTCAGACGGGTTGGATCACTGGCGGTCACGCTCGCGCCGCTGCCAAAGAGCGCGGGGTTCGTCGAAGCGCAGCCGCCGACGAGAACGGCCGAGGCCAGGGCAAGGCCCCGAAGCAAACGGGTGGTATTGGCATGCTGATCTGTCATGGTCATGGCTCTTGGAGTTGAAATCGTCGGGTCTTCTGGTGTCGTTCAAATCGTGCGCCCGGTCGCGTCTGGATGAACCGGTCGCGGCTCACTTCAGCGCCTGGCCTCCAGCCTGCCCATCGGCCGGAAACCGCCAGGTGACCGGCCCGGTCTTGATCAGCTCGCGTCCCGGCGCTCCCAACGGTCTGCCGAAGCGTACCAACTGGATCAGGTCCGAGCTGACCGTGGAATTGGTGGTGAAGTAGGAATGACCGAAGAGATCGGTGCGCTTGCCTTCGTAGGAAATCAGGTCGATCCGCCCGATCGTTTCGAAGTAACGTTGGGCCTTTTCGGAGATATCCTCGGGGCGCAGTTGCCCCACCCGGTTGCGACTGCGGAAGAGGATCCGCGAGACCAGGAGCGCCCGGTCATCCGGGGAGGCATAGATGGTCAGTCGCCCATTCAGGATGCGCGGCAGTCGTCCCTCCGGCCACACGGTGACCAGATCCGGATCCGACAGCAGGCCCGTGATCTGCTGACCGGCAATATCCACGTCGATGTCCGGGGAGAGCAGGACCAGGTTGTCGATATGGTAGAGATTCACCGGCTCCTTGCCGGCGGCGATGGCCTCCAGCGCCAGCTCGCGCACGGCCTTGAGGGTGAGCGCGGTGCCGCGACTATGGGCCAGGATTTGCAGCCGTTCCAGTCCGGGGGTCGCCGCGATGGTGCGAATGGCCCGCTTGAGATGCTCGACCGCGTAATCCGCGGACTCGGTGGTTGTGGTATAGGAGGTCAGGAAGTTGCCGGTCGTGGAAGCGGGCCAGGTGAAGAAGGCGCAGACGTGCTCCCGGCCCAAAAAATGGCATAGCTCCGCCGTGGTGAAGGCGGCGGTGTCGAAGGTCTCGTTGAACCCATGTACGTAGAGCAGAACTTCTTTCCTCGGTGCCGCCGCGAGTCGGCGCTGGACCTCGCCCTGAAGGTTCGCCTTGATCGCGGCATGGCGTTCAAGCTCGGCCCGGTCGCGCAGGAGCACCCCATCCGCAATCCGATTCAATCGATAGGGCTCGTCGGGAAAGACCCCCAGCTCCCGCACCTGGCCCAACTCCAGATCGATGACCTGGGTACGCTTGGCGAGCTGGCTCTGCGCGCGCAGCGTCTCCCAATCGAGCGTCGGTACCAGACGCACCTGGGCGGTGCCGAAGCTGATGTGGCGCGCCCGTTCCTGGCCATAGAGCGAGGTGCTCTCAGGCATCGTCTCCTGGGCGCGGTCGGTGATGTAGAGCAGGTCCACATCCGGATTCATTCGTGCCTGCGTGGACGGGTCGAAGAGCGTTTTTCCGCCAGGGAGCTGGTAAAGCAAGGGCGTGGGCATCAGCGGGCGGCCGCCGGAGGCGCAGCCACCGAGCAGAACCAGGGCAAACAGGATGGCGGCGGTGTCGAGGAGTCGGCGCGGCATGATGTGGATACCTGGGGTTTAGGGTCAGAGTCATGGCTCGGTGTGTCGCGACAGGCTGGGCGGACGATGCCCCGCTAGAGTCCGCCACCCCATCGGTACTGCCAGGCGATTCCGATCAGATCATAGTTGTTTCCCGTGAGCGCGGACACCCCGCTGCTCGCGTACAGCTTGATCGAATGACGGGGGTCGATGGGCAGCGCCAGTGTCCCGCCCACGCGCCAGTTTTCCTGCCGATCATCGTTCTGGATACCGTTCAGCGTGGTGCGACCACCGCTGAAATGCGTGGCGTCGAGCGAGGCCCAAAGGCCCGACCTGAAGCCATAAATCAGATGCGCCTGCGCGGAATAGAGCGGATCCTGCGTCCGCCGGTTGCCGCCGTAAAAATCCCGGTTCTCCGTGAACAGCGTGGCCGCCGCGCTCAGTTCGAGTGTCCAGGAGCCGATCGCCTTGGAGACGCCGAACTCCGGTTTGAGGCTCCAGCGGCTCATGCCGATATTGATCAGCCGGCTCGCGTCATATTGACCCCAGGGCACCGACACTTGCAGGCTCGCGCCGACAATCACGTCCTGCCGGTACGCCTTGAATTCCTTGAGCCTGAGCGCGGGCGCCCCGTACAGATTCACCGAGAAGCGTAACTTGGGATCGGCGAATCCATCGACGACGCGCTCCAGCGGTTGGTCGCGATAGTCCGCCGATCCGGAGAGCCAGGCGTGGGGAACGATGGCATCGAACTTCGCGGATTTGCCCCAGACGTCGAGCACGCGGGCGTAGGCGAGGACCATGCTGGAGGTTTCGAGCCGCGGGTTCTTGACCGGCAACGCCGGATCGAAGGCGATACCGCCGCGCGTATAGGCGTAACCCGCGATCAGAAAATTCACGCCGACCGGCGCGTTCGAGAAGGCGCGCGGCTCGATGTCCTGGGCCGGCGCGGGGCTGATCCCCAAGAGCAGGACGCTCCCGCCGGCGATACCCAGCCGGCGGGGTCTTGACTGAATGTGTCGGCCAGACCAGTCCATGCATCGATCACTCTTAAACCGCGTCGGCGCCGACGTTCGTCGGTCGCCCTGCGGTTGAAAATGAGCACGGTTCCATCGCGATCGTCTCCCGGTGTTCGTGGGCAGTCGCCGCCTCAATGCCCGCCCAGGACCAGGGTCTGGATTGGCAGCAGCAGGGCCTGGATGCGCAGGATCATGGCATGCACCAGGCCGACCGTGTCGATGGCATGCAGCCCGAAGCGGCGCCAGAAACCG
>NZ_NRRG01000014.1 GCF_016583575.1 Thiocystis violacea
GCCAAAATGGCGGCTCTCGGCGCGGCCATGCGCAAACTCGTCCATCTTTGCTTTGGCGTCTTCAAAACCCGTCTCCCCTACCAAGCTGACTATGCCCCCGCGACTTGACAGGAAAGACGGTATCTACGAAATGAGCGGGTGGATTAGGGGTATAAGGTTTCCTGGAAATCATCTAGGGGTTGGTGTCCGCTGGCGGCGGCAGGAAGAGTCCATCGAAATCCTGGCTGTCCAGCAGGCTGGAGCCGCCGGTTTCGGGGACGCTGATCTCGGTCGGGGCGGGCATGGTCGAGGGTCCGTCCAGGCCCCAACTCACGAGTTGGGGGAAGGCGATGATGAGAAACACCATCGCGAGCTGGATGAAAAGAAAGGGTACGGCGCCCCAGTAGATGTCCGCCGTTCGGACCTTCGGCGGGGCGACCGAGCGCAGATAGAAGAGCGCGAAGCCAAAGGGCGGATGCATGAAGCTGGTCTGCATGTTGACGCCGATCAGCACCCCGAACCAGACCAGATCGATGCCGAGCGTCTGCGCCACGGGCGCGAGCAGGGGCAGGATGATGAAGGCGATCTCGAAGAAGTCCAGAAAGAAGGCGAGAAAGAAAATCAGCAGGTTCACGAAGATCAGGAAGCCGATCACCCCGCCGGGCAGCGAGGTGAGCAGATGCTCCACCCAGAGATCCCCATTGACGGCTCGAAAGATAAGGCTGAAGACGCTCGAACCGATCAGGATGAAGATCACGAAGCTGGTGATGCGGGCGGTGGAGCCCATGGACTCCTTGAGCATGCCGAGCTTGAGCCGGCCCTTGGCGATGGCCAGCAGCATGGCGCCGACCGCGCCCATGGCGCCGCCCTCGGTGGGCGTGGCCCAGCCGATGAAGATGGTTCCCAAGACCAGGAAGATGAGCGCCAGCGGCGGGATCAGGGTCAGGATCACCCGCGCCGCCAGGGCGCGACCATGCAGTGTGCGGGCCTCCGGCGGCAGGGCCGGCGCCATCTCGGGCCGCAGGATGGTGGTGCCCAGCACGTAGAGGACATAGAACCCGGTCAGCAGCAGACCGGGGAGCAAGGCCCCCTTGTACATATCCCCCACGGAGCGGCCGAGCACGTCGGCCATGACGATCAGCACCAGCGAGGGTGGGATGATCTGAGCCAGGGTGCCGCTCGCGGCGATGACGCCGGTCGCCAGTCTCGGGTGATAGCCATAGCGCAGCATGATGGGCAGTGAAATCAGCCCCATGGCGATGACCGACGCGGCGACGACGCCCGTGGTCGCGGCCAGCAGGGCACCGACGAAGATGACCGCGTAGGCGAGTCCGCCACGGATGCCGCCAAAGAGCTGGCCGACGGTGTCCAGCAGTTCCTCGGCCATGCCGCTGCGTTCCAGGATCAGCCCCATGAAGGTGAAGAAGGGCACCGCGAGCAGGATCTCGTTGCGCATGATGCCGAACACGCGATCCGGCAAGGCTTGCAGGAGCGCGGGGGTGAGCATCCCCAGTTCGATCCCGATCCAGCCGAAGAGCATGCCGACGGCGGCCAGCGAGAAGGCCACCGGGTAGCCGATCAGCAGGAACAGCACCAGCGCCGTGAACATCACCGGCGCCATGTTCGCCGCGAGCCAGACACTCATCTCAGTGTCCTCCCGCGACGTCGGACAGTGGCCGATGGCCGGTCAGGACGGCCAGCCCCTTGATGACCTCGGAGATCCCCTGCGCTGCCAGAAGCCCGAAGCCGACCGGGATGGCCAGTTTCATCGGCCACCAGATCAATCCACCGGGGTTCATGGAGCCCTCGTTCTGATGGAAGGAGATGAGGAAATAGCCCCAGGAGTCGATCAGGATCAGCAGACAGACAGGCAGCAGGAACAGCAGACCACCCAGGATATCGACCATCGCCCGTCCGCGCGGAGACAACAGGTTATAGAGGATATCTACCCGGACATGCCCGCGCTCCTGAAGGGTCAGGGGCGCGCAGAGCAGAAAAATCAGTCCGAACATGAACCACTGCCCCTCGATCATGGCGTTGGAGCCCCAATCGATGGTGTAGCGCAGGGTCGCGGTCAAGGCGCTGAGCAGCACGCTGAGCAGGACCAGCCAGAAGGCCATCCGCCCGATGCGTTGGTTGAGGCGATCGATGATCGCCGAGAGACCTAACAGTGCGTCCATCCTCGGTCGGCTCCGGGCTCGTGAATGACCGTGAACGCCGCGCCACGGGGAATCGATGCGCCCCGCTCCGCCCTCGATCAGGCGGGGCCGTGGGCCTGGCGATCAGCGAGCCGGAGCTTGCATCGAAGCGGCGCGACCGCCCGTCGGCGGATCAGCGCGCAACACTACCAGAGGCGGGAAGGGGAACCAAGGGTTGGGGGCCGGATCCGGGGGCGACCATAACGGATGCTTGGCCGGGAAACCCCGGCAACGGCGTCCACCAATCGTTGGGGTTCGCTCTCGCTCACCCCAACGAGCTAACCCGGACTTGTTGGATTGCGAATGTGCAAGAATGTGCCATGGGAGACCTACCCGAATCCCGAATCTTTCATCGCCAACGCTTGAGGCCAACAGCCATGCCCACGATCACCCTGCGCGATGTCCCGGAACCCCTGCATCAGCGCTTGCAGCAGCAGGCGAGGCAGCACCACCGCTCCATTGACCGCGAGGTGATGGTGTTGTTGGAAACCCTGCTTGATGGCCCCGTGACGCCGGCCACGCCCACCCGTGAGGAACGGCTCGCGGCGATGCTGCGCATTAGCCGCCGGTGCGCGGCGTCGCCGGAACGCGATCCGCGTAGCATGGATGAGATCATCGGCTATGACGCCAACGGTTGGCCCGCGTGAACCCGCGGTAACGCGCATGGTGATCGATACCTCGTCATTGATCTGCATCCTGCTGAACGAACCCGAGGCCGAACAGCACGCCCGGCGTTTGGTCGAAGCGGAGGCCAGTGTCATGTCGGCGGTGACCTGGCTCGAAACCCTGCTCGTCATCACCGCGCGGCGCGGCGACGTGGGCCGCAAGAGTCTGGCCGAACTGCTCGACCTTGCCGGTGTCACCATTCTGCCAGTGGACGCCGACTTAGCGCACATCGCCTATCGCGCCTGGCTGGAGTATGGCAAGGGGCGGCACCCTGCCGGGCTGAACTTCGGCGACTGCTTTTCCTATGCCCTGGCCAAGCACCGACATGAACCGCTGCTGTTCAAAGGCAACGACTTTTCCCAAACCGACCTCCTGACGGCGATCTAAACGGCGTGGCTTGAGTCTCGGAGCGTACAGGATGGGCATCGCGGCGCTCTGCCCATCCACGAATGATGGCCGGTACGCCTCACTTTTGGTCGCACCCGCCGGATCCCGAGCCCTGGACTCAACGCCGGCCGGACGGCGGCGCGGCGCGGGTCGATCGGTGACAGACGAAGGCGCCGGGATCGTGCCTCGTGACGAACCGCTTGAATGATCCATAAACCAGCCTGGCCAGCGCGCCGAGCAACGAACCCTTGAACACGACCGTGCGGTACATCGTGATGGTGTCCGGCCAGACGCGCTCCACGACCCGGTTCTTCTCGGAGCAGGAATCCACCAGCGCATAGCCGCCGTTGAGTGCGTCCCCGACATTCAGCAGTTCCAGAGCGACGCCTGGATACAGATGTCTGTACTTCTCGTTGTATGTGGTCTTGATTTCATAGGCGTTGTTTCGGGTTCTGAAACGGAAGGAGATCGCCAACGCCTCATCGCCCTTGAGGAGCGCCTGGAACTCCACCTTCCCCTCCAGTTCACCCTGCGTCATCGCCTCTTGGAAATAACGCATTCTGGCGTCGTCTCCGGAGATCACACGACCCTCCCGCGCCTTCCAGCCCTGCCGCTCCAGGTCGCTATAGAGCGGCAACCAGTGCCTGACCAGTTCACGGCTGGAGGTGACGTACTCCACGCCTTCCCTGTCGAGCAAACGCCTGAGCACGCGCGCGTTTTCCAGTCGATCCCTTCTGGGAAGCCGTTGCCGGTAGTCGTCCCAGCCCACGAACCGCGTGACCGCCCTCCTGGTTAGCCTTAACCGACAGTAACTGGACGCCATACCCAAGCCGAGGCCCGCGCTCGCATGGGCTGGCAAGAGCATGATCGGAGCCCGAAAACGATCCATGAGATCCTGAAACACCGACCCAAGCTCCACGCCAGGTTCGCGGAGCACATCGCAGATCCGGCAGTCGCGGAACTCCCAGAGCGTCAGATAACGCAGCATCCCCGCCTTTTTTCTCAAGCAGAAAGGAAAGAGCCCCACCAGTCGCCCGGCCTCGGAAAGGACCACGACGAACACGGGGTCGCGCCGGTCCAGATGTCCGAGCGCGGGCAATAGATGCCAGCGCTCATAGAATGGATTCGGCGTGCCCGAGGTCCGGGCCAGACGATCCCAGGCCACCGGATCGATGGTCGCGGCCTCTTCTCGATCAAGAATGCGTATATCCATCCGATGGCCGCGCGCCTGCATCAGTCGTGTTTGATGAAAACCAGGGTTAGAGGTATTCGGGGCTCAAGGACCGTGCGTCCATCGGGAAACCCCAAGGCTTCGGCGGCGGATGAGCCTCGTCTTCACCGAGGCTGTCGCCATGAGCTGGGCATCCAGCCGTCCGCCACCTGACCACCCTTCTCGCGCCGTTTCAAAAGCCGATGGAACGCCTTGAGCACGAACACATAGAGCACGGGCGCGCAAAGCCGCACGACCGTCAAATGATGGCTGGGCAGAACGCGGTCCGCCCAGGGCAAGAGATAGCCGGTGAAGCCGGCCAGATAGTCACCCTCCAGACAATCGCTCTCGTGGAAATGACGCAGAAAGAGCGAGGTACTGACCATGCCAGGCGAGTATTTCGCGTAACCTTCATCATAGGTTCCGTGAGCGAAGTAGACCGTGCGACCCTCGACATAGGCGATCTCGGCCGCGACCAGCGCCTCGTCGACGAACAGGAGCCCAAACCGCAGCCCGTCGCGAACCGCCAGGCGCGAAAACAGATCGCGATAGAACGACAGGGTGGGCTCGTCCCGGCCAATGCCGACGCTACCCGCCTTCCAGCCCTTGGCTTCGAGCACCCGGTAGGCGGTCAGACAGGCTTCCCAGTCATCCGGCCCCGCGCGGACCTCGAAGCGCAGACGATCGCCGAAGGCGTTTTCCATCCTCGCGACCTTCTTGCGCATCTTGGGATGCGCCCGCCAGCGCGCCTCCCAGGATCCATCGAGCGCGACCAGGGGCGTGCTGAAGTCGTCCCGCACCCGGACCCAATAGCGGGGCAGCCGAAACAGACGCGGCAGCTCCGACAACCCCGTCAATCCCTCTCGCATCTCCACGAGATCGAATAGATGCCAGTGCTTTCGGTTGGCCGCGAGAAAGCGGGCGAGCTCGCGCCAGGCATGTGGCTCATAGCCGCGCCGAATCAGCGGATAGGGCTTGTCGGTCTCCCATTGAGCGGCGTATTCGAGCAGGCGCAAACGCAGGCCGCCACGACGCATGCCGGCGGACTGGAAGGGAAAGATGGCGACCAGGTTCTCCCGATCCCGCGCCACCAGCACGTAGGGAGCGCTGTCCGGCGCCGGAAAGGCGAGGGTCGAGGCCATGAAGAAATCGAAGCCGTTGAAGACGGACGGGTAGGTGCAGTCCGCGTGCAGTTGGCGCCAGACCGGCTCCAGTGCCGCGACCGCCTCGGGCGACTCGTAAGCCTCGAAGGTCAAGGAGGTCATGCGAATCGCCCCGCCAATTCGATGAGAACATCGGCCCGCTCGCGAATCGTCGTCTTGTGGCTGGCGAAGACGATGGTCAGGCCCGGCCGTCCCAGAAGATGGGAGAGCACCGCCTCCTCGGTCGCGGCGTCGAGCTCATTGGTCGCCTCGTCCAGGATGAGGATATGCGGATCGCGATAGAGGGCGCGGGCAATCCCCACGCGCTGACGCTCGCCGCTGCTCAGGTTGTGGCCACCGTCGCCCACGGGCGTCTCGTAGCCCAGCGCCAGTTGCTCGGTGGCGAGCCGATGGATCCCGGCCGCCCGCGCGGCGGCCTCGACGCGCGCCGGATCGACCGACCTCTCGCCCAGGGCGATATTGCGGGCGAGCGAGTCGGAGATGAGTTGCACCTGCTGCGGGACATAACCGACGCCGTTCTGCCAGGCCCCCCGGTTCGCGGGACAGAGGGGCTTCCCGTCAATCAGACAGCGTCCCGAGGTCGGCTCGATCAGACCCAGCAGGATATCGAGCAGGGTCGATTTGCCGGCACCGGACGGACCCAGGATAGCGGTCAGCCGACCGGCCGGAATCCAGGCGTCGAGACCGCCGAAGACATCCCCAGGCGCGTCCGGGTAACGAAAGGCGAGCCCTTCGAGCCGGATCCCCTCGACCAGCGGCAAGCGGACATCCGAGACCTCGCCGCGCCGGCTTCCATGGGACTCCTCGGCCAGTTCGGCCAGAAGCGTTGGCACCATGCCGCTGCCGTATTGGATCTCCTCGAAGCCGTCCAGGATCGATTTGAGCACCGGGACCAGCCGATAGGCGGCGAAGGCATAGAAGGCGATCAGGGCCATGGCGTTGAAATCCGTCTGTCCCTGTCCGCTCGCGAAATAGAGCGCCACCATCAGGATCATGGCGAAGGCCAACACCTCGATGATCTGTGCCGGAACGAATTTCAGGATCTCGTAGCGGTTGGAGATCCGCGTTACCCGCCGGGCCGGCCGCGCGAAGCCATCCACGAAATAGCCCCCGGTGCCGGCGATCCGGATCTCCTTGAACAGCGCCAGCGCCTGGGAGAGTCCGGAGAACATGCCCGCCTCGGCCTCGGCATGCGCCTGTCCGAGCCGCTCCACCTCGCGCCCGATGAGCCGGTAGACCAGGAGATAGCCGGATCCCAGCACCAGCGCGACGCCGACCGTGGCCCAGGGATTGACGAACAGCAGCAAACCGATGATGGCGATCACGACGATGAAATCGGCGACCAGACCCACCCCCGCCATCAGGGTGTTGATCACGACCCGCTCCACCTCCGAGAGGATGCTGGTCGACATCTCGGCGACCTTGTGACGGTTGAAGTCGAGCAGTTCCCGATCCAGATAGATCGAGAGCAGACGGGTCGACAGCCGATAGCCGTGCTCGTTGAACAGACGCAGCGAGAGCCAGTAGTTGAGCACGCTCAGGGCGTTGCTCGCGATCAGGATGACCAGCGCCAAGGCCCCCATGACCCAGGCCAGATGCTCGCGCAGGCCCAGCGGCAACCAGCCCTTGAGCATCAGGAAGAAGGGGCTGGTATCGGCCAGGGACGGATCGGCGAGAATCGCGATGAAGGGCATGATCGAGGCGATGCCCAGCGCCTGAGTGAAGCCATCCCCCGCCGCCACGGCCAGCAGGAGCGCGATCCGGCGCAATTCCGAGGCGCCGAACAGGGCCAGCAGTTTGAACGCGGTTTCTCGCACTGAACCACTCCGATACGCGGTTGCTACCAAAAGTGATGCTACCGGCCATCTACGCCGAACCACTCCGATACGCCGATGGTCGGACGAATCCCGCCCCGATAGGGTCGGACTCCGACTCAAGCCCGGCGGAAATCCACCACCAGAACGGTGACATTGTCCCGTCCGCCGGCCTCCAGGGCGGCCTGGACCAGCGCTCGGGCGACCTCCGCCGGCGGTCGCGGCTCGGCCAGGATGGCGGCCAGACGCTCCGCCGACAGTTCCTTGTCCAGCCCATCGCTACAGAGCAGATAGCGGTCGCCGTCGGCCAGGGCCTCGACCCGGCGATCCACCTCCAGATCGATATCACCGCCGACGGCGCGTACCAGGACGTTGGACAGAGGGTGTCCGTCGGCCAGCTCGGGGCTCAGGACGCCCTGTTCGACCAGCTCGCGGACCTGGGTGTGATCGAGCGTGAGCTGGACCAGCTCGCCGTGTCGCCGCCGATAGGCGCGGCTGTCGCCGGCCCAGAGGATGGCGCCGTGATCGCCGACGGCCAGGAGCGCGACCACGGTGCTGCCGATGATGTCGCCCTGTATCAGGGCCGCCTCCTCGACCAGACGATGGTTGACGTCCGCGAGGATCTCGCTCGCCTGCTCGACCGCGAGGCCCAGCAGACGCGGATGCCCCATCAGGCCGAGCCGCTCGACGATCAGACGGCTCGCCAGCCCGCCCGAGCTGTGCCCGCCCATGCCATCGGCGACGACCCAGAGCCCCAGGTCTGGGCGATCAAGAAAGGCGTCCTGGTTGACCTGACGGACCCGACCCTGGTCGGTCAGACCGCCCGAGTCCCAGCGGAATGGTGCCATATCGCTCGTCATCCGGATTTCTCCACTCGCCGCTTCTTAAGGTGATTTCCGGGAAACCCTGTACCCGCGATCCACCCCGTCATAGACAGGATTAACAGGATTTCGCAGGATTGACAGGATTTATAACGCTCTGTTTTTAATCCTGTAAATCTTGAAGAATCCTGTAAATCCTGTCCATTTCCGGAGCTTGAGGTTGGGTATGGACTTTCCCGGAAATCGCCTAAGGCTCCCGCTAGTCCTGGAGTTCCCACCAGCCGCCGCGGGTCCAGTCACCATCGAGCAGGGCGCTGAAGCCGTCCGCCGGGGGAAGCCCCTGGCAGGTCAGCAAGGATGGCGCTACCCGCTCCGAACCGCTCGACCACCAGAAACTATAGGCGCAATACATCTGCTCCAGCGCCCGCGCGAGCAGGAGCTGGCTGGCGCGCTGGAGTCCGGCGAGCGACTGGACCTCCAGACGCCAGGCGTTGGAGCGCGCCGTCACGCCCGCGGCCACCGGCGACGCGGTCTCGCGGGCGGCGCCGGGCGGCGCGCCCAGATCGATCACCCGAGCGTCGAAGGTCTCGACCGTGCAGCTATCCTCCAGCCCGGACAGGGCCAGAACCTCGGCGCGCTCGAACCAGTCCGGATCGCTCATGAGCGCGATCAGATCGGTGCCGGGGGGCAGGGGCGCGGCCAGGGTGAGCGGGTAATAGCGCCCGACCCGGTCGACGCTCGGCATCAGCACCCCAGCCCAGGCGCCCTGCCCGGCCAGGCCGGGGGCGAGCGCGAAGCGCCACAGCGGGCTGGTGAGATAGATGTCGAGCCAGCCGTCGCCGAGCCGCGCCTGACTGGCGGCCAATGATTCGCGCAGCCAGAGATCCCAGGGCTGGATAAACTCGCCCGGCAGGCGCCGGGTGACGAAATCCCCGAGCGCCGGCAGCTTGCCGTGGAAACCGGGCGACATCCGTGACCGGCCCATCAGAGCCGCCCCGGACAGGCGAAGGCGCGCAGCGCCTCCAGCTCGAAGGGATTGCGCACGCTGATCGCGCGCAGCTCGAAGCGTGCTGACAATCCGCCCAGCGAAAAGGTCAGCAGATACTTCTCCTGTTGGTTGGTCGAGCGCATGGAGGAGCGGTCGAGTACCCGGAACCAGGCCCAGGGGCCTTCCTCCGTCGTGCTCGGACCCGTTCCGGTCTGGTCGACGAAGACCAGCCGCACCCGCTCCAGGTTGTCCGGCGAGGGCCACTTGAGCCGCTGCGAACGCGGCGGACCATGACGGTAATCGACGATCTGGCCGCCCAGGTCCAGGAGAAACTGGGTCACACGGGCATCCATGCTCAGCGGCTTGATCTCGAACTCGACGTCCGGGGTCTTGCCGCCGCTCATGAAGAAGGCCTCGCGGATGATGGCCGCGCGCTGGAACTGGGCCAGCGCCGCGTCGGGGATGCCGATGTTGTCGTCGAGCCAGCGCCAGGTCGGGCGGGCGGTGTCCACGATCGGCGCCAGGTTCTGCTTGAAGAAGCTGTCGATCAGACCGCCCGGACCGAACAGACGCCCGAAGTCGAACAGGGTGGTCTCGCGCGCGCTGCCCCGGGCGAAGGGATAGCGGTCGTGGATCGCCTCCCGGCAGAAGGTCAGCACCTCGGCGGTCCAGATGTTGTTGAGCTGGGCGCGCACGCCGCCGGCGGACAGGTTGGCGCTGTCCTGGGCCAGGGTGCCGACCCAGCCGCCCAGGGGCGCGGGAAGCTGACGGGCGAGCGTCTTGGCCTCCTGGATCTCGGCGGTCTCGCCGGCGACCAGCACGCCCCGCCCCGAGGTGACGGCGGCGACGACGGACGCCAGATGGAGCTGGAGCTTGCCGAGATTGGTGAGGACTCCATCGATCGGCGCTTGCCCCTGCTCGTTGGCGCGCGTCAGCGCATGCAGCCAGGCGAAGCGGCGAGTGACATAGCTCTCGGGGGCCTCGGTCGCTGTGGCGGCCGGAGTTTCCGAGCCGAAATAGCGCTCGACACGCTCGCGAAAGCCGTCCGAACCGGCGCCTTCCCGAGCGGTATCCGCCGGGGTCGTGTCCGGCCGACGATCCAGCTCGGTCTGGCGCGCGGCGGCGATCAGCAGTCGGCGCAGCGGCGACTCCGCCGGATCGGCGAGCAGACGCGCCACCTCGGAGGCGTGCGAGAGGTCGCGCACGGCGACCAGCTCGATGTCCTCCAGCAGCTCGTTCCAGACCGTCACATAGTCACGCAGATAGCGCTCACGAACCTCCACGAGCAGGCGTGTCGCCTCCTCCGAGCCCGCCTTCAAACGGGCTCCCGGCCCCAACACCCAGCTCTCCTCAGCGCTCGCCGTGATCAGCCGGTCGAGCGCGTCGGCGAAGCCGCGATGGTAACCGTCATAGGTATAGAGCGCGGGGACACCCTGGTTGAGCGGACGACCGCTGCGCCGAACGAAGACCAGTTTGGCGACGTCGCCACCGGCCTCGCTGATGGTGAACTCGGGGATCCCCTCGTCCACCCCGTCACGCCGGAGCCGCTCGTAGACGCGCTCCGACAGGGGCACGCGGGTGAGGCTGCTCCGCGCCTGGTCGATCAGGGCGCCATCGAGCGCGATCGGCAGCGGCGTGGGACGGCGATCGAGCAGGGCCGCGAGGTGATCGCGCAGCGACTCCTGCTGCTCGCTCGTCGTCTCGCGCGGCAGGCTGCGTTGCCAGTCGCGTCCGACCCAGAGTCGCACCGCCTCGGCGTCGTAATGCTCGTCGCTGTCGAGCATCAGATAGACGCGCAGGGCGTCGTAGAGATAGTCCGGCTCGCCGCCGGACTGGCGGATCTGCTCCTCCAGACGCAGGATGACACGCGGCAACAGGGCCTTGTTCAGGATCCGCCGATAGGCGCGCTCGGCCTGCGAGCCCAGCTTCTCGCCCTGATAGAGCCCGAGCCCCAGGGTCAGCGGCACCGGATCCTCGCGCTGCGCGTAACCGCGCGGAATCTCGCGCGCGGCGTCCAGCAGGGGCAGCACACCGAGCGGATTACGCTCCTCGGGCGCGAGCGCGTCGATCCGCGCCTCGATCTCGACGACCCGCTGCTCGACCTCATCGATGAACAGATGGTTGCGCGAATAGCTGGTCGCCCAGGCCGCCGCCGCGATCAGGAAGAGACCAGCCACGCCCGCGTAGGCCCCGCGGCGGCGCCACAGCCGGCGACGCTCCAGACGCGGATTGAGACCGGCGATTCCGGCCTCGTGGAAGACGACATCGCGCAGCAGACGGGTGAGGAAAAAGCTCTTGCCGGTCCCCCGGAAGGGCATCGGCCCCTGTCGACCCAGGCCGAAGTTGGCGGCGTAGGCGCTCAGGACACGATCGATCGGGGTGCCGGTCTGGGTGCCGCTGGTGAAATAAACCCCGCGCACCAGCGGACGGATCTCGAAACGCGAGGGGGCCAGGGCCTCATTGAGGAAGCGACCGAGCGTCTCGGCGAGCGTGGCGAACTGGCGCGGAAAGCTGAACAGCAAGGCCCGCTTGCCTGGCTCGCGCTCCTGCTCCATGCGGGCGAGCTGACGCTGGTCGAGCCGCTCGGCGAGCGCCGCCAGTTCCCCCGGCAAGGTCGTCAGCGGCGAGGGCGCGCCCTCGCTCTGATCAAGCGGAAAGGTCACGCCCCAGACCTGCTCGCGCCCCTCCTTGCCGAGATCCGCGAAGAACTCGTTGAAACCGGCCACCAGGTCGGACTTCATGAAGAGCACATAGACGGGCACGGCGATGCCGAACGCCTGGCACAGCTCCTGGACCCGCGCCCGGATCGCCTTGGCGTGCGCGGCGCGCTCCACCTGGGTGAGCTGCATGAGGTCGGACAGACTGACGGCGATCAGCACCCCATTGATCGGGCGGCGCGGACGGTGTTTCTTGAGCAGATCCAGGAAATTGCGCCAGGCGGCCTTGTCGACCTGCTCGTAGCTGTCCTGAGTCGTATAGCGCCCGGCGGTGTCGATCAGCACCGCCTCGTCGGTGAACCACCAGTCGCAGTGGCGGGTGCCGCCGATGCCGTGGATGGCGTCCTGTCCCAACTGGTCGGCGAGCGGGAAACGCAGACCCGAGTTGACCAGCGCCGTCGTCTTACCGCAGCCCGGCGGACCGATGATGAGATACCAGGGCAGTTGGTAGACCCAGCGCCCGCCTAGCTTATGTTTGCCCTCGGACTGCTTGAGGGTGGCCAGGGCCGCGTCGAAGCGCTCGCGCAGCACCGCCAGTTCCTCCTCGGAGGCCTGGTGGGCGGGATCCCGGTCCGCCTCGGGACCGGCGGCGAGTTGCTCCATCAGCTTGCGGTTGCGGATGCGCGAGCGCACCGCCGAACCGATCTGGGACAGCCCGTAGACCCCGATCAGCGCACCGATCAGCATCCAGCGGTGCGTGCTCGAAACCAGCGGCTCGAAGCCGCCGACACGGATCAGCGGCCCCAGATACCAGATCAGCACCGCCAGGGCGACCAGCCCGATCAGGGCCAGGAAGCGGACGGAGACGAAAAACTTGAGAAAGGACTTCATCGCCCGCCCTCCGCGATCGACGAGGCCGCGCCACCCGGAGGTGACGCGGGCGTCATCAGCATGACCTCGACACGCCGGTTACGGGCATCCCTTGGGTTCTCGGGAACCCGCAACTCGGTATCCGCGCGTCCCTCGGCCGTGAAGCGCGAGGGCGTCCCGGCGACCTGGATCAGCAGGTCGCGCACTTGCGTCGCCCGCGCCTGCGAGAGATGCCAGTTGGAGGGGAAGCGCAGGGTCTTGATCGGGGCGCTGTCGGTATGACCCGTCACCAGCACCGCGCCAGGCAACTGCGCCAGGGACTCGGCGATGCGCTTGAGCAAGGGCAGATAGAGTGGCCGGACCGAGCCGCTGCCCGAGGCAAAGAGATCATCGCCCCGGATGATGACCACCTGACCCTGGGGCCGATCGACGACCTCGAGCTGTCCGGCCGCGATCTCCCTGGCGAGCAGGAGGCGCAGCGTCAGCGCCGGGGTCGCGCTCGGGCTGTCCGGCGCGTCCGGGAGGCGCGCCTGGGGCCGATCAGCAAGCGTCGGCAGACCCTTGTCGAGTCCGCCGAGCGCCAGATAGACCGGATCGGAGGCGCGATTGAGCGAAAAGGTGAAATAGGCGAAGAGCGCGAGCAGAAGCGCGGCGGCGATGGAGCCGAAGACCCAGAGCGGCATCTGGTGGATCAGCGGATCACGCCGCTGGCTGATGCCCCGCCAGCGCGGCGACAGCTCGGAATCGGGCTCGCCGCGCTGGGCGCGGATGGTCTGAAAAAGCTGCTCGCGCACACGATCGAGCTGCGTCCGTCCGCCCTCGCGCGCCCGGTAACGGCCCTCGAAACCGAGCGCCAGACAGAGATACATGAGTTCCAGCAGATGCAGATTGCCGGCCGGATAGGCCATGAGACGATCGAGCGCGGAGAAGAATTTCTCACCGCCCCAGGCTTCGTTGTGGAAGCCAATGAGCAAGCCCCGGTTGGCCCAGACACTCTGACTTCCCCAGGGGGTATCCAGCACGGACTCGTCGACCAGCGAACAGAGGACATAGCGAGCCGGCAGGACAACGGGATCCGGCAGGCCCTTGGCCCGTGCTCGGGTCTCGAACTCGCGCATCTGACGGGTCAGCCCCTCGCGCAACCCCTCCGGGTCCGGATGCGAGGGGGTGCCGCGCAATTGCGCCGCGATGGTGAGCAGCCCGGTCGCGCAGGACACCAGCGGATTGTCCGAGCGGGCGGGCAGGTCGCCGACCTGGAAGCTGGGCGGCAGGCCCGCGTCGGCGGGTAGCGCTCCCGCGGGCGGCGGCGCCGTTCCAGGGACCCGCCGACCGCCGGGAATGGGACGGATCACGGTCGGACCGGCATCGCCGGGCGTCAAGAAGGGGTCGTCATCGGTCACGGATTACTCCCGAATGGCCCAAAGCTCCAGCTTGAGGTCGGGGAATTCCCCGCCGATGTGCATCCCGAAGCCGCCGCCGCCCGCCAGTTGCGACCAGTAGTCGCTCTTGCGATCCAGCTCGAAGTAGTCGAAGCCGGCATGGTAGGGGATCTCCAGTGGCGCGGTCGGCATGGGCCGCAGAGCGATGCCCGGCAGCGCCAGCTTGACCAGTTCCTGGATCTTCTCGACCGGACCGATCTTCACCTGCGTGGGGAAACGATTGCGCAAGGTCTGGGAGTCCAGATTCGCCTGGGCCGACAGCACGAAACGCGAACCCGCGAGCAGTGACCGATCGTCCACCAGGGCGATGCGGAAGCCGAACTGGCGCTCCTTGATCGGGATGGCGATGGCGCGCTCGACGTACTCGCGGCTCAGATAGTCGCGCAAGCGCTCGATCAGTGGCGAGAAACTGGCGTCGAGATCCTCGTGCCGGTAGGTCGGGAAATCGGGCGGACGCTTGGTCTCGCTGGCGAAGGTCGCCAACTCACCGGCCAGCCCGAGGAAAAACCGGTAGAGAACCTCCGGATGCAGTCCGCGCACCTGTACGAGGTGCTGGGCCACCGGCTCCGCGCGGTTCAGGAGTTGGAGCAACAGGAAATCCGCCCAGTCCGCCACGCCGCCGCGACCCACGCCGCGCACCCGGCCGGCCCGCGACTCGGCCTGGCGATGGATGAGACCGGTCAGCTCCTCGATGAAGTCGCCGAGCCGCCGCGACACATGGAAATCGACCGAGGGCGGGATGAAGGCGGCATCGAGCTGAACCTGACGATCCGCGCGACATTCGAGCACCCGGGCGATCCCGCAACAGGCGTAGCCGTCGCGTGCCTCGCTCCCCAGCATCAGGCGCAGTTGCAGCCGTCCGACCTCCAGCAGCGCCTCGGTCTCCGAGCCAAGGCTGTTGTCGCGCACCCGCAGTTCGTTCGCGCGATAGCGCAGACTGCTCTCGCGCTCATCCGGACCGCCGCTCTCGGGCGCGCCCGGCTGGCGCAGGGGCAAGGCGAGATAGAGCGTCTGGGCCGTCAGGTTCTCGTCCAGTTCCAGCGGCGTGGGCAATGGATCGCTCGCCGGCGCGTCGAAGGGGGTGCCGTCCGGCAGCACGCCGGCGACCTCGGTCAGCGCGACCTTGCCGAAGGCGAGCAGTTCCTCGTCGATCCGCAGCCGACGCAGCCCCCAGGGATGCGGCACGCCGAGTCCGGACTTGCCGGCGACCAGTCGCTCCAGGTAGCGATCATGCTGCTGGAAGTGATGGGGCTGGAGAAACAGCCCCTCCGACCAGAGCACCTTGTTGTCCAGCGACACGGCGCGCTCCTACTGGTGGCGGATCGAAACGGCCTTGGCGCCGATCTCGATCAGGATCTTGTTGTCGACGTCCGGCTTGAGCCGCAGCGACTCGCGCCACTGGCTCTGGTCGATGTCGCGGAAGGCGGCGACGACACCGACATAGGCGGCGTCGGTGTCCAGCAGGCGTTCCAGCGGCAGGAACTGGCCCGGTGCCAGGGTCACCTCGTCACGCGCGAGCAAGTCGCCGCCCAGCACCTCGGTCTCATGATCGTAGAGGCTGAAGAAATCGGCGCTCGCGAAGACACCCAGGCTCTTGAGTTCATAGACCCGCGCCACCACCGGCAGCCCCCGGCCACCCGGTCCCAGATTGGCGTCGTTCGCGGCCCTGATTTCGATACTCAGCCTTGGCGGCGGCTTCTTCTCCTCCGCCTTGAGCTCCCTGACCTCCTTTACCTCCTTCACCTCCGGCTTCTTGGCGCAGCCCCCGGCGAATGGGATCGCCGTGGCGAGGAGGGCCACCAGAAAAACTCGGCGTCGCTGGCTCGTGGTCATGATCAAGACGGTGTCCTCCCCTGTTTGAACAGGTCTCTGATTATGGCTCAAAACCGCCGACCGGCCCTAAGGACGCTCGGCGGCATTTGGCGCGGCCCACTGGTTCGAGCCCCTCTGGCACGCCCTGTCCGATGTCCAAGCTTGCCTCAATCGCATTGAAACAGCCATACACGCCAACATCCAGGAAACCGGCAGGCTCCACATGGGGACGGATCTTCCCCAAATGCAAAAGGCCGGGTTCGCACCCGGCCTTTCTTCATTCATTCACTCAAATGCCAAGCCTCGAAACCGAGGCCCCAGCGCTTGTGAAAAACCCCTCGTAGGATGGGCAGAGCGCAGCGATGCCCATCCCGTACGCTCCGAGGCTCAAGATAGAAGGATATGGGCCGAACGCCGCGAGGCCCATCGAACCCGCTGATGCCATCCGGCCCGATCCTGAATTCGCCGTGGCTTGAACGATGGGCATCGCTCTCGCTCTGCCCATCCTACGGATCTTCCCCAAATGCAAAAGGCCGGGTTTTCACCCGGCCTTCATTCACTCAAACGCCAAGCCTCGATGCCGAGGCATCAGGCGGCCTTGGCTGGCTCCAGCGGAACCGCGTCGTGCTCGATCGCCGGGCTGGTGGCACCGCCATGGATCTCGATCCGACGCGGCTTCATCGCCTCGGGCACCTCGCGCACCAGATCGACGTGCAGCAGGCCGTTCTCCAGCTTGGCCTCGACCACCTTCACGTAGTCGGCGAGCTGGAACTTGCGCTCGAAGCTCCGGTTGGCGATGCCGCGATAGAGGAAATTCCCCTCCGCTTCCATCGCCCGACGCTGGCCAGTGACGGTCAGCAGATTCTCCTTGGCCTCGATGTCGAGTTCGCCCTCGGTGAAGCCCGCCACGGCAAGGGTGATGCGGTAGCGGTTTTCATCCTGAACCTCGACGTTGTAGGGCGGATAGCCGCCCGGTTCGGTCCGGTAGGCCGTCTCCAGGGAACTCGCCAGCCGGTCGAAACCGATCATGGAGCGGAACAACGGTGAGAAGTCGAGAGTGGTCATGACATATCCTCCACATGAGCAATATGAATCAAGCGATGGCGTTCGTTCGAACCGCCGGTTTCCACGGTCCCCGAATGGGCGACCGCTTGCATTATGTAAATTAGTAGCCGATTGGCACTCTGTCAAGAGGAGTGCCAATTTTCTCCGAGAAGAATCCGAAAGAGTAGAAATACATATTTAATACATAGACTTACAGGAAAAAACGCCGGATGTGACGGGCGTGGCGACGGCCAGGAACCTGGCCGCCCTCCTTCTCGGGTGAGGCGAAGACTTCTCGACGACGCTCGCCGATCAGCCGCGAGGCCTTGGCGCTCCCCGCGCCGCGCGCAGACGCTCGATCTGCTCCTGGTAGGCGGACGCGAAGGCGTCGTCGAAGAGCTGCATGAAATCCTCGGCGGCGTCGGCGGCCACCTGCTCGTAGGCTTCGGTGAAGAGATCCCAGTATTTGGCCTTGCGCGCCATCGGCAGGACCTGGTCGAGTCCGGATCTGCCGGCGAGACGGCGCTCCAGCGCACCGGGTTCGAAGCGGGCGACGAGCGCGCGCAGGGCGGCCTGGAGCCCGGCCGTCATCGCCATTTCATGCGCCTGGATGTCCTCGAAGGCTTCGCGCGCCGCCGCGACCGGGGGGATGAAGCCAGGCGTCGGCCGAAACAGGAGGCGATCGAGGATGTCGTCCGCGCCGACCGAGAACTTGAAGGGATTGTTCTCGGCGGCGCGGATGGTGGTCACGCCCAGGCGCAACTCGCTCTTGAACCGGGCGCGCACCATCATGGTCTGGACCAGTCCGTTCGCCAGCGCGCGCAGCAGCTCGCCGGAATCGCGCAGAAACGCCTCGGGATCCTCGGGAACGGGCGCCCGCGCGCAGCCCAGCCCGTCGAGGAACGCCCGCAACTCGCCACCGGCCGGCGCGCCGACCGCGAAGGGCTTGGGACGTGGCGGCTCGGGGCGCCTCGGCGGCGCGACGGGCTCGGGCTCTCCGAGCACCGGCATGGGGTCGGTGCGATCCGACGCCCAGGGCGGCGGGGTTTCCGGCGGCGGTGTTGGTTCAAGCTCCAGTTCGGGCTCCGGCTCGCCAGGCGCGGGCTCGAACGCCATCGCGACTGGCTCGGGATCCGGCTCCCGCCAGACGTCGTTCAGAAGGTCATAGTCTTCCGGAACCCCTTGCCGATCGGCGGGACGGTAGAAAACGTGCTCGACCGGGGTGTGGTGATGCGGCGCCCCGCGCGGCGGCGCCTCGGGGGCGGGTCCGGCGAGATGCTCGTCGAGCGCGGAGGCGTCGGCGAAGGGGTCGTCGAGCCGGTTCGATGACTGGCCCGTATCGGGCGGCAAGTCCGGGAGCAGGTCGGCATGACCGCTGCCTGGATCCAGCAGATCCAGGATATCGGTCGCCGCGCCGACGGGGGCCAGCCCCGCGCGGTCAGCGTCCAGCGCGTCGGACTGGAGTTCGAATTCAGGGTGTCGGGCGGGCACGGTCTCGACGCCAAAGGAGACGAGTACGTCATAGGGGCCGATACCGAGCCGGTCGCCGGCATAGAGCGCGACCGCCTGATGCGCCGGGATGGGATCCTCGGCATCGTTCAGATAGGTGCCGTTGCGGCTGGTATCCGTCACCCAGACACCGCCGTCGCGCGGGTCGATCCGCGCATGCTGTCCCGAGACGACCCGTTCGGGATCCTCCAGACAGAGATCATTACCAAGGCCACGCCCGATGGTGATGCCCCGCTCGGTCAGCGTCAGCTCGACCTGGCGCTCCTGGCGCTGGTCCTGGCGGCTCATGACGCGAAGTGTCAGCTCCATTCGTTGGCGTCCCAATGTTTCGGCCACGTCCGATCGTGAACCGCGCCGCTGGCGCGGCTCGGATGATTATGTGCTTGATCGTCGAATCCGCGACCCCGGTCGCCGCGAGCGGTGACGAGGTCTGGCCCGCCCAAGGCGAGATCCGACGCTCCGGATAAGGTTCGAGCCCATTGCAGCGCATTCGGGCGGATTAGACAAGCAACCAGCCGGGGATCGGAGGGCCGAGGCCAGACGGGGCCATGGGGCGACGCGGCGCCAGGATAGAGACCGGGCACACCCCGGAGGAGCGGCGGCGATCCGTGATGGTTACAACAGATCGAGCGCCCACCGTTGCGTTAAACTCCACGCGCGTTTAACGCTAACGGTATTCCGGAATCGTGGATCCTCCAGGGGCCATGGAGCAGATCGCGAGGATCGACGGCAACCATCCACAACAACCACAACAACCCTTCGCGGGTTCGTTCTTGCGCTCGGCCATTGCCGCCTTGGATTCCCGAGGCCAGGGAGGCGAGCGATGGAGTCACGACATGCGCGCCCGTCCCCAACCTGATCCAGCGGCGACCCTGATAGGCATCATCCTGCTCCTCGCGGGGGCGACGGCGGCCAGGGGCGATGGGGATCTCACCGAGCTCAGCATCGAGGAGCTGCTCGACGTCAAGGTGACCTCGGTGGGCAAGAAGACCCAGAGCTTGAGCGATGCCGCCGCCGCGGTGTTCGTGGTCAGCAACGAGGATATCCGCCGCAGCGGTGCCACCTCCATTCCCGAGGCGTTGCGGATGGTGCCCGGCCTGCAGGTCAAGCGTCTCGACGCCAACAAATGGGCCATCTCGGCGCGCGGCTTCAGCGGGCGCTTCGCCAACAAGCTGCTGGTCCTGATCGACGGGCGCACCCTCTATACCCCCAGCTTCTCGGGCGTCTACTGGGAGTACCAGGACGTCATGCTCGCCGATGTCGAGCGGATCGAGGTGATTCGCGGCCCTGGGGCCACCCTCTGGGGGGCCAACGCGGTGAATGGCGTGATCAACATCATCACCAAGTCGGCGGCCGAGACCCAGGGCGGACTGGCCGAGGTCGGCGGCGGCAGCGAGGAGCGGGCGATCGGCGCCTTGCGCTACGGCGGCAAGCTGGCCCCCGACACCTATGCCAGGTTCCATGCCAAGTACAACGAGCGTGATGCCCTGATCACGACCCTGGGCGAGGATGGAGGCGACGACTGGGATCTGGGACAGGGCGGATTCCGGGTCGATTCGGCCTTCGCCTCGGGTGACCGCGTCACCTTCAAGGGCGATCTCTACCGTAGCCGTCTGCGCCAGCAACTGGAAGTTCCCGATCCGCTGGCCGCACCGACATACACCGAGTCGGTCGACGACAGGATGACCGCCGAGGGCTGGAATCTGCTCGGACGCTGGGAGCGCGCGCTCTCGGTGAGCTCCAATGCCTCCTTTCAGTTCTACTTCGACCATTCCGATCGCCAGGAGCGCTACGTCGGGCAGCGCAGCGACGTCATCGACCTGGACTTCCAGCAGCGCGCCAAGGCCGGAGAACGGCACGACCTCGTCTGGGGTCTGGGTTACCGCAACATCGACGATCGCTTCGACAACACGGATCTGGCCGTTCTCACGCCGAGCCGGGAGAATCGCAATCTCTGGAGCGGCTTCCTCCAGGACGAGATCGAGCTGGTGCCCGAGCGCCTGCGCCTCACCCTGGGCTCCAAGGTCGAGCACAACGACTACACGGGTCTTGAGATCCAACCGAACCTGCGGCTCCTGTGGAAGGCGTCCGAGCAGAGTTCGCTGTGGGGCGCGATCTCGCGCGCGGTGCGCACCCCCTCGCGGGCGGAGCTGAGCGCCAGTGTCACCACGGGGGTCAAAGCGACCGGAGCGCCCTACCCCTTGCCGATCCTGGTCAGCTCGGTCGGTGACACCGGGTACGAATCCGAGTCGCTGATCGCCTACGAGCTGGGCTTGCGCACCGCGCCCATGAAGCGGCTGAGTCTGGATATCGCCCTCTTCTACAACGACTATGACCGACTGCGAACTTCCGGCAAGATCAGCGATTTCGAGCTATCCCTCGCGGACGGCTATCTGGATCTCGAAATGCCCTTTGGCAACGACGCCAGCGGCCATGGCTATGGACTGGAGGTGTCGGCCGATTTCCAGGCGCGCGACTGGTGGCGGCTGGTTCTGGCCTACAGCTATCTGGATCTGGATCTGAAGGCGAGCGCCGACACCCTGGACATCAGCAACGACACCCAGGCCCGCACCGATCCGCGCCAGCAGATTTCGTTTCGCTCGCTGATGAATCCGCGCCCGGACATCGACCTCGACCTCTGGGTCCGCTATGTCGACCAGACCTACCCCGCCTTCGACGTCAGCCGCTACAGCAACCAGCTCATCCCCGCCTACTGGACGCTCGACCTGCGTCTGGCGTGGCGCCCGCGCGCCGGACTCGAGCTGGCCATCGTCGGCCAGAACCTCCTGAGTCCATCGCATCAGGAGGGCTATTCCGATGCCTACGGATCCATCCCGCTGGAGGTTCAGCGCGGCCTCTACGGCACCATCCGCCTGGCCTTCTAGGGAGCGGACGGGATGCCCCCGAGGACTCAAGGAGACAGGTTCCGACGGCGTGTCGGTGCCGTCGCGGGTCTGCTGCTCGCCTGGCTCGCGACCTTGGCGCCCGCCCTCGCACTCGCGCAGGTGGAGGAGGCCGAGCTTTCGGCGGCCTATCTCTACAATTTCAGCAAGTTCGTCCATTGGCCGGCGACCGCGCTTTCGGACTCTTCCAACGCGCTGGTTCTCTGCGTCTACGGCCGACCGGGATCGGCGGGCGAGGCGATCGGGGCGCTCGACGGCAAACCCGCTCAGGGACATCGGATCCGCGTCGAACGGCTCGCGCGCGGTGATACGTTCAAGGGCTGCCAGATCGTTTATGTCAGCGATTCAGAGAGACCCTTTCTATCGCCCTTGCTGCGCACGCTGGCCAACCAGCCAGCGCTGACGGTCAGCGATATTCCGGGGTTCGCCTCGGCGGGCGGCATGATCGGTCTGGTGATGGTGGATAACCGGCTGCGCTTCGAGATCAATCGCCAGAGCGCCGAGGCGGCTGGCCTGACCATCAGCTCCCAGGTTCTGAAACTGGCGACGCGGGTGGTGCGGGAATGAAACCCATGCGCTGGCTCGGACAGCTTTCCATCCGTTACAAGCTCATGCTCATGATGCTGATGGTCGCCACCATCGTGCTGGGGCTGTCGAGCCTGATCCATGTGCTCAACGAGCGGCAGAATCTGCAACGCACCGCGCTCAGCGAACTCCAGGCCCTGGCGGACATGCTGGCCTACAACGTCGCCTCGGCCCTGGCCTTCAACGACGCCGATTCGGCGCGCCAGACCCTGGCCGCGCTCGCGGATCGACCGGATCTGGTGGCGGTCCATGTCCACGACACCCAGGGTCGACTCTTCGCGGCCTACCCGGATGGCCCCGACAACGCCGAGCCGCCCCCACTCGACCTGGCCACCAACGGCGTCGCTATCGCCGAGGGTCGGATGCATGTCATCCGGACCATGGAGGTGGATCACGAGACGATTGGCCATGTCCATCTCGTCGAGGGACTGGGGCGCGTGCGCGCCGCGCTGAACCGCTCGCTCTGGGTGAGTCTGACGATCTTCGCGATCGCCGTGATCACGGCCATGATCCTGGCGCAGGCGCTCCAGCGGGTCGTCTCGCGACCTATCATGTCGCTCACCTCGGCCATGGATCTCCTGGCGCGAGAGAAGAACTACGGTATCCGGGTCGAGACCGACCGCGGCGACGAACTCGGCGCGCTGATGCGCGGCTTCAACGAGATGCTCGATCAGATCCAGCAGCGCGATAGCGCGCTGGAAGGCTACAACGACGATCTGGAACGTCAGGTCGCCGACCGTACCCAGGAACTCGAACGCACGGTGGCGGCGCTCGGCGAGGCGCGCGATCGCGCGGAGGCGGCGAACCGGGCCAAGAGCGCATTCCTGGCCACCATGAGCCACGAGATCCGCACCCCCATGAACGGCGTCCTGGGCATGGCCGAACTCCTGCTCAAGAGCGGGCTGGCGGATCGCCAACGGCGCTTCGCCGAGACCATCCAACGCTCGGGCCAGGCGCTGCTCTCCATCATCAACGACATCCTCGACTTCTCCAAGATCGAGGCCGGCAAGATGACGCTGGATCCGCACGATTTCGATCCGCGCGCGCTGATCGAGGACATCATCGATCTCTTCGCCGAGGCCGCCAGTGCCAAGGGACTACTACTGCGGGCGGACCTTCCAGCCGATCTTCCAGGCCAGGTTCATGGCGACGCGGCCCGGCTGCGTCAGATCCTGATCAATCTCGTCGGCAACGCCATCAAATTCACCGAGCTTGGAGAGATCCGCCTGCGCATCGCGCTTCAGAACGAGACAACGGTTTTCCAGGTGACCGATACCGGCATCGGCATGAGCGCCGAGGAGATCGGCCGACTTTTCCAGCCCTTCGAGCAGGCGGACAGCTCCATCACCCGTAACTACGGCGGTACCGGGTTGGGACTGGCCATCTGCCGACAGCTCGCGTTCTTGATGGATGGCGACATCCAGGTGAACAGTCAGCCGGGCCAGGGGGCCTGCTTCACCCTGAGGGCACGACTCGCGCCCGCGACCATCCCGACCGCCAGGAACAGGCGCGCGCGCGCCCTACCGCCGGGCGCGGCCGGGATCCATGCGCCGGAGCAAGACCCCGAGCGGACTCTCGGCGGACGCATCCTCTTGGTCGAGGACAACCCCGTGAACCAGGAGATGGCCTCGCTGCTGCTGGAGGAGCTGGGTCTGGAAGTCAGCGTCGCCAACAACGGCGAGGCGGCGGCGCGGGCCTTCGCGGATGGCGGGTTCGACCTCATCCTGATGGACTGCCACATGCCCGTGATGGATGGTTTCAGCGCCACCCGCGAGATCCGCCGGATGGAGACGGAGCGCCCGGACGCGATGCCTATCCCCATCATCGCGCTGACCGCCGACGTGCGTAAGGACGTGCGAACCTGGTGCCATGAAGCTGGGATGGATGACTATCTCAGCAAGCCGTTCAAGCAAAGCCAACTGCGGGAGAAGATCGCGCCCTGGCTCGCCCCCGGACAGCTTCGGAGCCAGCATCCAGCGACGGAGCCAGCACCGAGCGACGCCGCGACAGCCGGGGACGCGATGCTGGACGCCGCCACGCTCGACGGCATCCGCGCGCTCGCGCGGCCGGACCGTCCGGATCCACTGCCGAAGGTCATCGCGCTCTATCTGGATTCCGCGCACACCCTGATGGATCAACTGCGGCGCGGTTTAACGACGGACGACGGGGACTCGGCGCGTCTGGCCGCCCACACGCTCAAGTCCAGCAGCCTGAACCTGGGCGCGCGGACCTTCTCCAGCCTATGCGCGAGGCTTGAGATCCTGGCCCGCGACGGCCGACTGGAGGCGGGTCGCGCCGCCCTACCCGAAACCGATCGCGAGTTCAGGCGGCTGGTCGCCGAACTTGGGCGGCTGGCCCAATCACGATAAGAAGAGAACCCCATGACAGCAAGACAGGACGAGGGCGGCTTGCGGGTGCTGATCGTCGATGACGACATCACTTCACGCTACCTCCTGGTCGCGGCCCTGGAGCGGGCGGGCCTTGAGGTCATGGAGGCCGACCACGGAGAGGAGGCGCTGGCCTTGCTGGCGAGCGCCGAGCGATCGAATCAGGGCTGGCCGGACATCGTGCTGCTCGACGTCCTCATGCCGGTCCTGGACGGCTTCGCCACCTGCCGGCGGATTCGCGCGCGGCCGGGCGGCGCCCACCTGCCGATCCTCATGATGACCGGGCTGGATGACGAGGAGTCGATCGAGCGGGCCTACGAGGCCGGCGCCACGGACTTCGAGGTCAAGCCCCTGAATGCCCGGATCCTGCCGCACCGGATTCGCTACATGGTGCGCTCCGGGGCGACGACCGAGGCGCTTCATCACAGCCGGCATCGGCTGGACGCGGCTCAGCGCATGGCCCGGATCGGGCATTGGGAGTGGGATCTGGAACGGGGCGCCATCCAGTGGTCGGAACTGTCGCTGGAGATCATCGGCGACCGCGCCGCGACCGCAGCCACCCCTGGTCTCGATCGCCTCCTCTCGCTGGTGCATCCGCGCGACAAACGGCGGGTCGCACTCTGGTTCGAGCAGCTCGCGCACAGCCATGAATCGTCCGAGCTGAGTCATTGTGTCATCGATGCGGACGGCCGGGAGCGCCACCTGCGTCAGTTCGTCGAAGTCGGTATCGAGGACGCGGTCAGACCCGCCAGGCTGTACGGGGCGGTTCAGGACATCACCGCGATCCGCGAGGCCGAGGACCACATCCAGCGGCTCGCCTTCTTCGACAGCCTCACGGGGCTGGCGAACCGGGTGCTGTTCCTGCAATTCCTGGAGCAGACCCTGAAGCTGGTTCCACGCCACCAGCGTACCGGCGCGCTCCTGTTTCTCGACCTGGACAATTTCAAGCAGGTCAACGACACCCTCGGCCACCAGGCCGGCGACCTGCTGCTGCAGGCGGTCGCCAAGCGTCTGGTGGCCAGCCTGCGCTCCATCGACCTGGTATCGCGCTACGAGGGCGATGAGCATCAGCATCTGGCACGGCTGGGGGGCGACGAGTTCGCGCTGCTGCTGCCGGAGGTCGGCAATGGGCGCGACGCGGCCCGGGTCGCCGCGCGTCTGCTCGAAGCCCTGGCGCCACCCTTCTTGCTTGCCGGGCATGAAGTGGTGATCACCCCCAGCATCGGCATCACGGTCTTTCCCCAGGATGGCGGCCACGCCTCGGACCTGCTGCGCAATGGCGACATGGCCATGTACCACGCCAAGCGCGCCGGCAAGAACACCTTCAAGTTCTTCGATGCCTCGCTCAACGACGCGGCGCTGTTGCGTCTGCGCACCGAGACCGCCTTGCGCCACGCGATCGACAACGACGAGCTGCGCCTATACTTCCAACCGCTGCTCGACCTCGCCTCCGGGGAGATGCGGGGCCTGGAGGCTCTGCTGCGTTGGACTCACCCCGAGCTTGGCGAGGTGTCCCCGGTCACCTTCATCCCGATCGCCGAGGAGACGGGGCTCATCGTCCCGATCGGCGAATGGGTGATGCGCGGCGCCTGCGAGCAACTGCGGGCCTGGCAATCGGCGGGTCACCCGATCGCGCGGGTCGCCGTCAATGTCTCCGCCTACCAGTTCAAGCAGCCGGACTTTCCCGATAAGGTCGAGCGCATCCTCGCCGAGTCCGGCCTCGCGCCGGACTGTCTGGAGCTGGAGCTGACCGAGAGCCTCCTCATGGACCAGGCCGAGGAGTCGGTCGAGATGCTCCATCGTCTCAAGGCCGTGGGGGTGCAACTGGCCATCGACGATTTCGGGACCGGCTATTCGAGCCTGAGCTACCTCAAACGTTTTCCGATCGATCGACTCAAGATCGACCGCTCCTTCATCGTCAACATCGAGCGCGACCGCGACAACGCCGCGATCGCCCAAGCGGTGATCGCCATGGCCGATACCATGTCGCTGCATGTCACCGCCGAGGGGGTCGAGACCAGCGAGCAGTTGGACTTTCTGCGCGCCAACTGCTGCGGGGAGGCACAGGGGTTTCTCTTCAGCAAGGCGGTTCCGGTGGAGGAGATACCGGATCTAATCCGGTATCTCGCCGAGCGCCAGGGACACCGGGAGAGCCGCGCGCCCGCCCCGACGGAAGCCCGCCAGACGCACGGAGACGAGGATTGAATCTCGTCGGGCCGCGCTAAATCCAGAGTGCATGGCATGCCTGAGGCGGTTTAGGATGCGGCGAGTCTCGAAACGGACCGATCCCCACCCCTTTCCGGAAGCCGCGCATCAGTGAAGATCCCTGGGTACACCATCATTCGCGAACTCGGCCGTGGCGGGATGGCCACCGTGTACCTGGCCCGCCAGGACCGGCTGACCCGCGACGTCGCGCTCAAGGTGATGAAACCCATCGCCATGGCCGGCGACGACTTCACCTCCCGCTTCGTCAAGGAAGGGCAGATCATCGCCCAACTCCAGCACCCCCAGATCGTCACCATCTACGATTTCGACTCGACCGACGGCTACCATTATTTCTCGATGGAGTACCTGCCGGGCGGCACCCTGGCGGACGAGATCAAGCGAGGACTCCCGGTCCCGCGCGCCCTCTCCATCGCCAGGAAGATCGCCGAGGCGCTCGCGGTCGCCCATGCGCGGGGCGTCATCCACCGCGACGTCAAGCCGCAGAACATCCTCTTCCGCGCCGACGGCACGCCCGTGCTCACCGATTTCGGCATCGCCAGGGCCGCGACCCGCGACGCCGATTCGATGCAGCTCACCAGCTACGGCATGGTGATCGGCAGCCCGCGCTACATGAGCCCGGAACAGAGCACCGGCCAGGCGCTGGACCCGCGCTCCGATCTCTACAGCCTGGGCGTGGTCTTTCACGAGATGCTGACCAATCGACTGCCCTACGAGGCGGACGACGTGGTCAGTCTCGCGATGAAGCACTGCAACGACCCCATTCCGCGTCTGCCGGAGCACCTGACGCTCTATCAGCCGATCCTCGACCGCCTGATCGCCAAGAAGCCGGAGGATCGCTTCGCGAGCGCGGGCCAGCTCATCCGAGCGCTGGAGACGATGGAGGCCGCGACGCTGGCGACCGGCGTCGGCGACGACGCGACCCGGCTGGTCACGCGCGGCGACAAGAACCCGACCGCCTCCCAATCCCAACCCAGGCGATCCGACAAGCGACGTTACCTCGCGCTGATCGGCTTCGTCCTGATCCTCGCCCTGGCCGCCTACATCGCCAGTCAACGGCCAGGAACCGAGCCAGATCCGATCGAGATCCTCGACCAACTCCCACCGCCCCAGCCGAATCGGCCGAGGACGGTCGTCCAGTACGAGGCCCTGGCGATCGAGCACGTTCAGCGCGCCCAGTTCGATCAAGGTCTCGGGATCCTCCGGCTCGGGCTCGCCATCTCGCCGGACGACGAACGGCTCAAGACGCTCCAGAGCCTGATCGAGCCGCGGATCGAGGCCGAACGGAGGCTCGACCAGGCGCGTCGGGCGCTGTCCGAGAACCGGCTCGACGAGGCCCTGGAGCAGGTCGATGAGGGTCTGGGCCTGGTCCCCAGGCAAGCGGATCTCGTGGCGCTCAAGGCCGAGATCGGGGAGCGGATCCATCAGCGCCAGCGGCTCGCGGCCGAGCGCTCGCTGGAACTCGCCCGCGACGCGCGACAGGCCGGCGATCTCGACGAGGCGATGCGGCTGACGCGACAGGGACTGGGGCTGGTGCCGGATCATCCCGAGCTGCTGGCGCTCCAGGAGCGGATCAGCGGAGAGCTGAAGCAAGCGGAAGACCTCGCCGGCGTCCTGCGCCGGATCGAGGATCTCATCAACGCCGGACAAGCGAGCGCGAGCCAGGAGGCGATCGAACGCGCGCGCCTCGCCTACCCGAACGAACCGCGACTACTGGCGTTCGAGCCTCGGATCCAGGAGATCACCAAGCGCCAGCGCGAGGACCGGGTCGCTCGTCTACATGAGGAGGCCATCCTCCGCCATGACCGGGGCGAATATCCGCAATCGCTTGGGCTGATCGCCGAGGGTCTCGGATTGGCGCCGGGCCATCCGGGTTTGACCTCCCTGCGCGACAAGGTCATGGCCGCCCAGGCGCGCGAACGCCAGCGCCAGGCGGACGAGATCCTGAAACGGGCTCGACCACTGTTCGACCAGGGCGACCTGGTGGCCAGCCTCGCGCTCATCGAGGAGGGACGGCGGCTCGACCCGGATCATAAGGGTCTGTCGGAGCTGCGCGCGCGGATTCTCGGCCATCAGGATCAGGAACGTCGCATCGCCGAGGGACTTCGCGACTGCGACGCCCGGTTCGCGCCCGCCGATCTGGATGTGGACGCGAGCCAGGACGCGCACGCCTGCTACGCGCGGATCCTGTCGCTCGATCCCGCCAATCGGGAGACGCTGGCGCGGATCGCGCGCCTCGCCGGCCAGGTCGCGGAAGCGGTCCGCGCCCGGCTCGACGGGTATCGGCTCGACGAGGCCGAGGCGGCGCTGAACGCGCTGCGAACGATCGACCCCGAGAACCCAGGGCTCGCCGGCCTGAACGAGGATCTGAAGGCGCGTCGCGAGGTCTTTCCGTCGATGGTGGGGATCGCGGGCGGCTGTTTCCGGATGGGAAGCCCGGAGACGGAAGCCGGGCGCGAGCCGGACGAGCGCCCGCACCAGGTCTGCGTCGAGGACTTCCGGCTCGCGCGCTTCGAGGTCTCGGTCCGGGAGTTCGAGCGTTTCGTCAAGGCCAGCGGCTACCGGACCGACTCGGAGACCGGCACCGGTGACATGAAGGGCTGCGAGGCCCTGGACCGGAGCGACACGGTCAACCCCTGGGGAATGAAGAACTGGGCGAGTTGGCGCAAGCCGAACAAGTATCAGGCCACGCGCGACCAGGATCCGGTCGGCTGCGTGAGCTGGAACGACACCCGCGCCTTCATCGAGTGGCTGAGCCGGGAGACCGGGCACGCCTTTCGTCTACCGACCGAGGCTGAGTGGGAATACGCCGCCCGCGCCAGCTCCGAAACCGCCCGTTTCTGGGGCGACGCCTCGGACGCGCTCGCCTGCCGGTATTCGAATTCAGCCGACAAGGAACAGGGATGGGACGTCGGCTTTCCCTGCGGTGACGGCCACGAGTGGGTCGCCCCGATCGGCCGCTTCCAGCCCAACCCCTGGGGTCTGTTCGACATGCTCGGCAATCTGTGGGAATGGACCTGCTCGGAATACGACGCCGACTACGCTGGCGCCGAGCAACTCTGCGCCCCCGGCCACATCGACGCGCCCCGGGTCATGCGCGGCGGCGCCTGGAACAGCGGCCCCGCCCTCGTGCGCGCCGCCTACCGCAACCGCAACTTCCCCGAAGCGCGCTACAGCTTCATCGGCTTCCGGCTGGCGCTCGATGGCCCCGTCGAAGCCGACCCTGACCGCTCCGACTCAGCAAAATAGGGTACGCATCGCGTACCCTCACCTCTGCAACATCTTTTTCGAGGAGTAAGCTACGTGATATGTACCCGGCTTAATGCTGTCGATTGTCCGGGAGGCACGCCACGCCTCCCGGTCATTAGGGATCAGATCAGGATATCCTCGGCGTGCAGCAGGTCGGCGAACAGATCCTTCTTGATCGTGTCCCAATTCCGGCGCGTCTTGGCCGCGGCGCCGATGATGTAGCGGCGGGCGATGAAGACCTTGCGGCTGTCTTCCTCGGCCTCGTCCATCAACAGCCAGCCGGTGTAGAGATAGGAATAGATCTCGACCAGTTCCTTGGCGGCGATGCTCTGGAAGTGCTTGTCGGTCTTGTCCGTGACATATTTCAGTGCATCAAGGAACAGTACCCGCATTTCCTTCAACTCATCCGCGAGCCGCGCGAGACTGCCGGACGTCTCCTTTTGTTCGCGTGCGGTGAAGTCGTCGGCGAAAATGTCGTTGATGACCCCACCGGTCGCCGCGACGATTTGCAGTTGCGAGGTACCTTCGTAGATGTTGGTGATCCGCGCGTCGCGGGTCAGGCGCTCGGCATTGAACTCCTTCATGTATCCCGTGCCGCCATGAATCTGCAGGGCGTCATAGGTGATCCTGTTGGAATTCTCACTCAGCACATATTTGGCCATGGGGGTAAGCAGTGCCGCGACTCGGGTCGCCTCCTTGAGCTTGGCGTTCTCCGCGGTGGAATCCTTGCCCTCGGCCTTGAGCAGGTCGGCCTTCTCTTCCAGTTTGTTGCGCAAGTCGACCCAGTGGCAGGCCGCGTAGAGCAGTGAGCGATCGCTCTCCAGTGTCACCCGCATGTCCATCAGCATATTGGTGATGACCGGGATCTTGTAGATGCTCTTGCCGAACTGCTCGCGCGCCTTGGCGTAGCGCAGGGCCTCCTCGTAGGCGGCCTGGGAGATGCCCAGGGCCTGGCCGGCGACGCCCAGGCGCGCGCCGTTCATCATGTCCATGACGTATTTGATGAGGCCGAACTTGCGCTTGCCGATGAGCTGCGCCGGGGTGTCGTTGAACTGCATTTCGCAGGTCGGCGAGCCGTGGATGCCGAGCTTGTTCTCGATGCGACGGATGACGATGTTGTCCTTGCCGTAGCAGGCGAAGAGGCTCAGGCCCCGGCCATCCTTGGTGCCCGGCTCGGAGCGCGCCAGGACCAGGACGATCTCGGCGTTACCGTTGGTGATGAAACGCTTGACGCCCTTGAGCCGCCACTGGCCGTCCGCGTCCTGATAGGCCAGCATGTTGACGGCCTGGAGGTCGGAGCCGGCGTCCGGCTCGGTCAGGGCCATCGCCCCCGTGGCCGCGCCGCTGGCGAACTGCGGCAGGAATTCCTGGCGCTGCTCCTCGGTGCCGTATTTGTTGATGGTCTCGGCGATGTCCTGCAAACCGAAGAGGTTCATCAGGGACGCCTCGGCGCGCGAGACCATCTCGATCGCCATGGTGTAGAGGGTGGTCGGGATATTGAGACCGCCGTAACGTCGCGGCAGGGTGAAGCCCATCAGTTCGGCCTGGGTCAGGAGCCCCAGGGCCTCCTGGATGCCCTTGGCATACTGAACCTTGCCGTCGACGAAATGGCTCCCCTCCTCGTCCACGGCGGCGGCCTGCGGGGCGACGCTGTTCGCCGTGATGTCGCCGACGATCTCCAGCACCTTGCGGTAGTTGTCCAGGGCGTCCTGATAGTCGACCGGGGCGAAGTCATATTCCTTGGCCTCGGTATAGCCGTGCTCGGCGATCTCGACCACTTCCTCGAGCTTCAGGCGGTTGAAATGGAAGAGCAGATCGGTGTTGTCGGTGAAATAGTTGGCCATGGCTCGACTACTTTAATTTGTGCTTGTAGGCGTCGATGAGCATCGGGATGACTTGCATCACGTCGCCCACGATTCCGTAGTGGCAGACACCGAAGATCGGCGCGTCGGGATCATCGTTGATGGCGATGATCTTGTTGGAGTCGCTCATGCCGGCGCGGTGCTGGATCGCGCCCGAGATACCGCAGGCGATATAGAGCTTGGGCCGCACGGTGACCCCGGTCTGACCGACCTGCCGGGGATGATCGATGAAACCGGCGTCCACCGCCGCGCGCGTGCCGGCGACCTCGCCCCCGATGACGCGGGCCAGCTCGTAGAGGATCTGGAAGTTCTGGAAATTGCCCATGCCGTAGCCGCCGGAGACGATGATCGGGGCGGCCTTGAGATTGACCTTACTCTCCTCATGGTGCCGGTCGATGATGCGCACCAGGTGGTCGACCTCGTCGGGCGAATAGGGCACCTGGATGATGCGTCCCTCGACCGGTTGCGCCAGGGGCGCCTTCTCCATGACCCCCTCGCGCACCGTGGCCATCTGCACCGGCGAGTCCGGGCAGATGATGGTGGCGATGATGTTGCCACCGAAGGCCGGACGGATCTGGAGCAGGAGCTGCGAGTAGTCCTTGCGCAGATAGGTCACGTCGGAGATCTGCAGATCCGTGCAGTCGGCAGTCAGGCCGCTGCGGGTGTGGGAGGCGACCCGTGGGGCCAGATCCCGGCCGATGAAGCTGCCGCCGAACAGGACGATGCGCGGCTGATGCTGGTCGACCAGTCCGCTGAGGATGCGGCTGTAGGGCAGCGTATTGTAATGCTTGAGTTCCGGATGATCCGCGAGCAGAACCTCCGTGGCGCCGTAGCGGAAGGTCTCCGCGGCCAGTTCCTGCATGTCGTGGCCAATCAGCACCGCCTTCAAGGTACCGCTCAGGCTCTCCGCCAACTTGCGGCCCTTGGAGAGCAGCTCGAAACTCACATCGGCGGGCTTGCCCTCACGCTGCTCGATGAACACCCAGACTTCTTGTTGTTTGTCGCTCATAGGGGCTTATCCGAAGATATGGTCTTCCATCAATCGATCGATCAGCGCGTACATGCCATCCTTCGTCGCCGGGATGGTTTCATGCGCGCCGCCACCCAGGATCACCGACTCGATCTTGTGAACCTTGGTCGGCGAGCCGCTGAGACCGCAACGCTCGACGTCGATGTCCAGGTCGTCGGCGGTCAGGGTGGGGATGAAGAGCCCCTTGGAGACATACTCATCCTTGAGCTGATCCACGTAGAGCAGTGAATTGGCCTCGGCCATCTTCTCCAGTTCCAGCAGAGTGTGGGCATTCTTGTAGGCCATGACCCGCTTGGCGCGGAAGGGCCGGGGCGTGGCGGCGTCCTTGATCACCGTGATCAATAGGGGCAGCGTGCCTTCCAGTACCTCGAAACCCTGGTCGACCTTGCGCTTGACGGTGATCTGACGCCCCCGAGCCTCGATGATCGCCTCGGCATAGGTGATCTGCGGCAGACCCAGTTTCTCGGCGGTCTGCGGGCCGACCTGGGCGGTGTCGCCGTCGATTGCCTGGCGGCCGGCGAAGATGATGTCGTAGGGAGCCAGCTTGCGCAGCGCCTCCGACAGCACATAGGAGGTCGCGAGAGTGTCGGCGCCGGCGAACTTGCGGTCGCTGACCAGGATCGCCTCGTCGGCGCCCATGTAGAGACAGTCGCGCAGCAGATCCGACGCCTTCAATGGCCCCATGGTCAGCACCCGCACGGTGCCGCCGAAACGGTCCCGGAACTGGAGCGCCAGTTCGAGGGCGACCTTGTCCTCGGGGTTGAAGATGGTGGGGAGTTTGCTGCGATTGACGGTGCCGTCCGGCTTCATCACCTGACCGGAGATGTTGGCCGTGTCGGGAACCTGTTTGACCATTACGATGGAATGGTAGCTCATGCTCTGCCTTGTCATATTCTTCTGGAATAGTTGGGGACGCGGCCACGGCGAAGCCCAACGATCGGAGACCGTGGGCCGAGGCGGCGACATGACCCGGAAGGTGATGGCTGTCGAAACTCGGCCGGACCCTGGGAATCCGCCGTCTCGGGACGGCCTGAACCTTGACACCAATGACCAGCCGGGAAAGGCGACGGGCAATCTTACTCTATTTCTTGTAGCCCGGTACGAGCCAGGCGGGAGGCTGTTCAGGCATTGGAACCAAGGCCCCACGACATCTTCAGATCGAAGTCGCGGAGCCGTGAGGGCGGAAGCATCGGCGGACTGTTGGACGGCCAGGGATGCGCGGGGCACCCAGACGATCTGGCCCAATCGGGACAAGTGCCTGGCCAGAAGCGCCTGGGTCAAAGCCGGCGCGGGGGGAACGCCAGGATGAGGGAAACCCTGGCTGAACTGGTCTTGTGGCCAGGGAGTTGGTTTAGTGCTCCTTTAGGAAGCGCTCAGAGCGCTTCATCCGCGTCGATCGCCTTGCGCTTGATCGCGGCTCGAACTTCCAAGTCCCTCAACATGTTCGTATAGGTTTGGCGTCCCATGACCTGAGTGAGCATGAACGCCTCGGGCGCGACAACGCCTTCGCCGGGCGTCTTGACCTCGCCATCCTGGATCTTCGTCACGCGCACGACCGCCGCGTCGCCAGTGTCGATCATCGTCGTACCGACGCTCGCCATCCCCTCGGCCGGAATCGGCAGCTTGAAAGCCGTATCCAACACGGCTCCCGGAACCTCGGCGGCCTCGCGGTCAACCAGTCCGGGCGCCTCCGGTTTCAGTGACGCGGAACCCTCGGCCCAGTCCAGGCCACCCCGCAGTTTCTCCGCCAGGGACTCGGCCGCCGCCATGACCTCTTTTTTCGCCTTCTCGTCCCTCAATTCCGCGACGATCTCGTCGCGAACCTCCGACAAAGGCTTGGTGGACGTCTCGCGGTGCTCCGCCACGCGCAACACCACGGCCTGCAGCCGATCGCGTTCCGGTTCGATCAGGTCGCTGTTATGCCGCGCGACCAGGACGTCCTCGCTAAAAGCGGCGGCGATTACCTTAGGCTGAGCAAGGATGCCCTCACCGCTCGCCTCGCGGCCGATCCAATCGCTCTGCTGAATGGTCAGCCCCAACTCCTCGGCCGCCGGTTCCAGACTGTCGCGCGATTCGTAGGAGATGTTGGCCAACCGCTCGCCCAAGTCGTAGAAGAGTCCCTCCGCCCGCTGCTTGGAAAGCTCGCTCCTTAACTCGTCGCGTACCGCCTCGAAGGGTTTCGCCTCGGACGGAAGCACCTCGGTGACCTGGATAAGATGATATCCGAAGGGTGTCCGAACAGCCTCGCTGACCTCGCCCGTCGGCAGCGAGAACGCCACCTGATCGAACGCCGGAACCATGATCCCGGACTCGATGACCCCCAGCGAGCCGCCATTGGCGGCACTGCCGGGATCCTGCGACAGGGTCCGGGCCAGTTCCTCGAAGGACTCGCCCGCCAGAATCCGCTCGCGAATCCCCTTGATCTCTTCCAGAACGGCGTTCGCGCCGGCCTCGTCGGCGTCCGCGGCCACCTTGATCAGCAAGTGCCGAACACCGCGCCGCTCGGGCTGGACGAACCTGGACCGGTCCGCGTCGTAGAAGTCGCGCAGATCCTTCTCGCTTACCTCGACCTTGGACATCAAGGAGTCGGTATCGAGCAGCAAATAGTCGACCTTGACCTGTTCGGGTGTCTGGAACCGCCCCGCGTTAGCTTCGTAGTAGGCGGTGACCTCGGCCTCGTCGATCGGTGCGTCCGAGCGATAATCCGCGATCGGGAACCGGACATAGGACAGTTCGCGCTTCTGACCCATCAGCCGTTGATGGAGTGCCAGTTCCGAACGCGTGGCGAATTCACTGGCCGAGACGGCACGCAGCAGTTGCGTCGCCGTCATCTTTTGACGCAGTTGCGCCTCGTACATCGCGGGCGTCATCCCCTGAAAACCCAGCAAGCGCTCGTAGATCTCCTTATCGAAGCGTCCGTCGGATAGAAAGGAAGGATCACTCAGGATCTGCATCTGCACGTCCTGATCGGAGGCGCGCAGACCAAGACGCCTGACGACATCCATCAGCAGGGCTTCCTGGATCAGGTTGTCGAGCACCTCCGCACGGAGACGCTTGTCGTCGAATTCAGCCGGATCGTAGGCGGCGCCCAGACGCTCGCGAAGCTCGAATCGCGCCTCCTGGACCTGCCGGTCCAGATCCCGCGCGGGAATCTCGAAACCATTGACCGTGGCGGCGATCGGCTCTCCGCCAACCCCCATGTAGGACTGAATGCCCCACAAGGCGAAAGGAATGCTGATCAGAATGACGATAACCCAAGCAATCCAGCCTTGAGCACGGTCGCGGATGGTCTGAAGCATGGCGATTGGCCGATAGTCTGAACAGGATGTAGAAAAAAGAACGGGGTATCCAATTGGATACCCCGTTATTTCAAGCTAGATGGCGGAGCGGACGGGGCTCGAACCCGCGACCCCCGGCGTGACAGGCCGGTATTCTAACCAACTGAACTACCGCTCCAAAATTCTGGTGGGTGCTGCAGGGATCGAACCTGCGACCCTCGCCTTGTAAGGGCGATGCTCTCCCATCTGAGCTAAGCACCCCTTCAAGCGAGCAACTATTGTACGGCGTCTTTCAGTGCTTTGCCAGCCTTAAATGACGGCGTTTTCGATGCCTTGATCTCGATGGCCTCGCCAGTCTGGGGATTCCGGCCAGTGCGCGCGGCACGCTCCTTAATGGAGAAGGTCCCAAAGCCGATTAAGGATACAGTATCCTTTTCCTTCAAGGCAATCGCGATCGAATCCGTGAACGCATCCAGCGCGCGAGCCGCAGCAATTTTCGAGATGTCGGCGGCGTCCGCCATTTTTTCGATGAGATCCGATTTATTCATTTAGTTCCCCTGTAAATCCCCTGTTAATGCCTGATTGGTCACCGTCGAATCCGCGGCTTCATGCTGATCGCGACCCTTCGTTTCTCACGCTGGAGACGCGAGCCAAACCCCCGCCGAGAGGCGCCTCAATCGCGCCCAAGCATCCTATTCGGAGAGACCACGGGAGGCAACCGCGAATTGAGACCGCCGGTCGCGGAGCGCTGTCGCGCGACCCGATCTCGACACTGGACATCCCGACGACCGATCGGAAAACCAGTCGCCGGGGCTCTTGCCAGCGTCGCTTGACCGAGGGAATCCCCGGTCTGGAACAAAGGGGGCGCGACGGATCGCGCCCCGACAATCATCAGTGATGGAATCTCGCGCTCTGATCGCGGGTTCCGTCGGCCGCGGCCTCGTGCCCATCCTCCTTGTCCTTGACCGGCTCCTCGCCCTCGATCTTGGTCTCGATGGGCGCCGGACGTTTCGTCAGGGCCAGATCCAGCACTTCATCGATCCAGCGCACCGGATGAATCTTGAGATGCTGCTTGATGTTCTTCGGCATCTCGGTCAGATCGCGCTCGTTCTCAAGCGGAATGATGACCGTCTCGATGCCACCCCGATGGGCCGCGAGCAGTTTCTCCTTGAGACCGCCGATCGGCAGCACCTCGCCGCGCAGGGTGATCTCTCCGGTCATGGCGACCGTGGAGCGGACCGGAATCTTCGTCAGGGCGGACACCAGGGCCGTGCACATGGCCACGCCCGCGCTCGGACCATCCTTCGGCGTAGCCCCCTCCGGAACGTGGATGTGGATGTCGAACTGGTTATGAAAGTCGGCCGGTACGCCCAGCGCGTCGGCGCGCGAGCGTACCACCGTCATCGCCGCCTGAATGGACTCCTGCATCACGTCGCCCAGTTGGCCGGTATAGGTGAACTTGCCCTTGCCGGGCACCAGCGCCGATTCGATTCGCAGCAACTCGCCACCGACCTCGGTCCAGGCCAGCCCCGTCACCTGCCCGATCTGATCGTGCTCATCGGCGCGACCATAGCGATAGCGCTGCACGCCGAGGTACTTCTCAAGCGACTTGGATGAGACGACCGTCGCGCTATCCCGCTTCTTGAGCAGAACCTCCTTGACGACCTTGCGGCAGATCTTGGAGATCTCGCGCTCCAGGTTGCGCACGCCCGCCTCGCGCGTGTAATGGCGCGTGATATCGCGCAGGGCGCTTTCCCGAATCACCAACTCGGACGATTTGAGGCCGTTGTTCTTGATCTGCTTGGGCACCAGGTAGCGCTCGGCGATCGCGACCTTCTCGTCCTCCGTGTAGCCGGACAGACGGATCACCTCCATGCGATCGAGCAGCGCGGGCGGGATATTCAGCGTATTGGCCGTACCGACGAACATGACCTCGGACAGATCGAAATCCACCTCAAGGTAGTGGTCGGCGAAGGTGTGGTTCTGCTCCGGATCCAGCACCTCGAGCAGGGCCGAGGCCGGATCGCCGCGGAAATCCATGGCCATCTTGTCGATTTCGTCGAGCAGGAAGAAGGCGTTGCGCGAACCGGCCTTGGACAGATTCTGAATGATCTTACCGGGCAGGGCGCCGATATAGGTCCGACGGTGCCCCCGGATCTCCGCCTCGTCGCGCACGCCGCCCAGCGACATGCGCACGAACTTACGGTTGGTCGCGAGCGCGATCGACTGTCCGAGCGAGGTCTTGCCCACGCCCGGAGGTCCGACCAGACAGAGAATCGGCCCCTTGAGCTTACGCACGCGCTGCTGCACGGCGAGATACTCAAGGATGCGTTCCTTCACGCGCTCCAGACCGTAGTGATCCTTGTCCAGGACCGCCTCGGCGACCTTGATGTCGTTGCGGATCCGGGTGCGTTTCTTCCAGGGCACGCTCACCAGGGTGTCGATATAGTTACGCACCACGGTCGCCTCGGCCGACATGGGCGACATCAGCTTGAGTTTATTCAACTCCCCCAGCGCCTTGTTCTTGGCCTCGGAGGACATCCCCGCGGCCTCGATGCGCTTGGCGAGATCCTCGATCTCGTTGGGCGCATCCTCAAGCTCGCCCAGTTCCTTCTGGATCGCCTTCATCTGTTCGTTCAGATAGTACTCGCGCTGGTTCTTCTCCATCTGACGCTTGACGCGGCCGCGGATGCGCTTCTCCATCTGCAGGATGTCGTTCTCGGACTCCATCAACCCCATCAGGTGTTCGAGCCGAGCCTGAACGTCGACGATCTCCAAGACGCGCTGCTTCTCGTCGAGCTTGAGCGCCATGTGGGCCGCCATGGTGTCGGCGAGCCGACCGGCGTCATCGATGCTGGCCAGCGAGGTCAGCACCTCCGGCGGCACCTTCTTGTTGAGCTTCACGTACTGATCGAAGAGGGCCATGGCCGAGCGCATCAGGACATCCTGTTCGCGATCGTCCATCTCAAGCGTCTCCGCCATGGGCCGAATGATCGCCGAGAAGGAATCCTCGGTCGTCACGAAGCGCTCGATGCTGGCGCGCTGATTGCCTTCCACCAAGACCTTCACTGTCCCATCGGGCAGCTTGAGGAGCTGAAGGATATTGGCCAGGGTGCCGATCTCATGGAGATCCCGGACGGTCGGATCGTCCACGTCGGCGCTTTTCTGAGCGATGAGCAGGATCTGCTTGTCGCTGGCCATGGCCCCATCGAGGGCACGGATGGACTTATCCCGCCCGACGAACAGCGGAATCACCATGTGCGGATAGACGACAACATCACGCAGAGGAAGGACGGGGACCTCCTGCGGACTGAGTGACTCGAAATCGGAAGCTGGATCGTTGTGCGCCATGGAAACCGGTTCTCGTTGGGTCGACACCCACTCCTCCGGGTGTCGCGAGCGGCCTGGAACGGCTCGACGGCGAGGGAAGACGCGGGGATGTCGCTGTGGTGGGAATACTTACAGAATCGGGGCCAGAGCCATCTTCTTCAACGCCCCCCGCGGGCGGTTCGACGCCAGGCGAGAAGGCTCGGGAAGGTCGCGGCCGAGCCCCGATCCAGGGAAGCGATCAATCCGCCGCCACCGCCTGTTTCTCGACCCCATCGTAGATCAGGAAAGGCTTGTTCTCTCCGACGATGACCGACGCATCGATCACGACCTTGCCCACATGGTCCATGGACGGCAGGTCATACATGGTGTCGAGCAGCACCTGCTCCATGATCGTCCGGAGACCGCGCGCGCCCGTCTTGCGCTCCATCGCCTTGGTCGAGATCTGGCGCAGGGCGTCATCGCGGATCTCCAGTTGCACGCCTTCCATCTCGAACAGCCGCGCGTACTGCTTGACCAGGGCATGCTTGGGCTCGGTCAGAATGCGCATCAGGGCGGCCTCGTCGAGTTCCTCCAGGGTCGCCATGACGGGCAGGCGGCCGACGAATTCAGGAATCAGGCCGTAACGGATCAGATCCTCTGGTTCGACCGCGCTGAGCAGCTCGCTCACCTGCCGACTATCGGTCTGACTGTGAACCTCGGCGGAGAACCCGATCCCGGTCTTGCGGGAGCGATTCTGGACCACCTTATCCAAGCCGGCGAAGGCGCCTCCGACAATGAAGAGAATGTTGGAGGTATCGACTTGCAGGAATTCCTGCTGAGGGTGCTTGCGCCCGCCCTGGGGCGGAACCGAGGCGACGGTGCCCTCGATCAGTTTGAGCAGCGCCTGCTGGACCCCTTCGCCCGACACATCGCGAGTGATCGAGGGGTTGTCCGACTTGCGCGAGATCTTGTCGATCTCGTCGATATAGACGATCCCGGTCTGTGCCTTCTCGACATCGTAGTCGCACTTTTGCAGGAGCTTCTGGATGATGTTCTCGACATCCTCGCCGACATAGCCCGCCTCGGTGAGCGTGGTCGCGTCCGCGATGGTGAAGGGCACGTTCAGCAGCCGGGCCAGCGTCTCGGCAAGCAGCGTCTTGCCCGAGCCGGTCGGCCCGATCAGCAGGATGTTGCTCTTGGCGATCTCGATGTCTTCCTTGGCCTCGGCCACTTCGAGACGCTTGTAGTGGTTATAGACCGCGACCGAGAGAACCTTCTTGGCCTTCTCCTGCCCGATCACGAACTCGTCCAGCCGGGCATTGATCTCGCGCGGCTTGGGCAGATGGTTGGTCGATTCTCCGACGCTCTCCTGCATCTCCTCGCGGATGATGTCGTTGCAGAGCTCGACGCATTCGTCGCAGATGAACACGGAAGGACCGGCGATGAGTTTGCGGACTTCGTGCTGGCTCTTACCGCAGAATGAGCAATAGAGCAATTTACCTTCTTCGCTCTTGCCGTGATTGTTTCCACTCATCGGGGATAGGTCTCCGGGGGGGCAGTAAGGGATGCGAATCCTGCATTCCCAAGCGGGGCCATTTCAATCATAACCATTTGGACATGTATGGCAAGGCGGTTAAGCAAGGGCTTTGCGGGGCATCACACATTCGATGCGCGCGATCCGCGTGGATCGCGGCATCCTGGAGGCCGCGACCCCGGCAGGGTGAAGGGAGGGATCAAGCCTTGGGGGGGACGGGGCCACGCTCGGTGATGACTTTATCGATCAGGCCGTACTCGCAAGCCGTCTCGCCATCCATGAAGCGATCGCGGTCGGTATCCTCGGCGATCTTCTCGATCGGCTGACCCGTATGCTGGGCCAGGATCTGATTCAGGCGCTCCCGGATATAGAGAATCTCGCGCGCGTGGATCTCGATGTCGGTCGCCTGTCCCTGGAAGCCGCCCAGGGGCTGATGAATCATCATGCGCGAATGGGGCAGGCAATGGCGCTTGCCCGCGGCCCCGCCGGCCAGCAGCAAGGCGCCCATGCTGGCCGCCTGCCCGATGCACATGGTGCTGACATCGGGGCGGACGAAACGCATGGTGTCGTAGATCGCCAACCCCGCCGTGACCGAACCGCCGGGGGAGTTGATGTAGAGGTGAATGTCCTTATCCGGATTCTCGGACTCCAGGAACAGGAGCTGGGCCACCACCAGATTCGCCATGTGGTCCTCGACCGGCCCCACCAGGAAGATGACGCGCTCCTTCAGCAGCCGCGAGTAGATGTCGTAGGAGCGTTCGCCGCGCGCGGTCTGCTCGACGACGATGGGCACCAGTCCCAACCCTTGCGGCTGCCAGTCGGTGTGACTTAGGGGTGTGCTCATGGATTGGATCTTCACCTCTGTTGTTGACCTCGTGCCCAGTCCGTTACAACCGGGCACACGGATGGCCGGACTAGGCCGCGGCGAATGGATTCGACGACGCCTGATCGGTCAGTTGAGCGAAGGGGACGGGCTCGTCCTCCACCCGCGCCTGCTCCAGCACGAGATCGACGACCTGTTCCTCGAGCACCAGATTCTCGACCGCCCCGAGCCGCGTGGCATCGGCATAGTAATAATCGATCACGGACTGAGGATGTTCGTAGGTCGACGCCATCCGCTCGATCTCCTCGCGCACCCGCGCCGGATCGACCTCGAGACTGTTCTCCGTGACGATCCTGCCGATGATCAGACCCAGCGCGACGCGCCGACGCGCGCCCACCTCGAACAGATCGACGGGCAACTGCATCCGGGAGCCGCCGAGGGCCTCGCGCATCTGACCCGCCATCGACTCCATCTCGCTGCGCACGAAGGCGGCGGGCAGGTCGATCGAATTGGCCTCGACGAGCATGTCCATCACCCTCTCCTTGATGCGGGCTTTGAGGCGGTCTTTCAATTCGCGCTCCATGTTCCGTCGCACATCGGCCTTGAAGCGCTCGACATCGCCGTCCTCGACCCCGAAATTCTTGACGAACTCCGCGTCGATCTCGGGCAGGCTCGGCTCGGCCACCGCATCCAGGGTGATCTCGAAACGGACCGGCTTGCCGGCCAGATGCGCCGCCTGGTAGGGGTCCGGAAAGGTGAGATCGAGTGTGCGCGACTCGCCAACGCCCACGCCGATCAGACCATCCTCGAAGCCAGGAATCATGCGACCGGCGCCCAGTTCGACCTTGAGCCCGGACGTGGATCCACCCTCGAAGGACTCGCCGTCGACCGTGCCGACGAAGGAAACCATCACCTGATCGCCGGTTTGGGCGGCGCGCTCGACCGGCTCCCAGGTTTTGCGCTGCTCACGCAGCCGCTCCAGCATCTCGTCCAGATCGCTGTCGGCGAGTTCGCTCACGGGACGCTTGACGACCCGGTCGGCCACCGACGCCAGCTCGAACTCCGGAATCACCTCGAAGATGGCCGTGAAGCCAACGCGCCCGCCCTCGATATCCAGATCGGGCTCGATCCGGGGCATGCCGGCCGGGCGCAGCGACTGCTGGGTGAACGCCTCGGTGAGGCTCGATTGGAGCATGTCGCCGAAGACTTCCTGATGCACCTGCTCGGAGTAACGCTGACGGAGCAACTTCATCGGAACCTTGCCGGGGCGAAAGCCGGGCAGCTTGGCCCGCCGCGAGAGCTGCTGCAAACGCTTCTCGACCTCGCTGGTGACCTCCTCGAAAGGCAGGTCGATCCTCATCCGTCGCTCGAGTCCTTCGCCCGCTTCCACCGACACTTGCATTGGTTCTCTCCCGCGGACGCCAACCAGATGTAGCAGCCCGCCTGTTACGAAATCCTGGCGTGGGCAGCTTGCCCGCACCCTCAAAAGCCGTTCAGTATAGCCTGCCGCCCGATGGGGCTCCAAGCACCATCAGTCCGAGGCGCCCTCGTCCGTGTCGGCCGACGCGGACGAGAATCCGCGCTCGCGCTCGCCCGAACGGCGCAGCTCACGCTTGAGGATCTTGCCGGCCGCGTTCCTGGGCAACGCCTCTCGCAATTCGAACCGACGCGGGATCTCATGCTGACCCAGATGCTCGCGGCACCAGGCGCGCAGGCCCGCCGGCGTGACGGTGGCGCCGGGCTTCAGCGCCAGGTGAGCGACCGGCACCTCGCCGTGGCGGGGGTCGGGATCGCCCACGACCACGACCTCCGCGACCTCGGGATGCGCGTGGAGCACCTCCTCGATCGCCCGCGGATAGACGTTCATCCCATTGGTGATGATGAGATCCTTGAGCCGATCGACCAGATAGAAGTAGCCCTCGCTGTCGCGATATCCCAGATCGCCGGTCCGGAACCAGTCGCCGAAGAAGCTCTCGCGGGTCGCCTCGGGCTGATTGAGGTAGCCCTTCATCACGTTGGGACCACGGACGCAGACCTCGCCCATCTCGCCAGCCGCGACCGAACTCCCCTCGGCATTCAGAATCCGCATCTCGACATTGGGAATCGGCGGTCCGACCGATCCTGGCTTGCGCTCGCCCCGGACCGGGTTGACGCAGGTCACCGGACCGCACTCGGTCGGGCCATCCCCTTCCAGCAGGGGCACACCGAAACGTGCCTCGAAGGCCGACATGATGGCCAGGGGCATGGCCGCGCCCCCGCTCACGCCGATGCGCACACCGCGCCAGAGCGCGGTCATCTCCTCGTCGAGACGCAGCAACAGACCGCACATACTGGGCACGCCAAGAAAGACCGTCGCCCCGTGCCGGACGATGGCCTGGGTGACCAGCCTGGGCTCGAAGCGCGCGACCGGCACCAGGGCGAAGCCATGCAACAGGGGTGTCAACATCCCCACGGTCGCGGCAAAGGCATGGAACATGGGCAGCACCACCAGCACCCGGTCGTCCTGGGTGAAGTCCAGGGCTTGCGCGACGCTGGCCGCGTTGGCGAGCAGATTGGCATGGCTGAGCATGGCCCCCTTGGGGTGCCCGGTCGTGCCCGAGGTATAGAGGATGACCGCCAGCCCCTCGCCCGCGCCCGAGCCAAGCGCGCGCTCGGGCGGCGGTCCCGGATGCTCGATCAGGTCCGCGAAAGGGACCGCTTCCGACTCATCCGCCTCGCCGATACGGATCCGCAACCCGATCCCGTCCAAACCCTCCATGGCCGAGTCGGCGACGGTCGCGAAAGCCTGCTGGTAGACCAGCCCTCTGGCGCCGCAGTCATCGAGAATGAAGGCGATTTCCCTGGGGTTCAGCAGAAGATTCAGCGGAACCGCCGTCGCGCCGGCCTTGAGGATGCCGAGATAGGCGATGACGAACTCGGGACCATTCCCGCACAGGAGCGCGATCCGATCCCCGGCGGCGATACCCGCCTCCGCCAGAGCGGCGGCGAGGCCATCGGAGGCCCGGTCCAGGGCCTCGAAGGTCCAGTTTCCCTCGTCATGGAAAAGGCAGACCGCATCCCCGCGACGCTTGGCCATGTGGCGGAAGCACGCGGGGATGTCCAGGTCGACGGATTGCGAGTCATCCATCGCGCGGCGGGTCGTCAAATGACCTTGGAGAACCCGATCGGACCCGTCTTGGCGGCCAGGTAGGCGTCGAAGGCCATGCAGATGTTGCGTACCAGCAGCCGCCCGCGCGCCAGGATGCGGATCTTGTCGGCGTCGAGCGCGACCAGTCCGTCCTCGGCCATGCCAGCGAGCTTGCCCAGACTCTCGGCGAAATAGTCGTCGAACTGGATGCCCCACTTGGACTCGACCGAACCTTTGTCGAGCTGGAAGTGACAGATGAGGCGAGTGATGACGTCGCGCCGGATGAGGTCGTCGCGATTCAGCTCGATGCCGCGAAAGACCGGCAGACGCCCGGCGTCGAGATCGGCGTAATACTCGGCCAACTCGCGCCGGTTCTGGCCGTAGGTGTTGTCGATCATGCCGATCGAGGTCACGCCGATGCCGATCAGGTCGCAGTCGGCATGGGTCGAGTAACCCTGGAAGTTGCGATAAAGGGTGCCGGCCTGCTGGGCCAGCGCCAGCTCGTCATCGGGGCGCGCGAAGTGGTCCATGCCGATATAGATGTAGCCCGCCTCGGTCAGCCGCGCGATGGTCGACTGAAGGATGTCGAGCTTCACCTCGGGGGCTGGCAGATCGGCGTCGTTGATGCGCCGCTGCGGCTTGAAGCGATCCGGCAGATGGGCATAGTTGAAGATCGACAGCCGCTGTGGATTGACCTCGATGACGCGCTCCAGGGTCTTGCCGAAGCTCTCGACCGACTGGAAGGGCAAGCCGTAAATCAGATCGATACTGGTCGAGCGGAAGCCCTCGGCGATCGCCGCCTCCAGCACCGTCATGGTCTGCGCCTCGGTCTGGAAGCGATTGACCGCCTCCTGCACGCGCGGATCGAAGTCCTGCACGCCCAGACTCATGCGGTTGAAGCCGATGCGCCGCAGCAGCTTGACCGTGTCGGCATCGGCCTCGCGCGGGTCGATCTCGATCGAGAACTCGCCGACATCGTCGCCCGCCAGGGTGAAATGACGGCGCGTCACCTCCATCAGCTCGATCATCTGCGCGTCGCTGAGGAAGGTCGGTGTGCCGCCGCCCCAGTGCAGTTGTTCCACCTGACGCGATTTGTCGAAGAGCGCGGACTGCATCTCCAGCTCGCGGTAAACCCGCTCCAGATAGGGCGGCGCGAGCGAGCGATCCTTGGTCGCGATCTTGTTGCAGGCGCAATAGAAGCAGACCGTGTCGCAGAATGGGATGTGGAAATAGATCGAGAGCGGCCGTCCGCTTTCGTTGCTGCGCGCGCAGGCCGCCTGATAGGCGGTCTGGTCGAAGGACTCGTCGAACTCGACCGCGGTCGGGTACGAGGTATAGCGCGGACCACTCTGGTCGTAGCGACGAATCAACTCAAGGTCGAAGGAAACGCCTTGCTCCACCGTTCAATCCTCCAGCCGCGGGGCGCGCATCCGGCCCCCGAACGGCACATCACGTAAAGCCTGTTCAGGCATCATCCCCACCCAGGTCGAGCCCACGGCGATGGGTCTCGTTGATCCGGTTGAGCAGGGTATGGAATGGAATCTCTTCCGCGTACTTACCGGCCAGGTCCATGAACGGCAGATCCTCTCGACCAAAGACGTAACTTCCATCCTTCATGGCGGCATGGACCGCCTTGATCCCCTCCTCGAGCGGGTCGAGAAAGGCGGGGAACCTGGTCAGGTCTTCCAGCTCGAATTCCAGGCAGTCACGCAGGTCGTCCACCTCGAAGACGGCCAGACGCACCCATTCGACGTACTCGTCGACGCGGCGCGCCCGTCTCGGGCTCATGAGGCGAGCGCCTCCTCGAACTGGGATTGGTACTCGACGAGCTGCTCGCGCGTCAGGAGGAAAACACCCTCGCCGCCGCGCTCGAATTCGAGCCAGGTGAAGGGCACGCCCGGCAGACGGGCGTCCAGGAATTGAGCCGAATTGCCCACCTCGAGGACCAGGATCCCGCCCTCGTTCAAGTGACGGGAAGCCTCGTCGAGGATCCGGATCACGAGATCCAGACCGTCCTCGCCGCCGAGCAGGCCAAGCCGAGGCTCGTTGTGGTACTCGGCCGGGAGCCCATCGAACTCGGCGCGCGAGACATAGGGGGGATTGGAGACGATCACGTCATAGCGATGGCTGCCTAGCCCGTCGAACAGATCGGATTCCAGCACCCGCACCCGATCCTCGAGCTTGTGCCGCTCCACGTTCCGGCGGGCGATCGCCAGGGCCTCGGGCGAAATATCCACCAGATCGACATCCACGTCCGGAAGATAAGCCGCCGCCGCGATCCCGATACAGCCGCTGCCGGTGCAGAGATCCAGCACGCGGCCGATCCGCTCGGCATCGATCCAGGGATCGAAGCCGGCCTCGACCAACTCGGCGATCGGCGACCGAGGAACCAGCACATGCTCGTCGACCAGGAATTCCAGACCGGCGAACCAGGCACGACCGATCAGGTAGGCCGCGGGAACCCGCTCGACGACCCGGCGCTCGATCAGCTCGGAAATCCGCACACGCTCGGCCGGCGTAAGGCGGCAGTCGCGAAAACTCGCGGGCAAGCCGGGATCGAGACGCAGGCTGCTCAACACCAGTTGAGCTGCCTCGTCGATGGCGTTGTCCGTGCCGTGCCCGAAGTGGAGACCGGCCGCGTTGAAGCGGCTCGCGCCCCAGCGCACGAAGTCTTGAATCGAAATCAAACCGTCCGGCTGCTCTGCCATGGCGCCCATCAATTATCTGGCCAAGGGTTGGTTGACAGGGGCGTCGGGACCGATAGGATGCCTGGCCGCCTGGGATCAAGCTGCGAAGCATACCACCGACGGTGGTTTTTTTTCAGTGAGAGTCCGCGCGCGCCGTCGAAGGCCGGGCGCGCCCGAATGGCGCGGGATCGCGCGCGAGGAACCTTCCCTGGATCAGCCAGCCGATGGCCACATCAGGCCGCCTGTCTGCGCCGCACACCTTCCTGAGCGAGGCCAGGGGCGGCCACCTCGACCTTGGAACAGCCGCCCCGATCGACCAGATCCTGAAGCGTGATATCGCTCAGGAAACGGAAGATCTCGTCGCTCAACTGATCCCAGAGATGATGGGTCAGGCAGCGCTGCCCCTCGCGGCAATTCTCGCGCCCGCCGCAGCGGGTGAATTCCACCCACTCATCCACGGCGCAGATGATGTTGGCGATCGAGATCTCCTCCGGAGTCCGGCCCAGATAGTATCCGCCTCCAGGGCCACGCACCCCCCGCACCAGTTTCTTGGCTCGAAGAGCCGCGAACAGTTGCTCAAGGTAGGAGAGCGAGATCCCCTGGCTGACCGATATGTCCGCGAGGGTGACCGGGCCCTTGCCGGAATGCAACGCCAAGTCGAGCATGGCGGTGACCGCGTATCTGCCTTTGGTCGATAGTCTCATCGTTCTGGTGCCTGCTGGATGTTGATGGTGATCGAGCGAATCGGCGCTGGGACCGCCTGAACCCTATCACACTAAATTAGTCAACATTTTTCCCATTTCAACCACGCGCTTGAATCTCTGGATCAATGGGCGCGGTCGGACGGCTAGGATCGAACGAAGCAGGGAGTCGGCGGAACATCCGGAGCGGACTGGAGTCCGCTGGCCGGACGCTGGCCGAACCGATGCCCCTGACGCAGGCAAAAGAATAGCCACTTGGAGAGAAAAAGATTGGCCTGCCATTTGTCGGCCAGGGCCGGATGCGCGTAGTCCTTGCGCAACGGCAGGACGGATTGCTTGAGGTTCAGAACCTCGACCTGTCGAGCATCATGGTAGACACGCAGGCAGGCGTCGGGATCTGGACGGGGTTCCAAACACCCTTGGGCCACGAAGATGTGAGTCAGACGCACCTGGGTGGTGTAGCGCGCCTGCTCCTGAATCTCCAGATGCAGATCGATGGCCCCACGCTGGCGGGAGACAAGCTCCCCGCGATAATGACGCAGACCGGGCGCCAGGCGCCCCATGAAGGTGAAATTCTCCTCGCACAAACTCATCAGGGCACCCACGTCCGGGCGCCCCGAGAGCAGGCTCGCGGTCGCCCAGGGGTGACAGGCGCGCTGCATCGTCGTTCAGGTAAGCATGCGATACATGATCTGGTTCCGCCGCCCGGAGCGGAGCGCCCCGCCCGATCCCACTCGGGACCGAGGCGCGTGACGCCCGGCGATCCTGGTCGCTCAGGCCTGAGTGCTGGCCTGTTCGGCGATCTGACGCTTGACATCGGCCATGTCGAGCTCTTTCGCCTTGGTCAGCAGATCGCGGAAGGAACCCTCCGGAAGGGCGCCCGCCTGGGAGAAGATGATGACCTGCTCGCGGAAAATCATAAGGGTCGGAATCGAACGAATCTGGAAGTGCGCGGCGATCGGCTGGTGTTCCTCGGTGTTGACCTTGGCGAACAGGATGTCGCCGAAATCATCCGAAACCTTCTCGTAAACCGGCGCGAAGGACCGACAGGGACCGCACCAGGGCGCCCAGAAATCGACAATGACGAAGTCGTTGTCCTGAATGGTCTGTTCAAAGCTGGCGGTATCAAGCTCGACGACGGCCATGGCGGCTCCCCGTAAATGAATATTGGCGCGGGATACTAACAGAAACAGCGGCCCCCGGTGGCCCGACCAGGACCGGCGCGGGTCGGCCAGTCGCCGGAGGGGCCGATCACGGAAGCCTAGAGCGCGTCGAGCTGATCGATGATGCGCGCCCGGATTTCCTCGACGGTACCGATCCCCTGGACCTTGATGTAGTGAGGCGCGCCCTCGCCTCCCCGCGTCGCCCAGGACGAGTAGTAGCCGATCAGCGGCTCGGTCTGATCGTGATAGACCCGGAGCCGGGCCATGACGGTGTCCTCGCGATCGTCCTCGCGCTGGATCAGGGGCTCGCCGGTCTCGTCGTCCAGACCCTCGACCTTCGGCGGATTGAAGACCAGGTGATAGGTACGACCGGAGGCGAGATGCACCCGTCGGCCGGACATGCGCTTGATGATCTCCTCGTCCGGGACATCGATCTCGACCACCGCGTCGACCATGACGCCGCCATCCTTCAAGGCATCCGCCTGCGGCAGGGTGCGCGGGAAGCCGTCGAACAGGAAACCGTTACGGCAGTCGTCGTCCGTGATCCGCTCCTTGACCATGCCCATGATGATCTCGTCGGACACCAGGCCGCCCTCATCCATGATCTTCCTGGCCGCTTGGCCCAGCTCGGTACCCTGCTTGACGTGCGCGCGCAGCATATCCCCCGTCGAGATCTGCGGGATGCCGAAGTGGGCCTTGATGAAACCCGCCTGGGTTCCCTTGCCGGCGCCGGGGCCGCCGAGTAGGACGATGCGCATAATGTGTTCTCCATCAGTGAAAAATGATCGCGACCGGAGTGTGCCACGGTATTCTTGGGCGGGACTACTCATTCCGGGCATCCCATGCCATTGGGCTCATCCGCGATTCGAGTCGCTTTCGATACATGAGCGCGGCATAAGCGCTCGCCGTCAATCGTCCCCTAACGACCCTCCCTGGCCGAGCCGCGGGGTTTCGGCACGGCCGCGGCCAGCGGAAGGCGCGAGACTCATCGTCAGGCGCGTCGACCAGCCGGGTTCGGGATGAAGGCGTCCCCGAAGACGCCGGGGACGCCCGGCCTCCCGCCTCAGCCGCCAGCGATCATCATATTCAACATCAGCTTATTCAGCCGCCCGACGAAACCGGCAGGATCGTCGAGTTGACCACCCTCGGCCAATTGCGCCTGGTCGAACAGGATCAGGCCGAGATCGCCGAAACGCGCCTCGTCGGCTTCGGACTCCAGACGCCTGACCAGCGGATGATCCAGGTTGATCTCCAGGGTCGGCTTGGTATTCGGGGCGCTCTGACCGACGGCCTTGAGTACCCGCGCGAGATTGGCGCTCATGTCGTCCTCGCCGACCACCAGACAGGCGGGTGAGTCGACCAGCCGGGTGCTGGGACGGACCGCCTCGACCCGCTCGCCAAGCGCCGTCTTCAGGCGTTCGAGCAGGCTGCCGTGCTCGGCCGCCGCCTTTTCCTTGGCTTCCTTTTCCTCCTTGTCGGCCAGTTCGCCCAGGTCCAGATCTCCCTTGGCCACCGAATGCAGCGACTTGCCCTTGTACTCGCTCAGATGGTTGACCAGCCATTCGTCGACCCGGTCGGAGAGCAGCAGCACCTCGACGCCCTTCTTGCGGAAGACCTCCAGATGCGGGCTGAAGCGGGCGGCGACCGGGGTGTCGGCGGTGATGTAGTAGATCTTGTCCTGACCTTCCTTCATGCGCTCGATGTAACCGTCAAGCGTTTCGCGCTGGTCGTTGGAGTCGCTGTGGGTGGTGGCGAAGCGCATGAGCGCGGCGAGCCGTTCCTTGTTGGCGAAGTCTTCCGCCGGCCCTTCCTTGAGCACCTTGCCGAATTCGTCCCAGAAGGCGCCGTATTTCTCCGGCTCATCGCTCGCCAGTGTCTCCAGCAGACCCAGGATGCGCTTGGTGTTGGCCTGGCGGATGGTGTCGATCTTGCGGTTGTGTTGCAGCAGCTCGCGCGAGACGTTGAGCGGCAGGTCGTCGGAGTCCACCACGCCCTTGACGAAGCGCAGGTAGTGCGGCATCAGCTTGTCGGCCTCGTCCATGATGAAGACGCGCTTCACATAGAGCTTGACGCCGTGCTTCTGCTCGCGGTCGAAGAGATCCCAGGGGGCTTTCTTGGGCACGAACAGCAGTGTGGTGTATTCGTTGGTGCCCTCGACCCGGTTGTGGGCGTAGGACAGCGGCGGCTCGAAGTCGTGCGAGACGTGTTTGTAGAAGTCGTGGTACTCCCCCTCCGTGATCTCGGACTTGTTGCGCATCCAGAGCGCGGTGCCACGGTTGACCTGCTCGAACTCGGGCGGCTCGTCCTTCTTCTGCTCGGCCTCCTCGCCATAGAGTTCCTTGACCATCTCGACCGGCAGGGCGATGTGGTCCGAGAACTTGCCGATGATGGAGCGCAGCCGCCAGCTATCCAGGAACTCCTTCTCGTCCTCCTTCAGATGCAGGGTGACATCCGTGCCCCGTCCGGCCTTCTCGACCGTCTCCAGGGTGTAGCTGCCGCGCCCGTCGGACTCCCAACGCACGCCGTGCTCGGCGCCCAGGCCGGCGCGGCGTGACGTCAGGGTGACCTTGTCGGCCACGATGTAGGCGGAATAGAAGCCGACGCCGAACTGGCCGATCAGCTTGCTGTCCTTGGCCTGGTCGCCGGACAGGCTCTCGATGAAGCGGCGGGTGCCGGAGCTGGCGATGCTGCCGATGGTCTCCATGACCTCCTGGCGACCCAGCCCGATGCCGTTGTCGGAGATCGTCAGGGTGCCGGCCTCGCGGTCCATGGTCACCCGGATCCGCAGCTCGCTGTCGCCCTCGTAGAGCCCGTCGTCGCTCAGCGCCTCGAAGCGGAGCTTCTCGGCCGCGTCGGAGGCGTTCGAGACCAACTCGCGCAGAAAGATCTCCTTGTTCGAGTAGAGCGAGCGGATCACGAGATCCAGCACCTGACTCACCTCGGCCTTGAATTCCAATGTTTCCTTGTGCGCTTCGATTGTCATCTTGTGTCGTTACCTTGGGTTCTGACGAAAAGGATTGATGATGAGGCGGCGCCTGGCCGCCTCGCTTGAGGTGATCCGCTATTGTCGCATGGGCCATGGGGGATACAATCATCCGCTTGGGCCGCGCGGCCGTCCGGGTTCAGGGCGCGGCCGAACCCATTGTTCGGTGACGCCGAAACCACTGGCGCGCGTTGCCAACTCCCGAAGCCTTACGCTGGCCGCTCAGTGAAGGCTATTCGACCATAAGTCAAGGGTTTGAAGATGGAAACGCACAGCATCGCCACCACCCCGTTCGAGGGCCAGCGCCCCGGTACCTCCGGGCTACGCAAGAAGGTCAAGGTCTTCCAGCAGCCGGGCTACCTGGAGAATTTCGTCCAGGCCATCTTCGACACCCAGACCGAGCTGAATGGCGGCACCCTGGTCGTCGGCGGCGATGGCCGCTACTTCAACCGCGAGGCGATCCAGATCATCCTGCGCATGGCCGCCGCGAACGGCGTGCGCAAGATCCTGGTCGGGCGCGGCGGCATCTTCTCCACCCCGGCGGTCTCCTGCGTCATCCGCAAGTACAAGACCCAGGGCGGCATCGTGCTGTCCGCGAGCCACAATCCCGGCGGTCCGGACGAGGACTTCGGCATCAAGTTCAATTCCGCGAACGGCGGACCCGCGCCGGAGTCGGTCACCGATGCCATCTTTGAGCGCACCCGCACCATCGACCGCTATCTGACGCTCGACGCCCCGGCGATCGATCTGGACAAGCTCGGCACCCTCCAGCTTGGCGACGCGGCGGTCGAGGTCATGGACCCGGTGCAGGACTACGCGAAGCTGATGGAGGCGCTGTTCGACTTCAACGCCATCCACCAGCTCTTCAACTCCGGTCACTTCCGCATGCGTTTCGACGCCATGCACGCCGTCACCGGCCCCTACGCGGTCGCGATCCTGGAGAACCGCCTCGGCGCCGCGCCGGGCACCGTGATGAATGCCATCGCCAGGGAGGATTTCGGCGGTCACCATCCGGACCCCAACCTCGCCCACGCCCAGGAGTTGGTCGCGCTGACCCTGGGACCGGACGGGCTCGACTTCGGCGCCGCCTCCGATGGCGATGGCGACCGCAACATGATCCTCGGGCGGGATTTCTTCGTCACCCCCAGCGACAGCCTCGCCGTGCTCGCCGCCAACGCGCACCTCACGCCCGGCTATCACAGCGGCATCCGCGGGATCGCGCGCTCCATGCCGACCAGCCAGGCCGCCAACCGGGTCGCCGACTTCCTGGGCGTGGAGTGCTTCGAGACTCCGACCGGCTGGAAATTCTTCGGCAATCTGCTCGACGCCGGCCGCATCACGCTCTGCGGCGAGGAGAGCTTCGGCACCGGCTCCGATCATGTGCGTGAAAAAGATGGACTCTGGGCGGTGCTCTTCTGGCTCAACCTGCTCGCGGTGCGCCAGCAATCGGTCGCCGAGATCGTTATCGACCACTGGCGCCGCTTCGGACGCAACTACTACACCCGTCACGACTACGAAGCGGTCGAGCTGGCCGGCGCCGAGGGACTCATGGACCATCTGCGTCGCCTGCTCCCCGACCTCCCTGGCCGGAAACTCGGCGACCAGACCGTCAGCTATGCCGATGACTTCGCCTACACCGACCCCATCGACGGCAGCGTCTCCGAGCACCAGGGCCTCCGCATCGGCTTCGAGAGCGGCGCCCGCATCGTCTACCGCCTGTCCGGCACGGGCACGGCCGGCGCGACCCTGAGGGTCTACCTCGAATACTTCGAGCCCGACCCGGCGCGCCATCAGCAGGAAACCCAGGAAGCCATGCGGCCCCTGGTCCTGATCGCCCGTGAGCTGGCCCAGATCGTCGCCCGCACCGGACGCGAGGAGCCGGACGTCGTCACCTGATCGGGCGAAGCCTCGTGCCCGGCGTGTATCGCGGGGCCGTCACAGGCCCCTTCTCTCCCCGGCATCTCCAGGCCGACCGAGTTTGTCATTCGATCCGACACCCGTCATTTACATTGGGGATCGCATAATGAAACAGATTCTTGGCAAATGGAAAATCACCGAAATGGAACAATGGGACTTGCACTTTATTGACGAGCAAGGCCCTGGTTATTTCGAATTCGACGCGAATAATCACGGTTCATTCATGTTTGGTTACGTGCAAGGCGATATGGATTTCAAGGAATCTAAGGGGGAAAAGAATCCGAGAATCGAATATTCATGGATGGGCCAGGATGAAATGGATGAGGTTGGCGGGCGAGGAGATTTTGAAGTGATCAGTGACGATGAAATTCATGGAACCATCTATTTTCACGAAGGAGATTCATCATGGGTAAGAGCAAAAAGGATGAAATAACCTCGTGACGATCCCTGAATCTTGAGCCTCGGAGCGTAGAGGATGGGCACGCTTCGCTTTGCCCATCCTACGCATCGGGGTTCGGCCGTCTCGGCCAAGCGACCCTCGGAAGAGCTCAGCCCGATTCACTCGTCAGCCGCTCCGCCAGATCCGGCCGGAAGTGGGCGACGCCTTCCAGGATTCCCGCCGCATAGCAGCCATTCATTCCGCGCCAGCCGCCGACGGCGCAATAGAGTCGATCTTCCAGTCCCTGTTCATGGGAACGCCGCCGGGCCTGCTCGCGCACGTCCGGGTGCCCGTTGGCGACCAGCACGGAGGGGATGCGGCTGACGAGAACCTCCAGGTCGTTGCCGCTGTCGCCCGCGAATAGCGTGCTGGTCGTATCCCGACCCAGCCGGTTCATCAGGAATTCGACGGCGTGGAGCTTGGAGGCGTTCTCGGGCAGGACGTCGAGCAGCCCGACCTCGGCGGCTTCGTCGATGCTCCAGATGAGGTTGGCGCGAATCGCGCGCGGGGCCAGGCGTTCCCGAATGCGCGCGCGCAGCGCCTCCGGATCCAGGTCGGCCGGCGTGTAGTAGCTCAGTTTGAATGGCCCCTGCTTGTCCGGCTCCTGGAGCCTGAGTTCGGCGAGATCGGTCAGGAGCGATTGGATGCGCGCCGCGCCGGCGCCGGCCCAGGCCCCACCGATCGCGTCCTCCCAGGCGTGAACCGGGCGCCAGACGCCCTCCTCCAAGGCATGGAGACTGGTGCCGACATCGCCGATCACATAGTCGGGCCGCGGCAGTTCATGGTCGGCTATGGCCTCCTCGACCAGCGCGCGATGGCGGCCGGTGACATAGGCCAGGGTCACGGCCTTGTCGGCGACCAGACGACGGAAAAGTGGTCGCGCCTCGGGCGACTCCGGCTCGCGCCCGTTCGGGATCAGGGTGCGGTCCAGGTCGGTGCAGAGCAGCAGGGGGCGGCTCATGTGGTCGACTCCGGAACGCGGCAACTGTGGAAGAAATCATAGTGTTCGATCGCCTCCAGGATGCCCTTGGCGTGCGCCTGCTCGGCGAAATAGATGTTGTCGATCTCGGAGAGCTGGGACAGTTCCTCGTGATGGCGGTTGGCGACCACCACCGCCAGGGTGTTGCCGCGCATCATGTCCTCGTCGGCCCCGGAGCCGCCGACCACCAGTACATGCTCCAGCGGGATGCCGAAGCGGTGCGTGACGTAGCGCACCGCCTGGCCCTTGCTGGCGCGGATCGGGACGATATCCAGGAACTGACCGAAGGCGTGGATGACGTTGACGCTCAGGTCCCAGGTACGCAGCCGGGTCGCGATCTCCTCGACCGAGGGCGCGACCACGGGGTCGTAGTGATAGGAAATCTTAAAACGACTCTGCTGGAGCTTGCGTTGGGGCACGAGCCCCGGCACCTCGGCCAGCGCGCGGCGCACCACGCCGGGCTTCCAGAGATGGTCGACGTGTTCGTTCCAGAAGTCGTCCGGAACCAGGCGCGCGGTGTAATGGATCTCCGATCCCAGACTGGTGATGAGCACGTCCGGCACCGGAATGCGGTGGCGTTTCAGCTCGATCAGGACCGAGTCCAGGCGCCGTCCGGTGGCGATGCCGAAGTTCGAGCAGCGCTTGTTCTGGTGCATCATGGCCACGAATTGCTCGACGCCCTCGGGATCACCGAGCAGGCTCTGATCGAGATCGGTGAAGAGCGCGCGGTCGCGATAGACCATGCGGCGACGCATCGGCGGGGTGTCGGGGATGGTCTCGCGGCGCTCGCTCAGCGGCCCGATCAGACCCAGATAGGTTTCGGCGTGCGCCTGCCAGGAATAATGCTCGCGCACCCCGGCGAGGCCATTCTCCGAGTAGGCCCGCCAGGTGTCGCGATCCTCCAGGATGCGCAGGAGCGCCTCGGCGATCGCGCCCCGGTCGAGCGGATCGACCAGCAGACCGTTCTCGCAGTTGCCGATGATGTCGACCGGTCCGCCGTTCTCGGTCGCGACCAGCGGCAGTCCGCTCGCGGCGGCCTCCAACAGGGTCAGACCGAACGGCTCGGTCAGGGCCGGGTTGATGAAGAGGCCGCCCGAGCGCGCGACCAGACGGTAGATCTCGGCGACCTCGTCGGCGGCGTGATGCTTGGGGATGGCGACCCGGCCATGGAGATCGTGGGCGTCGATGGTGATGAGGATATCGGTCAGCACCGTGCGCGCGCCCTCTTCCAGATCCCGAATGTCGTCGCGGTTGCCGGCGACGATCAGCAGATTGGCCAGTTCGCGGAGTCGCGGACAGTCTCCGTAGGCTTCCACCAGGGCGACGATGTTCTTGCGATGATCGGCGCGCGAAAGCGCCAGGATCAGTGGCTTGTCGGGCGCGCCGAGGAAACGTTCGACCTCGGAGGCGAAGCGAATCGGTGGATCTTCCCCGGACGGCGGGTGGAACTGCTTAAGATCCGTACCGGGCGGGATGACCCGCATGCGTTCGGGCAGGTAGTAGTCGTAGAGGCCGTATTGTTCCTCGATCTCGTTGTGGGTGCTGGTGATGACCAGTTCGGCGCTCGCCAGCACGGTTTCCTCCGCGTCGATGCGGCGCAGCATGTTGTAGCGGGCATCGATCTGGTCACTGTCCAGCCCGGCCGCGAGCAGGCGCTGGCGCTTGTCCCGACCCAGCGAATGCCCGGTGTGGACTAGAGGCGCGCCGATCAGATTGGACAGTCTCACCCCGACATAGCCGGCGTCCGCGTAGTGACTGTGGACCACGTCCGGCCAGCGGCCCTGCTCGTTGAGGAAGGCGGTCAGGTTGTCCATGAAGCTGTCGAGATGGTCCCAGAGCTGCTCCTTGGGGATGTACTCCTCGGGACCGGCGTCGATGCGGAGAATGCGCGCCTTGTCGCCGAGCGGCTCGATGCGCTCGGCATAATCCGGACTGACGGTGGGATCCAGCACGCAGCGCGTGACCAGATCCACTTGCGACACCTCGTCACGCTCGCCGAGCGCGCGGGCGAGGTCGACGACGTACTTGGTCTGTCCTCCGGTATCGGCGTCGCGTCCCAGCTCCAGATCATGGCCGCGAATCAGGCCATGGATGCTCAGTAGCAGGATATACATGAATCGAATCCCCTCGGTCCTGGCGACCGCGAGACGCGGCGCCTTCTCGTCTCCATGTCTTCTAGGTTAGGGGAGTCGGGACTGGATGCCAAATCGGACGACCTCCGGGCGCCCGGCTCAAAGCTTCAACAGCCGCTCGGCCAACTGGCTCTGAATCCGTCCCGCCTGATCGGCCAGACGCTCCGTTTCGCCCCTGGGACGCTCCGCGCGAATCGCGGCCTCCAGTTCGGCCGCCGCCTTCTGGAGCCAGATCGCGCCCAGGGTTCCCGCCACGCCCTTGAGCGAGTGGGCGAAACGCCTCGCCTCGTCCATCTCGCTCGCCGCCAGACAGACCTTCAGCTTGGGAACATCCTCGCCATGCTCACGGGCGAGCTTCTTCAGCAGACGGATGTAGAGGTCCATTTTGCCCCCGACGCACTTGAGTCCGAAGTCCATGTCCAGGCCCGGAATCGCTTGCAGCCGCGTCCGGGCCTCGGAGGCGTCGTCGCGGACCACCTCGACCGGCTCCGCCGCGGGCGGGCGCGGCCCGGAGGACCGGAGCCAATGCAAGAGGATGTCGTAAAAGACCGCCGGATCGACCGGCTTGGCGATGTGATCGTTCATGCCGGCTTCGAGACAATGCTCACGGTCCTCGGCCAGGGCGTTGGCGGTCATGGCCAGAATCGGTGTCTCGCCCCAGCCAGTCTGGCGACGGATCCGGCGGGTCGCCTCCAGGCCATCCATCTCCGGCATCTGGATATCCATGAGCACGAGCCGGTACGACCCTTGCGCGGCCAGCTCGACGGCCTGGCGTCCGTTCTCCGCCAGATCGGCCACCAGGCCGACCTGATGCAGCAGTTCCTGGACGACCTCCTGATTGATCGGGTTGTCCTCGACGGCCAGGACGCGGCAGCCAGGGTAGTCGCGCGCGAGGATCTCGCGGGCCTCGCACAGGACGCACCGCTCCTGGGGGGGCGACAGGGCGCCGTCAGGCCGTCGGCCCAGACGGGCCGTGAACCAGAAGCGACTGCCCACACCCGGCTCGCTCTCCACCCCGGCCTCGCCGCCCATCAGCTCGGCGATGCGACGGGTGATGGCGAGGCCCAGCCCGGTGCCGCCATAGCGGCGGACCGAGGATCCATCGGCCTGCTCGAAGGCCGTGAACAGTCGCCCCAGCGCCTCGTCCGCGATGCCGACCCCGGTGTCCCGGACCTCGAATGAGATCAGTAGATCCTCGGCGGTCTCCTCAAGAAGGCGCGCCAGCAGCAGGATGCGCCCGCGATCGGTGAACTTGACGGCGTTGCCGAGATAGTTGATCAGGGCCTGTCGCAGACGGGTCGCGTCGCCGTGCAACAGCGGCGGCAGCCGATCGCTTTCGACCGCGAACGCCAGGCCCTTGGCCTGTAAGCGATCGGCGATCAGCGAGCCGACCTGATCGAGCAGCGCGCTCGGGGAGAAATCGACCGTGCGCAACGTCAGCTTGCCGGCCTCGATCTTGGAGAGATCCAGGATGTCGTTGATGACCGCCAGCAGGTGCTTGGCCGCGCCGTCGATCTTGGCCAGTCGATCGAGCTGACCCGGATGGGTGATCTCGCGCCCCAGCAGGTGACTGAAGCCCAGGATGGCGTTCATGGGGGTGCGGATCTCGTGGCTCATGTTGGCCAGGAAGAGACTCTTGGCCTGGTTCGCGCGCTCCGCCTCCCGCTTGGCGAATTCCAGCTCGGCCGTGCGACGCTCCACGAGCGCCTCAAGGTTTTCGCGATGCTGGGCCAGTTCCTGCTCCACCGCTCGACGGGCACTGACATCCGAGACGATGACGGCGAATGTCCCCGGCTTGGGGCTGTAGGCGTAGATCTCGAAATAGCGATCGAGCCGGCTGTCGAACCAGTCGAAATGGGCCGGATCGCCCTGGAGCGCGACGGCGCCGTAACGCTCGATCCAGCCCTCCTCGATGTCCGGGATGATCGCCCGCGCGGCACGCCCGAGCAGGGTCTCGCGGCGCCGCCCGGTCAGTTGCTCGAAGGCTGGATTGACATCCAGGAAGCGGTAATCCACCGGGCGGCCGGAGGCGTCGAGGATGATCTCGTGCAGCGCGAAGCCCTCGCGCATCGACTCGAACAGCGAACGGTAACGTTCCTCGCTCAGCCGGAGCTGGTTCAGGGCCTGGGCGCGCTGGACACCCATGGCGAAGAGTCCGGTCATGCGCAGGGCCAGATTCTGGTAGCGGCGCAGGTAGGCGGTCAGCGCCAGGCCATCGACCATGAAGACACCCAGCGTCTCTTGGCCGTGCTGGATCCGCAGCAGGAAACCCGCTCCGGAAAGGGTCGCGAGGGTCGTGGCGGTGCCGCGCGCGAAGTCCACCGCCTCGGCGAGCGCCGCAGCCGAGGGCGGCGGATCGCCGACGGGTTCCTGGTCCGCGAGCGCCCCCCCCCAGGGCAGGTAGAAACAGCACGACGACGCGAACAGGGCGATGAAGATATCCAGGATCTGCGAGATCACGTCCCGCTCCCCGCGCGCCATGGAAAGCCGGCCCAGCAGATCCATGGCCATGGCGGTCTCCGCGGCCTGGGCCTGGGCGGCGGAGAGCCTCGCGGCGGCGCTCCGGCGTTCGGCCCGGTGCCGGGCCTGGGTCGCGATCAGGGTCAGATTGAGCCTGAGATAGCCGAGCCCGATAGGCCAGCGCTCGCTCGGAAGGTCGAGGTAGGCGGCCAGGGATTCCAGCCGTTCGGCTGCGGTGGGATCCCGTCCGGTATCCAGGAGCAGCAAGCCTTGCGCGCTTTCCTTGAACAGATCGCGCGCCAGCTCGCGGCTCGTGAGACCAAGCCGTTCGAGCTGTCCCGGCCAACCGGCGAGCCAGCTCGGGGTGCAGAGATAGCGGCCCAGGCGCATCCGCTCGTCGACCCAATCGCGATCTGCCAGCAGATGAAAGCATTGCTGGAGGCTATGAATCTCGGGCGCGGGGCCAAATGACGGGGACGGCGCGGCCCCGTCGAACTGGCGCGATACCCGCGCGACACAGCAGCCGCCGATCCAGACCACGGGCTCGTCGGGCGGGATCCCGGCCAGCCGTGCCTGGATGTCGGCCGAGGCGACCGGCGGCGCGCCGCAGCGCGCGGGAAAGGGATGCAGCCGCAGATACGCGAGTTCCTTCTCGCCAGCCAGGGCGGCGCGCGCCTCTTCGATGAAGTGCGCGCAGACGAACAGGTGAAGCGGCGGCTCGACGTCGAGGTCGCGGGCGGGTGACGGGGCTGGTCGGGTGGCGAGTTGGGACACGATCGTTGAACGCGGGGCGCGCTCTGGCTCATTCCACCCGACACCAATCGAGCGGATAGCGGCCCCAGCGTTCGACCGCCTCGGCGATGGCCATCAGCACCGCGTCCGGAACCTGCCAGGGGATCTCGCCATGGTTGTCGCCCAGGAGAAAGCCACCGCCAGGCCCGGCGGCGGCGATCGCGGCCTTCACCTCGGCCTCCGCCTGTTCCGGCGTCCAGTGACGCATCGCGATCCCGTTGAGGTTGCCGAGCAATGAAACCTTGCCGCGACAGGCGCCTTTCAGCGCGCTCAGATCGTCCTGCCAGCTCACGCCGAGCAGGGCCGCGCCGGTGGCCGGCAGGTCGTCGACGATCGGCGCGATGCGTCCGGAGGCGAAGTGCATGGCCGCCGGCGCCTCGAACCGGGCCAGGGTGCGGCGCGCGATCTCGAAGCCGGTGGCGAGAAAGCGCTCGCGCGGAACGATGGTGCTCGATGAGATGGGATCGAAATAGCAGATGGCGTTGGCCCCGGCGGCGACCTGGGCATTGGCCCAGGCGACGCAGAACTCCTCGTTGAGCCGCATCAGGTGCTCGAACAGCTCGGGGTGCTCATGCATCAGCACCAGGTAAGGCTCGAAACCCAGTTGAATCACCGGCAGCGAGAAGGGCGACATCACCACGCCGATGATGGGAACCTCGCCGCGCGCCTGCTCGGCCAGCCGACGGGTGGTCTCCAGGACCTTGAGCAGGCTCGGGGAGTCCTCCACGCGCGGCGGGGTCAGATGCTTGATGTCCTCGAAACGGCGGATCACCGGAGCGCCCGCGTTGGGTGGACCGTCCTCGCGGAAGATCGCCGTGCCGCCCCAGGCTTCGGTCTCGATCGCGGCATAGTAGAAGGTGTAGAGACAATCGTGACCGATCTTCTCCCGCAGCCGGAGCTGACCTTCCGCCACCTGCTCGGGCTTGGCGAAATAGTCCTCGATCGACAGACCAAGCTCGCGCGCGCCCTGCAGGACCGGAAGCAGTAACAGCGGAACCCGATCGGGCTCCTGGTGGCCGAGCGACGTCAAGGTGCGCTGCATCGAGGTCATCGTGCCAGACGATCCGCTCGACGGCGTCATGCCGACTCTCCCGTCAGCCGCGCCAGGATGTCCAGCACCTCGCCCGCGCTCGATCCGACCGCGTCGGCACCGACCTCCCGCCAGAGTTCCTCGTCGAACCGATAAGGCGCGCCGCCCACCACCACGCGCGTATGGGGAGAGACCTCGCGCAGCCGGTCGACCAGCACCCGCACCCGCAGCGCGGCGGGTAGCATCAGGGTCGAGACCAGCAGGATCTCGATGCCATCCTCGCGGACGCACTCCACCAGGCCATCCACGTCCTGACGGCCATAGTCCTTCACTGCATGACCCGCGGCGCGCAGCACGGTGCGCACGATCTGCTTGCCCAGCAGGTGATAATCCTCCAGGACCGCGATTGCCAGGCGTGGAGCCCTCGTCGCCGCGCCGGCCTCGCCTGGGGTGGCGAAATCGATGTCCCGCGCTTCGCCCAGTAGTTCCTCGACCAGTTCCTCGCAGATACGGCCGCTCATATAGATCTGAGAGAGCGCGCAATCGCCCTCCTCCCAGAGCCGACCGATCTCTTCCAGGGCCGGTCGGACCAGGGTTTCGATCACATCCAACGGCGACCCCTGGGACCGGGCCGCCATCAGCAACTCACCGGCCTGGACCCGGTTCAAGGCCAGCAGGGCTTGGAGGAGTTCTTCCGAAGGTGATGACATGGTTTGTATGGCTTCATCGAGTGGACCCCTGGCCGGACCAGGCCAGATTCCTGACCCGGCCATCAATCGCGGAAGCATACCACCGCAGCCTCGTTCAATCCGTGAGGCCGTCGACGCTGGGCGCGACCATAAAGGATGCCTGGCTGGAAAAACCCGACCGCTTCCAACCGGCCTCAGGAGGAGACCGCCCGCAATTCGGGTCGCTTGGCCGGCTCAGACGGATCGAATTGCAGGGCGGCGAGCCGGGCGTAGAGTCCGCCCTGGGACATAAGCGCCTCATGATGTCCGGAGGCGACGATGCGCCCCCGGTCCAGCACCAGGATGCGATCCGCGTCGCGCACCGTGGCGAGTCGGTGGGCGATGACGATGCTGGTGCGTCCCTGCATCAGGGTTTCGAGCGCATCCTGGACAAGGCGTTCGCTTTCGGCGTCGAGCGCGCTGGTCGCCTCGTCGAGCAGGAGCAGCGTCGGGTTGCGCAGCACGGTGCGCGCGATCGCGATGCGCTGGCGCTCCCCGCCCGAGAGTCGCACGCCACGCTCGCCCAGGTAGGTGTCGAAGCCCTGGGGGAGTCGGTCCAGGAAGTCCGCCGCGTGGGCCGCCTCGGCGGCGCGCCGCACGTCGTCGTCGGTCGCGCTTTCCAGACCGTAGCGGATGTTCTCCCAGGCGCTGGCGCCGAAGATCACCGGATCCTGCGGAACCAGCGCGATCCGACGGCGCAAATCGCGTGGATCCAATCGACGGATGTCGACGCCATCGAACAGGATCGCCCCGGACGCCGGGTCGTAGAACCGCAGCAGGAGTTGGAAGAGCGTGGATTTACCGGCTCCGGAAGGTCCGACCAGGGCCAGACGCTCGCCCGGCTCGACGACCAGGGCCAGCTCATCCAGCGCCGGCGTATCGGGACGCGAGGGGTAGCGGAATCGCACCTCCTGGAATTCGATCCGTCCGCGCGGCTTGGCGGGCAGCGCGGCGGGCGACTCGGGCGGCTGGATCGCCGAGCGGATCTCCAGCAATTCCATCAGGCGCTCGCTGGCGCCGGCCCCACGCAGCAACTGTCCGATCAGGTCGCTCAGCGAACCCACGGCACCGGCGACCACGATGGCATAGAAGAGAAAGGCGGAGAGTTCGCCGCCGCTGAGGGTACCGGCGAGCACCTGATGCCCGCCGATCCAGAGCACCACGCCGATCGCGCCGAAGGTCAGCAGGGTGGCGACACCGGCCAGGATGGCGCTGGTCATGGAGCGGCTCATGGCCACGTCGAAGGCCGCCTCCACCTGATCGCCATAGCGCCGGGCGTCGACCGGCTCGTGACAGAAGGCCTGCACCGTGCGGATGCCGTGGATGACCTCGTCCACGTAGGCCCCGACGTCCGCGACCCGGTCCTGACTGGCGCGCGAGAGCCGACGCACACGCCGGCCCATGATCCAGGCCGGGCCGATGACGAAGGGCAGCCCCACAAGCACCAGTCCGGTCAGGCCGGGGCTGGTGATGGCCAGCATCAGCACCCCGCCGATGACCAGCAGCGAGGTGCGGATGCTCATCGCCAGGGTCGAGCCGACCACCACCTGGAGAATGGCGGTGTCGCTGGTCAGACGCGAGATGACCTCGCCCGAGCGGGTGGTCTCGAAAAAGCCCACGTCCAGCCCCAGAACCCGCTCGAAGACCGCTTGGCGAATGTCCGCGACCACCCGCTCGCCGATCCAGTTGAGCAGATAGCTGCGCACCATCATGGCTCCCGCCGTGAGCACCACCACGCCCAGGAAGAGCACCAGCGACTGATTAAGCGCCTCGGCCGAGCCCGTCCCCAGGCCCGAATCGACCACCACCCGGATCACCTGTCCGAAGGCCAGCACCGAGCCGGCGGCGACCATCAGCGCCATGAGCGCGACGATCAGGCGGCCTCGATAGGGCCGGGTGAACTGGAGCAGACGTTTGAGCGCGCTCAGGTTACGGGTCGCGGGTCGGTCGATGGTGCTGGCCGTTTTCTCGTGCATGGATGGTCTCGGTACAAGGCTTGGAAGGGTCCGGCGCGGATCCTCGGCTCGGGAGGCTCGGCCGCCGCGCTCCGCGCGACAGGGCGGAAAACCTCACATGGGGTCGATCCGCCGCTTTTTTCCCAGTGTATTGCTAAGCTGTTTCATGTGGGTCGCTCGATCAACCCACCAACGAGATCAGCCGGGGCGCCATCGTCCCAGGCCACGGGGAGGAGAATCCATGAAGAAAATCAAAGAACTGCTTGAAGAAAAAGGCTGCCGCGTCTGGTCGATCGATCCGGACGCCAGCGTCTACGAGGCGCTTGGGCTGATGGCCAAACACCGCATCGGGGCCTTGCTGGTGATGACCGAGACGGGGCCGGTCGGTCTCATCTCGGAGCGCGACTATGCCCGCGAGGGGATCCTGCACGGCCGAACCTCGAAGGAGACCAGGGTTCGTGACATCATGACGCATCGCGTCGTCTGCGCCACCCCGGATCAGACCCTCAACGAGGCCATGATCCTCATGACCGAGAAGCGGGTACGTCATCTCCCCGTGATCGACGCGGGCCTGGTCGTTGGACTGGTATCCATCGGCGATCTGGTCAAGTCCATCATCTCGGAGCAGACATTCATCATCGAGCAGTTGGAGCATTACATCAACTCATGACAGAACGTCCGACCCAGCGTCATCCCACCGAAATCAATCTCCACGCCAAGTCGCGCCGGCTCGGCATCCGCTTCGACGATGGCGCCTCTTTCGAGCTGCCCTGCGAGTATCTGCGGGTCTTTTCGCGGGCGGCCGAGGTGCGCGCCATGGCCGAGCCGGTGACCGGCAAGGAGGCCGTCAACATCCTCGCGATCGAGCCCCAGGGTCAGTACGGGGTGCGCATCCAGTTCGACGATGGGCACGACACCGGCATCTATTCCTGGGACAGCCTCTATCGGCTCGGGCAGGAGCGGGAACGCAACTGGACGGAATATCTCGCCCGGCTGGAGGCGATCGGCTACCAGCGCCGCGAGCCGGAGCGTGGCGAGAAACGGATCCGGCTACTCTATTTCGCCTGGCTCGCCCGCAAGCTGCGTAAGGAGTCGGAGGATCTGACCATTCCGGCGGAGGTCGAGGATGTGACCGCGCTGCTGAAGTGGCTGGGACGGCGCAAGCGCGGCGCCACCGTCCTGTTCGAGCCGGAGCGGGTGCGGGTTACCGTCAACCGTCAGTTCAGCGAGCCCTTCACCAGACTGCACGAGGGCGACGAGATCGGCCTGGTGCCGACCTCCCCTACCCCGCCGCCGACGCCGGATCTCATCTGAAGGTACAGGCCAGCGCGCGGATGGCGTCGCGGTTGGTCCAGGATCCGGTCAGCTCGGCGGCGGCCTGGGCCGGGAGCCAGCGGTATTCCAGGTGCTCCCTCTGGTTCAGGCGCACCCGTCGGCGCGACTCCAGGACCAGCGCGAACCAGTATTCGCGATTGAAGCAGACATTGGGCGCGTAGCGCCTGCGCCAGGCGCGGATGATGGGGAAGAGCACCGAGTGACGCATATCGATGAGCGCGCCGCCGACGCGCAGCCCCGTCTCCTCGCGGACCTCGCGCGCGGCGGCGAGCCGGGGCGTCTCGCCCGGAGCCAGGCTCCCGGTCACCGACTGCCAGAAACCGGCCGGACGGGTGCGACGCATCAGCAGGAACTCACCGCCGCGCGTGCAAACGACCACCAGCACCGACTGCGGCCGCTTGCGCTCGCCCATGGACAGGAGCCCCTCGTCGGCGTCGGTCGATTCGAAACTCCCGGTGGCCAAGAGCCCCGAGGGCGGCGCGCCAAGATCATCGCCCATTCCTGACTCCATCCGCAGCTCGCTCTCGGGCGGCACGACGGATCAGGCCTTCGACCGGATTCGCAGCCCCAGCTCCTTGAGCTGGGCCTCGTCCACCGGAGAGGGGGCGTCGGTCAGCAGACAGGCGGCGGTCTGGGTCTTGGGGAAGGCCATGACATCGCGGATCGAGGTCGCGCCGGTCATGAGCATGACCAGGCGGTCCAGACCCAGGGCGATGCCGCCATGCGGCGGACATCCGAACCGCAACGCCTTGAGCAGGAAGCCGAAGCGGTCCTCGGCCTGCTCGTCGGTGATCCTCAGCAGCTTGAACACCTGACGCTGGACGACGTCGCGATGGATACGGATGGATCCTCCGCCGATTTCGGTGCCATTGAGCACCACGTCATAGGCGCGCGACAGACAGGCGCCTGGATTGGTCTCCAGTTGATCGAGCTGATCCTCCTTGGGCGCGGTGAAGGGGTGGTGCAGCGCCATCCAGCGCTGGTTGGCCGGATCCTCCTCGAACATGGGGAAGTCGACGACCCACAACGGACGCCAGCCCTCGGCCATGAGCCCACGCTCCTGGCCGAGCTTGACGCGCAGCGCCCCGATCGCGTCGTTGACGACTTTGGCCTTGTCGGCGCCGAAGAAGACGATGTCGCCATCCTGCGCCCCGGTGCGCTCCATGACGCCCGCGAGCGCCGCGTCGGTCAGGTTCTTGACGATCGGGGACTGGAGCCCGTCGCGACCCTTGGCCACCCAGTCGTTCACCTTGATGTAGGCCAGACCCCTGGCCCCATGGATACCGACAAACTGGGTGTAGACGTCGATCTCCTTGCGCGACAGCTCGCCGCCCTTGGGCAGACGCAGCGCCACGACACGTCCGTCCGGATCCTTGGCGGGACCGGCGAAGACCTGGAAGTCGACGCCTTCCATGAGATCGGCGATATCCACGAGTTCGAGCGGTACGCGCAGATCCGGACGGTCCGAGCCGAAGCGGCGCATGGACTCGGCGTAGGTCAGACGCGGGAAGGGATTCGGCAGCTCGACCCCGATCACCTCGCGGAAGAGCACGCGGATCATCTCCTCCATCAGGGTCATCAGCTCGTCCTCGGTCATGAAGGAGACCTCGATATCGAGCTGGGTGAACTCGGGCTGACGATCGGCGCGCAGATCCTCGTCGCGGAAGCAGCGCGCGATCTGATAGTAGCGATCCAGGCCCGACATCATCAGCAGTTGCTTGAACAACTGGGGCGACTGGGGCAACGCGAAGAATTCGCCCGGATGGGTGCGGCTGGGGACCAGATAGTCACGCGCGCCTTCCGGGGTGGATTTGGTGAGGATGGGCGTCTCGATGTCGAGGAAACCCTGGTCGTCGAGGAAACGGCGCATGACCTGGGTCACGCGGGCGCGGGTACGCAGACGCGACTGCATCTCCGGGCGACGCAGATCCAGATAGCGATAGCGCAGACGGATCTCCTCGGAGGCGTCGGCCGCGTGCGCGTCGAGCTGAATGGGCGGGGTCTCGGAGGCGTTCAGGATTTCGAGATCCAGGCCCAGGATCTCGATGGCGCCGGTCGGCAGATCCGGATTGAGCGTTCCCTCGGGTCGCGGACGCACCCGCCCCGTGATCTTGAGGACATATTCGCCGCGCGCCTGCTCGGCGCGCTGGAAGACCTCGGCGCGGTCCGGATCGAACACCACCTGAACCAGACCCTCGCGATCACGCAGATCGATGAAGATCACTCCGCCGTGGTCGCGCCGCCGTTGAACCCAGCCGCAGAGGACGACGTCCTGGCCTTCGTGGCTGCCGTTCAACTCTCCACAGTAATGCGTGCGCATCGCTCTCAAGCCCCATTGTTCGCGGTTGACGGAGCCGATCCGGTCAGGGACCGGATCCGTCATGAAAAAGAGCGGAAAGATACTGGCCGCGGGCCGGTGGCGCAAGGGCCAGGCCCGCGACGCGGAACGCGATCAGGCCGCCGATTTGGTCTCGGCCGGCTTGGCGGCCGGTGCCTTGTCGGCCCCGCCGCTCGCGCCGGCGCCCGTCTCGGAGGGTTTCGCCTCCTTCTTCTCGCCGCCGTCATGCAGGTTCTTCTTCTTGTCGCCGTCCTTCTTGAAATCGGTTTCGTACCAGCCGCCGCCCTTGAGCCGGAAACCGGCGGCCGAGATCAATTTCTTGAGCGCCGGCCGACCGCAGGACGGACAGTCGGTCAAGGGCGCGTCACTGATCTTCTGCAACCGCTCCAATTCGTGGCCACAGCTTTCACAGCGGTATTCGTAGATCGGCATGCTTTTCTCCCGTGCCAAGGCACATCAGTATCGGAACAACGGCGAATCCAATCGGGGATCCGCGCGTGGAAATCAAATCCGGTTGCGGCCGGAAGCGGGATTGGCGTTAATGGCCACCCGATCAACCAGACCCCTCACCCCATGCCCGCGACCGACGCCCGCTCGATTCTCATCACCGGCTGCTCCAGCGGCATAGGCCATCGGTGCGCGCTCGGACTCGCGCGGCGCGGCTGGCGCGTCATCGCCTCGGCCCGCCAGGCGGCGGATGTCGCGCGGCTTGGGACGGAAGGGTTGACCGCGATCCAACTGGATCTGGACGACTCCGGGAGCATCCGGGCGGGCTTCGCGCGGACCCTGGAACTCACCGGCGGCCGGCTCGACGCCCTCTTCAACAACGGCGCCTATGGGCAACCGGGCGCGGTGGAGGATCTGAGCCGCGAGGTGCTGCGCGCGCAACTGGAAACCAACCTGCTCGGCTGGCACGAGCTGACCTGCCTGGCCATCCCCGTCATGCGTCGTCAGGGCCATGGGCGCCTGGTGCAGAACAGCTCCATCCTGGGCTTCATCCCCCTGCCCTATCGCGGCGCCTATGTCGCCAGCAAATATGCCCTGGAAGGTCTGACCGACACCCTGCGGCTGGAACTGCGCGGAAGCGGCATCCAGGTCTCGCTGATCGAGCCCGGCCCCATCCTGAGCCGCTTCAGGGAAAACGCCCATCGCGCCTTCCAGGCCAACATCGACCGCGAGCACAGCGTCCATCGTGAATCCTACCGGCGGGCCGAGGCGCGCCTGACCCGGGAAGGCCCGGCCCAACCCTTCACCCTGCCGCCCGAGGCGGTCCTCAAGAAGCTCGTCCATGCATTGGAAAGTCCCCACCCACGGGCGCGCTATTATGTCACCCTTCCGACCCATCTGCTCGGTACACTCAAGCGGCTCCTGCCGACCGGCGGTCTGGACTGGGTGCTGGCGCGGGTGTCACGGGGCGGCGGGGGTTAGCCCGAGATGCCCCGCGCGACCCTGGCGGACCGATCCACCCATTGCGTTTGCACCTTCGCCACGGCTGGCTTAGGCTCCCGCCCCGATCCGTTCGGGGGTTCAGCCATCCTTATCGAGCCGAGCATCCCCGCGCCCAAGGAAATCGACCCATGACCCGCAAGATGCCTGAACAACCGCGGCCCTCGCCCGAGATCATCGCCGTCTTCGGCCAACGGGCGGGGGTCGGCGCCACCACGACCGCCGTCAATCTGTCCCTGGCGCTGGCGGCGGCGGGTCGCTCCGTATTACTGATGGACCTGGATCCAGAGGGACAGGCGGGCCTGGCGATGGGCTATGAGGGCCAGGAGCGCGGCGGTACCGAGCGCGCCCTGATCGAGGCGACCTTCACCCGCGAGATGATCACCGCGACCAAGATCACGGAGATCTATCTGGCGCCGGCCGGCTCTGGGCTCGAGCACCTCGAAAACGAACTCGCCCTGATGGAGGACAGTCACACCCGTCTCTATCAGGCGCTCGCGACCCTGCCGGCCCTGTCGCTGGAGTTCGACCATGTGGTGCTCGACTGTCCGCCCGCGCTCGACCTGCTGACCCGCAACGCCCTGGTCGCGGCGCATCGGGTGCTGCTGCCGCTGACCGACGACGGGGCGATTCTTGAAGGGCTGCCAACGCTGATCAAGACCGTCAGCCGACTGCGCGCCAGCCTCCCCCAGCCACTCTATGGCTTCTATCTGTTGATCGGCATGCGCGCCGCGACCCCATCCTCGCAGGATCTGACCGCCCAGATGCGTCAGGACTATGGGCGCATGTCGCTGCTGACCGAGATCCCATTCGACACCCGGCTCAAGAAGGCGGACACGCCGAATCAGCCCCTGCTGATGCAGGGTCCGACACGCGAGATCGGTCGGGCCTATCTGTCGCTGGCCGCCGAATGGCTAACGCTGGGAGAGTTGGGCGACCAGCGCGATGGAACCTGGCGCTTCAAGGCACGCGAGGAGCGCATGGCGCGCTATCGCGACAAGATGACGAAGGGGATCGAGGGCTGGCGGATCGATCCACTGTCGCGGCTCTACGACGCCGAGGAGGCGATGCGCCAGCAGGATGCCCAGGCGCTCGCCGAACTCTATCAGGCGGCCCAGCCGCCAAGACGCTTCGCCTGGCTCCTGGCCTGGCGTCCCAGCCGGACGACCCTGCTGACGCTGGCTCTGGCGGTAGTCGCCGTGCCGGCCTTCCTCTGGCTGCGCGCCTGGGCACTGGATGCCGAACGACGCCTCGAACTCGGCGCCTGGCTGATCGGACCCCAGCAACACTGGGAGGCCGGCAGTCTCCTCCTGTCGCGGGCCGACGAGACGGCCTATCGCGAGCTGATCCTGGCCGCGCGACTGGTCGAGCGCAACCGCGAGAAGCTGATGGCCTGTGGCGAGCAGGCGCGCGCGGGCGCGCCCGCCCCCTGCCTCATTGATCTACCACCACGGGACGCCCAGCCATGACGGGCGGGGGATCCGGCAAACCCTTCGGGCGACGACGGACGGCCCCAGCCGGCGCCCGCTATCGCTGGGCGGTCTTCATGCTGGCCTGGCTCCTAGCAGCGATCCTTCAGGCCGGAACCTTCGAGCCAATCCCGCGCGCGACCTCCCAGCCGAGCCAGGATCCGCGATGGCTGGAGCCATTGCCCAGGCTGGCCCTGCCCCTGCCGCGGCTGACCGCGCCGCCCACTTCACCAAGGCCCACCGAAACACCGCCGGAGTCGGCACCGGCGTCGCTCCCGCCGTTGGAAACGCCGACCGAGCGCACCGCGATGGACGAGCCAGCAACGCCGGCGATATCGCCGATCTCGGATGTCTCGCCGGAGGAAACCAGCGAGGATGCCGCCATGATCGAGGTTCTGGAACGGCAGGTGATTGGGAGCAAGACCGCCGGCGTGACCCGGAACATGAGGGGGAATCAGGCCCCCCACGATCCAGCGGACGACCCCGGCCAACCGGCGACCATCGAACCCGAACCTGAACCTGAACCCGAAGCCCCAGGGCCGGTCGTGGAATCGACCTCCGCCAGGCCGGAAGCGATCGACTCCGCGCGCCACCGCTGGCATGTCCAACTGCTGGCCGGACGCTCCCTGGACAGGGTCAAGCAGGATCGCGACAGGCTCGTGCAGCGTCATGGCACCCTGCTGGATGGATTGACCCTGACGATCAGTCAATCGCGGTTTGGCGATGCGCGGGACGAATTCTATCGCTTGCGCGTCCAGGAATGGACAAGCGACCAGGAGGCCAGGCACTGGTGCGCGCGCCTGCGCGCGGCCGGTGGCCAATGCCTGGTCACTCGCGTCACTCCGCCAGGCGATTGAGCGCGGACCACCCGGCGGTTTCCGCCCAGTCGAATTCAAGATAGCGACCCAACCTCATGCGTACCCTCTGTGTCACATCCGGAAAAGGCGGAGTCGGCAAAACCACCCTATCCATCAACCTGGGTATCGCGATCGCCCGCGCGGGCCGCAAGGTCCTGCTGCTGGACGGCGATCTGGGATTGGCGAATCTCAACGTGATGCTCGGGATCATTCCCAAGCTCACCATCCACGACGTGGTGCGCGGCCAGAAGACCCTAGCGCAGATCGTCATGCCGACGGGTTACGGACTGGATCTCATCGCCGGCGCCAGCGGCATCGCCGAACTGGCCGACCTGGGCGAGAGCGAGCGCCAGAACGTCATGCACGATCTGGAGGGATTGAGCGGCTATGACTTCCTCATCATCGATACCGGGGCCGGGATCGGCGATAACGTCATCCGCTTCGTCATGGCCGCCGACGATGTCATCATCGTCACCACGCCGCACCCAACCTCGCTGACCGATGCCTATGGCATCATCAAGACCATCCTGGCCCACGAACCCAAACCACTCAAACTGCTGGTGAACAACGCCCCCACGGCCGCCGATGCGAACCGCGTCGCCAGCCGGCTGAAGAGCGTGACCGATCGGTTCATGAACGGCACGCTCGACTACATCGGTTACGTTCCGGCCGATGCGCTGATCGAAAAGAGCATCCTGGCGCAGAAGCCGCATCTGGTCCTCAACCCCGGATCCGCCAGCGCGCAACGCATCAACGAGGCCGCGATGCAGTTGCTCAATCGACCCGAAGCCAATATCAAGAGCAGCCTGGGGCGTTTCCTGCGCCGGTTGATCGGTCAGTAAGGTGATTTCCAGGAAACTTTGTTACCCGTGATCCGCCCGGTCATAGACAGGATTAACAGGATTTCGCAGGATTGACAGGATTTATAAATCTCTGTTTTTAATCCTGTTAATCCTGTCCAGTTTCAGGGCTTGCGGTCGGGCATAAACGTTCCCGGAAATCGCCCAAACGGATATCGGCGTGTGCCTGACGGCGCCATTGGGGAGCGAGAGAACGAGGCGAGGAGGGCAAGGCCGCCATTCCGCGGCGGCTCATCACCCTATCGGAATCAGACGTATCGGACTTCCAGAATCTCGAACTCGCGGACCCCACCCGGCGCCGCGAGCGAGGCCACGTCCCCTTCGCTCTTGCCGATCAGACAGCGGGCGATCGGCGAGCTGATGGAGATCATGCCCAGCTTGAGATCCGCCTCGTCATCACCGACGATCTGGTAGCACAACTCGTCGTCCTTCTCGAGTTCCAGCACCTTCACCGTGGCGCCGAAGACCACCTTGCCATTGGGCGAAAGGCTGGTTACGTCGATCACCTGGGCATTGGAGAGCTTGCCCTCGATGTCCTTGATGCGTCCCTCGACGAAACTCTGCTGTTCGCGGGCGGCGTGGTATTCGGCGTTTTCCTTCAGATCGCCGTGCGCGCGCGCCTCGGCGATGGACTCGATGATGCGCGGGCGTTCGATCCGCTTGAGTCGCTCCAGTTCCTCGCGCAATTTTTCAGCGCCCCTGGCGGTCAGAGGTACCTTGCTCATGGGGTGATTCCTCGTATGAAATCGTCGACGCGGACCGGAATCCACGATGACGGTGGTCCATTGCGGACCAAATACAAAAAACGACGGGCGCCGGCAGGCGCCCTAGGGTCTCGAAATCAGTACAAATCTTGTAACCGATTGACGCTGACGATGTCCAGTTGTTTGAGGGCCAGACAGGTCGCCTCGGCACCCGAGATCGTCGTCGTATAGGTCACCTTGTGCTGAAGCGCGGCGCGGCGGATCGCGGCGGAATCGGCGATCGCCTTGGCCCCTTCGGTCGTGTTGACGATGAAGCCGATCTCGTTGTTCTTGATCATGTCGACGATGTGCGGGCGCCCCTCGGCGACCTTGTTGACCCCCGCGCACTCCAGGCCGGCGTCGCGCACGGCGGCGGCCGTTCCATGGGTGCCGTAGAGGCTGAAGCCGAATCCCAGGAGATCGCGCGCGACCTGGATCAGACGCGCCTTGTCGGCCTCGCGCACACTCAGGAGCGCCTTGCCGCCCTTGCGCGGCAGCAGACTTCCCGCGCCTTCCTGGGCCTTGGCGTAGGCCTCGCCGAAACTCTCGCCGACCCCCATCACCTCGCCGGTGGACTTCATCTCGGGACCGAGCAGCGTATCCACGCCAGGGAACTTGACGAAGGGGAACACCGCCTCCTTGACGAAATAGTGCTTGGGCCGCGACTCGCGACGGTGCCCCTGCTCCTCCAGCGTCTTGCCGACCATGCAGCGGGCGGCGACCTTGGCGAGCGGTACGCCGATCGCCTTGGAAACGAAGGGGACGGTGCGCGAGGCCCTGGGATTGACCTCCAGGATGTAGATGTCGTCGCCCTTGATCGCGAACTGGGCGTTCATCAGACCGACCACGTTCAGCCCGTGCGCCATCTTGATCATCTGGTCGCGCATGCGATCCTGGATCGAGACCGACAGGGTATAGGGCGGCAGCGAGCAGGCGGAATCGCCCGAGTGGACGCCGGCCTGCTCGATGTGCTCCATGATGCCGCCGATCAGCACGTCGGTGCCGTCGCAGATGGCGTCCACGTCCACCTCGATGGCGTCGTCGAGGAAGTGGTCGAGCAGCACGGGGGACTCGTTGGACACCCGCACCGCCTCGCGCATATAGCGGTTCAGCTCGGTCTCGTCATAGACGATCTCCATCGCCCGACCGCCCAGCACATAGGAGGGACGCACCACCAGCGGATAGCCGATGGCCGCCGCCCGCTCGACCGCCTCGGCCTCGCTGCGGGCCGTCGCGTTCGCCGGCTGACGCAACCCCAGCGTATGGATCAGCTGCTGGAAACGCTCGCGGTCCTCGGCCAGATCGATGCTGTCCGGCGTGGTGCCGATGATGGGCACGCCGGCCGCCTCCAGGGCGCGCGCGAGCTTGAGCGGCGTCTGGCCGCCGTACTGGACGATGACGCCCAGGGGTTGTTCCTTGGCGACGATCTCCAGCACGTCCTCCAGGGTCAGCGGCTCGAAATAGAGTCGGTCGGAGGTGTCGTAATCGGTGGAGACGGTCTCCGGATTACAGTTGACCATGATGGTTTCATAGCCGTCCTCGCGCATCGCGAAGGCGGCGTGGACGCAGCAGTAGTCGAACTCGATGCCCTGGCCGATACGGTTCGGCCCGCCGCCCAGGACCATGATCTTGCGCCGATCGGACGGATCGGCCTCGCACTCCTCCTCGTAGGTGGAATACATGTAGGCGGTGCTGGAGGCGAATTCGGCGGCGCAGGTATCGACCCGTTTGTAGACCGGGCGCAGTCCAAGCTCATGGCGCAAGGTACGGATCTCGCTCTCCCTGGCCCCGACCAGCCGGGCGATGCGCCGATCCGAGAAACCCTGGCGCTTGAGCGCGCGCAGCCGCTCCAGGTCGAGTCCGGCGCGACCGGCGGCGCGCGTCTCGCCCTCGACACGGATCAGATCCTCGATCTGGGCCAGGAACCAGGGGTCGATCCAACTCAGCTCGTGGATTTCCTCCAGGGTCATGCCGACACGGAAGGCGTCGGCGACATAGAAGATCCGCTCGGCGCCGGTCTGACGCACCTCCAGCCGAATCTTCTCGACCGCCTCCGGATCGGCCGGGTCCACCATCTCGTCAAGACCATAACGGTCGATCTCGAGCCCGCGCAGGGCCTTCTGCAGGGATTCCTGGAAGGTCCGTCCGATCGCCATGACCTCGCCGACCGACTTCATCTGGGTGGTCAGACGGGCATCGGCCAGCGGAAATTTCTCGAAGGCGAAGCGCGGGATCTTGGTGACCACGTAGTCGATGGTCGGCTCGAACGAGGCCGGCGTGGCGCCGCCGGTGATCTCGTTGCGCAGCTCGTCGAGCGTGTAGCCGACCGCCAGCTTGGCCGCGACCTTGGCGATCGGGAAGCCGGTCGCCTTCGAGGCCAGCGCCGAGGAACGCGAGACGCGCGGATTCATCTCGATGATGATCATGCGACCGTCGGCCGGGTTGATGGCGAACTGCACGTTCGAGCCGCCGGTATCGACGCCGATCTCGCGCAGCACCGCGATCGCGGCGTTGCGCATGATCTGGTATTCACGATCGGTCAAGGTCTGGGCCGGCGCGACCGTGATGGAATCGCCGGTATGCACCCCCATGGGATCGAAATTCTCGATCGAGCAGATGATGATGCAGTTGTCCGCGCGGTCGCGGACCACCTCCATCTCATACTCCTTCCAGCCGAGCGCCGACTCCTCGATCAGCAGCTCGTGGGTCGGGGAGAGATCCAGCCCGCGCCGGCAGATCTCCTCGAACTCTTCCTGGTTGTAGGCGATCCCGCCGCCGCTGCCGCCCATGGTGAAGGACGGGCGAATGATGGTCGGGAAACCGATCGGCGCCTGGACCTGGATCGCCTCCTCCAGGCTATGGGCGATCGCCGAGCGCGGCATGTCGAGCCCGATCCTGCGCATCGCCTTGCGGAAGAGGTCGCGATCCTCGGCCTTGTCGATCGCCTCGCGCGAGGCGCCGATCAGCTCGACGCCGAATTTCTCCAGCACGCCCTCGCGCACCAGGTCGAGCGCGCAATTGAGCGCGGTTTGACCGCCCATGGTCGGCAGCAGCGCGTCCGGACGCTCCTTCTCGATGATGGCGGCGACCGCGCGCCAGGTGACCGGCTCGATATAGGTCGCGTCCGCCATCTCCGGGTCGGTCATGATGGTGGCCGGATTGGAGTTCACCAGCACGACCCGGTAGCCCTCCTCCCGCAGCGCCTTGCAGGCCTGTGCCCCGGAGTAGTCGAACTCGCACGCCTGACCGATGACGATGGGTCCGGAGCCGATGATCAGGATGCTGTGGATGTCGGTACGCTTGGGCATGGGGTCTCACGCGGCGGTTCGGAATTTTTTGAGTGGACAGTTTTCAGTTGTCGGTTTTCAGTTGTCAGTCGATCCAGCCTTTCAACTTAAAGAGGCGGTCAACCGACTCGGCGCGTTACCGATCACGGACAACGGTCCACTGAAAACGGATTTCAGCGCTTTCTGTCTCGCATCAGCTCGATGAAGTGATCGAAGACAGGCGCCACGTCGTGCGGTCCCGGGCTGGCCTCGGGATGCCCCTGGAAACTGAAGGCGGGACGCTGGCGATGATGGATCCCCTGAAGCGAGCCATCGAAGAGCGAGCGGTGCGTCGCCTCCAGGGAGTCAGGCAGACTCTCCTCGTCGACCGCGAATCCGTGGTTCTGGCTGCTGATCATGACCGCGCCGGTCTTGAGATCCTGCACCGGATGGTTGGCGCCGTGATGGCCGAACTTCATCTTTAGGGTACGTGCCCCACAGGCCAATCCGAGCAACTGGTGCCCGAGACAGATGCCGAAGATGGGGACATCCGTCCCGAGCAGCTCGCGAATGGCCGCGATGGCGTAGTCGCAGGGCTCCGGATCGCCCGGGCCATTGGACAGGAAGACCCCGTCCGGCGCGAGCGCCAGCACGGTCGCGGCGGGCATGTGCGCCGGCACGACCGTCACATGACAGCCTCGGTCAACCAGCATCCGCAGGATGTTGCGTTTGATCCCGTAGTCATAGGCGACCACATGGTAGGGCAGCTTTTCGCCCACCGGCATCAGATGCTCGGGCAGCCCAGCGTCCAGGCTCCAAGAGCCCTGGGTCCAGGGATAGGCCTCACGGGTCGAGGCCTGCTGGGCCAGATCCATGCCCTTGAGCCCCGGAAAGGCGCGCGCCTCGGCCAGGGCCGCCGTCTCGTCGACGCCATCGCCGGCCTGGATGCAGCCACTCTGGGCGCCCTTCTCGCGCAGCAGGCGGGTCAGGCGACGGGTGTCGATATCGGCGATGCCGACCACCCCCTGGCGCGCCAGATAGACATCGAGCGACTCCCGCATCCGAAAGTTGCTGGGAAACAGGGGCAGATCCCGAACGATGAGACCGGCGGCCTGAACGGCGCCCGACTCCTCGTCCTCGGCGTTGGCCCCGACGTTACCGATATGCGGATAGGTCAGGGTCACGAGCTGGCGCAGATAGGACGGATCGGTCAGGATCTCCTGATACCCCGACATGGCCGTGTTGAAGACGACTTCGCCGACGCTGCTCCCATCGGCGCCGATCGAAGTTCCGCGGAAGACCGAGCCGTCTTCCAGAACCAGAACCGCGGGTTTTCTCAAGGGTTTCTCCGAATACGGGCGAGGACGCGCGGTCGCTTTCGGGGGAGGGAAAGCGACAGGGGTACGCGAGAAGGTCGCCGTCGAGGCGACGCGCTTAACCCTCGGTATTCTAGAGAACCGCCGCCGGGCTGTCCACGCGCCCGGCCGAGCGGCCGAGCGCCGAGCGAACCCTAGATCCACTGCCGCGCCCAGGCGACGATTCCTCCCGCGTCCATGGCGCCCGCCTGGCGCGCGATCTCGGCGCCGCCGCGAAACAGGATCAGGGTCGGGATACTCCGGATGCCAAGCCGCGCGGAGAGCGTTTGCGCCTCCTCGGTATTCACCTTGACCAGACGCAACCCCGGCTCCAGGCGCGCGGCGGCGGACTCGAAGGCCGGCGTCATCATCCGGCAGGGACCGCACCAGGGCGCCCAGAAATCGACCAGCAGCGGGAGATCGCTCCGGCCAAGGTGACGGGCAAAGCGCGCCTCGTCGAGCGGCAATGGCTGGCCGCTGAACAGGGCGCCATGGCATTGGCCACACTTGGGGCCGGCACTCAGGCGGTCCGGCGGAAGCCGGTTGACCGCGTCACAGTGGGGGCAGACGAGGTGCAGGGCTTGGTGGGACATGGCTGATCACTCCGAACGAGGCCAAGGGGATCACCGCGCGTTCGTGGGCGCGTCTCGGCCGGGATCATCCCAGACGCGAAGCGCGGGCGGCAACCCGCGCACTTGAATCGAACATCGCCGGTGGCTATGTTGCCTCGCTATCCCGTCCCTGGATCGACTTTGAAGAATAACCGCCATGACTGATTCACCCCATGTCGTCGCCGTGACCGCGGCGAATTTCCAATCCCTGGTCATCGAGGGCTCGTTCGAGCGCCCGGTGCTGGTCGATTTCTGGGCCGACTGGTGCGCCCCCTGCCGCACGCTGATGCCCATGCTCGCGAAGCTGGCCGAGCAGTACGGAGGCCGCTTCCTGCTGGCCAAGGTCGATACCGAGGCCGAACCGGCGCTGGCCGCCCACTTTGGCATCCGCAGCCTGCCCACGGTGCAGCTCTTCAAGGACGGACAGGCGGTGGATCAGTTCATGGGCGCCCTGCCGGAGCCTCAGGTGCGCGAGTTCCTCGATCGCCATCTACCACGCGCGTCCGACGACGTGCTCCGTCAGGTCGAGGACTTGATGGCGAGCGGGGATTTCGACGCGGCTCGCGCCCTCATCGACCAGGCCCTGACGGAGGATCCGGACAACGGGCGCCTGCGCCTGGCGGAACTCCGCTTGAGCGCCGCGCGCGGCGACATCGCCACGGCGCTGGCCGGCCTCGACAACCTGCCCATCGACCTAGCCAACGCCCCCGAGGTCGCGGCCTTGCGCGGACAATTGCGCTTCGCCGGCGCCATCCAGGACGCACCGTCCGAATCCGAGCTGAGCCGTCGCGCCGAGGCCGACCCGAGCGACAGCCAGGCCCGTTATCAGTTGGCGGCCTACCGGGTCTTGCAAGGCGACTACGCGGGCGCGCTGGATTATCTGTTCGAGATCATGAAGCGCGACCGAGCCTACGGGGAGGATGCCGGTCGTAAGGGCATGCTGGCGGTCTTCGACCTGCTCGGCGGCAACAACGACCTGGTCGCCCGCTATCGGGCCAGGATGATGAGCGCCCTCTATTGACCGGATCATTGGGAGTCAGGGCGGAGTGTCGAGACACCGGATCCTGATTTCACTCCCGAACTCCGGGGCGACCCTCTCCCAGGAATGCCCCGACCAGCTCAGGGCGGCGGCGCCCGGCGCCGGCGTTCCTCCGAGACAAGCCCCGACCCCGGCGATGGCGATGAGCGTCTCGTCCAGGAACAGCATGGGCAGATAGGGCCTCAACCAGACCGGCACGCCGGCTTCCTGGAACAGCTTCTTCAATGACCGGCGATGAGCCGTCGGTGAGCGCTGGCAGGACAGACTCGTCTGGCCAAATCGAACCTGGATGTCGCGCCCCATGCGGGCACCCTCGGGCTCTGGACGCCACTCCAGACAGCCAAGCCCCGAGGGTAAGGCCAGCACCGAGACGCCCTCCCCCAGCCGCCAGTCGATCCGCAGGGACGAGGACGGCGGATCCGGCAAGGGTCGCAGGGCGAAAACCTCCCGACGGTAACGCCTGACCTCGCAACCGGGCCAGCCGACGACCGGGTTGGCGTCCGCGCGGGCGGGCAACAGCTCGTCCAGGATACGGTCGAGGTGTCTGGCGTCCGACACGACGAATCCCTCCCGCCTCAGCCAGAGTCGGAACACCGCCTTGCGAAGCGGCCGATCGAGACCTTCGAGCGCGGGAACGGAGAGGCTCCCGGGCCGCGCGCCGCGCGCCTCCGCCAGCGCCGCATCGGCCAGTCGGTCGACCAGGCCGGCGGCCTCGGCGACATGACTGGCGCTTCTGGAGAGCGTCGCCGAGACCGCCGGCCAGCGCGCGCGCAAGCGGGGCAGCACCTCCTGCCTGAGATAATTGCGATCCAGGGTCGTGACCCCGTTGCTGGGATCCTCGATCCAGACGAGTCCCCGCCGCCGGGCCTGCTCCGCGAGCGATCCGCGCGACCATTCCAGCAATGGGCGGACCAGATACCCCGAACCCAGCGGGGCCGAGAAGGGCATGGCGGCCAGGCCATGAACGCCACTGCCGCGCAGCAGGGCGAGCAACAGGGTCTCGGCCTGATCGTCCTGGTGATGGGCGGTGAGCAGAATCTCGCCAGGTCCGAGCAAGCGGCGGAACACGCGGTATCGCGCCTCGCGCGCCCAGGCCTCCAGGCTCTCGCCGGGGCTCGGCCCAGCCGGACTCAGCCGTTCGATATGGATGGGAATGGAAAGGGCCTGGCAAACGCCCGCGCAATGGGCCGCCCAGTCGCCCGATCCCGGCTGCAAGCCATGATCGATATGAACGGCCAGCAATTCGCCGGGCAGTCGCGCGCGGACCTCGGCGGCGGCGGACAGGAGGACGGTCGAATCCAGACCGCCGCTGAAGGCGATCCAGCACCTCGGGGCCGAGGCGAAGGGCGCGAGCCGTGTCGGCAACCGATCGGGCGTGAAGTCGGACACCCGACCCACCGCCCGCCGGTCAGGCTTCCTTGAACCGCCCGTAGGCCATCAGACGCTTGTAGCGGGCCGCGACCAGCGTATCCAGATCGACCTTCTCCAAGACGTCCAGACGCGCGAGCAGCGCCTCCCTCAAGCTCTTGGCGGTGGCATCGGGATTGCGGTGGGCACCGCCCGAAGGCTCCTTGATGATCTGATCGATCAGCCCCTGCTCCATGAGCTTCGCGGAGGTGATGGCCATCGCCTCGGCCGCGAGCTGGGCCTTATCGGAACTCTTCCAGAGAATGGAGGCGCAGCCCTCGGGCGAGATCACGGAGTAGGTACTGAATTCCAGCATCCCCAACCAGTCGCCGACCCCGATCGCCAGGGCGCCGCCGGAACCGCCCTCGCCCACCACGATGCAGAGAATGGGCGTGCGCAGCCGCGACATCTCGCGCAGATTGCGCGCGATCGCCTCGCTCTGACCCCGCTCTTCCGCGCCAACGCCGGGATAGGCGCCGGGCGTATCGATGAAGGTCAGGATCGGCAGGCGGAAGCGCTCGGCCATCTCCATCAGACGCAACGCCTTGCGGTAGCCCTCGGGTCGCGGCATCCCGAAATTGCGCAGGATCTTTTCCTTGGTGTCGCGCCCCTTTTGATGGCCGATCACCATCACCGGACGACCATCGATCCGAGCCAGGCCGCCAACGATGGCGTGATCGTCGGCGAAGGTACGGTCGCCGTGCAGCTCATGGAATTCGTCGAAGATACGCCGCGTGTAGTCGAGCAGGTAGGGTCGCTGCGGATGGCGCGACAACTGAGAGATCTGCCAGGGCGTCAGCGAGGAGAAGATGGATTCGGTCAAGGCGGCGCACTTGGACTGCAGGCGCTCGATCTCTTCCTGAATGTTGAGCTCGTTGTCGTGTCCGACCAGCCGAAGCTCTTCGATCTTCGCCTCGAGTTCGGCGATGGGTTGTTCAAAATCGAGAAAATTAAGGTCCATAACCCCGAGATCGTCTGTTCAGGATGGAGGCGGCGAGCGTGAAGGGGCGCCCGCGAGGCAAAGGCGCCCAAATCTAGCGCACCACGGCGTCCGAGTACAGCCTGCCGGTCGACGAGGGTGCGACCACAACCGATGCTTGGCCGGGAACCCCCAATCACGGCGTCCGATGCCGACGGTCAGGAAATCGCGTCGATACCGCTTCCAACCGCCCCGTCCGGCGTCCACCCATCGTTGGGATATATGAACAGGTAGTGCCCTAATTCGCAGGATGGCTACCCGAGCGGGTTTCTTCGGAAGCCCCGTTAGACAGGCGTTACCGCCAGCGATCCGCCATAGCCCATCCTGCTGATTGGGGCACTACCCGCTCCCGCGCCCCCCAGCCAAGCATCCGTCATGGGCGCACCCGGTCGGGCTTCGCGGGGCGATACGCCGGCCCCGGATCGACCGTCGGGCTCGACATTTCTGTCGAACCCGACGGCTCTTGTCGAGGCATCCCCCGATAAACACGCCCCAAAATACTGTTATCAAACAAATAATTTTCTGGCACACCAAATGCTTTAGGAGATTCGACAATTCGTCGAGATCAACCACGAGGAAACTACGATGCGTACGGAATACAGCCTGCCGATGATCGCCCTGACCGCCATCATGGTCGCCGCCCCAGCCTTTGGCGCCGGCCCACGGGGATCCCAGCCAGTACAACCCGTGCTGGCGGATCTGGACGCCCAGGAGGCGGAGGCCCTGATCTTCATGCGCGAGGAAGAGAAGCTGGCGCGCGATGTCTATCTCGCCATGGACGGGTTGTGGCAGCAGTTGCCGTTCGAGAATATCGCCCAGTCCGAGCAGAAGCACATGGATGCCGTGAAGAACGCGATCGACAACTATGGACTGACCGATCCCTCGGAGGCGAACCCCCTCGGCGTCTTCACCAATACGACCCTACAGCAGCTCTATACGGACCTGACCACCCTGGGCGAAACCTCCTATCTTGAGGCGTTGCAGGTCGGCGCGCTGATCGAGGAAGTCGACATCGAGGATCTCGAAAACACCATCGCCGCGACCAACAACCTGGATCTTCAGACGATGTACGGCAATCTGCTGCGCGGATCCCGTAATCATCTGCGCGCCTTCGTGGCCGAGATCGAACGTCAGGGCGTGGTCTACGAGGCCCAACTGTTGAGCCAGGAAGCCGTGGACGAGATTCTCGACAGCCCCATGGAGCGCGGCGGTAACGGTGCCGGCAAGCGTGGATCTGGATCCAACCGTCTGGGCATGGCCGATGGCCTGACGTTCGACGATCTTATTGCGCGTGGCGGTAACGGAAGCGGCAAAGGCCCCGGTGATGGAACCGGCACGGGGACCGGCCAGGGACGGGGCAAGGGGAACGGCCAAGGCTTGAACCAGGGTGTGCAAGCCTAAGCCGCGACCGGCAAAACGGGCTCCCAAGCGCTCGGCTTGGGAGCCACACCAGCGATCCCGAATCAACCCTCCCGCCGTCGAAGTCCATATTTTCCCATCTTGTAACGCAGCACCCGCTCGCTGATGCCGAGCCGGTCGGCCGCGCGGGTCTGGATCCAGTCGGTCTGTTCCAGGGCCGCGACCAGCAGATCACGCTCCAATCCGTCGAGACGTTCCTGCAACAACCCCTGATCCAGCGCCGCGCCGCGACGCACCTCCTCCGGCAGGTCGCTCGGCTGCAACAGGCTGCCGCGCGCCAGGGTCAGGCTGCGCTGGATGATGTGCTCCAACTCGCGCACGTTGCCCGGATAGTCGTAGCGGACCAGAAGGTCCAGCGTCTCCATCGCCAACCGTATGGGGCGGCGCGCGTCACGGGCGACGAAATGCTCGACCAGCGCGGGGATGTCCTCGCGTCGGCGACGCAGCGGCGGGACGGGAACATCCAGGACGTTGAGACGAAAGAAGAGATCCTCGCGGAAGGCGCCGGTCTCGGCGAGGGCGCGCAGATCGCGGTTGGTGGCGGCGATCACGCGCGTCTCCACCGCGATGTCGCGCTCGCCCCCGACCCGGCTGATGCGCTTCTCCTGGAGCGCGCGCAGGAGCTTGGACTGGAGCGTCGGCGGCAACTCTCCGACCTCGTCGAGGAAGAGCGTCCCGCCCGCCGCCCGCTCGAAGCGTCCCCGGTGTTGCCGTTCAGCCCCGGTGAAGGCGCCTTTTTCGTGCCCGAACAGCTCGCTTTCAAAGAGATTCTCGGGGATGGCGGCGCAATTGACCTCGATGAAGGGGGCCTCGGGCGTGGGACCGAGCAGGTGAATGAGCCGGGCGATCAGCTCCTTGCCGGTGCCGGTCTCGCCCTGGATGAGCACGCTCCAGGGGCTGTCCGCGACTCGCCGCACCAACGACAGGGTTTCGCGCATCGCGGGGCTCGCGCCAATGATTTGAAGAGGAAGCGGACCCGAGGCGACCGCCTCGACCACTTCGGCCACGTCATCGGCGACGGCCAGCGACTGTTCGATCCGCTCGATTTTCTCGCGCAGGCTGGTCAGATCCAGGGGCTTCTCGATGAAGTCGTCCGCACCCAGCTTCATGACGTTGACCGCCGTCTCGACCGCGCCATAGGCGGTGATGAGGATGGCTCGCACCAGGGGATTGCTGGCCTTCATCCGCGCCAGCACCTGATCGCCGGTGAGTCCCGGCATGCGATGGTCGAGCAGGGCGAGCTGGATCGACTCCTGGCGAAACAGGGTCAACGCCTCCTGGCCGTCCGCCGCGGCCAGCACCCGATGGCCCTGCTGTTCGAGAAACCCCGCCAGCAGTTCGCGTTGCATGGGGTCGTCGTCGGCGATCAGGATTCTCATCGATTCCTCGGTTGGTTGGGCGCGGATGGTAGGGCGATGCCGACGCGCAGGCGTCCGGGTCGCGGTGTCTCCAGCGTCAGGCGGCCGCCGTGGGCGGTGATGATGCGTTGCGAAATCGCCAGACCCAGCCCGGTCCCGGTGGTCTTGGTGGTGAACCAGGGCTCCAGGATCCGTTCCAGCTCGCCCGCGGCGAGTTCCAGGCCATCATTGGCGACGGACAGATGCGCGAAGCCATCGGCGCGCCAGACCCGGATCTCCAGGCTACTCGCCCCGCCGTCGGCTTCCAGGGCATTGCGCAGCAGATTATCCAGGACCTGGCGCAGAAGATCCGGATCGCCGAGCGCCCAGGTTCCGGGGCTTGGATCGAGCGCGATCCCCGCGTCCCCGAGGCGCGCCTGGTACAGACTCAGTTGATCGGCGACCAGGACATCGAGCGCGACCCGCTCGCGGCGCGGTCGCAAGGGTCGGGCGTAGTCCAGCAAACCGCTGACCGTGGTGTTGGTGCGCCGCACCGCCTCCAGCACCAGATCCACCAGCCGGCGATGCCCAGGGAGCAACTCATCCGCCTCCAGTTGCAGACGCTGGAGCCCCATGGCCATGGCATTAAGCGGATTGCGGATCTCGTGGGCGATCGCGGCGGCGGCGCGGCCCAGACCGGCCTCCTCGCGCTGGCGCGACAGCCGCCGTTCGTAGTCGAGGAGCTGGCGCTCATGGGCGCGCTGATGATGGTAGAGGATCCAGGCGCCGATGCCGCCGGTCAGCCCCAGCACCAGGACGAACCCCAGGAATTGTCGCCAGAGACGCTCGCGCATCGCCAGAAGCGGCCCGGCGTCCAGATCGAGCAGCAGACGCGCTCCGGCGACCGGGGCGCTGGCCTCGGCGACGGTTCGCCCGTCATCCAGTCGACGCATGGCGATCCGCGGCGGATCGGCGCGCGTCGCCGGCGAGGGTTCGGCGCGCGGCTCGCCCTCCAGACGCACCTCCACCACGCCAGGCAGACCGGCCACCGATTCCAGCGCCTTGGGCAGTCCGATCGCCGCCTCCAGCGCCTCGGTGTGACGGCTGTCCAGTCCGACCAGGACACAGCCCTGACCTCGGATGTCCGCGACCCCGAACAGGATGGTGTGCGTGGAGGCCAGGCGGAGCAACTGATCGAGACGCGCGCAGTCTAGCGCTTCATCCGGCGCCCAATCCGCCGGACCCTGGACCACGCCGTCCGCGCGGATGACGCGGATCACGGACAGCCCCGCCTCGTCGGCGAAGGCGCTCAGCTCATCGGAACGAAAGGGCTCGACGCCGTCCAGATAGACGACGAAACGCGCCGAGTTGCCGAGAAAGCGGGTCAGGATATCGGCGGTGACGCGCTCCGCCAGCAGGGCGTTGCGCGCGTGCAGGATCACCGCGTCGGTCAACAGACGGGCGTGCGCGCCGGCATCCTCCAGAAACACCCGTTGGGCCTGTCGGGTCTGGACGAAGAACCAGCCCAGCACCAGGGCGAACAGCAGACCGAACACCAGCAGATGACCCAGCCAGGGCGGGGGCAGACGGCGCCGGCCGGAATCGGGCCGGTCGGAACCAGCCACGGTGTCAGCGTCCACCGCGCCTCCCGAATCCACGCTCGGCCCCATGCATCAAGCGCGCGCGCACCCCGGTACGATCCGGTTCGGCCAGGCCCTGATCGAGCGGAACCAGTCGCGCGCCCGAGCCGGGTCCGGGCCACAGCCGGACCAGGCGGCCGGGCTCGATGCCTGGCGGCAACTCGGCCCGATCGACGAGGATGCTGACGCGCTCGTCCTCCCCGTCAGCGCGATCCTCTACGGACAGGGTCACCCGGTCGGCCTCGACCGACAGCACGCGCGCCAGCACCGGCTCCCCGGTCCCCGCCGACACGTCGGCCAGCGCCAGCATCAGCCAGAGCCCAAGCACGGCCGGCCACGCCGGATGAGGATCAGAACGACCAGGCCAGGCCACACTCGGTCACCTCTTGTCGGAATGACCGCCCCGCGATACTGGAGTCGCTGTCGAGCCAGTCCAGACCGCAAAACCACTCGCTTCGCCCGAGGTTTCGCCGCACGGCCAGCCCGAGCGTGCGCTGGATATCCTCGCGCTCCTGTTGCCGCGGTGCCTGATCGTAACGGGTGCGCGACCAGCCAAGGCCCAACTCAAGACGCCAGCTCGCCGCGGGCTCGATCCGCATCACCAGCCCGAGGCCGTGCCGGTCATAGGCTTCGGCGGACACCGGCGAGTCGCGCCGGGCGCCGGCGAGTGAGAATACAGTCGCCAGGACCGGCGACCAATGATGGGTGACATCGATCCCGAGACCGGATAGCCAGTCGTCCCGGCGGACCGCCTCGACCTCGCGCCCGCGCCCCGAGCTATTCGAGCTGCTATTCGAACTACCCGAGGGGTGATCCCTGGGGCTCGATCCTGGCCGCCCGGACCAGGGAAGCGACGCGTTGCGATAGGCCAGCCGGCGCGTCTCTCCCATCAGACCGAGCGTATCGCGGGCCGTCAGGATGTAATCGTAGCGCAGCGTGAGCGCGGCCTCGTCGCGCTCATCCGCCGGGACGAGGGCGTCGCGGTAGGCGGCACCCGCGAGCGACAGGGTCATGAGGCCAGCCCCCTGGGCCGTCGCACGGGACCAATCGGTTCGTAGCGCGAGGCGATGGGAATCGTTGGCGGCCTCGTAATCGCGCAGCCAGCCGCTCGCCGCGAAGGTCAGGTCAGCCCCGCCAAGGCGCATCCGCCGCGCGGCATCGAAGGCGTATTGGGCGAAGAACAATCCCATGCCCGCCTCGCTTTGCGCCGGATTCGAGTCATAGCCGGTGGTGACCTCCAGGCCGAGGCTCAGGGGTTGCTCGGCCAAGGCGGGACCAACCCAGCAGAGGAGCAGCGATCCGGCGGTCGATCGCGCGAACTCACTCAAACGAGCGCCAGGCGCCAGACGAATCGGCACGTTTGCTGTTCCTCTCGCGATGGTTGAAGGTCGATTGGCGGCGGACCCAAGGGGGCGGACGACAGGATAGGCCCGCGCCAAGCCTTTGCAAGCCGTCGTCACTGATCCGCTGGCATCGGACGACGCCCGAACGTTTGTTCGAGCCTTCCAGGCAAGGATCAGGAGGTCGATTCCGACACCCTCGAAGAGGATGGGCCAATGCTCAAGCGCCAGCTCCTGGAGCTGGCGACTTTGCCGGGTGCCCCAATCGAGAGGATCGGCGCGTGGAAGATGGGCACGCCCGGCCAACGTTAGCGCCAGTCCAAACATTAGAGCACGGGCTTTGCCCATCCTACGAATTGGAGCAGTACCGCTCCGTCATGCGATCCACTAGGCCGCATTGGATTTCCATGTGCGTGACCATAGAGATACACGGACCGCAAGCACCTGACGAGTATCGGTTGTGAGATCTTGGCGTCCAGCCAGTGGTTATCGTGGCGACTACCCTAATGGCGGAGCGGAATCCATTGCTACCATGCCCACCAGAGCGACGCCCCCGGATGGCCCGAAAACCATCGCTCAGCGCAGAGAGACCGCGCGCGTGCCGCTTCGCTTGAAGCCCCAACCTTGGGCGTTAGTGGTCGCGGTCGTCTTTGCCGCGTACGTGATCGTGCTGCTCGCGAACGCCTACCAATCCCAAGGCCAACTGCGCGCGGCGACCGAGGCGCGGGTGCTGGCGGACAACCGCCAGGTCGCCAGGCTCATCGGCGATTTCCTGGCGGAGCAGCGCCATGCCGTGGTCACCCTGGCGGAGAGTCGGGAGATCGAGACCTATCTGACCAACAAGGCGCTGGGCATGTCCATGCGCTACGGCCTGAGCGCCAGCCTGATCGCCATCGAGGAGAGTTTCCGGAACGGACTGGGTCGCCGGACGGTGTTCGGGGAACCCGTTTACGATCGGATCCTCTATCTCGACGAGACCGGCGAACGTCTTGTCGACACCGAAGCGGGCACACCGCTCAATGCGATCGGGACCGGACTGGAGGTGGCCCCGCGCCTGCGCATCGACGACGCGCACGGCTGGATCATCGCTTCCGCTCCGGTTGACCTCCGCGGCAAACCAGGTGGCGCCCTGATGACGCTGTCCAGGCTGGCACGGCTGTCGCGTCACCTGACGGAACCTGGCACGGATCTCGGCTTCCGGCGATTCCTCATTACCGAGACCGGTCTGGAATTGGGGGTGTCGGATCCTTCTCGTCCGGGTGGCGTGCCGGCTCCGGCCCTGATCGGGCTGCCGCCGGAAAGCCTGACGCCCCTGGACGCCATGCCGGATCTCGTGAAGGGGCGTTTCTCCGAGAATTACGACCTGGTCTTGCGCCTGCCAATCGCGGGGACGTCGCTTTCGCTGGTTACCCTGCTCCCGGAGTCCCTGCTCTACGGCCATATCACCTCCCGGCGTTTTCTGCTGTTCGCCACTCTCGTGCCGGCGATCCTGCTGCTGGCGGCGCTGTGGATCGATCGCATACGGCGCCACGCCCGGAGGCTTCAGGCGGATGTGATCGAGTCCCATCGCGACCGGATGGAACTCCAGGATCGCAACGAGGCCTTGACCTCCGAGATCGCGCGTCGCGAGGCCTTGGAGCGTCGGTTGCGCGAGAGCGAGGAGCGCTACCGTACCTATATCGAACATGCGCCGGAAGGCGTCTTCGTGTCCGACTCGAGCGGACGCCTGATCGACGCCAATCCATCCGCCTGCGACATGGTTGGCTACAGCCGCGCGGAGCTGCTCGCGATGACCGTCACCGATCTGTCGCCGCCCGGCCTTGAGGCGGCGCACTCGGGGTTGCTCGAACAGGTTCTGCGCATCGGGCGGAAAGAGGTCGAGATCGATCTGCGCTCGAAGGATGGGCTCGACATGGTCGCCAACCTGCGCGCCATCGCCCTGCCGGGCGGTCTGGTCATGGGCTTTTGCGTGGATATCACGGAGCGCAAGCGAGCGGAGGCACGGATCCATAGCCTGGCCTATTTCGATCCCCTGACCGGCCTGCCCAATCGCCGCATGCTGCTGGACCGACTGGGTCTGGCGATGATGGCCGGCCGCCGCCATGGCGGTTACGGCGCCCTCATCATGCTGGACCTGGACCATTTCAAGGACATCAACGACACCCAGGGCCATGATGTCGGCGATCGCCTGCTCGTCGAGGTAGCGCGCCGGCTCGTCGACGGCGTGCGTGGCGAGGACACCGTGTCCCGGCTCGGTGGAGATGAGTTCGTGGTCGTCGCCAACGACTTGGGAACGGAGGCGTCGGGCGCCGCGCCGCAGGCCGAGATGATCGCCGAGAAGATTCGCCATGCGCTCGCCCGACCCTATGCGCTGAGCGAGGGAAGGCCCGCGCACCACGCCACCGCGAGCCTCGGCGTGGCCCTGTTCAAGGGTCAGGAGGTGACCGTCGACCTGCTGCTCAAACAGTCCGACGTGGCACTTTACCAGGCCAAGAGCGCGGGCCGCGACACCATCCGTTTCTTCAATCCGGACATGCAGGCCAATATCGACGCGCGTGCGTCGATGGAGTCGGCCCTGCGCCTGGCGATCGGACAGCGTGAGCTGCGGCTGCACTACCAGCCGCAGGTGGACCGGCATGGACAGGCGACCGGCGCGGAGGCCCTGTTGCGTTGGCTGCCACCGAGCGGCGAGCCGATTCCGCCAGGACGCTTCATCCCGCTGGCCGAGGAGACCGGGCTGATCCTTCCGATCGGGGCCTTTGTGCTGGAGGAGGCCTGCGCGCAACTGCGACGCTGGCAAGCCGATCCACGGACGGCCTCGCTGGTGCTTTCCATCAATGTCAGCGCCCGTCAGTTTAACCAGACGGATTTCGTCGAACAGGTGCGCGCCCGGATCGAACATTTTGGCGTGGTTCCCTCGCGGCTGAAGCTGGAACTCACCGAAAGCGTCGTGCTCGACCGGGCCGAGCAACTCATCGGGCGCATGCGGGCGCTGAAGGATTTCGGCGTGGGCTTTTCGCTCGATGACTTCGGCACCGGCTATTCATCCCTGTCCTATCTCAAGCGCTTGCCGCTGGATCAGGTCAAGATCGACCAGTCGTTCGTCCGCGACATTACCCACGACACGAACGATGCCGCGATCGTGCGCGCCGTTCTGGCCATGAGTCACTCGCTCGGTCTGAACGTCATCGCCGAGGGCGTCGAAACAGAGGAGCAGCGAGCCCTGCTGCTGGAGTTTGGCTGCGAGCACTTTCAGGGGTATCTGTTTGGCAACCCCGCTCCGATCGAGGACAACCCGCGGCTGTCGATTGCCGACGCCTCTCATTGCCCAACCCGCGCTCGCGCCGCATCCACCTCGGAGAGCCTCGAATCCGCGGTCCAGGACTGGTCGTGAAGGCGTGAATCGAACCCGTCGGCGGAAGCCCGACGACGACCATCCCCCCCTTCCAGACCCGCGAAGTCGCCCATTTCGCGGCGTTCTCCAAGAGGTTGTCGAGCCGTTCCAGCGAATCATCCGGCATGAGCGCGGCCATGGCCGCGGGCGGCATCTCGAGTTCAACCGAGCGCCAGGATGCCAGGCGCCAGACGAATCGGCACGTTTGCTTTTCCTCGCGCGATGGTTGAAGGTCGATTGGCGGCGGACCCAAGGAGCGGACGACAGGGATGAGTCGCGCCTGGCGTCGAGCGGATCGTGCCGCGAGACGTCGACCCATCATCCGCTTGTTCGAGCCGGCCAGGCGAGGCCATCCGCCGGACGATGCGAAGTGGTTGATTGAACCATCGAGACAGTGAACAGCCTATGCGGGTTTTAATCGTTGAAGACGATCCATTGCTCGGACCAGGGTTACAAACGGGTTTGGGCCAGGATGGTTACGCGGCCGATTGGGTGCGCTCCGCCGAGCCCGCCGAGCATGCGCTGCGGATCGAGCACTTCGATGTCATGGTGCTCGACCTGGGCCTGCCCGGACGCGATGGTCTCGCCCTGTTGCGGGATCTGCGCCGGCGGGGGATCGATTTGCCGGTCCTGATCCTCACGGCTCGCGATGGCGTGGCGGCCAAGGTCGCGGGGTTGGACGCGGGCGCGGACGATTATCTGGTCAAGCCGTTCGATCTCGACGAGTTGAGCGCGCGGATCCGCGCACTGCTGCGCCGTCGTAGCGGCCAGACGACATCCCTGTTCCAGGTCGGCGATCTGGTTCTGAATACCGCCTTGCGCGAGGCGACCCTGCGCGGCGAGTCGCTGAACCTGTCACCCAAGGAATTCGCCTTGCTGGAGACCTTGATCGCCTGCGCCGACCGTGTGGTGCCCCGCGCCCGGCTTCAGGCGTCGACCTATGGCTGGCGCGACGGCATCGAAAGCAACGCCCTGGAGGTGCATATCCACAATCTGCGCGGCAAACTCGGCAAGGAACGCATCCTCACGATTCGGGGCGTCGGTTATCGATTGGTCTCGGAGCCCTCGCCATGAGATCGATCCGCCGCCGTCTGCTGTTCTCGCTGTTTGTCCTGTGGACGACCGTCTGGGTCGCGGTCGGGCTGGTCTCGCTGGACCGCTCGGGACACGAGGTCGGCGAACTGCTGGACGCCCAGTTGGCGCAGACCGCCCATGTCCTGCGCCAGATCACCCAGGCCGGCCATCTGCCCCACATCGCCGGCGCGCCGCAAAGGCTCTCGCCGCTCGGTCATCCTTACGAATCCCAGATCAGTTTCCAGCTCTGGGAGGGCGATCTGCTCATCAGCACCTTCGGCGCGGCGCCGGTCGAACCCCTGGCGCGGCGGCTGGGGTTCTCGGATCAGACGATCGCGGAAACCCGCTGGCGGGTCTTCGGACTCCCGGCGGGCGATGCCGACGGGGTTCTCTATGTCGCGCAAAACTACAGTGTCCGCGAGGAGCTTATCGAGTACCTGACCCTCCATGCCCTGCGCCCCATCCTCTGGTCGCTGCCGCTGAGCGTACTGCTGATCTGGCTGGCGGTAACGGAGGGCCTGCGCCCCTTGAGCCGACTGGCCCGCGACATCCGGCACCGCTCGGCGGAGCAACTGGACCCGATCGATGCCCGCCGGGTGCCCGTCGAAATCCAGCCACTGACCAACGCGCTCAATGGCCTGATGGATCGACTCGAACAGGCCCTGGACGCGGAGCGGCATTTTGCCGCCGATGCCTCGCATGAGCTGCGCACCCCCTTCGCCATCATCCGCACTCACGCCCAGATCGCCCAGCGCAGCCGCGATGCCGGGGAGCGTTCCAAGGCCCTCGACAGGCTCATTCTCGGGGTCGACCGGGCGACGCATTTGATCGCGCAGCTACTCACCCTGTCGCGTTTGCAGCACCAGGCCGGCGACGCCGAAAGCGGCGCCTGGCCGCTGGCCCGATTGGTCGAGCAGGTCGTGGATGAGCGGCGGGCGTCGGCGCGCGCCAAGTCGATCGAACTGTCCCTCGCGGTTCCGGATGGCGAGCCCTGCCTCGTCGGCATCTCGCCAGGAACCCTGAGCATTCTGGTCGGTAATCTGCTGGACAACGCGATCAAGTACACCCCGGAGGGTGGTCGCGTCGGCGTGAGCCTCGGCGTGCGGCGGGAGCGTATTCTGTTGTGGGTGCGCGACAGCGGCCGAGGCATCCCCGCCGCGGATCGGGCGCGGGTCTTCGATCGCTTCTATCGTCCCGCCGGCCAGGCCGAGTCCGGCGCCGGACTCGGCCTGGCGATCGTGCGGCGCATCTGCGAGCGGCACGGCGCCGAGATCGAATTGCTCGACGCCGAGGATGGATCGGGCCTGCTCGTCGAAGTGACGTTTCATCGGCCTGCGTAATCTCGCTAGGCGGTCTGCCGTGGGTGTCAGGTCCGTTCCAACTCCCGACACCGGAGCTTCGTCGTTCGGAGTCCGCGGTTGGCAGGGCAGCCGACACGGCCCCCTGTCAGGAGTCGCATAGACCGTCACCGGAACTCTCAACCATGAGCCTCCAATTGCCCCCGTCAAGGTCCGGGCTTAAGATCAAGCCGTGTCCGCCGGTCCCATCAGCACGGCATCCGAAGGCGGCGGATCGGGGACCCCGTTTCTGTCTGTACGGCCGACCAAACCGTCTTTCGTGTCACGAATTGATGGCATGAGGCGCCTAGCCGCCGTGTTGGCGCGGAATTCCCGAGGTGTAGCCGGGCCGCGCGGACGGACGGGGTCAATATGGGGTGGGTGCTAGACAGAATCTGTCTAGTACAGAACTTAGAGAATCGGTCTAGTGCCGAATGGCACTAAGATAAGTCTCTCGATTTTTAAAAACAAACAGTTACAACCGCTGATGCGGTTTGCGGAATCGGTGTCCTCAGCGCTGTTTCTTCGGGTGGCCATGGTTACGGACCTCTTCCTGTGC
>NZ_NRRG01000015.1 GCF_016583575.1 Thiocystis violacea
AGGTCGCCAAGGTGGCCCTCGTGGCGTGCATGCGCAAGCTCCTCACCATCGTCAACGCCATGCTGCGCGATCAGGCGCACTGGGATCCTGCTCATGGGAAAACCGCTTGACCTGAAACACAGTTGCTCGCCCGTACTTTCTACTCCCTATGGGATGCGTAAATAAGCATGCCGACGCGCTTACGCGACTTAACGAGAATCTTTCTACTCCCTATGGGATGCGTAAATACGTGCTCAACAACGCCTCTAGCTCGTCCTATTTGCTTTCTACTCCCTATGGGATGCGTAAATCTCGGTGAAAACCCTAGCCAAGACTGGACGCGACGCCTTTCTACTCCCTATGGGATGCGTAAATGCCTTCACGGGTTGCCCAACGATGAGCGGCACGGCTCTTTCTACTCCCTATGGGATGCGTAAATGTTCATTTGATCTGTTCAACCAAAGACCTGAAAGACCTTTCTACTCCCTATGGGATGCGTAAATTGGGCCGCCCTCATGCTCCAATACTTCAAGGAGCATCTTTCTACTCCCTATGGGATGCGTAAATCCACAGATCTTCCCGAATGGACTCGGCTTGCTTAGTCTTTCTACTCCCTATGGGATGCGTAAATCCGAGTTCTTGGGTAGTGAGAGCGAGATCGTTCATACTTTCTACTCCCTATGGGATGCGTAAATACTGCCGTTCCCGGCGTACCGGGCCGCGAGCCAGAACTTTCTACTCCCTATGGGATGCGTAAATCTCCTGATTTCACTAAATTTTGTCTCGAAATAAGACCTCCGTTCAAGGAAAAAATGGGCTTACAAGGGTTGATCCGCACTTCGACCTCCTGGCCGTTCGGACGAACCGGGGGTCGTAGTCAGAGGACCATCCCACGGATATGACTCTCGTAGGACTCTTCGATGTCGTCGTGGTGGATCTCCATCTCGATATTTCGCCGGTTGGCCGTTCGCAGGATCATTAACCGATCGTCGGTCGTCCGTGCCGACTTCAGATCCTTGAGCAGCTTCAGGTAGTCGCTTTGTCTGAGATCCCCGCAAAAGACGCTGAACTGGAGTCGCATCAGATACCGCGACAGAATCTTATGAAAGATCCGTGTTCGTTCGGCTGGAACGTCATAGGAAATGAGCGTGAACAAACGTCACTACCTCTAGACTTTGAGCGTAAAGGGCACGTACTCCCGCACGCCAAGCAGCCCTGCTTGCAAGGCGAAGACCTCTTCGAGAATCCGCTGACGATAGGTTCGCTCGCCACTAAGGTCTCCATCGATCCGCTTGGAGAATGCCGTTAGGACATGCTTGCGGCCTTGCTCGCTGAGCAGACAGGCTCCAGGCGTTTCATCGAAATGAACATCCTTGAGTTCGGATCGATTGACCAGGGTGAAGAGGACGCGGTCTGCCAGGATCGGCTTGAACAGTTCAGCCAGATCAAGTGACAGCGAATGGCGCGATTGCTGTGGAGAATGGATGAAACTCAAGGTCGGATCGAGCTGGCTCTTGCGAATCTCGTTGAGACACAGGGCATAAACGAGACCATTGAGGAAGGACAGCAGACAGTTGATCCGATCGCCGGGAGGGCGTCGGGTGCGGCGTCGCAGAGCCAGAGCGGGGTTGATGTGCTCCCAGGCCGCGTAATAGGAGAGCCGCGCTTGCCCTTCCCAACCCATGAGTGCCTGGATGTCCTCGGTGCGCTTGACCTGATCGACGAAGCCATCGATCTCTCCAATCGTCGGTTTGATCTCCTCGCAACCTCGGTAGGCGTGATAACGCAGATTGGCGGCGAGGGATCGCAGGGCGGCCGCGATGATCGATTTGCCGACCGCAAGGCGCCGTTCGGGGTCGAGGATAGCAGCGGCCTGCTTGAGGTGAACCGCCCCCGAACTCGGCTCTCCCGCCGGTTCGACGGTGCAGGTCACATGCCCGTAGTAGTCGAGCACCGTGACCCGAACATCGTGCTTCTTGAGCAGGCCCAGCAAGGCACCATTGAAGCGCACATCATGGGCGGCAATGATGTGCTTCAGCGATTCCACCGGAAAGCGTGTCTTCCGGCCATCCTCAAGGACGACGAGGATGGTGTTCTCATGCCGTTTCAAGGTCACGGGCGAGGCGAGATAGAGTGCGTCCATCGGCTATGTCCGGTCCTCGTCATCGGTGGAACGTCCCCAGCAGAGCAGACGATAGGAGCAATCGTCGCATACCCCGGTGCGTTGGGGTTTGGGCGACTCTTCCGCGTCCAGCACCGCGATCAGTTGGCGGGCAAGGCCCATGAGCCACTGCTGAGCCGCCGTGTCGAGCGTGAGCCGCTCCACTCGGCGGGCACCCGGAAAGCGCAGGGCGCCGCGCCACGACCGGCCCGTGTTGACACTGAGCACGGCCATGTAAAAAAGCAGTTGCGCCTTGGAGGCGTCCGGAAAACTGCGGCTGGACTTGACCTCGCTGATCTCCGCCGCGTTGAAATCGACCAGATCCGGCGCGATGCCCAGATCGCCCCATTGGGCGATTTTTCCGCGATAGCGGCCCTCCTGATCGGCCAGCCCGCGCCGCATGTGCCGGTTCAGATGGGCGCAATCGACCCGCTGATGATGCAGCCAGGCGCGTAATGGGCACAAAACGATGTTCTGAAACAGGAGACCATGCAGTTCCCGACGCTCGGCCTCCTGAACCAGTTCGATCAAATCGGGCATCAGTTCAGCCATTGGCGCAACTCCTCCGCGGCCTTCTCGACCGACATGGGCGCGGTGGGACGGATGGTGTCGAGCCGGCGCTCCTGCTCGGTCAGCGACCGGTTGAACAGGAGTCCAGTCGCGGCATTGAGCCGTACCTCCTTCCCCCCGTCGTCGCGAGCCAGTCGCAACATTCCGGCCCGCCCCACGCCGACACGGACGATGAGACTCCCGCTATCCGTCCAGGCGAAGGGGTCCGGCCCCACCAGCAGACCCCGATAGGTCGCGCCCGCCGCGATGGAGTGGGTAAAGAAGATGTTCTTGTAGTGCCCCTTGTTCATGTTGGACTGCACACTGACCGATCGCCCGCCCTCGCGCTCCATGTCGACCGACCGTCTCAGCGGCGGCAGCAGGGCATTGCCCTGCCCCATGAGGAGCGAGGCGCGCCAAGGGATGTCCATCAGATCCGCTCGATAGTCGGGTCGCGCCTTGAGGGTGGCTGGCGCGCCGAGCAGGGTGGCCCGGAGCGCGAACAACAAGGCCGTGTCGGTGATCACGTCCGGATCGCTGGCCGAGCCATCCATGGCATAGCGTCCGTGGTAGTAGCAGGGCGTTAGCATTTCGGCATGCAGCGGGATCGCCTGGCACTCCATCCTTCAGCCCTCGTCCGCCGGGGCCGGGGTCTTGGCCTTGGCCTTACCTTTGCCCTTGGGCGTTTTCTCTCCGCCGAAAAACCAGCCTTGGTAGAGATCGGCCAGTTGGATCGAAGCCGTCCGATAGCGGTCGAGGAGATCCGCATCATCCTGCTCGAACGCCTGCATCAGTTCGAGGATGTAGCCGTCAAGATCGGTCGGCGCACAGCCATGGGGATAGGCATTGGCAAAGGCCGCGGCCAACCGGTCGCGTACTGTTTCGACCTTGGGAGCGGCGGTGTCATCGTCTACCTGCTCCAGCATGCGCAGCGGCGCATTGATCTCCCGCTCCAGGCGCCCCCAATAGATTCCGCAGGCATGGGTGCGCAGGTTGGTGCCGGTGATCGCCGTCTGGCCCCCATAGGCGCCCGCACTCCCGATGGCGAGCAGCAGGTGATCCAGAGCCGCCCGTGTCAATCGGTTGCCGGGGATTACCAAGCTTTGGACGAATAGCGTCCCCGGTTTGACATAACGGGTGGTGAAGATATTGCTGGACGCACCGCTATTTTCGGCGTCGAAACTGCCGCCATCCTCGGCAATGCCGCCATGGCGGAATTGCTCGTAAATCGATTTAGCGCGCGGCTGAATCGACATGGCATCGCTATAAAGGACGGCGGCATGGACGCTGTAGATAGCTTTGTCCCCCTTGGCATCCTTGGCCGAGTCACCGAAAACGAAGGTATTCAGATCATAAGCATCGCGAACATTGTCCGCGCTCAACATGGTCTTATTCGCCGGATAGCGCCCTCCCAGCGATTGACCTTCCGCATTGGTCAGCGCACGCAGGATGCGAGACCCAACACGCCGCTCGACCCCCTTGGTCTTAGAGGCAATCATGAGGATCCGGTTCTTTCCGGCAAGCACCAGATCGGTGACGTCGTCGGCGTCGTTGTTGCGGACCAGCAGGGGGGCGATCGCTTCTCGAATCAGCGGAATCACGACGACCTGAGCCTCGGCCAGGCGTGGAATGGTGTGCTTCGCATCCTTCTTAAACGTGATTTCCTGTGCCACTGATTGGGTCATGACAGCATGCAGTTGGTCTAATGGATTAGTCATTGTCAGCGGCCTCCGTTAGCGGGGTGGTCTTCGGATTGGAATCGTCTTTACGCGCCGCCTGCTTCGCCTCGGCGGCCTCCAGGAAATAGCTGATGTAGGCGGCGCGCAGATAGCGCCGGGTCTTTCCGGACAGATCGCCGTCTTCCTGGGCATGTCGCCTGAAGACTTCCCAGGCACACCGCGCGAAGGTCTGGCAGCGGGCGTCAAGGTCGCGCGGGTGACCGTAATCCTGCAATTCCCCGCGACGATAGAGATAGTCGTAGAGCCGCCGTTGAATGGCTGCCATGCCGTCGGCCTCTTCCCGGTCTCCGGCCAGTGATTCCATGAATACATCCAGCGCGGTATCGAAACTCAATCCGAGGAGGTTTCCGGAGGCGCGGATTCCTCCCCATGGCATCCGTTGAATGTTGGCGGCATAGGAGCCGAGTTGGCCCAATAATGTATCTTCAGTCATCGGGAACTCCTGCTTCGCGCGGCGAAGCCGTTCATCTGTGAAAAACCGATCTTCAGGATTCAGAAGCCGCATCCAGGCTAGCGGCCACCAACCAGCCCAGGCCAGATCATTGATGACGGTGAGCTTGTTGTTGTCCTTGCGGCGGATCAAATCATTCAGTATGTCGAGACGCTGCACGAGTGCATCGAGACAACCGGGGGCGATGGTGCAGGCGGGCTGATCGGGCAGGGTGAGATCCTGGATCAATGCCGCGACCACCGGCGGAACCAACTCGCTGTAATAAATGCCGCGCGTGACATGCTGACGACCACGAAAAAGTTGCACGGCATTGCCGTTCCACATGGCCGTTTCAGCCGTTCGCAAGTGAAGATCGATCGCTTCGGCCAGACCATCCTTGACGCGCTCCACATAGAGCACCGCCGTATCGCTGTAATTCACATGCCAGGGAGTGAGATTCAGGCGCTGTTCGAGCCTTTTCGTACCGAACCGATCTTTGCCGAGCAGTTGTAATCCATGCGTTCTCGCGGCGGCTGTCGGCAGGATGCGGCTCTGAATCGAAAAACCGACATTGACCAGATTCTCGTCTTTCAGAACCAGCGGCCTGCCGGCACTTTGCATCAGATTGCCCAAAAGCCCGAGACCCTTGACGCAGGCGGGACAGATGTAAGTGGTTCCTGCCTTTTCGGAGAAGATGTCCTTCACATGGCCGATACGATTGGAGAAGGCCGTTCCCTTGATGCCTGGAACCGTTGATTCGGTCGCCTTGTAGATGTCCTGGGTTGGTTGGCTACAGGCCAGGCAAGTGCCACCTTTGGGATGGGATGCATAAGGCGTGCTGACGACTTGGTCGTCCGTTTCCAAGCCCACCTGCCGTAATAGATCCGCCACGATCCAGGTGCTTCCTGGATCGGGCCGATGTGCATACCGATCCCCAAATGCGCCATGCATGACATTGGCGAGCAGCGCCTCGAAGTCGCCGGGATCGTCGAGATCCGCCGCGACCTGGAGTGCGGCTTGGGAAATGCGGGTATGCGGATTGCGCTCGGTCCAATCGGCCTCCAGCGCTTCCAGGGATTTCAGGTTGCGCTGTTCCAGTGCCTGCATCAGAAGCTCGAAACGCACCGGCAATTCCTTGTTTGGGCTGCGAACACCCGCTTTCAGGACCATGGCGATTCCCAACGCCCGCGTGACGGGACAACTCCAGTCATCGGCCTGAAAGGTGCGAAAATTGAGCACCTGAAGCAGGCTTTCACCTGTCGGCGTTTCATTGATCGCAAGCACGCCATGCTGAGCGATCCATTGAACGAGCCAAGGCAGAGCGGCGCTGATATCGGTACGCGCGATGCGTAGCAATAATCCATGTCGATCTCCGTTATGAAGAGCTTCAAGCAAGTCTTCCGGATCGGCGACATCCTGTAAGTTAGTGTATCCATCATTCGGATTGACTCTAAAAGTGGCATAGGGCTCATCCAACCGCTCCAAGAGCGCATACCCCACATCCCGTAGATCGAGGTCAGCAGGGATCGACACCGCAAGCTCATCGCCGTTCAAGGTCAGTACCCAAGGCGGAAAACCACACTGATCGGCAATCTTGTCCAGCAGCGCATCACGCAACCAATAAAGCACGGCGGGGTTATGTCGGAAACGGCGCATCTCCCAACGCCCGAGATCGAGCCGCAGGTTGTTCTTCAACCCAATCCGCAAGGCATCAAGAAATGCCTGGTCGGGATCCGCCGTCTGCTCCGCCTCGGCGCGGGCCGCCTTGCTCAAGGCGTTGTCCGCCAGATGGACGGCATCGGCGATCAGGCCATCCGCGCCGCTGATCCGTCCGTGAAGGACCGCCGCTGACAGGCCGCGCCGCTCGATGCGATCGACTAGGGCCTGCAAGGTCTTCAGGCTCATCCCCGTCCAGGTCTCGATGTTCAGCTCACGATAGACCGCTGCCACATCCGTCTCGTCGGGGGAACGCGACTTGCCACCGACATATTTGTCCCCGTCGTGTGCCATCGCCAGGGCCAGCAAACGCTTGAGCAAGGCCACCATGGCGGCCTCGTCATCGGGGCCGATGCCGTGATCGCGCAGATCCCCGCGACACCATTGGATGACCAGAATCAGCGCGGCAATGAAGCCGACATCCAGGCAATGCTGGGCCAGGCAGACGGAGCGGTACTCAGGGTAGTCAGGGCCACCCTTGCCATAGCGGGTGAGCCAGGGCGTTGGTTGCTCGCCCACCGCGCGCTGCTGCTCATCCAGTGCATCGCGTAAGGCATCGAACGCCTGAGTAAAGACACCATTCGCCCGAAAACAGGCGAGAGGGGACCGCTGGAACTCGTCACGGAAGGCCGTCATGAGGCCATCTCCAGCATGCCAAACCCCAGTCCGGTCGTCCGTCCAAGTCCGGCGTACCAGGCGTGTTGCAGATCCTCGAAGGGACCGGCCAGCGTGAAAGGAAGCGCGATTCCACGCTTGACGATGGCGCGTCCCCGGTCATCGCTCTTGATCGCAAACCCCGCGCTGATGCTGCTCCTGCCGCGCAGATAGAGACGGTCGGGCAGCAATTGCAGCCGGAAAGGCCGGCCGAAACGGCGCTCCATGGTGCGGTTGATCAGGGCGTTGAGGTCCGGCGCAAGCGCGATGACATCTTCCTGAGACCCGTCGGCGAGACGGCGGGTAAGCCGTATCGGTGAGACGCAATAGAGGTTGATGGCCTCCAGTCCGTCCGGGATCTGACTGTAGTTATGTACCTGCGCGCCGCGCAGATCGAGTTCCCAGCCAGGCGTGGCGTCATCCAGCACCAGATCAGGGGCTTCGATCCGGGCCATGGCATCGGCAATCGCGGGGTCGCTGGAGCCCAGGTGAATGGCGTCGATGGCATAGAGGCGCGGACCCTGCGTCCGGATGCGTCGGGCCACCACGCCAAAGCCCCAGCGCGCGGGATCCGTGCCATCGTGGGGGTTGACGCCCTGTCGCCGCAGGGCCGCGCCCAAAAGATCAGCGACCTGGCCGCGGTCCCGGATCAGGTGTCGCCCGGAATGCCTCGCGGATTTAGGGATGAGGATGAGGCGTCTGATCATAAAACACCATTTGCGATAAAAATTATGTCGTAAATATCAATTGGCGAAAAATTGCAAAAGCCAGGCGAATCATCCACACTTACCCAGTTGGCGTCAAATACGATTTACACATGCTGCTAGAAACCCCTTGTTCTCATGCCTTCTCGGAGAAGCGTTTGCGTCGCTTGCAGCGATTGGAGCGCGCGCTTTTCAGCGCCCTATCCCCGGCGGCCGATCAACGTTTTCGTGTTCAGGATTACGCCCGAGTGCTGGCCCAGGCGGGAGAATTCGCGGACGCGGAAGAGGCGATTTCCGACCGCGCCACCCGCCGACTGCTGGAGCGTGATCTAAGCGACTATGCCGACTGGTGCGACGCCTTCGTGCCGACGGCCTCGGGCGAGGGAGCGGGATATCGGATCGATCTGGACGCCGATCGGGACGCGATTCGCTTTTTCCTCGGCGAGGCCTGGCTGGATGCCCCGTTGCGACCAAGGCTGTCCTCGGCGATCGCGCGCGCCTTTCTGCTGGCGAAGACGGATGGCGTGGAGTTGTCCTTTGGGTATCGATCGATCCGCAAGGCCGGAGAATCCTGGGAATTTCGGGCACTCAAAGGCTGCCCGGTCACGCTGGTGCCCGGGAGCGACTCCGCCTACGTCCGTCTGTGGAATGGCCAGGACAGGTTTCAGGTGAATCTCGCGCGGGTCAGTCTTCCCGTCGAGCGGACCGGCACCCGGTTGCCACCAATGCCGGCGACGATGCGCACGTCCGTTTACCTGATCGAGTTCGAGGATATCGAGGATGCCCGCGCGCTCTCACAGACCTTTCAGGGATTGAGCGGCGGCGGAAAGCGGCTCCTGTTGCAGGTCGATGCCGAGGCGGCCGTCATGACCCTGGACCGTTTGGCCGCTTATCTCTGGCGGACCCGTGACCGTCCAGGTGAACAAACCCATCTGAACCTGCCTGGCGTTTCCATCACGCGATTGGCGGAACACGAGGAACCATCGTCATGAATCAGTTCGTCATCCAAGCCCATTGCGTTCCCCAACAGGCCCTTGCCGGGTCATCGGGCACCTTGAGCGCGGTCCAGGCCAAACTCGCCACGGACGGCGAACGTCCGATTCGGATCGTGTCCGCGCCCACGGGGGCGGGCAAGACCTATGGGTTCGTGCGCCAGATTCAGGATCGGCGTCGCTCCGTGCTCTTCATCGTCCCGACACAAGCGCTTGCACACAATGTGAAAGAGGAGTTGGAGTCCATACAGCTTCCTGTCAGCGTCTGGGATGCGAATCAGACCGCCAGGGCGAAAGCCGCGGGAGAGAATGTTTGGTCATGGCGACTCGATGATCTGCGCAAGCACGGCGCGTCCGCGGGAGCAGGCGGGATGATCCTTGCGACACTGGAAGCCTTCCACGGGATTCTCCAGGGCTGGGGCGTGCGCTCAGGAGTGACGACGCTATCGCCCATGACCATTCTGGATCAAGTGGACGAACTGGTGTTCGACGAGGCCCATCTGCTGAACGAACGCGCCTTTGGCTTTCTGATGGGGTGGGCGGCCCTGATCGGCCATGCCTACCGGATGGATGAGAATCAGGCCGGACGACGGACCCGCCTCACCTTGTTGTCAGCCACCCATAGCGAACTCAAGGAGACCCTGATTCAGGAGGATTCGTTTGCCGGGGTTCCGCCCGAGTGGATCGAGATCCTGGAAGAGCAGGTTATCGACCGGGCGGATGATGACGCCTGGCCGCTCGATGCGCGGCCGATTCATGGCGATGTCGCGGTGACCGTGCATGACGAGGCATCGGACATTCGCGATCGGATCGATCTGATCCCTGCGCTCCTGAATCGCTATCCGGGGCAGCAGGTGATGGTGATCCACGACAGCGTGGCGCGTCTCGACCTGGACGAAAGACTGATCAATCAGGTCAGGGTGGCAGCGGGGCTCCCGCACGAACAGGTTCATGTGGTCTCGGGACAGGATCGTCATCTGGCCCGCACGGCGGGCAGCGCGGGTTTCAGTTCCGGGGCTCGGATCCCCGATACGGCCCGTCTCATCATCGGAACCTCGGCGATCGAGGTCGGGATTTCGCTGAAAAACGTCAGAGCCTTGGTGACGGATTCCGGGCGGGATGCCGCCACCCTGATTCAACGCATCGGGCGCGTCGCGCGCGGCAAGGACGATGGCGAGGTTCATGTGGTGGCCGGCGGTCGCGGTGTGCGCGGCACATCGGAGCGGCATATCCTCCAGTTACGCGGCTTGCAGGGGCGAATCTCAGTCACGGATTTCGTTCGGCAATTTGAAAAATTGAAGCCCTTTGACGCCAAACGAGCGGCGGAATTGGGCAGCGCCTACTTCAACATGTTACGGCGGCTGGATCGAAACACGGGGAATGCCTTTGCCGCATTATTCCAGCAGATCGAGGAAGCACACGGAAGGCGCCCAATCAAACCGCGTTCGCTGCTCAATGCCGTGCGCAAGGCAATCGAAGCGCAGTCGAATCACAAGCATCGGGACATGCTGGAGGAGTGGCTGAAACAGATCGACGATAATCTCCAGGATATCCGCGGCTTCTCGCCAACCGTCATGGTACGTTTCCGTGCGGATGACCCGGAATCGCAGGCCACTCCCTATGATCTTGGATTCGTGGAGACGTACCTGGGACTGCCGGATTTCTACGACGGGGATGCCCTCTGCTACCGTGGACCACGCGATCTTTGCATGCGCGAGAAGCCAGAACCGCGCTCAGTCGATGTTCTGACTCCCGTGGGGCGGAATCGGATTTCCGAGGTTTGGTCAACCGAGAGATTGCCGAAGCAATACGCCGAACTGGTCAAAAAGGATCTCCGCGATAAGCTCAGAAACGGCGATCTCGCGAAACTCATCAACGGCTTTATCAGCCGCACCGGTCTGGTCGTACTGGATCCCAAGGTGTCGAGCCGATCACAGTCCTTTTGCTCGGGAAGCATGGTGGTTTGAGAGGATTATTTCACAAGCCCTGGGCTGTCCACTCCAACAGGCCACCGTGGAGCGGCGCTCGACTGACTGAAGCCCCCGAACGATTCCCCGGCCTTGCCCCCTCTCCATTGGCCAGGTGACTGGCTGGATCTGGCCTTACTCAAGCGAACGACGGTTGACGAACTCGACGGAGGGTGCGAACCGGCCCGCGCGGATGCGGCTGATTCCGGCATGGTCGATCCGTATTCGAGACCAGCGTTCCGGATCCGCGCGCATCACATGGCCCAGGATGGCGCGCGTGACGCCGGCATGGCAGACGATCAGCAGCCGTCGGCCGGGATAGGCGGCGATCTGACGTTCGTAGGCGTCGGCGATCCGGGCGAGGAAGACCGCCAGCGGCTCCGCGCCGGGTGGGCGGCCACCGACCGGATCGCGCTGGAAGACGGCCAGACGATCGGGCTCGGTGGCCGCGACCTCGGCGTGGAGACGGCCCTCCCAGGCGCCCATGCCGATCTCGCGGAACGCCGGATCGATGGCCAGGGGTAGGGCGTGGCGTTGCGCCAGGGCGCTGGCGAACAGGCGGCAGCGGCGCATGGGTGAGCTGAGGATCTGATCCCAGTGGGGCCTGCCACCGAGCGCCTGGCGCATCTGCTCCCAACCGGCCGGGGACAGGGGGTCGTCCACGCCATGGCCGCGATAGCGCCGCCCTCCGAGCGGTTCGCCATGTCGGATTACATCGACTCGGGTGTCTTGCATGCCGGCGTCTCCTTGAGCCCTGGGGCGATCGGCTGTATTTAAGTAGCTTCGAAAAGAAACGGCCCAATCAAGCGTCCAAGACGCAAGCGAGCGATCATGATGAAACCGAAGGTCTACGAGGGTATCCACAAGCAGGAGCATGGCGCCATGACGCCGACGGCCAACATCATCCGGGATGCCTGGGTGTTCGGGATCATTCCCGAGCAGGAGACCTGCGAGGGTTGGACGATCCAGGGGATCGACGCCCTGTACGACAAGGTGACCGAGGCCTGGATGCCCTACGGACACCTGGCCTCCAATCTGCCGCCGGAGCTGCGCGAGCGTCATGCGCGCATCTATGCCAAGGCGGTCGAGAGCGCGCGTGCCGCCGGCTGGGATCCGGCTCTCGGCGACGACGACTGAATCGGACGCGAGGCGGTCGCGCGCTCGCCGGGGATGGACAGGATCCATCGGGAGCCTTGTCCATCCGCGTCCGACTTGAGCGCTGACTCCCCCTATGTCCAGTTATTTCGTCCAGGAAACCTTCTTCCGCCCCGACGAGGAATACGCGCGGGAGACGCGCGCCATTCCGGCGCGGATACACAATGCCATGCGATTGCTCTTGAAGCGCGCGGGCGGCTCCAGTCTCTTCGTGCCGATCCGCTCCATGCAATACCTGGCGGTGATCGAGTCCGACGAGGTTCTGTTCGTCGACGCGCTGGGCGGCTATGCCCACCATCGAGGCGAGGGCGGTCGTCTCATCCGCCTGGCCTGGCGTCCGATGGCTGGACGGAATTCGCTCAGCGCCCCCGTTTTCTGTGAAATGGTCTACTATTTTAGGGGCCTGGAGGGGGTGCGGGCTCGGCTTTTGTCCGAGATAGGTCCAGCACTAGACCGCGTGACGGGGCCAGGACAAGGCGCCGATATCAAGACTTGGAACGGACAAATCCTTCCATTTAAACGGATCGATTGAGCGGAACCGAAAAATCATCGCCCGTTCCGATCCCCGACATCCCCAAACGCGCGCGCTCCACCGGAGCACCGCCCACGAGCGCCGGATGGCGCGATCGACACGACGGCCGTCCACATCGGGCGCCGAGAGGCGCCTTTCTTACAGATCGGACCGAAGAGTCCGACAGACGGAGGAATTCATGCCCAAACTATTGACCTGGCGCGAAGACTGGTCGCTCAACATCGAGACCCTGGATCGGGACCATCGGGCCCTGATCGACCAGCTCGGCGATATCTGTCTGCGTTTTTGTCCCGAGGCCAGCAGCGGCCGGGCGGGAAACGCCAACGCGCTGATCGAGGCCCTATACGGTCTGGGCGAGTCGATGCGGGAGCACTTCCAGAGGGAAGAGGACTTCATGCGGGCCTTCGATTATGCCGGCATCGGTGAGCATCAGTGCGATCATGCCCTGCTCATGGCCGAGTTCACCACGCTTCTGCGCGAGTGGCGCGCCGAAGGTCTGCATGTCTTCGACGAAGCAAGCCAGGGTCTTGTTCGGGATTGGCTGCTTGCCCACATCCTGGGTGCCGATCGCACCTTCGTGGATGCCTATTTTCGTCTCTGTGGCCGGGAAATTTCGGCGGATCGGGGACGTGCGATGAATCTGTATCAATCCAGCTATCGCTTCACGCTAGCCAAGTAGATTCCCCGGCGACCGGAGCCTGGGCCGACGGCCAGGCTTGCCGACGGCGGTCAGGGGATCCTTGGGACAACCCCAGCCCAGACCGGACGCTTCCGCCGTGGCTCGCCCGGCTGGCGATCGGGATCCCACTCGTCAGGCGGGAAAGACGCCGGTCGATAGGTATCGATCGCCTCGGTCGCAGACGATGACGACGATCACCGCCCCGCCGACCTCGCCGGAGAGCCGCAGGGCGGCGGCGACCGCGCCGCCGGAGGAGACGCCGGCGAAAATCCCTTCCCTGGCGGCCAATTCCCGCGCGGTCTGCTCGGCAATCGCCTGGGAGACATCGATGATGCGATCGACTCCGGATGGATCGTAGATTCTGGGCAGGTAGGCTTCCGGCCAGCGGCGGATGCCGGGGATGCTGGAGCCCTCCTCCGGCTGGACGCCGACGATCTGGACCGCCGGGTTTTGCTCCTTGAGATAGCGGCCCGTTCCCATGATGGTGCCGGTGGTGCCCATGGAGCTGACGAAGTGGGTGACGCGGCCCTGGGTGTCGCGCCAGATCTCGGGGCCGGTGGTCTCGTAGTGGGCGGCCGGGTTGTCCGGGTTGGAGAACTGATCGAGCCGGATGCCCTCACCGCGCGTCTCCATGGCGATGGCCAGATCGATGGCCGCCTCCATGCCGCCGTCCTTGGGGGTGAGGACGATCTCGGCCCCGAAGCTTCTCATGGCGCCGCGGCGCTCCTCGCTCATGTGCTCGGGCATGACCAGGCGCATCCGATAGCCCTTGATGGCGGCGGCCATGGCGAGCGCGATGCCGGTATTGCCGCTGGTCGCCTCGATCAACACATCGCCGGGGCGGATGGTCCCGCGCTCCTCGGCGCGTCGGATCATGTTGAGCGCGGGGCGATCCTTGACCGAGCCGGCCGGGTTGTTGCCCTCCAGCTTGGCCAGGATGAGGTTGTCCGTCGCGCCGGGCAGACGCTGGAGCCGAACCAGCGGGGTCTCGCCCACGAAGTCTTCGATGGTCGGATGGGACATGCGATCCTCGTGAATCGGTTGGAGCGGACGCCGGCTTGGCGCCCAGGGTCGGTCGATCCCGACACTCTAGTTTCCAGCCGGCGCAAACGCCAATCGGATGGTGCCCCAATCGAGAGGATCGGCGCATGGAGGATGGGCATCGCTCTCGCTCTGCCCATCCTACGGATTGGAGCACTACCCGCCAATCGAATGGACCGGCAATCGCGGTTCTCGTTAGAGTATCGGCCCTGTCGAACACGATCAGGATGAACCCATGTCGAACACGAACGACCAGCCAACCGGAACCGACTCCCTGGACATGCGCGACGAGGCCGCCGCCCTCGCGCTCGCCGGAGGTGATGACGAACTCGCGGCCGAGTTGCTGGCCGCCCTGCTCGCCGGACTTCCCGAGGAGTTGGAGTCCCTGCGGGCCTGTCTCGCCGAATCCGACTGGCCGGGACTGGCCGAGTACGCCCACCGGGTTCGGGGCGCGACCCGCTATTGCGGCGTGCCGGCCCTGGACGCGGCCATGGAAGCGCTGGAGCGGTCCGCCCGGATCGGCGACCAGCAAGGCTGTCGGGAGGGCTTCGGACTGGTCGAGGCTCAGGCGCGGCGACTCCTGGAGCGACTGGGACCAGGGATCGCTTGAGGCTCGACCGACCACGGGGCCTCGGACCCTTCAACCCTCACCGCCCACGCTACCCTCGATCAGCCCGTTGCGCACGAGAACCCGGCGCGACTTCTGGCTGATCCTGATCAGCCGTGACAGATCGGCCAGGCCAGGTTTCTCGCCCAGGTCCAGCCGGCGCTCCCAGTCCTCCAATTCGCTCTCCAGGAAGTCCAGCAGCGTTTTCGAGCAGCCCTGACAGACGCCCGAGCAGACTTGAGCCTCGGGCGAGGCGAAGGGCAGGGCCTCGCGCAGTTGTCGGATCAGATCCCGCATCGCGGTTCCAACGTCGGGTTTTCGCGACGAATGTCTCCGATCGGATTCAACGTCCCGTGCCATCATTCACCCTAAATTTTAAGACATCGACAATGATCGACCGGAAGAGTCGATCCAGGCACGACGGATGGACCCGCCACGCGGTTCAGCTCGCGCGCCAAGGAAGTAGCTTCACCACTCACACAGGCATTCGACATGCTTAATCGTCTCGGAATCAAAACCAAGCTCCTGCTGCTCGCCGGCGTACCCATCCTGGCGCTCCTCGCCCTCACCCTGTTCGGAACCGCGCGACTGATCGCCGAGATCCAGCAGGTTCGACACGCCGAGGGCGTCGCTTCAGTGGTGGTCGCCTTGGGCGAGGTCGCCCATGAGTTGCAGAAGGAGCGCGGCATGTCGGCCGGATTCCTTTCCAGCAAGGGCGTCAAGTTCGCCGATCGACTGCCGGGCCAGCGTCAAGCCTCGGACACCGGGATCGCGGGGCTGGAATCCGCGCTCTCCGGGGTCGATCTCGCCACGATGGCGCCCGAATACCAAAGGCTCCTGGGGCAATCCCGCGAAGGCTTGAGCCAGCTTCCAGACTTCAGACAGCGTATCGATCAGCTTCAGGTGCCGCCACCGGCCTCCTTCCAGGAATACAGCCGGTTGATCGCGGATCTGCTGGAGGTCGCCACCCGCTCCAGCAACGAGTTGCCCGACGCGGCCATCGCGCGCCTCGCCAACGCCAAGACCGCGCTCCTCTACCTGAAGGAACGCAATGGCCAGGAGCGGGCGATCCTTTCCGGGGCCTTCAGCGCGGGCCGGATCACCCCGGCCAATTACGACATTCTGCTCACCCTGCTCAGCGATCAGGCCAATTTTCTGCGTCTGACCAAATCCTTCGCGCTTCCCGAACAGACCGCGCTCCTGGAATCCAAGCTGAGTCAGCCGGTCGTCAAGGATGTCGGGGAAGTCGAGCGGATGGTCAAGGAGACAGGCGCCGACCGGGAGATCTTCTATCCACCCGAGGTCTGGTTCGACCAGATCACCCAGAAAATCGATCTGCTGCGCGATGTCGAGCAGCAATTCTCGCAAGACATCGCCACCGCCGTCGCCGTCAGCGCGCGCCAGGCCATGACCGCGCTCAGCGGCTTCGCGAGCCTGATCGGCCTGACACTGTTGCTGACGCTCTGGCTCGGTGTCTCGATCGTGCGGGGCATCCTCAAGCAAATGGGCGGCGAGCCGGCGTTCGCGGTCCAGGTTGCCCACGACATCGCCAAGGGCCGGCTGGACAACGAGATCCCGGTCAAATCCGGCGACAGCGTCAGCCTCCTGGCCTCGATGAAGCACATGCAGCAACAGCTCCATGAGCGCATCGAGACCGAGCGACGCCTCGCCGCCGAGAGTCGGCGCATCCAGAGCGCGCTCGACAAGGCTTCGACCAACATGATGGTGGCCGACAACGACGGCCGGATCATCTATATGAACGCCGCCGTGACCCGCATGATGCGCGACTCGGAGCCGGACATGCGCAAGGATTTGCCTAACTTCCAGGCGGAGCGCCTGCTCGGCGCCAACTTCGACGACTTCCATCGCCATCCGGCGCGTCAGAAGAACATGCTGGGCAGCCTGACCCAGGAGCATGTCGCTCAGATCCGTATCGGCGGACGTCTCTACAAGCTGGTCTCCAACCCGGTCATGAACGATCAGGGCGAGCGACTCGGATCGGTGGTCGAATGGACCGACCGCACCAACGAGGCGAAGGTCGAGCAGGAGCTGGCCGCGCTGCTGGCGGCGGCGGTGCGTGGCGACTTCAGCGCGCGCCTCGATCCGGCGGGCAAGACCGGCTTTTTCCAGCAGATGACCGATGGCCTCAACCGCTTGATGGAGATCGTTTCGGCCGGCCTCACCGACCTGGCGCGGGTCATGAACGCGATCGCGCAGGGCGACCTCACGCAAGGCATCACGGCGGACTATGAAGGCACCTTCGGTCAGATGAAGACCGACACCAACGCCACGCTCGAACAGTTGCGCGAGGTGGTCGGGCGCATCCTCGAATCGACCGAGTCCATCAACAGCGCCGCGCAGGAAATCTCGGCCGGCAACTCGGATCTGTCCGAGCGGACCGAATCCCAGGCCAGCTCGCTGGAGCAGACCGCCAGTTCCATGGAGGAACTGAACGCCACCGTCCAGCAGAACGCCCAGAACGCCCAGCAGGCCAATCAGCTCTCGGTGACCGCCAATGAGCGCATCCAGCGCGGCGGCGAGACCGTCAAGGCGGTGGTCGGCACCATGGACGGCATTCAGGACTCCAGCCGGCGCATCGCCGACATCATCGGCGTGATCGACTCCATCGCCTTCCAGACCAATATTCTGGCGCTCAACGCGGCGGTCGAGGCGGCGCGCGCCGGCGAGCAGGGCAAGGGATTCGCGGTGGTCGCCTCCGAGGTCCGGCAACTGGCGCAACGCAGCGCCCAGGCGGCCAAGGAGATCAAGGGGCTGATCGTCGACTCCATGGCGAAGGTGGACGGCGGCGCCAAGCTGGCGCGTCAGGCCGGGGGCGAGATGGACGAGGTGGTCGCGGGTTTCCAGCAGGTCGCGACCCTGGTCTCCGAGATCGCCGACGCCAGCCGCGAGCAATCCTCGGGCATCGGGCAGGTCACGCAGGCGGTCAGCCAGATCGACGAGATGACGCAGCAGAACGCGGCCCTGGTGGAAGAGGCCGCGGCCGCCACCGAAAGCCTGGAGGATCAGGCGCGCGAGCTTAAGCGCGCGGTGTCTCTTTTCAAACTGGACACCAGCGGCCTTCGGAATCAGGACTGGACTGGCGCCGAGCGACGCGGTCCCGACCGGGCGACCAATGTCACCCGGCTCGCCCCCGAGCCGGCCGATACGTCCGGCCCGAAAAAACCAGCCGCCGCGAGCCTGGCCGCGAAGTCGGACAGGCCACGGAATCCATCAACCGCGAAGCCCTCGCCGAGCGAGGATGAATGGGAGGAGTTTTGACATGCTTCAATCCACGCCCGGCCAAGCCGGACGATACGGCACACAAGAGGTTACGCCTCTTCCGTGCGGCATGATCCCCCTGAAGGGGGAGGTTTCAACCTGGAGATTTCGATGAAGGTCATGCATCGTGGGACCGCGTATTTCCTGGCGCTGATCATTGGCTTGATTCCAGTGATCGGCCAGACATCCAGTGGTGGCGGCTCGGGGGCGGAAGGCGCCTATCCAGGGTACCTGGCCCTGGATCCGCCGCTGGTCGTCAACCTCACGAATCCGCGCAAGGCCCGCTTTTTGCGCGTGGATATTCAGTTCTTCATCGAGACCCAGGCGGAGGCGGACTTGGTGACCCTCCACATGCCACTCATTCGTGACCACATGATCAGCCTGCTCGGCGGACGTGATGGGGATGGAATGATGACCAGCGAGGCACGCGAGGCGTTGCGCACGGAATTGTTGGCGAGTCTGCGGGAAGCCATGAGCAAGCAAACCGGAACACCGGCGATCAGCGCCCTTTACTTCACGGGATTCATCGTTCAATAGTCCGCCCGGCACGGGCGCCCTGGGGTCCGATATCCGGAAAATCCCGCCGATCGCTCGGGGGAGACGAGGAAAGCACACGGAGAAGCCTTGTTGCTCGCCGTGATCCTTGTCTCCCCGAGCGTCCGTCTCGACCCTCGTTCAACATAGAAAGAGCCGTCAGCCGCCAGCGACCCGCCTCCAGCCGTTGTATGGCCGGGGTTTTCGCTTCTTGCGGGTTTCACCCAATGAGCCTCGGCCGGTCTCGGTCAATGGCCAAGTGGCTGATTTCCAATAGCTGAAGGCTGACAGCTCTTTTCAGGTTCAATCGCGCGCTGGAGCACCCGTGAAGAGCGTCGCCTCGATGTGAATCTCCAGCGCCGCGATGTCGTCGGGCTGCTCGACATCCCCGCAATGCGCGTTCAGGGCGCTCTCCAAGTCCGGCAGGAGAGGCCGATCCCGGCTCCATCGATTCAGAAGCGTCTTCAATCTGGCTTCCCCGAAGCGAATCCCGCGACGGTCACTGGCCGCCGCTAAACCGTCCGTGAACAGCAGGAGGGCGTCACCCAATTCAATGTCGAGTCGCCGGGATTTGTCTTCCACGGGCAAGGTCGGCAGCACGCCCAGCGGCAAGGCATGCGAGACAAGCTCGATCAGACCCCGGCGGGTACGCACCCAGACGCTTGGCATCCCGCCATTCCACCAGCGCAGTACGCGGCCATCGCGCGAGATCGTCACCAGACAGGCCGACATGAAACGTTCGGTGGGCAGCAGCAGATGGAGCTTGCGATTGATCTCGGCCAGCACGGCATTATCCGCGACCCCCTTGAGGGTCATGGCGTGAAAGGCCTCGGCGACCGGCAGCGCGCCGATGGTCGCGCCCAGGCCATGCCCGGTGATATCCGCCATGAGGACACGCAATCCACCGTCGGGTAGATACTGCGTCAGCACCAGGTCGCCGTTGAAGGTGGCGGTCGGGCGCTGGATGAGTCCGAGCCGCTCGATCGCGACGTTGCGGTTCTTGATGGCGCGACTGAACACCCGCTCGGCCAGCAGTTGTTCCTGTTGCCGACGCTCCAGCAACTCGATCAGCACCAGATTGGCCGCGGCGTCGCGGCGGCGCAGATCGCGCGCCCGCTCCATGGAACGGATGCGCGCCTTCAGCAAGGCGACATTGAACGGCTTGGTGAGAAAATCGTCCCCGCCGGCGCGGATGCATTCCATCATGGTCTCCTCGCTCCGCAAGGCGCTGAGGAAGATGACCGGGACGAAATCCTCGCCCAACCGGGTCTTGATGGCGCGCGTCGCCTCGATGCCGTTCATGCGGGGCATCACCACGTCCATGAAGATCATGTCGGGCCGCGTGGATTCGAGACAGGCGATCGCCTCCTCGCCATCGTTCGCCGTGAGCGTGACGAACCCTTCCTGTCGCAGCATGTAACTCAAAAGCTGCCGATTGATGGCCGAGTCGTCCACGATCAAGGCCGTGCCTCGGGCGCTCGGCTCGGCCTGGGAGGGGGAGACGAGCGGGCTGGAGAATCCGGCGGACACCGGCGTCTCGTCGCAGGCGTGCGGGGCCGTCCAGCCGCCCTTGGCCGCCATGCCCGAAGCCAACCCGGAAGCGGCGATCAGATCGGGGCCGAAGGGAATTTCCAACACGGCGATATCGTCGGCCTGCTCGGTATCGGCGCAGTGGACATCGAGTTGCTCGAAGAGCCGACTCAGCAGGCTGCCGCCGTATTCCCAGTCGCCGAGGAGCGTCTCGAACCCGTAATTCCAGAACATGCGGCCCTGGCTGTCTTCCGCTTCCAGCAGTCCGTCGGTCATGAGCAGCAGACGATCGCCCGCTTGCACGCGGATGCGGATCGGGGCCTCCAGGACCGGCAACTCGGGCAGGATTCCCAGTGGCAGCGCGTGGGCCGTGAGTTCGCGCAATCCCTGCGCGGTTCTCAGCCAGCCACTCGGCATGCCGCCGTTCCACCACAGCAGCTCCTCGCCATGCACCGGGATGGTCACCAGACAGGCCGCCATGAAGCGGTCGGCCGGGAGTAACTGATAGAGCTTGCGGTTGATCTCCTCCAGGAGGATATCGTCGCCAACCCCCTTGAGGGTCATGGCATGAAAGGCGTCCGCGATCGGCAACGCCCCCACCGCCGCCGCCAGGCCATGGCCGGTGAAGTCGGCGAGCAGAACCCTTAGCCCACCGTCCGGAAGATGCTGGGTGAGAACCAGATCCCCACTGAAAACGGCGGCCGGACGCTGAACCAGTCCGATCCGATCCATGAGGACATTACGGTTCTTGACCGCGCGGCCGAGAACCCGCTCCGCCAGGGCTTCTTCCTCGCGCTCCCAGTCCAACAACTCCGAAAGCGCGCGCTTGCGATCCACCATCGCGCTCCGGAGTCCGCGCAAGCGCTCCAGGACCAGGAGTCGGGATTTGAGACGCGAGGGCTCGATCGGCTCGGCGAGAAAGTCGTCGCCACCCGCCTCGACGCACTTGAGCAGCATGTCCTCGTCGAGCCGCTGGGTCATGAAGACCACCGGGGTTTCCTCGTCCCCGCAATCCCGCTTGAGGACTCGAACCGCCTCGAAACCCTTGAGTCCCGTCAAGCCAAGCTCGATGAAGATGATCGCGGGACGGGTGTTGCGACAATGTCCGACGGCCGCCTCGCCATCGGCGACCGCCAGGGTCCGGTAACCCTCGCGGCGCAGCAGACGGCCCAGGACATTGGCTTGATCCGGATCCGCTCCGACGATCAGCGCCAATCCCATGGCGAACGGCCGCCGATCTCTGGCGAAGTCAAAATTCCCCGAGATGGAACCGTCCAGTACAGGACGCATGGCGGCCATGGCCCGGCTCAGTCAAAGCTGAAGAGCTTGTCGAAATTGGCGATCCGGAGAACCCGTCGCACGTCCTCGCCGCTGCCCTTGATACGCACGCGCGTGGGATCGCTGCCGACGAACTCGCGCAGCAGCAGCAGCATCCCCAGGGCCGAGCTGTCGAGATAGGAGGCCGCCGAAAGGTCCACGACGAATTTCATGCTCTTGGAGTCGATGCCCTTGTAGGCATCCCTGAAGGCCTTGTGCTGCGCGAAATCGAAGCGCCCCTCGATGGCGATGGTCACCACCCCTTTCTCTTTATCGATACTCGATGTGACACTCACGTCATGAACCTCTGTTAGTTGGTTTTTCCCTGGCGTTTCCCTTTCCGGACAGGCCCTTGAGCAACGCGGCGGCAATCTCCGACAAGGGAAGCACCTCGTCGGCGCCGCCACGCTTCACCGCCTCGCCCGGCATTCCCCAGACCACGCTGGTCGCCTCGTTCTGGGCGATCGTATGCACCCCCAGATCGCGCAGCTCCTTGAGACCCTGGGCGCCATCGGCGCCCATGCCGGTCAGGATGGCGGCGCAGGCGTTGGTCCCGGCCGCCTTGGCGACCGAGCGGAAAAGAACATCGACACTGGGACGGTGCCGGTTGACGTGTTCGGCCTGCGTCAGGCGACAGACATAGCGGGCGCCATCGCGGGCCAGAAGGAGATGGTAGTCACCGGGGGCGATATAGGCATGCCCCGGCAGTACGCGATCACCGTCGGCGGCCTCCTTGACGACCAATCCGGTCTGTCGATTCATCCGCTCGGCGAAGGCGGCGCTGAAACCGGGCGGTATGTGCTGCGCGATGACCACGCCGGGCGTATCCGGCGGCAAGCGCGTCAGAACCTCCTTGATCGCCTCGGTTCCGCCGGTGGAGGCACCGATCGCCAGAACCCGGTCCGTGGTACGGAAGGATTGGATCGAACGCTGGGGAACCACCGCGTCCAGGGACAAGCTGGCGGTCGACGGCGGGGCCGTCGGCCATGGCCTGACCTTGACCGAGGCCGCCACGCGGATCTTGTCCACCAGTTCATCGGCGTACTCACCGAGGCTGTTGAGCAGATCCCGGTCGGGCTTGCGGACGAAATCCACGGCGCCCAGCTCCAGGGCATGCAGCGTCACCTCGGCTCCGCGCTCGGTCAGGGACGAGACCATGACGACCGGCATGGGCCGCAGCCGCATGAGATTGCGCAAAAAGGTGAGGCCATCCATGCGCGGCATCTCGACATCCAGGGTCAGCACATCCGGATTGAGCTCCTTGATTTTTTCACGCGCCACGAAGGGATCCTGCGCCGTCCCCACCACCTCGATCCCCGGCGCTTCGCCCAGGATCTCGGTCAGCAGTTTACGCACCAGGGCCGAGTCATCGACGATCAGGACACGAATCATGGTTTGACCTCGGAACCTCAGAACAGCTCGATGTCGCCTTCGTCCATGGATTTCTGACTCACCGGACGATGAGCCGCCGCGATCAGTTGCGCGTGCAGCACCTCCAACCGTCCCTTGGCCTCCTCGATGTCCTGGGGCGAGCGCGACTTGCCGAGCGGAATATGGCGCAGCTCGGCGACGAAGCGATCCATGAAATCGATCCGCATCCCCGCCTGCCCCAGCACCTGACGGGTGATGTCCTCGAACTGGAGCAGCCGCACCGCCGCGCCGACGTTCTCGCGCACCCGCCCGACGACGAAGGTCAGTTCGTGCAGCCCGGCCGCCATCACGCTGTTGAGTCCCTGCACCTGATCGATCATCTCATCCATGGCGCCCTTGGCGGTGATGGAGGCGTTCAGATCCTGGGAGGCCATGTGCCCGACGATCTCGCGGGTCTCGGCAAAGACCAATTGCGCCTGTTCGACCTGGTTGCGAATCTCGTCATTGAATTCGGTGGCGTCCTGCGAGAGCTTGCGAACCTCCTGGGCCACCACCGCGAAACCTCGGCCCGCCTCCCCGGCGCGCGCCGCCTCGATCGCCGCGTTGAGCGCGAGCAGATTGGTTTGGCGCGCGATCCGCTTGGCGCCGTCGAGCCGGTCGAAGATATCGTTCATCTGCGACGAGAGGTCATCGATCTGATGCGCGACCCGCACGCTGTTCTTGCCCATGTCGATCAGACGCTCCACGTTCTCCGCCAGCAGCTGGCTGTTGGCATCGAGGAAGGCGTTGATATCGATGAGTTCGCTCTTGTTCTCATGGATGTGGCCATCCTCCTTGGAGACCAGGCGCAGCACCAACTGCTGTTGCGCCGTGGATTCGTCCGAGAGCCCCTGGAAACTCGCCTGCAGGTCACCGGCGGCATGCCCGACCAGATCGGAAGCCTGCTGGACCAGCTCCCTCAGCTCCAGCATCTGAGGACCGATCAGACGATCGGTTTCGACCACCAGATCCCACAATTCGCGTTCGGCCTGACGTGTCGGCATCCCCACCGTGAGATCGTGTCCCCCATCCGTCGCGGGCACCGGCCTGTCCGTCGCCGAGCGCAAGAGGAGCCACAGGGGCCAGATCGCCACCAGCAGCAGAACGCCCACCCAGCCCGGCAACAGATCAGGTGCCAGAGTGGATTGCAGCAGGGGTGCCAGGCCGACCAGGAGCGGCGGCCAGTGCGGCTTCAACGTATCCAACATCTCGATTGACTCCCGAAATCCATCCCTTATCGAACCATCGCGAACCCGGCGCGCACGCTCAGGTAAAGAGTTCCACGTCGCCCTCGACCTTCGCCCGGCGAAGCGTCTCACTGTAACTGAGCTCGCGTTCGATGATGGTGTCGTTGTGCATGCTGCGTAGCTTCTTGACCAGCACCCGGCCGGTCGTCGGGAAGAAATAGACCTTGCGTGGATGATTGCCGAGCAGATCCCTGGCGACCACCGGAATTCCTTCCGTGGCGAGATAATCGATCACAAATCGGGAGTTACGCTCGCCCACGACGTGATTCTTGAAGCCCGGCAGGACATTGCCCCCGCCGAAGACCTTGGCCTCCAGGTTGGAGCGGCGCGCGCCCAGCTTGAGCAACTGGTTGATGAGGATTTCCATCGCGTAGTCGCCATAGCGCATGGAACGACCGAAGCGGTCGTTCTCGTCGCGCTTGTCGTCGGGCAGCATGAAGTGATTGATTCCACCAATCCCCCTGACCCGATCGCGCACGCAGGCGCCGACACAGGATCCCAATACCGTCACCATCAGGATCTCGCGTGTCGAGACATAGTACTCGCCCGGCAATATCTTGACCGCATCCGTCTCGAAGTGGCGGTCGTAATAGAGGTTGGGCGCCAGGACTTCCTCGTATCCATGGTCCATCTCGGTTGCATCTCACTTGGTGGGCAATGGGGCGTAGACAGTCTTGCCCCGTAAACGGAACAGATCCGCGACATGCGTCAAACTTTCGGAGTGCCCCACGAAGAGCAGACCGTCGGCACGCAGCAATGGATGGAACCGCGACAGAATCTTGGACTGCGTTTTCTTATCGAAATAAATCATTACATTACGACAGAAAATGGCGTCAAACTGACCCTTCATGGGCCATTGGTCGTCGAGCAGATTCAGGGGATGGAAATTGACCAGCGCGCGGACCTCGGGGCGCACCCGCGCCAGACCCTCCTGATCGCCCCGGCCGCGCTGGAAAAAACGCTTGAGCGTTTCTTCCGGCATCTTCTCCACCCGGTCCATCTGGTAAACCCCCTTGGCAGCATGGCGTACCACATTGGTGTCGAGATCGGTCGCCAGGATCTTGACCGGCGGCGTCCAGGAGCCGAAGGCGTCGATCAGGGCCATCGCCATCGAATAGGGCTCCTCGCCGGTCGAACAGGCGGAGGACCAGAGCATAATCGGACTGTGTCCATTGCGCTTGGCCTCCAAGGCGTGCTCCGCGAGCACCGGAAAATGATGGGCCTCCCGGAAGAAGGAGGTCAGATTGGTGGTCAGCGAATTGGTGAAGTGTGGCCACTCCTCCGGATTCGCCGCCAGGAACTCCAGATAACCCTCGAAGGAGTTGAGTCCGTTCGCGCGCAGACGGCGGGCGATGCGGCTATACACCATGTCGACCTTACCGGCGCTGAGCGAGATCCCGGCGTGCTCGTAGATGAGCCCGCGGATCTTCTCGAAGTCCCGATCGGTGAAGCTGAATTCGCGTTCGCGCGACACGGCTAGAACTCCGTCCATTCATCGCTCTCCGCCTCGGTGGCGATCCGCGTCCGGCGCTCGGGTCGTTTCCCAGGCACTGGATCCAGTTGAAAAGACGAGCCGCTCGACGGTGGCCGGGAGCGCACGGCGACCGCGTGACCGGACTTGAAGACGGCAACGACCTCGGACAGCGCGCGCGCCTGATCCTGCATGGCCTCGGCCGCCGCCGCGGCCTCTTCCACCAGGGCGGCATTCTGCTGGGTGACGTCGTCCATCTGGACGATCGCCTGATTGATCTGCTCGATCCCGGAGAACTGCTCGGCCGAGGCGGCGGAAATCTCGGCCACGATGTCGGTGACACGCTTGATCGAGGCGACGACCTCGGTCATGCGCACCCCGGCCTCGTTCACCTGGATGGTGCCGGCATCGACCTTGTCGACACTGTCGCCGATCAGGATCTTGATCTCCTTGGCGGCATCGGCCGAGCGCTGGGCCAGACTCCTGACCTCCGAGGCGACCACGGCGAAGCCGCGTCCCTGTTCACCGGCCCGCGCCGCCTCGACCGCCGCGTTCAGGGCCAGAATGTTGGTCTGGAAGGCGATGCCATCAATGACGCTGATGATATCGGCGATCTTGCGGCTCGATTGGGTGATCGCCGCCATGGTCGCCACGGAGGCCTCCACCACGAGCCCGGCCTGAACCGCCACCTCGGAGGCCGAACGGGCGAGCTGATCGGCCTGACGGGCGTTGTCGTCGTTCTGCTTGACGGTGCTGGTCAATTCTTCCATCGAACTGGCGGTCTCTTCCAGCGAGCTGGCCTGTTCCTCGGTGCGCTGACTCAAATCCTGATTGCCGGTCGCGATCTCGCCGGAGGCGGTATTGATGGTTTCGACCGCTTCCTTGATGCGGAACACCAGTTCCTTGAGGTTGCCGACCGTGGTGTTGATCCCGAGCGTGGTCTCGCCGAAGAGTCCCGGATAGTCCTTGGCGATGGACTGGGTCAGATCGCCCTCGGCGAGCGCCTGGGCCACCCGCATCACATCCTTGAGGCCCACCGCGGTGGTCTCGGACAGTTGGTTGAGCAGTTCGGCGATCTCCCTGGCGAAGCCCTGCTTGCCGGATAGCTCGATGCTGACGCTGAAATCGCCCCGGTTGGCGGCATCCACGAGTTGGCGGATCTCGCTCACCACCAGAGTCAAGGCGGTCACGGTGCCGTTGACGCCCGTCTTCATCTCGCCGAAGCGACCCGGATAATCGCGGGTGATGGTGCGTGACAGATCGCCGACAGCCAGGGCGTTGGCCACCAGGGTTACGTCCAAGAGTCCTACGTCGGTGGTTTCGACCAGGCGATTCAAACCCTCGCTGAGTTCCTTCCCGAATCCGCGCTTGTCCGCGAGATCCAGCCGCCGACTGAAATCGCCCTGCGTCCCGGCCTGGACGATCGCCGCGATCTCCCCGAGCAGCCGCCGCAGTCCCTCCTGCATCTGTTTGAGCGAGGCCAGCAGACTGCCGCTATCGTCCTTGGCCAGTTGGATGTCCTCGCTCAAATCGCCATCGGCGATTCTTTTCAAACTCGCCGCCGCCGCCTGGGGTTCGCCGCCCAGTTGCCTGACGATGCTGCGCGACACCAGAAAGGCGATGACGACCGCGACGGCCAGAACCAGCAGTGATATCAGACCATAGTTCAGAGCCGCCTTGCGGACGGCCACATCCACGTCATCGATATAGACGCCCGTGCCGACGACCCACTCCCATTCGGGAATGCCAACCACGTAAGCGAGCTTCGGCAGGGGTTCGGTTTGGCCGGCACGCGGAAAGACATAGTCAATGTAGCCATCTCCCGCCCGGCCCTTTTCGATAATGGCATCCCACAATTTGAACCCGTTGGCGTCGGTCTTACCCAGGAATACCTGGCCCTCGATCCTGGGGTCGGCCGTCACCAGGGTTCGGCCATCGAAGTCATAGGCAAAGAGATAGTCATCATCGCCGAAGCGCAGAGCGCGCAAAGCCCCCCTGGCCTGCCCTTGCGCCGCTTCGCGCGAGAGCGTCCCTTCGACCTCGAGTTTCCGATAGTGCGCGACCACCCCGCTGGAAAGTTCCACCAAATGCTTGATCCTCTGGCCATGAGCGGCCAGGGCATCGCTCTTGATGGCGACCAGGGTATAGACAGCGATCACCACCAAACCGATCAGAACCGCCGCGCCCGCGGTCATGAGTCTCGCGCTCACGGACATCCTTTCAAAGGAAATCATGTCTAACCTCTCAATAAAATTCGAACAACCGACCTCTGTCCTGATTCGCGGACAGTTGCCGGAGCCGGAATTCGCCATCGGCGCCGAGGCAAGCCAAGCCACCCTGGAACCGAGGGGCAGCGGCGAAAGGCCATGATTTCAGGAAACCGCTTATATAAAACACGGGCCGCCACGACGGCGCGAACAGGGCTTGGAACCTTGACGCCGGGGCATCAGGCCACCGCCTCGTGAACCTGCTCGACCAAACCCATTTCCTGACTGGTCATGAGTCGCGCGATGTCCACCATGATGATCATGCGGTCGTCGAGCGTGGCCAGGCCATCGATGTAGGCGGTATCGAGCAGGGCGCCGAATTCCGGGGCTGGCCGGATCCGATCGCCAGCGAGCGCGATGACATCGGAGACGCCATCGACGACCAGACCCACGATGCGCGAATCGATATTGAGGATGATGACCACCGTGAATTCGTTGTACTCGACCTGCCCCAGATTGAACTTCAGGCGCATGTCGATGATCGGCACGATCACGCCGCGCATGTTGATCACGCCCTTGATGAAGGCCGGCGAATTGGCGATCTTGGTCACGGCGTCATAGCCGCGGATCTCCTGGACCTTGAGGATATCGATACCGTATTCCTCGTCGCCCAGGGTGAAGGTCAGATATTCACGCGCGCCGTCGGTCGCGACCGCGCTCCCGTCCTTGCGTTCGTCATTCATCGTTGGGATCCCCCGTGACTGAAAATTGGATCGGGCGAACGGAGCCTCGGGTGGCGCGGCGATTGAGCCGCACCAAGGCGTCGACATCCAGGATCAAGGCCACCCGCCCGTCGCCCATGATGGTGGCGCCGGAAACGCCATCCACCTTGCGGTAATTGGTCTCCAGGCTCTTGATCACGACCTGGTGTTGCGCGACCAGCTCGTCGACCAGAACGGCGGCGCGACCTTCATTGGTGTCCACGATGACGAGGATCCCGTCCTCGGGGCGGGTTTCCGGTCCGCCGCTGTTGAAAACATCACGCAGGCTGACCATCGGGAGATATTCCCCGTTCACCAGCGCCACCCGCCCCTTGCCGACGACCGACTTGAACTGCTCGGGCTTGGGCTGGATCGACTCCTGGATCACGGTCAGGGGCAGGATGAAGATCTCCTCGCCCATCCGCACCGAGAGTCCGTCGAGGATGGCCAGCGTCAGCGGCAGCCGGATGGTGATGTGGGTTCCGCGTCCCGGCGAGGACTCGATCTCGACGCGCCCGTTCATGTCCTCGATGTTGCGCCGCACCACGTCCATGCCGACGCCGCGACCCGAGATGTCGGTCACGCGCTCGGCGGTCGAGAAGCCGGCATGGAAGATGAGCGCCCAGACCTCCTTGTCGCTCGGGTTGTCGGGCATGGGAATGCCCTGCTTGGCGGCCTTGGCCAGCAGCTTCTCGCGGTTGAGTCCAGCCCCGTCGTCGCTGACCTCGACCACCACGCTGCCGCCGCGATGACTGGCCCGCAGGGTGATTTCGCCCTGCTCCGGCTTGCCCGCCGCGCGGCGCGCCTCCGGCTGCTCGATACCGTGGTCGATGCTGTTGCGCACCAGATGGTTGAGCGGATCGGCCATGCGCTCGATCAGCCCCTTGTCCAGCTCGGTGTCCTCGCCGACGAGCCGCAGCAAGACCTTCTTGCCGAGACTGGCCGCCGTGTCGCGCACCACTCGCGGGAAACGGTTGAAGACGAAGCTGATCGGCATCATGCGGATGGACATCACCGCCTGCTGGAGATCGCGCGAGTTGCGCTCCAGGTTGGAGAGCCCGCCGAAGATGCGTTCATGGAGGGCCGGATCCAGAACCGTGGCGGATTCGGCCAGCATGGCGTGGGTGATGACCAGCTCGCCGACCAGATTGATCAGCTGATCGACCTTCTCGACGCTGACCCGAATCGAGGTGTCGGCGGCGATGGCCCTCTTTGGCGCGGCGGTCGCCCTGGATCCGCCCGCGTCGACGGAGCGCTTCGGCTGAGCCGCGACCGTTTGGGCCGGGGACTCGCGCCGGGCCTCGCCATTGGGCTCCGGGAATCCGGGAGAGGCATCGAAAAAGCCATACCCCAGATCCCGGTCGAGGCGATCCTGATTCGCCAGCTCGACCACCTGATCCATTCCAGGGCTGCCGCCGAAGAGACCGAAGCCGTCCAGCTCCTGATCCAACGCGAACTCGCTTCCGGGCGCGCCCATGAAAAAACCGTAACCGTCGTCGTCCGATTCATCAGGCTCCGCCGATAGCGACGACTCATCCGGCTGGATCGCCGCGAGACTGACCTGGTTCGGCTCGCAGATGAAGGCGAAAATCTCCTCGACCGCCCCCCGGCCGACATCGCCGAACAGACGCCAGACACAGACATCCATCTCACGCGCGCCGTCCAGATCGGATGGGACCGTTCCCTCGATGGTGCCAAGCTCGCCCAGGGCGTCGAAAAGTCCCTGAAGCTCGAGTCCATCCCGCCGCCCGATATCGGCGGGCCGGAATTCGATCCGCCAACCGCCTCCTTCCAGGCTCTCGCGAACGCCCGTGTCCCGAACGGGCGAGGCCAAACCTTCGCCCGACGTGTCGTCCAGGCTCGCCAGAACCTCCAGATGCGCGCATACCTCGGCAACGCGCGGGGCCTCGTACTCGGTCCCCTCCTGGTGGGCCGCCAGTTGCGACTTGAGCACGTCGCCGGCCTGCAGAAAGGCGTCGACCATCTCGACGGTCGGGGCCAATTCCTGCTTGCGCAGACGATCGAGCAGGGTCTCCAGGACATGGGTCACCCGGGCCATGTCGTTAAAACCGAAGGTGCCGGCGCCGCCCTTCATGGAGTGGGCCGCGCGAAAGATCGCGTTGAGCGTCTCCAGATCCGGCGCGTCGACGTCCAACTCCAGCAGCAGGCCCTCCATCGTCGCCAGATTCTCACCGGCTTCCTCGAAGAACACCTGATAGAACTGACTCATATCGATGGTCATTGCCCTTCTCCTTGCCTATGGTGCCGCGCGGTCAGCCGATCACCTTGCGAACGACTTCGAGCAGCTTCTGCGGATCGAAGGGCTTGACCAGCCAGCCGGTCGCCCCAGCCGCCCGTCCCTGAGCCTTCATTCCATCGCTCGACTCGGTCGTCAGCATCAGGATTGGGACCGTCTTGTACTGAGGCAGTCCACGCAACTGCTTGATCAGGGTCAGCCCGTCCATGCGCGGCATGTTCTGGTCGGTGAAGACGAGGTTGAAGTTACCCGCCCGCGCCTTATCGAGGCCATCCTGACCATCGACCGCCTCTGAAACCGAGTAGCCGGCATCTTTCAGGGTAAAGGACACCATTTGTCGAATGGACGCGGAATCGTCCACGGTAAGGATTGTCTTGGCCATGTCATGCGCCCCGAGAATTACTATGGTTCTAATCCAAGAAGCCCGGTCCGACCAGTGGACCGCGCCTCGCTCCTAATCCATGCTTCTGAACAGGCGACCCACCTCGGGGCCACCACGCACTCGACCCCGAAACGCCGCCGAACCGCCAGTCGCCCGTTGCCCGTTGCCCGTTGCCCGTTGCCCGTTGCCCGTTGCCCGTTGCCCGTTGCCGATGAAGCGTCATCGAACGCCCCATTACAAGAGAAATACCGGAAAGCTTCCACCGAATTGTTGACATGCGTCACGGACCGGCGCCCCAGGCGCCAGACCAGGCGTGGCCCAGGCTCTTGAGTCCGGCGTCCCGCCAACCCCGATTCCGAAGCCCTTAGTGTCTCCGAACGGGGCGCCGCGTTGTGTGACAAAGATCGCTCCTATGAGACGTGACCCTATCGGCGCCGGACATTATCGGCGTCGGACATTACGAGGATCTCGCGGGGCGTCGGAAGCGGCACCCAGCCCTCCGCGATCGGACGCGACCAAAAGTGATACCTACCGGCCACCACTTGTAGGATGGGCAGAGCGAGAGCGATGCCCATCCCGTACGCTCCGAGGCCCAAGATACAAGAATGGGCCAAGCTCCCGCCCACCTCGGGCAGGTATCGGTCATGGTCGCGCCCTCCACGATCGGGTAGTGCCTCGATTCGTAGGATGACGACAAACGAGCACACCCGTGGGAGCGGCTTGTAGCCGCGAAAAACCTCGCGTCGGCGCTCATCGCGGCTAAAAGCCGCTCCCACGGTCGATCGCACTGAAACCCAAACCCCAGTGTGCGAAAATCCCCGCCCATTCCGAAGAAACGAGGTTGTTTCAGCACGATGCATTCGCAGCCCCCGGCAACCCCGCACTCCCCACTCGACCCGCCGCTGCCGCGACGCCTAGGCGAGCGTCTGCTGTGGGGCCGACTCTACGGGGCAAGCACGGCGCTCGCCATCGCCCGCGCCGCCAGCCAGCATCAGGGACTCATCCTGGCGCTGGTCGACGACGTCCAGAGCGCCGCCAGCCTGCGCGCCGAACTCAAGTTCTTCCTCGCCGGGAGCGAGCGGCCGATCCTGAGTTTCCCGGACTGGGAGACCCTGCCCTACGACGTCTTCTCACCGCTGCCGGAGCTGGTATCCGAGCGCTTGCTGACGCTGCACCGGCTGTCCACCCTGACCCAGGGCGTGCTGGTGGTTCCAATCGGAACCCTGATGCAGCGCCTGGCGCCGCGCGACTATGTCGACGGCCACTCATTGGTGCTCGCGGTCGGGGATCGGCTCGACCTGGACGCCACCCGCCGCCGTCTGGAGCGGGCCGGCTATTCCTGCGTCTCCCAGGTCATCGGACACGGCGAATACGCGGTGCGCGGCTCGCTGCTGGATGTCTTCCCCATGGGCAGCCAGGTTCCGCTGCGCATCGATCTGTTCGACGCCGAGATCGATAGCATCCGCGTCTTCGATCCCGACACCCAACGCTCCAAGGACAAGATCGAGCGGATCCGCCTACTGCCCGCGCGCGAGTTTCCGCTCGACGAGGAGGCCATCGCCGGATTCCGCCAGCGCTACCGCGCCGCCATCGAGGGCGATCCCCAGTCGAGCCTCATCTACCGCGAGGTCTCCAACGGCCAGACCCCGGGCGGACTTGAATATTATTTGCCGCTCTTCTTCGACCAGACCGCGACCCTCTTCGACTATCTGCCCGAGGGCGTCCTCGTCTTCGAGCCGGCCGACGCCCGTGAGACCTCGACCACCTTCTTCGCCGGTGTCGAACAGCGTTACGAACAGCGCCGACACAATATCGAGCGACCCCTACTCCCCCCGGCACGGCTCTATCTGCCGCCCGACGAGCTGGCGGCGGCGCTGAACCGGCTCTCCGGCGTGCTGCATCAGTCGCCCGAGGTTCCCAGCCGCCGCAAGGGCTACACGGACGTCTGCAACTTCGCGACCACCACCCTGCCCCCGCTGGCCATCCAGGCGCGCGCCACCCAGCCCGCCCAGGCGCTCAAGGACTTCCTCGCCGCGCCCGCGCGCCGGGTGCTCTTCGTCGCCGAGAGTACCGGGCGACGCGAGCAGCTCGCCGAGCACCTACGGGGCTTCGACATCCGCGCCCGCGCGCTGCCAGGCTGGCAAGCCTTCCTGGACGGAACCGACCCCATCGGTCTCACCGTGGCGCCAATCGAGCAGGGACTGCTGCTGGAGGACACCCAGCTCGCCATCGTTACCGAGACCCAGCTCTACGGCGAGCGGGTGCGCCAGGAGCGCCGTCGACGCGCCCGCGAGCGCGACAGCGACGCCATCGTCCGCAACCTCACGGAGCTGACCGAGGGCGCGCCAGTGGTCCACGAGGACCATGGGGTCGGACGCTATCTGGGGCTTCAGACCCTCACCGTTGGCGGCATGACCACGGAGCTGATGGCGCTGGAGTACGCCAATGGGGACAAGCTCTATGTCCCCATCAGCTCGCTGCACCTCATCTCACGCTACACCGGCGCCTCGCCCGAGAACGCCCCGCTGCACAAGCTCGGCGGCGATCAATGGGACAAGATCAAGCGCAAAGCGGCGCAAAAGGCGCACGACGTGGCGGCCGAGCTGCTGGACATCTACGCCCGCCGCGCCGCGCGCCAAGGCGTGGCCTTCCCTGATGGGGGTGACGAATACGCCGCCTTCGCCGCCGCCTTCGCCTTCGAGGAAACGCCGGACCAGCAGCGTGCCATCGAGTCGGTGCTGGCGGACATGGCCGACCCCAAGCCCATGGACCGTGTGGTCTGCGGCGATGTCGGCTTCGGCAAGACCGAGGTCGCCATGCGCGCCGCCTTCATGGCGATCAACGGGGGCCGACAAGTCGTGGTGCTGGTGCCCACCACCCTGCTCGCCCAGCAGCACTTCGAGAACCTCTCCGACCGCTTCGCCGACTGGCCGATCCGGGTCGAGAGCCTGTCGCGCTTCCGCACCGCCAAGGAGCAGAAGGTCATCCTCGACGGCCTGGCCGACGGCACGGTCGACATCGTGGTCGGCACCCACAAGCTCTTGCAGCCGAGCATCAAGTTCAAGAACCTGGGGCTGGCCATCATCGACGAAGAGCACCGCTTCGGCGTCCGCCACAAAGAGCAGATGAAGAACCTGCGCAGCGAGGTCGACATCCTGACCCTCACCGCCACGCCTATCCCGCGCACCCTCAACATGGCCATGTCCGGGCTGCGGGATCTGTCGATCATCGCCACCCCGCCGGTCGAGCGGCACCCGATCAAGACCTTCGTCAGCGCCTGGAATGACGCGCTGATTCAAGAGGCGGTGCTGCGCGAGCTGAAACGCGGCGGCCAGGTCTACTTCCTCCACAACGAAGTGGAGACCATCGAGAACCAGGCGCAGAAGCTGGAGGCCCTGATCCCGGAGGCGCGGGTGCAGGTCGCCCACGGCCAGATGCGCGAGCGCGACCTGGAGCGCGTCATGCGCGACTTCTATCACCAGCGCTTCAACCTGCTGGTCTGCACCACCATCATCGAGAGCGGCATCGACGTGCCGAGCGCCAACACCATCGTCATCAACCGCGCCGACAAGCTGGGGCTGGCCCAGTTGCACCAGTTGCGCGGCCGGGTCGGACGCTCCCACCACCGCGCCTACGCCTATCTCATCACCCCGCCGGCCAAGACCATGACGGCGGATGCCAAGAAGCGGCTGGAGGCGATCGAGTCCATGGAAGATCTGGGCGCCGGCTTCACCCTCGCCACCCACGACCTGGAGATCCGCGGCGCGGGCGAGCTGCTGGGCGACGAGCAATCGGGTCAGATCACCGAGATCGGCTTCACCCTTTACATGGACCTGCTGGAGCGCGCCGTGCAGGCGCTCAAGGCCGGCCGCACCCCCGAGCTGGACCGCCCGCTCGACCACGGCGCCGAGATCGACCTCGGCATCCCCGCCCTGCTCCCCAGCGACTACCTCCCCGACGTCCACGCCCGCCTGGTGCTCTACAAACGCATCGCCAGCGCCCGCGACCGCGATGAGCTGCGCGAGCTGCAAGTCGAGATGATCGACCGCTTCGGCCTCCTCCCCGACCCCGCCAAGAACCTCCTGGAGATCACCGAGCTGAAGCTCAGGGTCCAGCCCTGGGGCATCCGCAAGATCGAAGCCGGCCCGGCCAGCGGCCGTATCCTCTTCACCGATGAGCCCAAGATCGATCCCACCAAGCTCATCCGGCTGATTCAGACCAAGCCCAAGGAATACAAGCTGGAAGGCGGCGACAAGCTCAAGTTCTTTAGGGACATGGCCGAGCCAGGGCAGCGGTTGCTGGCGGTCGGCGCGGTGGTGGAGCAGTTGGTGGGGTAGCCTTGGAAGCGCCGCGCTGGCCCCGACGTACCAACCGGGACCGGACTACAATCGACCCATCGCCACGCTCACCCCGCAGGCCATCGCATGCCGACGCTCCTATTTGAAACTCCAACCGATGCCTGGCCGATGCCCGCCGATCCACCCGAGCTATTTGCCGCCGAGGCCGGTTTTCTGCTGGCCTTGATGCTGTTCGAGCTGGGGCGGGTGTCCTCCGGCAAGGCCGGACGCCTCCGCGGCATGGGGCGAGTCGAATTCCTGTTGGCCGCCAGTCGCGCTGGAACACCGGTCGTCACACTCTCAACCGACGAGATGGCGCCCGAGTTTTCCTGGGATGATTGAGTGTGCCGTCATCAATGCCGGCCCCTTCCAGATAGGTTGAAAAATCCGTTGCGTCGGCACGGTTAGCACGGGCGAGAATTCGTTGCCGCACGGCCACACGCTGGTTAGGATGCCTCGGGGCTGGCTTCCGATGTGGTGGATTGGCTTTGGCTCGTTCCGCCTATTTCCTACCTTCCCCGAGCTTTTCAGAAGCCAGGGCCTGTTGCTTCGCTTATCCTAGGACCACCAGGACCATTCCTTAACATCAGGGGCCTTTCGGACGAGACCAGCCGATGCCTTTAAATGCCTTTCACGGAAATGATTCCGGAGAACGAATTAGGGAAGCCTACAAGATGCTGTCGATATCAAGGGTCTGATTGTGGAAGAAAATATCCTGACACTGGACGATTATATCGCAATCGTCAAACGACGTAAGTGGCATGCGATCATTCCCGCTTTCGTATTGCTGGTGATCGCCATACTCGCCGCGCTTCTGATTCCACCGGTATACCGTTCATCGGCAACGATTCTGATCGAGCGCCAGGAAATTCCCGTGGATCTGGTGCGAACCACGGTCACGAGCTACGCCGATCAACGCATTCAAGTCATCAGTCAGCGGGTGATGACCACGAGTAATTTGAGCGGCTTGATCGAGCGTTATGATCTCTATCCGGATATCCGAAGCAAGCAGAGCATCAATGCGGCGGTCGAGGAGATGCGAAAATGGGTCAAGCTGGACATGATCAGCGCCGACGTTCTCGATCCACAAAGCGGCCGGGCGCAGGAGGCGACCATCGCCTTTTCGCTCTCCTTCGAGAACCGCTCGGCCGCGATGACGCAGAAGGTGACCAGCGACCTGGTTTCCCTGTTTCTAAACGAGAACCTTGAGCGGCGCGCGGCGGCGGCAAATGAAGCGACGAATTTTCTGCAAGTAGAGGCCAGTCGGCTGGGATCCGAGATCAGTACCCTGGAAGCCAGGCTCGCCACTTTCAAGGAGGATAACAGCGATAATCTTCCGGAACTCGCCTCGCTGAATCGGGAGCTCATGATCCGCACGGAAGAGCGTCTGCGCGACAATGGGCAAGCGATCAGAACACTCCAGCAACAGGTGCTTTATCTCGAATCCGAGCTGGCTCAGTTGGACCCGACCCTCGGGGGTTACTCGGGCATTCAGGCGAATTCGGTCGAAGCTTATCTGGAAGAGTTGCAAACACGCTACGTCAGGGCCAAGGAGCGGTATTCTCCAGACCACCCGGATCGCATTCAACTCGAGAAGGAAATCGAAGCCTTGCAGCAAAACTCCAGCGCATCCAGCGCGGCGTTCATTCAGTCTCGCCTGGATGGCTTGATCGCGGAATCGTCATCGCTGAAAAAACGCTATTCGGACGAGCACCCCGAGGTCATCGCCTTAAACCGGAGTATCGCGGATACCCGGAGAAAGCTGGAAGAGGCCAGGAAATCGATCGGCACTCAGTCGGCTTCAACGGCGACCATCAATAATCCGGCGCATGTTCAACTGCGAGTGAAACTAGAGGGCACGCAGCAGGAACTCGAATCCTTGAAGCGGACGAGTAAGCAGCTCGAGGACCAGCTCCGGGGCTATGAGGAGAGAATCACGAAGGCCCCGAGAGTGGAGCAGGAATATCGCGCGCTGACCCGCGATTACGAGAATGCCATGGCCAAGTACCAGGAAATCCGTGAAAAAGGTTTACAGGCGGAATTGGCCCAGTCCCTGGAGCGTGATAGGAAGAGTGAGCGTTTCTCGCTGATCGAACCGCCCCTGCTGCCGGAGAAGCCATTCAAACCCAATCGACTGGCGATTTTCGTACTGGGTTTCGTGCTTGCCGGTGCCGGCGGCGTGGGCAGCTTGGCCCTCTCGGAAGCGTTGGACAAGGGTTTGCATGGCCCTCGGGCGATTCAAATGGCGACGAATCTGCCTTTGCTGGCGATCGTTCCCTATATCGAAACAGCGACTGATCAAGGAGCACGCCGGAAACGGACGCGGACCATCATGGCGTTCGGTGTCGTGGGTATTCTGACCCTGGTGGCCGTGTTCCACTGGGCTGTTTTACCATTGGACGTCCTCTGGTTCGTCGTCATGCGTCGGTTCGACGTCTCATTGCCGGGTTTGAGCAACTGAAATAGAAGGGCCATACAGCTATGGAACGATTGAAGAATGCAATGGAGCGCGCCAGAGCGGATCGGCAGATCGTCATCCGGCCGGCTCGGGCGTCTTCCACTACGACAATCAGGGGGCTTCTCCCAGGCAAGGGAACCGCGCCATCCGACCGAGCAGGGGTCAAGATCCAGTACACCCGGACCGCGACCGTTTCGGTGGATACGCAATCACTGCGGGACGGCCGGATATTGCTGGCCGAAGGGATCGAAGGGATCACCGATACCTATAAGATCATGCGCACGCACATCCTTCAGCGCATGCGCGCGAACTCCTGGAAGACCCTGGCGATTACCAGCCCAGGCGAGGGCGAGGGCAAAACCACGACGGCGATCAACCTTGCGATCAGCCTGGCGCGCGAGGTCAACCAGACCGTGTTGCTCGTGGATCTGGATCTGAAACGCCCCGCGATCGGTCGATTTTTCACGGACCAGGAGTCACTTGGAATCAGTGATTATTTGACTGGAGAGACGAATCTCGCGGACATCCTGATTCACCCTGGGATCGAGCGGCTCGTCATCATGCCTGGCCGCAAGAAGATAACCCATTCTTCCGAAATTCTTTCCTCGCCTCGCGTCATTCAGCTCGTCGACGAGCTCAAGAGTCGCTACGAGGATCGGATTATTCTGTTCGATATGCCGCCGCTGTTCGCGGGCGATGATGTCATCGCCTTTCTGCCTTACGTGGATGGCGTCATGCTGGTCGTGGAGGATGGAAAAATCAGCAAGGGCGAACTGGCCCAGTCACAGGATCTGCTCGGCGACAAGTGCATCGGGCTCGTGCTCAATAAGGCGAACATGGCCGGGGCATCGGTCGGCTATTATTGAATTCGGTTTGAGTCGGACTCCTCCCGGATCCGAAGCCGGATTGAGCGCTTGATCGGCCCGCGCGATTCCGGAGTCCGCCTGTTCTTTCGAGCTATTTCTCACGATGAGGTCTTATATCATGCAAACCATCATTCGCTCCATGGCGCTGTTGATTCTGACGATCGGCTCCTCGCCATCCTGGGCCGCGCCCGAATGGTACGTTGGCTACTCATTCATTTATACCGGAGCGGGAAATATCTGCTCCTTCATGAGATTCCGGACCGATTCCTACAGTGTCCAGCAGGCGGATGTCCTCTATAACCACTTGACCGATCATCTCGCGAAACAGGCGGACGAGGGCGCGACCTTTGCGCATACCCTGCCTTCCGTGGCCCTGGCGAGAGGTCAATCCGGGGAACAGATGGCGGCGGAGTTCCTGTCCAGCGGGGTCGGTGCCTGCGACGTAGCGGGACAACCGGCGGATAGCCTGCTCTTTATCAGCTCATTCGCCTGCGACTATCAGAACGAAGCGCAACTCTGTACCCGGCTCTATGTGGACACGGGGAATCAGGACGCGACCTCGTTCGGGATCGATCGAGGTCCAGCGACGGTGGGCGGCTTCTTCGTCAAACGCCCGGTCTGGGAGGCCTCATCGGCGCTGGTTTACGATGGGCGGACGACCCTTCCATTCGCGGTGGATTCCATGCTGAATTACGCCGCATCGGGCCTGAAGATCTTTACGGACGAGAATCCCTGATTCATCGCCCGACCTCGGAGATCGTGAAAAACCCCTCGTAGGATGGGCAGAGCGAGAGCGATGCCCATCCTGTACACTCCGAGACTCAAGATACCTCGTAGCCCATCCACGGATCGAGCCCAGGCCGGATTGAATCGTTTCACAACCTCTCGGACTTTCCGCGAGGGAGGTCCGGGGCGTCACGCAAGATCGATGTTCGATCACCTCCTTCCGGAATCGATGGCTGGTCACGATCACCGCCGAGCCGTGCCCTGATCGCCTCCTCGCGTTCGAGTTCCTCCAGCACCGTTTCGATGCCATTGATCCGTTCCTCGGTCTCCGGTAGGAGCACGTCCTCCAGCGCGCGCGCCCGGCGGGCGGCGCGGGCATAATCGACGCGCAGACGCTCCAGGTTGGCGACCCTGGCCGCCAGACGGGCGGCGCGCGGAACGAGACCGATGAACGCCGCGCGGCAGGCGTCGGCCTCTGGACTCGCGGCGACGCTGACGGCTGGCGGGATTGGAGCCTCGCCCGTCAGACTCGCCTCGTGCAGGGTCACGCCCAGAACGACGCGCGGCTTCAGCTCGATTCGAACGTCCAGATCCTGGACCGGCGGATAGAGCGAAAGCCCCTCGAATCCATGCCGGACGACCGCCGCCTGGAGGGCTTCGGCGGCCTTCGCCTGGTCGGCGTCGAACAACACCTTCTCCCGCTCGTAATCGGCGATCTCGGCCAGGATTTCCGCCGCCAGGATCAGCCGCTTCTCGTCCAGGAATCGATAGCCTTCCCGCAAGCCGATCCGCTCTTCCTTGAGTTCGAGCAGGGCGCTCTGGGTGGGGACGATGGCGTTATCGCTCATCGCAGATGCTCGTGGATCTGGCGGTCGTCCAGGCGATGCAACTCGCCCGAGGGTATGGCGCGCAGGACCGACCAGCCGACCTCCAGACTCTCCTCCAGGGTGCGCGCCTCGTCGCCCTGATTGACGACCAGACGCTCGAAGTCGTCGCCGAAGCTCAGCAACCGCCGATCCTTGTCGGACAGGCCATCCTCGCCGACGACGCTGGCCAGGACGCGGGTCTGCCGGGCCTGGCTGTAGGAGGCGTAGAGTTGCGCCGCGAGCGCCGGATGATCGGCATGGGTGCGGCCCTTGCCGGTGCCGTCCTTCATCAGACGCGAGAGACTCGGCAGCAGGCGGATCGGCGGATAGAGATCACGACGATGCAGGTCGCGGTCGAGGACGATCTGACCTTCCGTGATATAGCCGGTCAGATCCGGGATGGGATGGCTGATGTCGTCGTTGGGCATGGTGAGGATGGGGATCTGGGTGATCGACCCAGGTCGCCCGCGAATGCGCCCCGCCCGTTCGTAAAGGGTCGCCAGATCCGAGTACATGTAACCCGGATAGCCCTTGCGGCTCGGCATCTCGCCACGACTGGCCGAGACCTCGCGCAAGGCTTCGCAGTAGTTGGTGAGGTCGGTCAGGATGACCAGGACATGCTTGCCCTCGGTGAAGGCCAGGTACTCGGCGGCGGTGAGCGCGAACCGCGGGGTCAGGAGACGCTGGGCGCTGGAGTCGCTGGCCAGGTTGAGAAACAGCACCGTGCGCGCGAGCGCCCCGCTCCGCTCCATCTCCTCGCGGAAGAACTCGGCGCTCGCATGCGGGATGCCGATCCCACCGAAGACGATGGCGAAATCCCGTCCCTCGCCATCCTCCTCCGGAAGCCGCGCGTTGCGGGCGATGTCCACCGCGATGCGATCGTGTGGCAGTCCACCGCCCGAGAAGAGCGGGAGCTTCTGACCGCGCACCAGGCTGTTCATGAGATCGATGGCGGTGAAGCCGGTTTCCAGGTACTCGTTCGGCGCCTCCCTGGCCGACGGTTTGATCGGTAACCCATCGACCCGAAAGGCGCGCGCCGCCGCCAGCGGCGGTCCGCCATCGAGCGGCTTGCCGATCCCGTTGAACACCCGTCCCAGCAGTCCGGGACCGACATGGAAGCGCAGTGGCTCGCCGAAAAAGCGTACCCGCGTTCCGCTCAAGGCGAGCCCGGCGGTCTCGTCCAGCATCTCGACCGTGACGGACTCCTCGTCCAGCGCGGCGATGCGCCCGAGGCGCACCGACCCATCCTCGCCCTCCACCTCCACCGCCTCGTTCAGCCCAACGTCCAGACGGCGCTTGAGAAACAGCAAGGGGCCTTCCGCGCGGTAGGCGATGTCTTCTCCGATGAGTCTGGCGTACATGGGCGTCAGTTGTCAGTTGTCAGTTGTCAGTTGTCAGTTGTCAGTTGGAGGATAACCCGTGCTCGGAACGCATCCATGGGGTCGTACCTTTGGATCATAGTTCATGTTGGATCTCGCCAAACGGGACCACGCGAAATCCCAATGATCGAATCGGCGAATCCCCCATGCCGAGTTCGAAGGTAGTGCCTCGATTCGTAGGATGACGACAAACGAGCCTACCCGTGGGAGCGGCTTGCCGCCGCGAAAAACCTCGCGTCGGCGCTCATCGCGGCTAAAAGCCGCTCCCACGAGATTCTATCGATTGGGGCGCTACCAGTTCGAATTTACGTAGTCATACGGATAGCTGCCTGTCCGTTGCTCTATTAGCTTGAAATACTAATGAAACCACCTCCCCGCGCCGGTCGATGCGACCGCGCTGATCGGGTGTTCGAGCGTGCCTCCAGAACCAGCCATCGGCCCCCAATAACCCGCCTAGAGGACTGTTTGCGAGATGTTTCCATCCATCCGATCGATCAGCCGGCCGATGTTGGCCTGGTGGACGACAGGTCTCGCGGGGCGGGCCTCATCCAATCGCGCGAGGCTGGCGGTTGGGCGCTGGCGGCCCATCCTGGGATGAACCGCTTGACCGAGGCTCCACCGAGACCAGATCCATGCGAGGGATGCGCGCGTCTGACGGCGCTCCTGATGGAGGCGGAACGGACCCTCGCGGCCATGCGGGCGGGAGGTCAGGGCCACTCCTCGATCCGCCAGGCGCATCATCCGCGATTCGCCGGGGCTGAGGCGATCGGCGAGACGCGCCTTGATGCCATGACTCCGGAACCGGAACCGGAAAAAAACACGAGCGTCGAGCAGTCGCTCGCACAGGCGAGAGCCGCGGCCGTGAGTTTGCTTGAAGGCGCGATCGCGGCGCACGCCCGAGCCGAGGCGATCGATGTCGAGTTGAAGCGAGAAATCGACCGTCGCAAGCAGGTGGAAGCCTCCTTGCAGGCAACCGAGCAACGGTATCGCCGGATGGTCGAGGCCATCGCCCGCGCCCCCCGCTTATCCCCCGCCGATTTGGAAACCCTGCTCGTCACCGAATCCCCATCCCGTTGAGACAGGGCCTGGCCCCGGACTCAGTCCGGGGCTAGGCCAGGCCGGGAATCAGTCCCGCGCGTCCTGTTCGAACCAACGGTAAATCACTCCCGCCAGCGCCGCGCCGACGATGGGCGCGACCCAGAACAGCCAGAGCTGCGCCAGGGCCTTGCCCTCGCCCGAGAGGGCGAGCACCAGGGCGGGTCCGGTGCTGCGCGCCGGGTTCACCGAGGTATTGGTGACCGGGATCGAGATGAGGTGGATCAGGGTCAGGGTCAGGCCAATCGCCAGGCCGCCGGCGACCGCCGTCCCGCGCTTGTCCGTCACGCCCAGAATGATGAAGAGGAACATCGCGGTCATGACGACCTCGGTGACCAGACCGGCGGTCATGCCATACTTGCCGGGCGACAGCTCGCCATAGCCGTTGACCGCCAGGCTACTGGCGGTCAGGGTGAAGCCCTCGGTGCCGCTCGCGATGAAGAGGATCAGATAGGCCGCCAGGATCGCCCCAACCGTCTGCGCGACGATGTAGGCCGGGGCCTCGGCGAAGCTGAAGCGGCCGCCGACCGCCAGACCGACGGTGACCGCCGGGTTCAGGTGGCAACCCGAGATATGACCGATGGCGTAGGCCATGGTCAGCACGGTCAGACCGAAGGCGAAGGCAACGCCCAAGAGACCGATCCCGATATCATTGGATCCGGCCATGAACACGGCCGCCAGCACGGCGCTACCGCAGCCGCCGAGCACCAGCCAGAAGGTACCGATCAGCTCGGCGATGGAACGCTTCATCAATGTCATTTGGATTCTCCTCGAAGCTTAGCTAATGCGTCATGATCGTGAATGCACGATGCGTCACCAACGGTGGCCACGTATCGTGCGACGCATTCTAGCGGCATATCGCGGCAAACAAGGAAAAAAGTCAGGTATCGGAACCGGCCAGACTCAACCGACCCATGAACAGTGAATGCCATGCCCAGCGACCAGACGACCACCCTCTATACGATCACGAGCCAAACCCCATGAGCACCCGCGCGCGCGCCCCGAAGCGGGAGATCCTCGGCTGGGCGATGTTCGACTTCGCCAACTCGGCCTATACGCTGCTGATCATCACCGTCGTCTTCGGCGATCTCTTCACCCGTGTCATCGTGGGCGACGCGCCGGACTACCGTCTGGGCAACCTGCTCTGGAGCCTGGCCCTGGCCGTCAGTTATCTGCTGGTGGTGGTCGGCTCGCCGGTGGCCGGGGCCATCATGGATTACACCGCGAGCAAGAAGCGCTTTCTGTTCGCCAGCTATCTGCTCACGGTCGTCAGCACGGCGATGCTCTACTGGGCCGAGCCAGGTCTGATCTGGCTCGCGATGCTGCTGCTGATCCTCTCGAACTTCGCCTTCTCGATCGGCGAGTCCTTCATCGCCAGCTTCCTGCCCGATCTCGGCCCGCCGGAGGATCTGGGCAAGATCTCCGGCTTCGGCTGGGCGCTGGGCTATATCGGCGGCATGGTCTCGGCCCTGTTCGTACTTTTCGTGCTCGGCGAGGTCAGCGCCGAGAACTACGAGCGCATCCGCTGGGTCGGACCCTGGACCGCCGCCTTCTTCCTGGTCGCCGCCATCCCGACCTTCCTCTGGGTGCGCGAGCGCGGCCGGCCGAGGCGACTCCCCACCGGCATGACCTATGCGCGGCTCGGCTTCGATCGGGTCGGACAGACCCTGGGGCATCTGCGCGTGCATCGCGACCTGGCGGTGCTGCTGGTGGCAGTCTTCTTCTCGATGGGCGGCATCGGCATCATCATCACCTATGCCTTCATCTATGGGGCGCAGGTGATTGGCTGGAACGAATCGGTGCGCACACTCATGTTCGTCCTGGTGCAACTCACCGCCGCGGCCGGCGCCTTCGGCTTCGGCTACATCCAGGACCGGCTCGGCGCGCTGCGGACCTACCGGATCACCCTGGTCCTGTGGATCCTGGCGATCCTGCTTATCTATCTCACGCCCTGGCTGGCCGTGGTGGCGCGCGAGCGGTTCGGACTCGACTGGGAGGCCCAGCACATCTTTCTGGTCGTGGGATGCGTCGCCGGGATGAGTCTCGGGGCCTGCCAGTCCACCACCCGGACCCTGATCGGTCTCTTCTCGCCGCTCTCGCGCTCGGCCGAGATGTTCGGATTCTGGGGGCTTTCCATGAAGCTGGCCGGGGTCTTCGGCCTGCTGGCCATCGGTCTGCTGCAAGCCCTGTTCGGTCTGCGCGAGGCCATGCTCTTCTGCGTCCTACTCTTCGTCGCCGCGCTGCTGGTCGCGCGCGGGATCGACGAGACGCGCGGACGGGCGATCGCGGCCGAGCATGACGCGGGCCGGGGGATTTGGTGAGCCTTGACCGGCTTCCGTCGGTACCGGGTGCTTGGGATGATGGGTCACGCGGCTACTCGGTATCCGTGCCGGTCATAGGATCCACCGGCGGCAACAGCAGATGGAAGGCGCTGCCCTGCCCGAGCCGCGAGCGAACCAGGACGTGTCCCTCATAGGTGCGCGTCAATCCGGCGACCACGGCCAACCCCATCCCGGACCCATCGCCCACCGCCTTGGTGGTGAAAAAGGGCTGGAAGACCAGATCCAGGTGCTCGCTGGGAATGCCGCCGCCGGTATCGGAGACGATCAGTTCGACCCAATCACCATCGACTGGCTCGGCACAGACGAGGCATTCCAGACCATCGTCCAGGCGGGAGGCACGCAGGGTCACGCCGAGCACGCCTCCCTCCGGCATGGCGTCCCTGGCGTTCAGGGCCAGGTTCATCAGGATTTGCTGGAAATGCGGCGGGTCGACCCTGACCCTGAGCGGCGTGTCCGGCAGCTTGAGGCGGATGTCCAGATTGGCCGGCAGGATCGGCCGTAGCATCCGCATGACCTCCTCGACCATGGGCGCGAGCGGGAGTGGACGGGCCTTGGCGGTGCGATCGCCGCGAGAAAAGATCAGGAGCTGCCGGACCAGATCGCGGGCGCGGGTGCCGGCAATATCGATCTGCTCCAGATAGGCGTCGAGCTTGGCGTCGGCGCCGCCATGGCGCCGCCTGGCCAGTTCGGCGAATCCCAGCACACTCCCCAGGATATTGTTGAAATCGTGAGCGATGCCTCCGGTGAGCCGCCCGATGGCCTCCATTTTCTGTGTCTGGATGAGCGCTTGCCGCAAGCGTCGGGGCTCGCTGACGTCGCGCTGCGAACCCATGTAGCCGACCAACCGGCCTTCCTCGTCGCGCAAGGGAGAAACCCAAAACTGGCAGTGAAACAGCGAGCCATCCTTGCGTCGGTTGATCGCCTCGCTGAACACCTCCTGGCCGGACTCCAGCCGGCGATAGAGGTTGGTCTGATGGGCGACCGAATCCGGTTCCGCGTTGAGCCGATCCGGCCTCTGGCCCCGCAACTCATCGAGCGACCAACCGAACATCGTCTGAAAGGCGGCATTCAGATAGGTGACGCGGAAGGCGACGTCGGTCAGCAGGATCGCCTCGCGCGACTGCTCCACGACAAAGGACAGGGTATGCAAACGCGCCGCCGCGGCCTTGCGATCGGTGATGTCGCGCACGGTCGCGATCACCTCCCCGGCCCCCGAGCGCACCATGCGCGCCTCCCACTCCCGCCGACCGCGTCCGGGGATCTCCAGGGCGTATTCGAACTCCTGAAACCCGGACGAGGCGAGCGTGGCGGCGATCTTGTCCTCGATCAGATCGGCGAACGCGGTGGGCGTGATGTCTCGAACGCGCTGGCCGATCAGGTCCGTATCCTGGACCATCAATTCCTCGCGGTTCGCCTTGTAGTCCAGATAGACGCCCGCGCGATCGAGACGGAACATGAGATCCGGCATGGCGTCCAGGAGGGCACGGGCGCGCTGCTCGCTGTCGCGCACGGCCAGTTCCGCCGCGACGCGCTCGGTGACGTCGCGGATAGTGACCAGGATGCCGATCACCGCGCCCTCGTCGCCACGATGCGGCGTGTAGGTCGACTCCATGTGTTTCGCGACACCAGGGGCGACAAGGATCTCATCGACGAACGACAACGCCTCGCAGCCGCCATCGAGACAGCGCTGGAGGCGCGCCTTGAGCTTGGTCTCGAACAACTCCCGGCCCACGACATCCTCGACGCGCTTGCCCAGAACCGCTTTCGCGGATCGCCGCCAGAGTCGCGCATAGGCGACATTGACCACCCGATATCTGAGCGCGCGATCGATGAAGACCAGGGCATCGCTGCTCGCCTCCACCATGTCCCGATAGCACTTCAGCTCGGCCTCGGTGGTCAGGCGCTCCCTGACATCCTCGAAGGCCAGACACAGCCGGACCTCGCCCAGCGTATCCCGCGGTGGGACCATGGAGATCCGCGCGTCGTTCGCGCGCGTGGCAAGCTCCGCCGCAAGGGATCCGCTCAAATCCCGAACCAGCAGGACGTGCCGGATGTCCGGCTCGCACAGGGTGCGCAGCGAGAGGCGTATCCGCCGTTCCAGGGGTTGGCCATCCTCGCGAACCCTCAGATCGAGGTGATCGAGCGTCGCGAGTGCTTGCCGCAATTCCTCAGGATCGCTCGCGCACCGCCGACTCAGTCGTTCCCAGAAGCGCGCGATCGGCGCCCCCAGGGACGGCGGTTCGATCAGGCCGAGCCATCGCGCGAAGTCCTCGCTCGCGCCGACGATCTCGCCTCCCGCCTCCCAGCACAGATATCCGCCCGGCCCCCATTCGCGCAGCACCAGGTTCAGCAGCGAAGCCGTTCGAGAGTCGATCATGAGCCTACCCAAGCAATGAATCCGCGGTGATGTCGTAAGGCCCCGGACCTGGAGCGGTCCAGTCGTCCAGGGGTTCGATTCCGGCGTCGAACCTGATCCAGGTCAGGCAATCCTCGACGCCCTCCCTCGGGAGCCCCATTCCGAATCGATACTATCGGTAAAATCGCTCGAATCGATAACTTCATTCTCGCGGCCAAGGCGAGGGGTAAGGATATGTCGCCCAGACGCTTATTGACTCCCATGGAAGCCGCCAGCCTGCTCGGCGTCTCGCCCGCCACGCTTCGGGTCTGGGCTCGCAAGGGCGAGTTGCCGTCTCACGCCACCCCCGGCGGACATCGCCGATTCGCCCACGCGGATCTGGCCCTGTTCGCGCGCCAGCGCGGGATGACGCGGCTCTCGGCCGCCCCGGAGCCTCTGCGCATCTTGCTGGTGGAGGACGATCCGCAGTTCGCGCTCTTCATCCAAGAGGCCCTGGGAACGCTCGATCCAGCACCCGAGGTGGAAACCGCGCGCGAGGGCTTCGAGGCCGGACGGCGGCTCCAGCGTTTTCAGCCCAACCTGATCCTGCTCGACCTGATGCTGCCCGGCCTCGACGGCTTCGCCATTTGCCAGGGGTTGCGCCGCGATCCGGAGACCCGCCGTCTGCGCGTGATCGCCATGACGGGCTACGACACACCCGAAAACGTCACCCGCATCCTGGACGCGGGGGCGGAGGCCTGTCTCTCCAAGCCCTTTCGCACAAGCGAATTGCTGGGGGCCATCCTGGGTGCGCGCAATCGCTCCGAGCAACCGGCGCCCAGCCTCGCCGCCCCGATCTAGTGCGCGGGAGAGACGCATCCAGCCATGCCGAGCGCGTCGTCGAGACCGCCCCGGCGGTCCAGAGTTCACCATGCCGTTGAGAGTCAGGCTCCTGGTGGTCGTATGAAAAAAACACCCGTCGAACAGGTCGACCAGACCCAGCGCGAAGCACTCCAGGAGGCGCTCGACACCCCAGCCGACGCCTATCGCGAGCGCGCCCTCGCGGCGTTGCGCCAGAAGCGCTTCGATCTCGCCGATCGGTTCCTGCGAACCGACGATATCGAAGTGCGCGAGCTGGTCGAGAACCTGCGCGTCCATCAGGCCGAGCTTGAGATTCAGAACGACGAGCTGATGCACGGCCAGCGCCAGACTCAAGAGGCGCTGGCGCGATTCGCGTCCCTATTCCAGGGTCTGCCGGTCGCCGGACTGGTGATCGATCGTCAGGGGCTGGTCAAGGAAACCAACGCCGGCGCGCAAGCCTTGTTCGGGCTGGATCGCTCCTATCTGCGCCATCATTTCTTCTCGCGACTGATCGCCGAGTGCGACCGGGAGCGGGTGATCGGCGCCTGGACGCCACTCGCCGCCGGTCGGTCATTGCACTTGACGGACGTCCGCTTCAAGAACGCGGACGCCGGCGGCTTCATCGGCGATCTGCATCTCGCGCCGCTACCCGAATCCCAGGATGAAGCGGCGCATTTCGTCTGTGTCGTGATCGACCGCCGCGAGGCGACGGAACAACGTCTCACCGTCATCGCGACGACCGAACGGCTGCGGCACAGCGAGGCCGACCTCCAGGGGCGGCTCCGGGAGTTGGCCGCGCTGCACCATGTCCTCGCCGAAACCAGCCATGCCGATCGACCGACCGAGGAGGTGCTGCGGCGTCTGGTCGAACATCTCCCCGCGGCCTGGAGGTTCCCCGCGCTGGCCGAGGCCAGCATCCGCTTGCCCGAGATCACGCTCGCGACCCCCGGTTTCCGCCCGACTCAATGGACGCTGCGCTCTGGCGTTCCGCTCGCGAGCGGGCTGGAGGGCGAGATCCGCATCGCCTATCGCGAGCAACCGCCGGAAACCGAGGATCTGTTCTTCCTGGACGAGGAACAGACGCTGCTCGACACCATCGCCACCCACGTCGCCGTCTTTCTCGACCGCCGACATGACGAGGAGCTGTTGCGCGAGAGCCGGGAGAATTTTCGGGTACTCGCCGAGTACAGCCCGGATTGGGAATATTGGCTCGGTCCCGCCGGTGGCTATCGCTACGTCTCGCCGGCCTGCGCCCGCCTCACCGGTTACGGCCCCGAGGCCTTCATCGCGGATCCAGACCTGCTCGGCCGGCTCGTTCACCCGGACGATCGAGCGAGCTGGATCCGGCACAACGCCAAGGGCGCGCGGCCCCAGGACGGAGATCGGGATGGACTGGAATTCCGCCTGCTCGCACGCGACGGCCAGGAACGCTGGATCGAGAACGTTCGCGGCCCGGTCATCTCGACGGACGGCCGTTATCTTGGGCAGCGCGGCGTCAACCGGGATATCACCGAGCGCAAGCGGGCCGAGGCGCTCGCCGCCCGCATGGCCAATCTCTACAACACCTCCAGCGCTTGCAGTCAGGCCATGGTGCGCTGCAAGGATGAAGACAGCCTGCTGCGCGAGATCTGCCGGATCGCCGTGGTCCTCGGTGGCATCAAGGTCTGCGCGATCGCGCTCGGCGCGCCGGAGGCGGAGGATCCGCGCCTGGTCGTCGTCCAGGGCCTGAGCCTGGAGGCCGCGCGGACACTGGTGGCGGCCAGCGCGCGAGCGGGCTCCGGCAGGACGCGGAACGCGCCAGAGGGCGAGACATCGGAATATGCCGCCCAACTTGAGCGCGAGGGACTGCGCTCGGCCGCCATCCACCCCCTGTCGCAGGCCGGGCGGCCGATCGGGGCGATGTATTTCTATGACGACGATCCCTCCTTCTTCGCGCCCGATACCGTCCGCTTGCTCGATGAGATGTCGGCGGACGTTTCCTTCGCGCTCGACGTCATCGCCCAGGAACGCGCCAGCCGTGAGGCCGAGGCGGCCATCGCCGAGCACGAGCGGTATCTGTCGGCGATCTTCCGCTCGGCCCAGGTCGGCATCGGGGTTTCGCAGGGGGGCGTCATCCGCGAGGTCAACGCCTATCTCTGCGAGCTTCTGGGCTATGCGCGCGAGGAACTGATCGGTCGCGAGACACAACGGCTCTATTGCGACGAAGAAATCTATCAGGCCGTTGGCCGCCTGATCCATGCGCGCGAGGCGCTGGCCGAAACCCGCACGCTCGAAACGCAATGGCAGCGGCGGGACGGTCTTCGGCTGGACGTCCTGTTGAGCGCCTCCCCCCTCGTGGCCAACAATCCAGAACGGGGTCTGGTCTTCACGGTGCTGAACATGACAGAACGAAAGGGGTTCGCGGACGCCTTGCAACGCAGCCAGGATTTTCTCAACGCGACCGGCCGCATGGCCAAGGTGGGCGGCTGGGAGTTCTATCCATCGACCCGTGAGTTGCATGTCACCCAGGTCGCTCGCGAGCTTCTGGGTCTTCCGCCGGAGCGTTCGCTTCGCGCCACGGAGGCGATGCGGCTCGTCCATCCGAACGATCGGCCCAAACTGCGCGCGGCCAACCAGCGCGCGCTGTCGGCCGGTCAGGACTACGACCTCCAGATCCGTCTGATCCTTGACGGCGATCTCGAGGCCGAGCGCGGTGTCTGGATCCAACTGACCTGCCAACCGGCGCTTCAGGACGGCAAGGTCATCAAGCTGCTGGGCGCCATTCAGGACATCAGTGCGCGGATGGAGGCCGATAAATCGCTGCGCCAGGCCGCGCGGGTCTTCGAGAGCACGGCGGAAGGGGTCATCATCACGGATCCGCACGAGTGCATCCTGGCCGTCAATCGGGCCTTCACCGAGATCACCGGCTATCGGGAAGAGGAGATCCTCGGCAAGACGCCGCGCCTGCTGCAATCCGGGCGTCACGACAAACGTTTCTATCAGGCGCTGTGGAGCGAGCTGAAACGCACCGGGCTATGGCGTGGCGAAATCTGGAATCGTCACAAGAGCGGCGAGATCTACCCCGAGCTGATGACCATCAGTGCCGTGCTGGACGGCTCCAACGAGCTGACGCACTACGTTGGCGTCTTCCGGGACATCAGCCACATCAAGCGCTCCGAGAAGCAGCTTGAATTCCTGGCCCATCACGACCCGCTCACCGGCCTGCCCAATCGCAGCCTGTTTCAGGCGCGCCTCGAACATTGTCTGCGACGCGCGAGCCGCCACGCACGACGTGTCGGGCTGCTGTTCATCGATCTCGACCGCTTCAAGATCATCAACGACACGCTGGGTCATCCGATCGGCGACGGGCTGCTCAGGACGGTCGCCGAGGCGCTGGCGGCTCAGGTGCGCTCGGAAGACACCATCGCCCGTCTCGGCGGTGACGAGTTCGTCGTCATCCTGGAGGACATTCAAACCGAGGCGGACGCGACGCTCTTCGCTCAACGCCTGCTCCTGACGGTCTTCGATCAGCCCTTCCGGGTCGGGGTGCGCGAGATCTTCGTGACCGCGAGCATCGGTATCAGCGTCTATCCCCGCGACGGGGAGGATATCGACACCCTGCTGCGGCGCGCGGACATCGCCATGTATCAGGCCAAGGCGCTCGGACGTAACGCCTTCGTCCCCTTCGACCCGTCCATGGACGAAGGCGCCGCGGACCGTTTTCGCCTGGAGAACGATCTGCGCGGCGCGCTGCAACGCCAGGAGTTCCTGATCCACTATCAGCCACAGTTCGGCCTGGGCGACCTGCGCCTGATCGGCGTCGAGGCGCTGTGCCGCTGGCGCCATCCGGAACTCGGCATGATTTCTCCGACGACCTTCATTCCACTGTGCGAGGACATCGGAATCATCGACGCGCTCGGCGCCTGGGTGCTGGAGGAAAGCGCCCGCCAGATCCTCGCCTGGGATGGAATGGGATTCCGCGTGCCGCGGATCGCCGTCAACCTCTCGGTTCACCAACTCGAGGGCGGCGGACTGGTCGAACAGGTCCGCCAGATCCTGGCCCTGTCCGGCATCGAGCCGGGACGTCTGGAGCTCGAGGTCACGGAGTCGATGATCATGCGTCAACCCGAGCGCGCCATCCTGGCCCTGGAGGAACTGCGATCGCTTGGCGTGACGCTCGCCGTCGATGACTTCGGGACCGGCTACTCGTCGCTGGCCTATCTGAAACGCCTGCCGCTCAATCGGCTCAAGATCAACCGTTCCTTCGTCGAGCACCTCACGCTGGATATCAACGACGATGCCATCGTGCGCGCCATCATCGCGCTTGGCACGAGCCTGGGTCTGGAAACGATCGCCGAAGGTGTCGAGACCCAGGAGCAGGCGGATTTCCTGCTCCGGGCGGGCTGTCTGGAGGTTCAGGGCTATCTCTTCGGTCGGCCCCTGGCGCCGTTCGACCTGGAGACCGGCTGGGCCGACGCGCGTTCGCTCCTATCGCCGTTCGCGACGCCTTGAACCCTCGGCCCGACCTGAAGGCCCACGACGCCTGGCCCCCTGATGAACGCTATGACGAAGTCCATTGGCATGTCCCGACTCCAGCTCAAACTCTGGCTAGGCATTGGCGCGGCCCTGCTGATCGGGCTGGTGGTCATGCAGATCGATCACTACCAAGCGACACGCCAGAGCGTCGAGGACGCGGTTCTCATCGAGGCGAGAACCATCCGCACGGTGCTCATGGCCGCGCGCCACGTCCAAGAGAAAACCTTCGCCGAAACCGGACTGCCGGTCACGGACCAAACCATTGGACTACTGCCCGTGCACGCGCTGGCGCGCTTCTCCCAGGACATAGGCCAGTGGTATCCATCGGGTCATGAGGTCAGGATCGCCAGTCGGGAGAGCCGCGACCCCGACAATCGGCCGGACGCGATCGAGTCCGAGGCGATCGCCTTCTTTCAGCAAAACCCCGACCAGGAAGAGCACCTGACGCCCTTCACAAGCCCCGAGGGCCGGCGCTTCTACGTCTATACGCAACCCATCCGGGCCGAGGCCGCTTGTCTGGCCTGCCACGGCGATCCAGGCGCCTGGCCCGCGGGGATCGGCGCCCGCTTCAAGCCCGCCACCGGCTATGTCGAGGGCGATATGCGCGCCATCCTGAGTATCCGGTTGCCGGTCGAGGAGATCGAGCGGCGTGCCGACAGCCTGTTCCGGCGCTCCATGCGCGATCATCTGCTGATCTTCCTGATGCTCTTCGCCGTCACCGGCGGACTGATTCAGTATTTCGTCATCGGCAGGCTCCGGCGCATTCGCAACGCCACCGCGGAACTGGCGCGTGGCCATTACGCGGCGCGGGTGCGCGTAGAGGGCCGGGACGAACTCGCCGACCTGGCCACCGCCTTCAACCGCATGGCCGATCGGATCGACCAGCGCGACCAGCAACTGCGCGAGGCCCAGACCTACGCGCATCTTGGACATTGGCGGCTGGACGCGAAAACCATGACCGCGGAATGGTCCGAGGAAATCCATCGTCTGTTCGGTCTCCCGCCGGAGACACCCGCCGGCATCGAGACCCTGCGGCGGGTATTGCATCCCGAGGATGCCCAGTCGGTCCTGGAGGCCATCCAAGCCAGCCTCGCGACAGGGCTCGAATACGATAGCGACTATCGGATCCTCGGGCCGGATGGCGAGATCCGCTGGATCAACTGCCGCGCGCGCCCCCGGTTCGATGAACAGGGCGCGGTGACCCATCTGGAAGGCTTTCTCCAGGACATCAGCGCCCGCAAGGCCACGGAGCTGAGACTGGCGGAGAGCGAGGAGCGTCTGCGCGTCGCCATGGAGAGCATGCGCGATGCCTTCGTCATCTTCGATAGCCGCGACGACAGCATCACCGCCTGGAATCCGGCCGCCGAGCGGATGTTCGGTTACAGCGCCGACGAGGCCCTGGGACGCAACCTGCATGCGTTGATCGCTCCGGCGTCCTACCAAGGGGCGGCCGATCGCGGACGCCGCCATTTCGCCGCCACCGGCGAGGGATCGGCCGTCGGCAAGACCATCGAACTCGAGGGACGTCGCAAGGACGACGAACTCTTTCCCGTCGAGCTGTCGCTCTCGACGATGCGCCTAGGCGATCGCCGGCTCGGCATCGGGATCGCCCGCGACATCAGCGAACGCAAGGAGGCCGAGCGCCGGCTGCGCGCGCGTGAACAGACGCTTGGCAGCATCTTCCGGGCCGCGCCCATCGGTATCGGACTGGTCGTCGATCGCGTGATCCGCGAGGTCAACGAGACCTTCTGCGCCATGCTCGGCTACGCGCGCGACGAACTCATGGGTCGGAGCGCACGGATCCTCTATCCCGACCAGGCCGAATTCGAGCGGGTCGGACGCGAGAAATATCAACGGATCCGGGAGTCGGGCACGGGAAGCATCGAGACCCGGATGCAATGCAAGAACGGCGAGCGGATCGAGGTTCTCCTGAGTTCCTCGCTCCTCGACAAGGAGGATCCGAGCGCCGGCGCCACCTTCACCGCGCTCGACATCACCGAGCGCAACCGCTCCGAACGCGCCCTAGAGGGCGAGCGCGCCTTCCTGCAGCATGTGATCGATGGGATCGATGACCCGCTTCTGGTCATCGGCGCCGATTACCGGGTGATGCGGATGAACCGGGTGGCGCGCGAAACCATCGCCGACACCGGACTCACCGAGTCCTGCCTCAAATGCCATCGGATATCGCACGGCCGCGAGCTACCCTGCTCCGGCGAGGATCATCCCTGTCCGCTGGAACAGGTTCTCCAGACCGGCCTTCCCTGCAAGCTGATGCACAACCACCGCGCCCGAGATGGTTTCGCGCGGACCTTCGAGGTCGCCGCCAGCCCCTTGCGGGACGAGGCCAACCAGATCCTCGGCATCATCGAGGTCTCGCGCGACATCACCGACCACCTGGCCTTGCTCGCGCGGATCGAGGAGAAGGATCTCAGCTACGCGCACCTCGCCCAGCACGACGCCCTGACCGGGCTGCCCAACCGCCTGCTGTTCGCCGACCGTCTGAGCCAGGCGATTCATGGCGCCCACCGGCGCCGCGCCAAGCTCGGCGTGCTCGTTATCGACCTGGACGGCTTCAAGCAGATCAACGACAGCTTCAATCACAGCTATGGCGACAAGGTTCTCCAGGCGGTCGCCGGACGTCTGCGCTCACTGTTCCGGGAAGACGATACCATCGCGCGCATGGGCGGCGACGAGTTCGCGGTCATCCTCGGCCAGATTCGCGACGACGCCGACGCCGCCGTGGTGGCGCGCAAGATTCTGAAGCTCTTCGGCGACTCCTTCGAGATCCAGGGCCACGATCTCTTTCTTGGCGCCTGTATCGGCATGAGCCTATACCCCGACCACGGAACGACCGTGGACGAGTTGGTCCGCAACGCCGATGCCGCGCTGCACCGCGCCAAGGAAGAGGGCCGCAACAGCTACCAGTTCTACGCGCGCGAGCTGACCGCCAAGGCGTTCGAACGCGTGCTGCTCGAAGCCAATCTTCACCAGGCGGTCGTCAACGATGAACTGGTGCTCCACTACCAGCCCCAGCTCGATCTCGCCAGTGGCGCGGTGTGCGGCATGGAGGCGCTGGTCCGCTGGCGGCACCCAGGGATGGGGCTGGTCTCGCCCGCCAAGTTCATCCCACTGGCGGAAGAATCGGGCATGATCATCCCGATCGGCGAATGGGTACTGCGGGAGGCCACGCGCCAGATGAAGTCGTGGCAGGACGCGGGGTTCATCCAGCCCAGCGCCCAGATGAGCGTGAATCTCTCGGCCAAGCAGTTCGAACAGGAAGACCTGATCGACATGATCGAGTCGGTACTGGCCAAGGTCGGGCTCGACCCAACCACACTGGAGCTGGAAATCACCGAATCCACCATGATGCAATCGCCGGAATCGACATCACGGCGCCTGTCGCGGCTGCGTCAACTGGGCGTCAAGGTAGCGATCGACGACTTCGGAACCGGTTACTCGTCCCTGAGTTATCTCAAGGCGCTACCCCTGACCAAGCTCAAGATCGATCAGTCGTTCGTCTCCGACATCCCCAACGACATCAACAACGTCGCCATCGCCAAGGCCATCATCGGTCTCGCCAAGAGCCTCTCGCTCGATGTCCTGGCCGAGGGAGTGGAAACCCCGGCCCAGGAATCCTTCCTGATACGCGAAGGCTGTCGGATCGGCCAAGGCTTTCTCTTCTCCAAACCGCTCGGCCGCGAGGCATTCGAGGCGTTTCTCGGCGACCACCAGGCACGCAAGGAGTCGGTTTCCTTGCAGGAGTCGGTGCCGGGATGAGATGGGTGGGGTAGTGCCTCGATTCGTAGGATAACGACAAACGAGCACAGCCGTGGGAGCGGCTTGTAGCCGCGAAAAACCTCGCGTCGGCGCTCATCGCGGCTAAAAGCCGCTCCCACGAAATCTTATCGATTGGGGCGCTACCCAGTCTTCCAGGCAGCGATTGACCTGGGCCCGTTCAAAAACCGCTTCAGTAACTCCACCGTCGGCCGTTAATCGCTATTGATGTGCAAAACATCTCAGCAACGAGCAACAAACGGCTCGCGTGGACAGGGAAACGTGATTGTATTCTCGATTTTCACTAGAGAGCCTCAATACAATCGCTCTGTTCGTGGATTTTCATTTCGGAGCATCTGTCATGTCGAAATATTTCAGCATCCTTCTCGCCGCCTGTCTCACCCTGATCCCCTTTGCGAGCTATTCCGCAGCCTACAGTTACTCAATGAAGATCACCGCATCCAAGCCCAAGGGCAGTGCGGCCGACGCGGTCGGAAAACAGAAAAACTTGCCCACGTCAACCTCTTATACCCCCTGCACGACAGATAAGTTAGACGCGCTCTCCTTCAAGATGGTTTACAACGCGGGCAAGGCTTACCTAGATGCCACGGCTCCAACACAGGATGTCTATTTATTCTTCTATAACCCCAATGCCCTCGGCGCCTCGGCCGATAATGCGGCAAACCCTGACAATCCCTTCAGTCCTCCTTGCAAGGACGCCAATGACCTCCCCGTCCCCTGTGATCCGAAGATCTGGGCCTTGGTGCGTACCGCATATGGCTTCAACCAGATCACCATGATACCGCTCGCGGACGTGAGCGATATCGATCCTGTGAAACATATCTATCTGTCTGCCTTTGAAAATCTCGGTGGAACAGTCACTGATATACTGCTGCGCTCCTATGTATCATTCGACGATCTGCACTCGGGCATCTGGGGACTGGTCGGCATCGTCGCGGACTCAGCCGCCACACCGGATTTTGCCGATCAATCGACTTGGACCGCCTGGGACGTGGAAACCTTTGTCGTCGGCGCACCCTGGACGGATGACTTGAATCCTGTTGCCTGCGATAAATAGCCGCCAAAGCCTCAACTATCTGACGACAGGCCGCCCTATTCGTCGGGACGGCCTGTCAGCGCGACTGAAAACACGCCGCCTTAAACGTCCGATCCAGCGGCTGATGGCGCGGCTTGATGGGCGAATCTCTCGCCCTTTGGCCACAATGAGAATTGTTGGTGACAGGAGCGAAAAGGCGAAATAAGGCCGCCTATTCGGCTCTATCCGGGAATCGATCGCCATTCACCACGATTGCCGCCTATCGGATCCTACCGAGAAGCCTCCGAACTCAGCGGGCCAGCTTGAGCAGGGCGTCCAGGTCCAGGCAGGCCTCGCAGTGGTCGGCGAGGGCGTCGAGGGCGGCTTCGGTGCGGGCTTCGAAATCGAGCCCCGAGGATAGGGCGCCGACCTGTTCCAGCCAGTGGGCGCGGAAGGCGTCCGCGCCGAAGATGCCGTGCAGATAACCGCCCATGACGCGGCCGTCCGGGCTGATGGCGCCCTCGGGACGCGGGTCTCCCCCGTCCACGAGCCTAAGCCAGGGGCGCTCCAGTCCCGCTCCGCTGGTGCGCCCCATGTGCATCTCATAACCGGTGATCCGGCAGCCGCTGCGCCGGTCCTCTCCGTCGATCTCGATCAGACGTTTATCACCGCCGATCTCGGTTTCGATGTCGAGCAGGCCAAGCCCGAGCGTCTCGCCCGGATCGCCCTCGATGCCCAGGGGATCACGCACGACACGGCCAAGCATCTGAAAACCGGCGCAGAGTCCGACGACGCGCCCGCCCCGGCGAACGTGGGCGAGGATGTCGATATCCCAGCCCTCGCGACGCAGCACGTCCAGATCCGCGCGGGTGGTCTTGGATCCGGGCAGGATGATCACGTCCGTCTCGGCGGGAATGGGTTGACCGGGATTGATCCAGCGCAGGTTGACGCTGGGCTCGGCGGCGAGCGGATCCATGTCGTCGAAATTGGCCACCCGCGACAGACGCGGAATGGCGACGTTGAGGGTGCCACCGCTGGTCTCGGCGGGGCGCTCCAGCGCCAGCGAATCCTCCGCCGGCAGCCGGGCCGCGCCCTCGAACCAGCGCACCATGCCGACGAAGGGCCAGCCGGTGTGTTCGGTGATGGTCACGCAAGCCGGTTCGAAGAGCGAGAAGTCGCCTCTGAATTTGTTGACGATATAGCCCACGACCCGGTCGCGGTCGGCCTGATCCAACAGCAGCCAGGTACCGACCAGCGAGGCCATGGTCCCGCCCTTGTCCAGATCGCCGAGCACCACCACCGGCGCCCCTGCGCGCTCGGCGAAGTGCATGTTGGTGATGTCGCTCTTGCGCAGATAGATTTCCGCGCCACTGCCGGCACCCTCGATCAGCACCAGATCGGCCTCGGCGCAGAGGCGCTCGAAGCTGTCCATCACGGCCGGCATCAGGCCATGGCGCATCTCGTGATAGACCCGCGCCGGGCAGTTGCCGAGGGCGCGCCCGCGCAGCACCACTTGCGAGCCGATATTGGTCTGGGGCTTGAGGAGCACCGGGTTCATATGGATGGAGGGCGGCACACCGCAGGCGCGCGCCTGCAGCGCCTGGGCGCGCCCGATCTCGCCGCGCGGAGTCTCGCCGTCCGGACCCGGCCGGGCGTCGGTATCCATGGTGACAGCCGCGTTGTTGCTCATGTTCTGCGCCTTGAAGGGGCGCACCACCAGCCCGCGTCGCGCATAGGCCCGACAGAGACCGGCGACCAACAGGCTCTTGCCGACATCGGAGGCGGTGCCCTGGATCATGAGCACGCGGGCGCGGCGCGGGCCGCTATCTTGCATCGGGGGCAGGTCGATGGTGATGGTGGGAGCGGAATCGGTCATCGGTTCGGTCTCGAAACGAAAAGGCCCGTATTCACCATCCTTGGCGAATACGGGCCGAATGAATAATGGACTCTCAGCTTTCAGCCTCCAGCTTTCAGTCCTCCAAACATGTCGGACTTGATCAAAAAAGCTGGGGGCTGGCGGCCGATCAGGCGTTGTCGTACTGCTTGATCTGCTCCTCGGTCATCTGCTCGTTACCGCCACCGCAAGCCTTGGGGCCACCGCCGCAGGCTTGAGGCGCCGCGCCGACCGCGCTGATGACCGCCGGACGCTTGGCGGCGGGCGCCTTCTTCCAGGCGTTGTGATCGGGCTCGACGATCTTGGTCTTGCTCTTGTCGTAGTCGAAGCGGATGAGTTTCTTGAACAGCGGTCCCCAGTAGTGCTGATCGCCCAGTTGATAGAAGCGGCGTTCCATGGCGCTCTTCAGGAACGCCTTGATGCAGCCAAGCAGATAGCGGCGGCGGAAGGGGTCTCTCACCCAGGGATACTGGAAGAACATGCGCCGCATGTAGAAGCGCCGATAGTTGGCCATGACCCCGTCGAGCAGCTCGGCGCGGTCGATGTTGTCCGGCTTCATGATCGGCGAGACGAAGTTGTACTTCGAATAGTCGAAGACTTCGACCTTGTCGCCCATCTCGGCAAACATGTCGGAGAAGGGCCAGGGGGTGTACATCGACCAGTTGGCCATGTCCGCGCCCCAGTCCATGACCATCTGATAGGTCTCTTCGAGCGTCTCGCGGGTCTCGTTTTCGAGGCCGACGATGAACTGCGCCTCGGTCACGATGCCGTTCTGCTGCAAGAGCTGAATGGCGCGCTTGTTCTGCTCGATCGTGGTTTCCTTGACGAAACGGTCGAGGTTGAGCTGAGCGGCGGCCTCGGTTCCGAGCGAGATATGCACCAGTCCGGCCTTGCGGTAGAAGGGCAGCAGGTCCTCGTCGCGCATAACGTCGGTCACGCGGGTGTTGATGCCCCAGTGGATGCCGAGGTCGCGGTCGATCAGCTCCTGACAGAACTCGACGAACTTCGCCTTGTTGATCTGAGGCTCTTCGTCGGCCAGGATGAAGAAGCCGACGCCGTGGACCTTCACCAGTTCCTCGATCTCGTCGACCATGCGCTTGGGATCGCGCACGCGGTAGTCGCGCCAGAACTTCCACTGCGAGCAGAAGCTACAGGTGAAGGGACAGCCGCGCGCCATGTTGGGAGTCGCGACCGGCACGCCGAGCGGGATGTAGATGTACTTCTTCCACTCCAGGACGCTCCAGTCCGGCCAGATGGAGTCGACATCCTTGATGGATGGCTCGGCCGGGGTGGCGACGACTTGGCTGTTGTCATCCAGATAGGCGATACCGTTGATCTTCTCGCGCTCCGCCGGCCAACGGCCTTCGTCGATGGCGCGGATCAGGTTCAGGGTCACGGCCTCGCCCTCGCCGCGCACGATGACATCGATCCAGGGCGCCTCGCCCAGTACCTGCTGGAACATGAAGGTGCCATGGATGCCACCAAGCACGGTAATGGCGTTGGGGTGCTCTTCCCTGGCGATCTGCAACACGCGCTGCGCGGTGTAGATCATGGGTGTCATGGCCGTGGTTGCGATCACGTCGGCCTTGGCGGCGCGGATGGCGGCGCGCAGTTGATCGTCGTCCAGTTTGTCCACCAGGGCGTCGATGAACTGATAGTCTTGGTAGCCGCCCGCCTTCAGATAGCCCGCGATATAGGCGACCCAGGCCGGCGACCAGTTGCCAGCGATATCGGCGGCACCGGCGCTATAGTTTGGGTGGACAAAAAGGATACGCATGATCAGCTCCGGGTTCTCTTGATCGTCGGCCTCGAATTAGGCTCCGGCGTGGGTAGGTAAAGCACCGAGAATTGGGCATGTTACCAATGGATAGGCGAAACCGCCATGGCTCATGAGACTGTTTGGGCCGGCGCAAGCGATCCTGTCGGCATTCGCCACCGCCGCGTGGTCCCAGCCCCGGAGCGCGGTGGCGATTGGGGTCGCGCCCATCAAACAGCGCTGGGTTCGAGGGTGATTGCGAGGCTTGGTTCCCCCGCCATCACCACGGAAAATGAGTGGTTATCGGCAGCGATTGTTATCCAGGATACCGTGTCCTCGGCCACGACCTGGGCGTGCCGGTTCCGCGCGCCAATGTTCGAAAATGACGAATCAACATGAAGAAAATTTATCTGATCGGCGTCGGACCGGGTAACCCCGAATACCTGACGATACAAGCCATCGAGACCATGAAGAAAACGGATGTCTTCTTCCTGCTTGAAAAGGAGGGCCGGGGCAAGGAGGAACTGCTGCGGCTCCGGCGCGACATCCTGAGCCGCTATCTCGGCGAGGATGGTTATCGGGTGGTCACGGCGACCAGTCCGCCGCGGACCATGCGGGAACCCGGTTACGAGGAAGGCGTTCTCGTCTGGCATGACCAGAAGCGCGCCCTCTTCGCCTCGTTGATCGCCGACGAGCTGCGCGACGGGGAGTCCGGCGCCTTCCTCATCTGGGGCGATCCATCCCTATACGACCAGACCGTCAGCCTGATCGCGGATCTGGTCGCGACCTCGGCGGAACCGCTCGATTTCGAGGTGATTCCGGGCATTACCTCGGTGCAGGTTCTAACCGCCAGGCACAAAATCCCGCTCAACCGCATCGGTGAGAGCATCACCATCACCACCGGCCGTCAGGCCGAGACCCGCGACCCGGCCGAGTTTCACAACGCCGTGGTCATGCTCGACTACAACGCCTCCTTCCAGCGTTTCACCGGCCAGGACATGGATATCTACTGGGGCGGCTATCTGGGCACCCCCGACGAGACGCTGGTCGCGGGTCCGCTGGACGAGGTACTCGACGAGCTGCGGCGGATCAAGGCTCAGGCCAGGGACGAGAAAGGCTGGCTGATGGATATCTATCTGCTGCGCCGCCGCAAGGGCGACGATGCCTGAGCGCGCGCCCTTGGCGATTTCCTGAAAACCCCATATCCGACGAAAGCTTCGGAATTGGACAGGATTAACAGGATTAACAGGATTAAAAACAGGATTTTATAAAATCCTGTCAATCCTGCGAAATCCTGTTAATCCTGTCTATGACTAGTCGGATCGCGGGTACAAGGTTTCCGTAAACCACCTAATCCTGTCCATACCGCCGGTGACCGACAGCCTCCGGCCGGTCGAGACCGGGTCTTTCCGACTCTGTAAGCCTCGCGCAACAGGTTGACAGGAAGGATCCGCTTCCGACAGCCAGCCGGATTCACACGTCATCCGGGTTTCCTCGGCCAAGCCGCGGCCGTGCGAGGCCACCAGCCAACCTCTAGCCCTCCAACGCCCCCCGCGCTCCCACCCCCGAGGCTCACTGGCCCTGGTGATCTGGCACGCTTCTTCCAGTGAGCTGGTGGACATCCAACCGGGAGCCGCCAGTGTGAAAGTCCTTCAGGCCAACAAGTTCTTCTTCCGAAACGGCGGCTCCGAGGCCGTGATGTTTCAGGAGAAGGCGTTTTTGCTCAAGACGGGCATCGAGGTCATCGACTTCTCGATGCGGGATCCCCGCAATTCGCCCAGCGACTACAGCGACGACTTCGTCAGCTACCAATCCTACGAGGGCGCGACCGGGGCCGGAGCGCGTATCCGTTCGGCCCTGAAGCTGATTCATTCCCCCGAGGCGGTGCGCAACATCGGCCGGCTGATCGATCGGACCCGACCCGATATCGTCCACGCCCACAACATCTACCATCAATTGACCCCATCGATCATCGGGGCCGCCAAGCGACGCGGTATCCCGGTGGTGCTAACCCTGCACGACTACAAACCCGTGTGCCCGGTCTATACAAGATTGCGCCAGGGCCAGGTCTGCTCGGACTGTCTCGGCGGCCGCTTCTCGAATGTCGTCCGGCACCGCTGCGCGGATGGGTCGCTCGGCAAGAGCGCCCTGCTCTACGCCGAGGCCTGGTTTCAGCGTCTGATCGGAAGCTACGAGCAGGTCGACCGGCTGATCGCGCCCAGCGCCTTCATGCACCGATCCGTGACCGCGCATCGCTTCGCGCCGAGCCAGGTCGAGGTCATTCACAACGGCATCGATTGCGACGCGCCGCCGGAGGCCAGCGAGGATGACGGCTATGCCCTCTATCTGGGGCGACTCTCGCACGAAAAGGGCATCGAAACCCTGCTCGCGTCGCACGCCGGGATCGCGGACGAGGTCGATCTCGCCATCGCGGGCACGGGGCCGCTGGAAGAAGACATCCGCGCGCGTTATCCGAAGGCCCGCTTTCTCGGACATCTGACGGGCGACGCCTTGCGCGAGACCATTCGCCGGGCCTCGCTGATCGTCGTCCCCTCGGAGTGGTTGGAGAACTGTCCGATGTCGGTCCTGGAGGCCATGGCCCTGGGCAAGCCGGTCGTGGCCAGCGACATCGGAGGCATTCCCGAACTGGTACTCGACGGCGAAACCGGACTCCTGTTCCAGCCCGGCGACCGGGTGGCGCTGCGCGACGCCCTGACCCGTCTGATGCGCGATCCAGACCTGCGCCATCGGCAAGGCCTCGCGGCGCGGCGAAGGGTGGAGGAACACTTCTCACTGAAACGACACAACAGCGCCCTGCTCCGTCTCTATCAGGGCCTGCTCAAGCCGGTTCACGCCCCGGATCTCCTTCACGCCTCACCTCAATTCTCGACTCCAGGGGAATAACGACCATGGATCTGACCGTCATCTCGACCTTCCGCTGCAATTCACGCTGCCAGATGTGCTACATCTGGAAGAACCCCACCGAACCCAAGGACGAGGTTTCGATAGAAACCCTGTCGAAACTCCCGGGCGGGTTCGACAACCTCAACCTGTCCGGTGGCGAGCCGACCCTGCGCAAGGACTTGCCCGAGCTGGTCGACGAGCTCTATCCCAAGGCCAGGATCATGGAGATCAGCTCGAACGGTCTGCACCCCGAGCGGCTGGTTCCCATCATCAAGCGCTATCCCGACATCAAGGTCCGCTTCAGCGTGGAAGGCGACGAGGCGACCAGCAACGCGATCCGGGGCGAGAAGGACGGCTTCCAGACCAAGCTCGCCGGCATCCGCATGCTGCGCGAGGCGGGCGGTACCGATCTCGGATTCGCCATGGTGATCCAGGACGAAAATGCCGAGCAACTGGTCAAGGTCTATGAAATGGCCCGGCGGGAAGGCGTCGAGCTGGCCACCTCCACGCTCCACAACGCCTGGCAGTTCTACAAGAACGACAATTACTTCTACAACCGCACCAGGGTCGCCAAGGAGGTCGAGGCGCTCATTACCGCCATGCTGCGCACCAACAAGATCAAAAACTGGTTCCGCGCCTATCTGAATCTGGGTCTGATCGAGAAGATCCTCGGGCATGACCGTCTGATCCCCTGCACCGCCGGACGCGATTTCGCCTTCGTCGACCCCTGGTCCGATGTCTGGGCCTGCAATGTGCGCTCCGACCTGCCGCTCGGGAATCTGGCGCGTCAGGGTTGGGACGAGATCATGAACAGCGACCAGACACGCGCCTCGCTGAAGAAGGTCGACGCCTGCACCCAGAACTGCTGGATGGTCACCACGGCACGCACCGCCATGCGCTCGCGCCTGGCTCCGCAACTGCCGAAGTTCTCGCCCCTGGCCTGGGTGGTCATGAACAAGCTGCGCGTCTCGCTCGGCAAGAACGTGGATTTCGCCGCCTACATCAACTACCGCGAGGTGAAGGAAAGCCCGCTGGTCCCGCGCAAGTCATTCCTGGGTCAGAAGGTGAAGAACGAGATCGTCGTCCAGCGCGGACTGGTGACGCCCGCCCAGCATTACCCACTGGCTGAATTCGTGAATCGCTAGCGCCCCTGGCGCGGGATGGAAGACCGCCCGGTCTTCCGAGACGAGTAACGAACTGGACAGGAGCGTGGACATGCACATCATGGTACTCGGCTTGCGCGGCTTCCCTGGCATTCAGGGCGGCGTCGAAACCCACGCGGAGCATCTCTATCCGAGATTGCGCGACATGGGCTGTGACATAGAGGTCTTGGTCCGCTCCCCCTACTGGAGCAAGCGCACCAACCAGGGCCTGCCCGGAATTCGCTTCACTCGCCTCTGGTGCCCCGGCTCGACGGGGGCCGAGGCCCTCATCCACTCCTTTCTGGGGGCGCTCTACGCCGGCTGGCGACGCCCGGATGTCCTGCACATCCACGCCATCGGTCCCTCGCTATTTGCGCCCCTGGCCAAGCTGATGGGTTTGAAGGTGGTGGTCACCCACCACGGACCGGACTACGACCGCGAGAAATGGAGCCCCGCGGCGAAAGGCCTCCTGCGGCTGGGCGAGCGTCTGGGCATCCAGTACTCGGATACGCGGATCGTCATCTCCAACGTGATCCGGGATCTGGTGCGTCGCAAATACGCCCGTGACTCCTTCCGCATCCCCAATGGCGTCGAGATCCCGGGCGCCTTCGAGCCTAGCGGCACGCTCGGGCGCTACGGCCTGACGGCGGAGCGTTACGTGCTCACGGTCAGCCGAATGGTGCCCGAGAAGCGTCACCTGGATCTGATCGCGGCCTTCGGGCAGGCGCGACTCCAGGGTTGGAAGCTGGTGCTGGTCGGTGATCTGGGCGCCGATGACACCTACGTCCGACGGGTCGTGGCGGCGGCCGGACAATCCCCGGACGTGGTGCTGACCGGCTTCCAGACCGGGGACGCCCTGTCCGAGATCTATGCCAATGCCGGGATCTTCGCCCTCCCCTCGACCCATGAAGGCTTGCCCATCGCCCTGCTGGAGGCCCTCAGTCACGGCCTGCCCTCGATCGCGAGCGACATCCCGGCCAATCTGGAGGTCGGACTCCCGCCCGAGCAGTATTTCCGCGTCGGCGACACCCAGGATCTGGCCGACTGTCTGCGCCGCGCCGCCAACCGCGAGCGACCGGCCGACGACCGTGTCCGTCTTCAGGACTGGATCAGGAGGGAATACGACTGGCGCTCGATCGCGTGCGCCACCCTGGGCGTCTACAAACGTGTCGGGCAGAACGGCTGGGGCGAGCGGATCCGCATGGCTTGGCTACCGGAGTGACGATGGCGAGGACACCTCAACGCCCGAGCAGCGCGGATGGCCGGGAACCGCCCAGACCGAGGCGGCGGCTCGCCCCATTGGCGCTATCGCTGCTGGCCATGGCCATGTGCCGACCCAGCGCGGCGGAGACGGAGGTGCCCAAGTGGGTCGAGACCCTGAAGGATCTGCATCCCCAGGCATCCGTGACGGCGACGACCGACTCCAACCTCCTGCGCAATCCGGACGGCCTCGGCGATCGATCCGACCGCTACCTCACCCTCCAAGCCGGGTTCGACACGGAATTCAAATTCAGCCGCCAGCGCCTCCTACTCGACGCCAGCGTCTATCGCAACGACTACGAGCGCTTCAGCGAATTCAATCATGTCGGCGGTGACGCCAAAGTGCTCTGGAAGTGGGTTCTGGGACGCCTGTGGGAGGGTGAGTTCGGCTATTCCTATGACCACAAACAGCGCGACTTCGCCAACGAGCTTCTGCCCTCCAACGACATGCTCTCGCGACATCGGTTACAGGCGAGCGCCAATCGCTGGCTGACGACCCGCTGGCGGCTGGGGGCGCGAATCGACTGGGCGGATGTGTCGTTCAGCGACTCCGAGGAACTGGACAAGACCATCCTGGGTTATGGCGCCAACCTCGATTATGTGAGCAAAGCCGGCAATACACTGAGCTTGCGCGCGACATACGCCTCGGCGGATTTCAAGAACCGCGACGATCGGGATTACGACGACCTCACCCTGGGACCTTCGGTCGATTGGAAATTGAGCGGCAAGACCCGGCTGAGCGCCAGCGCCGGCTACAAGGCCCGCCGGCACGATGTCGCCGACGAACGCGATTTCGACGGCTTCGTCGGGCGCGTCTCGGCCACCTGGAAACCCACGGGAAAGAGCAGTCTCAAGGCCACGGCCTGGCGCGATATCAGCAACCTGGATGATGAAATCGCCGACTATGCCGTGATCGAGGGCATCAGCCTGGAGCCCAGATGGCAATTCATGCCGAAAACCAGTCTGCGCGGCCTGGCTAGCTATGAAAATCGGGCCTTCGATGGCGGGCAGGACGATGAGCTGGGGTTCGAGACCGGGGATCGCCGGGACCGGGTCCGCGTCCTGGAACTCGGGCTCGATTGGGAACCACGCCGATATCTTGAGTTGGGACTCAGCTTCCGGGACGAATCGCGCGAGTCGAACCGGGCGCTGAGGGAATACGATTCCCAGTCCCTATGGCTGACCGTGAGCGCGGGGTTCTAGGATTTCCCGATGAGGAAGCACCCACCCCGTCACCAGGCAAAGGAACGGCGAGTCGCCACCGAGGCATGTCCAGGCAACTCTGTACTCGTGATCCGCCCGGTCATAGACAGGATTAACAGGATTTCGCAGGATTGACAGGATTTATAAGGCTCTAAGACTCTATTTTTAATCCTGTAAATCTTGATGAATCCTGTTAATCCTGTTCATTTCCGGACCTTTCGGCCAGGTACGGACTTTCCTGGAACCCGCCTCGATCCTCAATCGTCGACCAGCCGGTATCTGGCCCCGCAGTATGGACAGACCGACTCCTGGTCCGCCTCGTCCTCGATCGGCAGATAAACCCTCGGATGCATGTTCCAGACCGGGGCGCCCGGCATTGGACATGAGAGCGGCAGATCCTTGGTGGTGACCTGGATGGTTGGCATTTCCGAGGTCGTCGCGGCGGCTGTGTTCGACATGGATGGATACTCACTCATCGAGATCGGGAGGTTGGGATCCGTCGGGAAGCCCCGCCGGATCCCGCGTGGCGCCCCGGCTGGCTCACGCCAGCGTAAGCCACTCCGGGTGCTGGTCGCGCCGGCCATGCACCTGGTCGAAGTAGAGTGTCTGCAAGCGTTCGGTGATGGGGCCGCGTGTTCCGGCGCCGATCGCGCGTCCGTCCACCTCGCGAATGGGTGTCACCTCGGCCGCCGTGCCGGTGAAGAAGGCCTCGTCGGCGATATAGACCTCGTCGCGGGTGATGCGCTTCTCGACCACCTTGAGACCAAGCTCTTCGCAGAGCGCCATCACGGTCCGGCGGGTGATGCCGTCGAGGGCGGAGGTCAGATCCGGGGTGTAAAGAACCCCATCGCGAACGATGAAGATGTTCTCGCCACTGCCTTCCATCACGAAGCCGGAGGCATCGAGCAGCAAAGCCTCGTCGTAGCCGTCGCGCAGCGCCTCCTGCAGCGCCATCATGGAATTCATGTAGTTGCCGTTGGCCTTGGCCCGGCACATGGTGGTATTCACATGATGACGGGTGAAGGAGGACACCTTGATGCGGATGCCGTTGCGCATGTTGTCCTCGCCCAGATAGGCACCCCAGGACCAGGCGGCGACCATGCCATGGACTTTCAGGTTGTCCGCGCGCAGCCCCATCCCCTCGGAGCCATAGAAGCACATGGGACGGATGTAGGCCGAATCCAGCCCGTTTTCGCGCACCACGTCGCGCTGAGCCTGGTTGAGGGTCGCGCGATCCCAGGGCATGGCCATGCCGAGAATATGGGCGGAATTGAACAGCCGGTTGGTGTGCTCCTCCAGGCGGAAAATGGCCGCGCCCCTGGACGTCTTGTAAGCCCGGACGCCCTCGAAGACCCCCATGCCGTAATGCAGGGTGTGGGTCAGTACGTGAATCCTAGCCTCGCGCCAAGGCACCATTTCCCCGTCCAGCCAGATCAGGCCGTCACGGTCCGCCATCGTCGTCATGTCGCAACTCCACTTGACTTGACTCGGGACCATCGATCCCAAGCTCGATATGAATCCAGAACACCCGCGCCGCTCTAATCCTTAAGGTATCGGAGTCGCGCGCTCCCGAGCCCATCAGTCTTCCATCAATCCACGCCAGAGTTCCCGGACCCGTTCGCGCTCGGGCAAGAGTTCGTCATCCGGGATGGTCTTGGGCTGCTCCTGCAAGGCGCCGCGGTGATAGGCCGCGCGCAGGGACTTGTAGGTCTCGGTCAGATCCTGAGCGGCCTGCCCCGGCAGCAGATCGAGCCGTGCCAGGGTTTCGAGCAAGCGCACGTTATCGGTCCAGTCCGTCAGTTCCGGATGGGCCGCCGCCCAGCGCAGGACAGCGTATTGAACCATAAACTCGATATCCGCAATACCGCCCGCGCCCTGCTTGAGATCGAAACAGCCGTCGCGGGTCTTGTCCAGGCTCTCGCGCATCCTGGCGCGCATCTCGCGCACCTGAGCCCGCAGGGTCTCGGGATCGCGCTCGCGCTGGAGAATCGCTCGCCGCGCCTCCTGGAAGCTCCGCGCCAGTCCAGGGTCGCCGGCGACCGGGCGGGCGCGCACCAGGGCTTGATGCTCCCAGGTCCAGGCATCGCGCTCCTGATAGGTGGTGAAGGAGGTCAGCGAACGCGCCAGCAGGCCCTTGCCGCCATCCGGGCGCAGCCGCATGTCGACCTCGTAGAGAATTCCCGAGGGGGTCCGGGTGGTCATCATATGAATGATCCGCTGACCGAGCCGGGCGTAGAACTGCTCGTTGCTGATCTCCTTGGGACCGGCGGTCATGGCGGTGACGCTCTCGCTGCCATGGACGAAAACCAGATCCAGGTCGGAGCCATAGCCAAGCTCGATCCCGCCCAGCTTGCCGTAGCCCAGGATCAGGAATCCCGTCTCCGAACCCTGGATCGCGGTCGGGCGCCCATGACGCGAGAGCAGATGCTCGAAGGCCAGCCGCAGCACGCGAGCCACCGAGACCTCGGCGATTTCGGTCAGATAGTCGCTGACCACCATCAGCGGGATGACCTCGGTCAGATCCGCCGCCGCCACCCGTAACCGATTGCCCTGCGCGAACTGGTGGAGGCGTTCCATCTGCTGCTCCAGGTCATCGGCGTCCACATGGGCCAGCAAGGCATCCAGCTCAGCCTCCAGATCCTCCCGGCGCAGCGGCGCGTAGAGCCGGCGCGGATCGATCAGTTCGTCGAGCAACAGCGGATGACGACCGATCTGGTCCGTGAACCAGGGACTCAGGCTGGCCAGTCGCGCCAGATGGGAGAGGATGACCGGATGCTCGATCAGCATGGCCAGATAGGCCGTGCGCCGCACGATGGCCTCCATCACGCGCAGCACCCGCTCCAGCGCCAGATCCGGACAGGGGCCTTCGGAGGCGATGCGCAGCACCTGGGGCATCACCTGTGCCAGGCGCTCCCGACCGCGCGTGCTGAGTCCCTTGCGCGCGCTGACGTCGCGGAACTGCTCGATGCGGATCCGCACCGCCTCGGGATCCGTGAACCCGGCCTCCTGCAAGAGTTCCACGTCATCGATCGCCTCGTGCCCGCCGCGCCAGAGCGTGAGCAGACTGGACTCATGCGCCTCGGGCTCGGTCGCGGGCGCGGCGAAGACCGCGTCGAACTGCTCCTGCACCAGACCGCGATGGCGCTCCAGCTCGGTCGCGAACGCGCACCAGTCGGGATAGCCCATGGAGCGCGCCAGACGTCGGCGTCCAAGCTCATCCTCCGGGAGCTTATGGGTCTGCTGATCGCGATGGGCCTGGAGCCGATTCTCGACCAGGCGCAGAAACTCGTAGGCCGCGTCGAGCCGGGCGATGGCCTCGGCCGGCATCAGTCCCTTGCGAGCCAGGAAGGCGAGAACCTCGCGGATCGGTCGAACCTGAAGGTCCGGATCGCGCCCGCCGCGCACCAGTTGGAACGCCTGACCGATGAACTCGATCTCGCGGATGCCGCCCGGACCCAGCTTGATGTTGGCGTCCATCCCGCGACGGTAGAGTTCCTTGGCGATCATCCGCTTGAGATCGCGCAGCGACTCAAAGGCGCCGAAGTCCAGATAGCGGCGATAGACGAAGGGCCGAAGCATCGCCATCAGGCCGGCCATGTCCTCGGCGTCACCGGCGACTGGCCGCGCCTTGATCATGGCGTAGCGCTCCCACTCGCGCGCCTGGGACTGGTAGTAGTCCTCCATCGCCTGGAAACTCATGGCCAGAGGGCCGACCTCGCCGAAGGGCCGCAGCCGGGTGTCGACGCGAAAGACGAAGCCGTCGATCGTCGTGTTCGCCAACGCCTGAAGCAGACGCTGTCCGAGCCGCACGAAGAACTGCTCGTTCGTCAGCGAACGATGACCGCCCTCGACCGTGCCCGAATGGGCAAAGGCCAGGATCAGATCGATGTCCGAGCTGAGATTCAGCTCGCGCGCGCCGAGCTTGCCCATGGCCAGCACGACCAGCCGCAGCGCCCGACCCTCCGGGTCGCGCGGGGTGCCGAATTCGGCGCGGGTCCAGGGTTCCAGAAGCGCCAGGGCGGCGCCGATGCAGACATCGGCCAGTTCGGAGAGATCCTCCAGGGTCTCGGGCAGAGGCGCCGCGCGGACGATGTCGCGCCAGATGATGCGCATCATCTCGCGGCGACGGAAGCGGCGCAGCGCCATCTGAAGCGCCGGTTCGTCGGCGACCCCGGCGAGCCTCGGCTCCAGCCGGCGGGCCAGATCGCCCGCCGCATAGGCACGACCGAGATCACCGCTCGCGATCAGATCGGCCAGATCGGCGGGATGGCGCGCGGCCGAGATGGCGACATATTCGCTCGCCTCCCAAACCGCCAGACGCGCCGGCTCGAACGCGGAATCGGTCGGGAGCGCGAGGTCCTGAGCGCTGGCCCAGTCGAGCCAGTCACGCCAATGGGACTCGATCGCCGGGTCCGGATGATCGTCCCCCAGGGGCCTGTTCACAGCGGCTCGATGCGATAGTCGGCGGCGAGCCGCGACTCGCCCCCAGGCGGCAGATCGATCACCTCCGAGGCGGTGTTGACCGTCTCCACGCAGAGGAAGCGCTGGTAATCCAGGTCGTCCAGATCCGGCATGGCCCGCGCGCTCTCGACCCAGGGATTCCAGACCACGCAGGTGCGGCTGTGCCGGCTGTCGATGCGGATGCGCCGGCCCAGCACCGGATCCTCGATCGCGAGACTGGACGGCACGGCCTCATAGATTCGATTGACCTCGGCCGCAACCCTCACCGGGCCATCCTGGAGCACGAGCGCGTCCCCCGCACCGGCGGCCTTGTCGATGTAGCGGCAGCCGTCCAGCCCGCTGACCGCCAGACGGGTCGGATCGCCGATCTTGAAATAGGCATGCAATCCCTGGGTGATCCGGAAGGGTCCGTCGCCCGCGTTGCGCGTCGTCAGTTCCACGGACAGGGTCGCGCCGACGCTGATTTCCACCCAGAGATTGAAGTAATGGGGCCAGATATCCCTGGTATCGGCATCGTCCGCGAGCCCCAGCTTGACCCAGGTCGAGCCATCCGGCCGGGCCGCGCAGGCCAGCACCGACCAGGGAAAGGTCCGCGCGAAACCGTGAATGCGTCGCCCCCGATCCTCCGGATCGCGCCCGAACCAGGGCCAGCAGATGGGAATGCCGCCCTTGATCTCCTCGCCGGACGCGAACAGGGCGCGCTCGCTGACGAACAGCAGATCCTCCGCAGCGTCGGCCGGACGGTAGGACAGCACCTGTCCGCCATGGGGCGTGATGGTCGCCGTCGCCAGCGGGTTCTCGATCTCCATCAGCGGCAGCCCACCGCGCCCCGCGACGAAGCGCAAGGTTCCGGCCAGGCCGAACTCGGCATTCAAGGCGTCGATGTCCACGGTCTCTCCTGGGGAGGCTATCGGCATTCGGGTGGAGCCAGCGGGGGAAAAGGCCGGCGGCCAGGGCGACATCAGAGCGGCTCGTCCCACTGGATGATCACCTCGGGCAGGATCCCGATCGCCGTCTCGCCATGCAGCTCCTGGACCTCGGGCTTGCCATAGACGCCCTGCTCCAGGCGATAGATCATGAGGAGACGATCCTCCGGATGCACCAGCCAATACTCGCGCACACCGGCCGACTCATAGATCCGCCGCTTGGCGATGTGATCGCGCGAAGCGGTGCCGGGCGACAGCACCTCCACCACCCAATCGGGCGCGCCGCGAATGGCGTTGCGCTCGATCCTGGAAGGATCGCAGACGATGAAGACATCCGGCTGAAGGACCGTCCGCACCTCGCTGTCCGCCTCGTCCCCGCGCGGAAAGAGGACATCCACCGGGGCGACGAAGGGTTGGCAAGGCTGGCCTCGCAGGGCGTTCCTGGCCTGGGTCGCGATACTCAAGACCCATTGCTGATGACTCACCGACGGCGCTGGAGCCATCGCCTGGACCAGGCCCTCGATCAGCTCATAGCGCTGATCGTCCGGCCAAGCCTGGTAATCGCCGTAGGTCGCTGGAAGGGGTTGGGTCGAGGACTGGGCCATGCGGGATCCCTCTGGAAGCCAAGGATTGTCCATCTATTATAAACCCCAGGACATCCTCGGCTGGTCCAGGCCCGATCGCCGATTAGGGACTGATCTCCAGCAGCACCTCGTCGGGATTGACCGAGTCACCCTTGGCCACGAACACGCCGGTGACGGTGCCGTCGATCGGCGCCTGGATCTCGGTCTCCATCTTCATGGCCTCGGTCACGATGACCGACTGACCCGCCGTGACCCGATCGCCCTCGCGCACCAGCACGTCGACGATGTTGCCCGGCATGGAGGTCGAGACATGGCCCGGCAGGCTGGGCTTGGGACGCTTGCCGGCGATGGCCTTCCTAACCGCGCCATCCGCGCCGCCCGTCAGTACCAGCTCGTCGAGCGTCTCGACCACGACCTCTTCCGGGATGTCGTCGATGGTGAAATAGAAATGGCGCTCGGCCTGATCCTTATGACCCGCGCCCGTGACCTTGATGTGGTAGGTCTCACCGTGGACGTTGATGTTGAACTCGGTCGGAGCGGACTTGGCCATGCCGCTTGGTGGCGGCTCCAACGGCTCCGGAACCAGGGTGCCAGCGGCGCGCTGCTCAAGGAATGTGCGCCCGATCTCCGGGAACATGGCGTAGGTGAGCACGTCCTCGTCCGACGCGGCGATCGTCCCGATCTCCTTGGTCAGCCGGTCCAGTTCCGGTTTGAGCAGGTCCGCCGGACGGCAATCGATCAGATCCTCCATGCCGATCGCCTGTTGCTGCAAGGTCGGATTGACCGCCGCCGGGGCGGCTCCGTAGCGCCCCTGGAGATAGAGCTTCACCTCGTTGGTGATGGTCTGATAGCGCTTCTCGGTCAGGACGTTGAGCACCGCCTGGGTGCCGACGATCTGGGAGGTCGGGGTGACCAGCGGCGGATAGCCGAGATCCTTGCGCACGCGCGGGATCTCCTCCAGCACCGCGCCCATGCGGTCGAGCGCGTTCTGTTCCTTCAACTGGTTGGCCAGGTTGGAGATCATGCCGCCGGGAACCTGGTTGGTCTGAACGCGGGTGTCGACTCCGGTGAACTCGCTCTCGAACTGGTGATACTTCTTGCGCACCTGATAGAAGTACATGCCGACTTCCTGGATCGCCTCCAGGTCCAGGCCGGTGTCGTATTCGGTCCCGCGCAGCGCCGCGACCAGACTCTCGGTCGGCGGATGGGAGGTGCCGCCGGCCATGGAAGAGATGGCGGTATCGATGGTGTCGCAGCCGTTCTCGATCGCCTTCAGATGACACATGTCCGCCAGCCCCGAGGTGGCGTGCGAGTGCAGGTGCAGCGGCAGGTCCAGACTATCCTTGAGGGCTTTGACAAGATCCGCCGTCACGAAGGGCGTCAGCAGACCGGCCATGTCCTTGATGGCGATGGAGTCGCACCCCATCGAGGCCAATTCCTTGCCCAGCTTGACGAAACCGGCCACATCATGGACCGGGCTGACCGTATAGCAGATGGTCCCCTGCGCATGCTTGCCGGCCGCCTTGGTCGCCTCGATCGCGGTCTTGAGATTGCGCGGATCATTGAGCGCGTCGAAGATGCGGAAGACATCCATGCCGTTCTCGGCGGAGCGGCGCACGAAGGCACGCACCACATCATCGGAGTAATGGCGGTAGCCGAGCAGGTTCTGACCCCGCAGCAGCATCTGCAACCGGGTGTTCGGCAACGCCTCGCGCAGCTTGCACAACCGCTCCCAGGGATCTTCCTTGAGGAAGCGCACGCAGGCATCGAAGGTCGCCCCGCCCCAGCATTCCAGCGACCAATAGCCGATGGCGTCCAGCTTGGGGCAGATCGGCAGCATGTCCTCCGTGCGCATGCGCGTCGCGAACAGGGATTGATGGGCGTCGCGCAGAATGACGTCGGTGATGTTGATCTTCGGCATGGTCTCGATCTCGGAAAGCGAGGCAATCGGTCAAGTGAATAACCGGATCTGGGTCGGCTCGGTCGGACGGGCCAACCCCTCAGGTCAGTTGTCGCGGAAAATCGGGCGCCAGCACCGAATGCGTCCGCTCACCCTCGGGGGTATGGAAGCGCAGCGCGCCGGTTTCGTCACACAGCCAGAACTCCAGGGCGCCAGCCTCGAAGTACAGCCTCCCCTTGGTCGTCAGTTCGCGATCGGTATTGCTCCCGGAGAGCACCTCGATACAGATCTCTGGCGCCAGGCTCTGATCGGCCAGCAGGTCGGCCTCGCGGTCTCGGGAATACCAAACGACATCGGGCGTCTTGGTGCCCAGTCGGGTATCGATCGCGAACTCCGGCGCGGTGCGACCCATGGGTAGAGCGTGGCGCAGTCGCCATTCGAGCTCGCCCTGCCAGATGGCATGGATCCGTTTGTGCGGCGACATGACGATCTGCCCGTATTCGTTGGTTTCGATCTTGTACGGCAAATCCTTGAGCGCGGGATCGACGACGATCTCTGACCATTGCATGATGTCTGCACTCGCATGGACGCTGGGGTTGACGACGACCGCGACCTACAGGCCCGCATGGGCCGCGATCGCGGCGGCGAGCACGGCGGCGACGTCCTCGCGGCGGCGCTTGGTGGAGTAGTTGAGCAACTCCGGGTGCGACTCCAGGAATCCGGTATCGAAGCTCCCGGCGCGGAAATCGGGATGGCGCAGGATCTCCTGATAGAAGGGAATGGTCGTCTTGACGCCATAGACGCCGATGTCGCGCAGCGCCCGGTGGCCACGATTGACGACGTCCTCCCATTCCAGCGCCCAGACGATCACCTTGGCCAGCATGGAGTCGTAATAGGGCGGAATCTTGTAGCCGGTATAGATGGCCCCATCGATGCGTACGCCGGGACCGCCGGGCGCGTAATAGCGTGTGATGCGGCCGAAGCTGGGCAGGAAGTTGTTCTTGGGATCCTCGGCATTGATGCGGAACTGGATGGCGTAGCCGCGTCGCTTGATCTGGTCCTGTCGGTAGCGCAGCGGCAGACCGGCGGCGACGCGGATCTGTTCCTCGACCAGGTCGACGCCCGTGATGGTCTCGGTGATGGTGTGCTCGACCTGGATGCGGGTGTTCATCTCCATGAAATAAAAACGCCCGTCCGAGTCCAGCAGAAACTCGACCGTGCCGGCATTGGTATAGCCGACCGAGCGCGCCGCCAGCACCGCCAGTCCGCCGACATACTGACGCTGGGCGTCGTCGAGCTGGGGCGAGGGGGCGATCTCGATCAGCTTCTGGTTGCGGCGCTGGATGGAACAGTCACGCTCGAAGAGGTGGATGCAGTGACCGTGATGGTCGCCCAGCACCTGTACCTCGATATGGCGCGGGTTGACCACGCATTTTTCGAGAAACACCTCGGCGCGCCCAAACGCCTTGGTGGCCTCTGAGATGACGCGCTCGAAATTGTTGCGCAGCGCCGCCGGGTCGTCGCAGCGACGGATGCCGCGACCACCGCCACCCGAGGTCGCCTTGAGCATCACCGGATAGCCGATCTGGTCGGCACAGGCCAGGGCCTCGTCGAGATTCGCCAGGTTGCCGGGACTGCCCGGCGTGACCGGCACGCCCGCCTTCTGCATCGCCTGACGGGCGGCGGTCTTGTCGCCCATGCGCGCGATCACCTCGGCGTTCGGCCCGATGAAGGTCACCCCGCGCCGAGCGCAGGCGAGCGCCAGCTCGGGATTTTCGGACAGAAAGCCGTAGCCTGGATGCACGGCGTCGCAGCCGGTCATGACCGCCAGATTGACGATGTTGTGCACATTCAGATAACCGGCCAGCGGATCGCTGCCCAGGCAGTAGGCCTCGTCGGCCTTCTTGACGTGGAGCGAATGACGATCCGCCTCGGAATAGATGGCCGCCGAGCGAATGCCCATCTCGGCGCAGGCGCGGATGACGCGCACCGCGATTTCGCCGCGGTTGGCGATCAGGATCTTACGAAGCATCGGTTTGCCTCTGGGACGGCCGTTCGTGGAGGCCGATGTGGCGGAGCGCGTGGGTCTCGCGATCGATGCTGCTAAGCAGCATCGTCACTCGGGGGGATTGTACAAAGGCAGGGGGAAAATTGAAATCGATGATCGATCAATAAGATCCATTGATGATTCGATACACCTCGGCCAGCGCCGCGTCGTCGCCGACGTTACCCGGAAAGATCACCACTGGAAGATCCGGGTAACGCGGGTGATCGGCCGGACAGCGCACCACCGAACAGCCGGCATGGATCTGACCGAGCACTCGCGCGGTGCGCAGGGCCAGACCCCGGCTCAGGGTATCGTTTGAGGTAATCCCGCCCTTGCTGATCAGGAAACCGATCTCGCGCGGCAGGTTTTGAACGATCCTGACCAGGAAGCCCGAAACCCGCTCGCCGAACGCCAGCCGGTCGGCCTTGGTCGGGAACTGGCGCTCGCCCCGGCTGGTGAAGAGCACCAGGCCACGATTCTCGAGCTGGGCGGTCTCCAGACGGTCGAGCAGCTCATGGAATAACGCCTCCTCGTTCTGGATCAATCGTTCCAGATCGATCTCGACCGGAATCACGTCGGTCGTATCGATCAGGGTCTCCAACTGGCGCGTCGATTTGGCGACGTGCGAGCCCACCAGCACCACGCCCGCGCGTCCATCGCGAACGTAGCTCGACATTCGATCCGCCGCCACCGGCTGGGGCGGCAGCCCGGCGAAGGCGGTGAGCAGACTGGCCGCGCTGCGAAAGAGAAAGCGCTTGCCCTCCCCCGCCGCCGCGAGCACCTGGCGGGCGAAGCCGTCCAGATCCGACTGGCGCTCGGCGTCGACGACACAGCAGACGTTGCCGTTCAAGGCCCGCAGGCGAGCGCCGATGTCGCCACGCACATCGGACAGGGAAAAGCGCTCGACCTGACCCGCGCGGATGCGCCCGGCGGTCTTCTCCTCCACGTAATCGGGCAGGAAGGCGTGCTTGAAGCCGAATACCGAATCGCGCGCGAACTCGGTTTCGCTCACCGGAACCGGCTGGCCGTCGACCATCAGATAGTGCGTCCCGTCGCGGGTGATACGGCCCCCTTCGAAAAAGGCCGGAACCAGGAAATGGGCATCGAAGGGGCCAAGCTCCTCGGCGATGACATCGGTTTCGACCGGATAGTGACCGCGCAGGGTGGAGTCCGAGCGGCTGACGATGATCGGCTGGATCGGCCGACCCGCCGCCGCCAGCGTTTCCAGCGCCGCGCGCAGATTGACGCAGATCTCGCGCGTCACCTCCGCCGCCGCTCCCGCGTCCATGCCCCGCGTGTTGCTGAGCACGAAAAAGAGCGGCGCGTGGTCGGTCAGCGCCTCGATCAGGGTATCCGGATCCCAGCGGGTCAGCAGCAGACAGGAATGAACCGTCTGCGAGCCGGTCGGGTCATCGTCGATGGCGATGATCTTGGTGGTGGGTGTCTGGGGCATGGGATACAGGCTCCTCATTGAATGTACCCGCTCCGAAGCGCGGTAAGGATGGGTAGAGCGAAGCGAAACCCATCGATCCCCTTAGGCGATTTCCGGGAAACCTTGTACCCGCGATCCGCCTCGTCATAGACAGGATTAACAGGATTTCGCAGGATTAACAGGATTATTAAGGCTCTGTTTTTAATCCTGTAAATCTTGAAACATCCTGTAAATCCTGTCCATTTCCGGAGCTTTAGGTTGGGTATGGACTTTCCCGGAAATCACCTTAAGCGCTGGAGCGGGATTCGATGGGTTTCACGGCCATCGGCGTCCGTGCCGATCTTCGGGGTCATTCCGTGGCCGTTCTACCCATCCTACGCCAGCATCGCCCGGGCGCGTTCCGCCAGGGTTTCGGGTGAGATGCCGTTGAAGGCCATCAGCTCGCCCGCGCTTGCGGTGGTTTCGCCGCGCTGCCAGCCGAAGAGATCCCGCGCCGCCGCGCGACTGCGCAGCATCACCGGCTCCAGGGCCACCGTCCCGCCGCCGCTCACGCCGATCAGGGCGTCGCCATCGAAGAGCGCCTCGAACTCGGCGTCGTCCATGAAACGGTCGTCCGGCTCGGCGCTGTGCGACCAGGCGACGTCACGGGAGCGATAGAGTCGGCGCGGATTGACCACGGCGACGATTCGCACTCGATAGCCGTCCGCTTCCAGCCGATCCTTGGCCACGAACACCGGCTGGAACACCATATCGCCGGTCACGGCGAAAACGATGGCGCCCCCGGACCCCTGGGAAGACTCATACAGACAGGTTGCCCCGCGTTCGATCGCCGCGCTCGCCTGTTCCATGGTGGTGTACACCGGCAGCGGCGACTTGGAGGCGATGAGGCTGATGCACTTGTTGAACTGCCCCACCGCCCAGCCGTAGGCCGCCTGGATCATATTGGCATCGGCCGGATAGAGCAGATAGACGTTGCCGTTGCGCATCTGACCGCCGATGTAGTTCTCGATCTCCGGGCGCTGGTGGGTCCAGCCGTTGCGGCCCTGTTCCAGCGCGCCCGCCGTGAACATGGAGACCACCGCCGGGGTGCGGTGGCGCAGCTCGGCCATTGCCTGCCCCACGGTCTGCACGATCGGCCAGCCGTTGATCGCGAAGCTCTCGTAGGAGAGCCAGAGCGAGCGCCCGCCGAAGAGCGCCAGACCGGCCGCGAAGCCCGCGCAGGCGTCCTCGTTCAGCGGCTCGTAGACCTGACCGCTCGGGGTCTGGTTGTAGAGCGGATCGGCGGTCGGATGGCGGATCTTGAGCGCCTCGTTGATCGCCTTCATGGCCGATGCCTCGGTGCCGTCGGCGTTGGTCACCACGAACTCCGGATCGCGCCGGCCCAGCTCGGCCACCATGTTGGCCATGGCGCTGGCCGGAACCGCCTGCTCGCCGGGGGCGAACGCCTGCATCGGCAGCGTGCCGATGTCCGTGAGCGGACGCTCGAACTCGGTCACCACGGTGCGACCGGCGGGACCACCGCCGGCGCGCGCCATGTTGGTCCGCACCAGCGACCAGATCTCCGGGGCCAGGGCGCCGCGTTCCAGGGCGGCGGCGATGTTGGGCTTGTCGGCCGTGTCGCCTGGATAGAGGTTGTGCGACTTGGCCCCGCTCGCATGGACTCCGGCCCCCTTGAGCTGCTTGATGATGACGGCGGTGAGCGTCCCGTTCATGGCCGCGTCCGCCGCCTCGCGCACGCCTTCGAGCACCGCGCGGCTGAAGGCCATGCGCGCCTCGGGACCGAAGAGGGTGCTGTCCACGTAGGCCCCGTCCTGACCCGCGTCGTCGAACGTCTTGGCATCGATCAGGATGACACGCTCGAAGTCATGCGCTCGCCAGTAGGCCGTCATGGCCTCGTTGCTCATCAGCGACACCATGGAGTGATGCTCCTGGCTGTAGCCGTTCCAGATCAGCACCGGCAGGAAGTTGGTCACCTCCGGATAGGCGGTGTGGAAATGCTTCATCGCCGAGAGGATATAGGGTTCGCCCAGACCACCGTCCCCGATGGTGCAGGGGAAGAGCTTATCGCGATTCAGATAGGCACCCGCCATGGCGAAGTGCTGCCCCTGCCCGAGCGGACCCGCCGGGGCCAGCAGACCGGGAATCGCACCCGAGAGATGCCCGAGCAGCCCGTCGCGCTCACGGAAGCGTGCCTGGAGATCAGTCACCGTGCGGATGCCCATCGCCTCCAGCGAGCCATCCAGGAACATGGCGCTGTAGAAGCCCGGGGCGTGATGGCCCACCTCGGTCACAATGTTGGTGTGGCCCAGCATCACCAGCGAGGCATAGGCATCCGCCGAGCTGGCGAAACCGCCGGGATGCCCGGACTGCTTGGAGGCGCAGAGCTGAAGGGTCAGATAGCGCAGCGCATCGGCCACCAGCCGCGTCTGGTAAACGGCGGCCTCGTCGATCTCCTGGATACCGTTCTGGCCCTCGCGGATCGCCGGAGCATGGCCAAGCCGGGCGAAATCGGCCGGAGGCGAACTGAAATGCAGAAGGCCGTCGCGGAAATCGGGTGTGGATGCGGTCGTCATCGTCTCTCTCCCTCTATTAGGTCTTGTTGGATCCGCCTCGGCCCATGTGGGGGCGTTGATGCCACTCTACGGAGAGGAGCGATATTCCGCAATAGTGAACGGTTTTCACGATGCGGAACACCTGGGCCGCCAGACCACCCCGCTCAGGCCATCGCCGAGCGCTCGCCGAAGCGGGCTCCACGCTCGGCGTCATTTCGGTTATCCGTTGAACCGACCAGGCGGGCAAGCTAGGAGAGACGATCCAGGATGGGTTGGAGATCGGTCGGCCGAGGCCGTTTTGCGAGAAGCGAAAGCATCCGTAGGGACAAACTCCGACACATATGTTTTCATAATACGAAAATACGTCGGATAATTTCCCATGAACCAGGAAGACACCAGTCAGGCGACCCGTATCCAGGTCATCGACCGCGCGGCCTCGCTGCTCGACGCCATCGCCCGCTATCCGGATCCCGTCAGTCTCAAGATCCTGGCGGCGGAGACCGGGCTAAACGTCTCGACCGCGCATCGCATTCTGGCGTCGCTGATCCAGAACCGTTTCGTGGAGAAGGACGCGGCCAGTCACTACCGACTCGGGCTGCGGCTGCTGCAACTGGGGGTGCGGTTGCACGGCAACGTCGATGTGCGCGCCATCGCCCGCCCCATCATGGAGGATCTGCGCGACCGCTTCGGCGAGTCGGTGAATCTCACCATCCGCGAGGGCGACTCCGTGGTCTATATCGAGAAGGCGACGCCGAATCGCATGATCCATGTCCAGCAACTGATTGGCGCGCGCGCCCCGCTGCATGTGACCGCCGTCGGCAAGCTGATGCTGGGCGCGGCCGGCGAGGACGCGATCCGCGCCTATGCCCAGCGCACCAATCTCCCCGCCTACACCCGCAACACCATCACCACCCTGCCCGGCCTGATCGCCGAATGCGGCCAGGCACTGGCGCGCGGCTACGCGCTGGACAACGAGGAGGCGGAGATGGACGTCGGCTGCATCGGGGTGTTGATCCATGACGGCACGGGGAACGTGAGCGCGGGGCTTTCGGTCTCGGCGCCCATCGCGCGGCGACGGCTGGAGTGGGTGGAGGATCTGATGGAGGCGGGCCGGACGCTGTCCGCCCAGTTGGGCTACTCGGTTCAGGCGGTTTTCTAGACCGCGGACGACGTCCCATTCACGGGGATCGGACCGGCCCCTCGGCGAGACCGATCCGTTCCACCAGGGCCACGAAGTCGGATGGCGCCAGGGCCGGGGAACAGAGATAACCCTGATATTCATCGCAGCCAGCCTCCAGGAGAAAGGCCCGCTGGATGTCGTTCTCGACACCCTCGGCGATCACCCGCAGGTTGAGGGCGCGCGCCAGATTGATCACGGCGGTGGCGATCGCGGCATCGCTCTCGTCGTCGGGAATGTCCTGCACGAACGAACGATCGATCTTCAACCGGTGAATTGGAAATCGCTTCAGGTAGGCCAGGCTGGAATAGCCGGTCCCGAAATCGTCGATCGCGAGCCGCATCCCGAGACCAACCAGGGTGTCGAGCCGAACCAGGGTCTCGTCGACGTTCTGAATCAGGATGGATTCGGTGAGTTCCAGTTCCAGCCAGCCGGGTGGCAGATGGCTCTCCGCCAGCCATTGCGCCAGGGACTCGATGAAATTCGCCTGCTGGAACTGCACCGCCGAGACGTTCACCGACATCGTCAACCCGAGGCCCTGGGCCTGCCACAGTTCGCCCTGCCGGATCGCCTCGCGCAGCACCCAGCCGCCAAGGGCGACGATGAAACCCGTCTCCTCGGCGATCGGGATGAACTGGCCTGGCGGGATCTCGCCCAGATCCTGGTCCTTCCAGCGCAGCAGGGCCTCGGCCCCGATCACAAGACCGCTCCGCAGATCGACCTGCGGCTGGTAGGCAAGGCGGAAATGCCCCGCCGCCAGCGCCTCGCGCATCGCATGATCGAGCTTCATGCGGGTCAGGAGATCGACGTTCATCTGGCGCCGATAGAAACGGAAATCGCCGCGCCCGCGCTCCTTGACGTGGTACATGGCGCTGTCGGCGTTCTTGATCAGGTCGTCGAGGGTCTCGCCATCCTCCGGGTAGAGTGCGATGCCGATGCTCAAGGTCAGGGAGAATTTCATCCCGTCGATATCGAACGGCCGGGCCATGGTCTCCAGCAGCCGGCGCGCGGTCTGTTCCGCGCCGAATCCGTTGGCCTGATGCAGCAGCAGGACGAACTCATCGCCTCCCAGACGGGCGGTGGTGTCGACTTGGCGCAGGCACTGCTTGATGCGTCGCGCCACCTCGACCAGCACGCGGTCGCCGAAGATGTGCCCCAACGAGTCGTTGATCTGCTTGAACCGATCGATGTCGATGAAGAGCACGGCAAAGCTGGTCCGGTCGCGCTGGGCGAGACCGATGGCGAATTCGATGCGTTCGGTGAGACGGATGCGGTTGGGCAGGCCGGTCAGGGCATCGGTATAGGCCAACTGCTCGATGCGCTGGCGCGCCGCCGCCGCCTCGGACAGATCCTTGACGAAACCGACGTAATGAAAGGGCGCCCCATCGGCGTCCAGAACCCGGACCAGCGAGACCAGACAGGGAAACGACACGCCGTCCTTCTTGCGTTGCAGGAGTTCCCCCTGCCAGAGGCCGTCGCGGGCCAGCGCCTCCTCGATGGCGCGGTGCGGATAGTCGCCAAGCCAGCGATGGAGCGACTGGGTCAGGGTCTGTCCGGTGAGTTCGGCGGACCGGCAGTCGGTCATGCGCTCGCACGACGGATTGACGGCCACGATGCGAAACTCGGGATCAGTGACGAAGATGGCATCGAGGCTGGCCTCGAACACGCGGGAGGCGAGCTTGAGACGTTTCTCGTCGGCCAGTCGCTGGGTGATATCGCGAAACGAATAGACGCGCCCGATGGGATGACCGCGCGCGTACTGCGGCAAGGTCACCCGCTCCAACACCTCGCCACGCCGCAGCACGAGCAGATCCGATCCCTCCAGCAGTGGATCGTGGCTGATCGCCTGGATACGCGCGGCGTAGTCGCCGGCATCGAGCACCTCGCGCGCCATCCAGTCGTAGATCCCGGCGTCGTTGCGTTCGGTCAGGAGCGACTCGGGCAGATTCCACAGCTCGGCGAAGCGTTGATTGAAGCCGCGGATCGCCCCGTCGAGATCGGTGACGAGGATGCCATCGGCGGTCGACTCCAGGGTCGCGCGCAGCTCGGCCACCAGTTTTTCCAACTCGCTCTCGACCGCCCGACGCTCGCTCTGGTTGGCCATGCCGACGATATAGAAGGCCCGGCCATCGGCGCATTGCACCCGGCTCACCCGGCGCAGCACCATCACCAGGCTGTCATCGTGACGGCGCAGCATGGTCTCCGACAGCAGTGAGTCGGCTCGCCCGGCGGCCACGTCCTCCCAGAAAAACACATCCTCCGGAGTGACGGCCAGCTCGATCACCGGACGCCCGATCAGGCTCGCGCGCGAGAGTCCAAGCAGTTCCTCGGCCACCCGGTTGACGGCGACGATACGCAGATCCAAGGCGTCGACCAGCCAGGCCGCCTCGATCAAGCCCTCGATGAGCGCTTGCCAGAGGTCGAGACGGTTACCCGCGCCGAAGTCGTCCGCGGCCAACCCATTGGGTGAGAGATCGCGCATCCGGCTCATCGGCCCTCCCGCGCGTCGCTCGGATCGCGGGCGCGCTCGAAGAAATAGCACATGCGCTGGCGTGGCGAGAGATAGTCGAAGACGGCCCGCGGCAGTTGCACCGGTTTCAGACTCTGGCGGATTCCCAGGTCGGGCTCGTCCTCGAGATCGACCACCAGGGCCTCCTCGCGCGCCACCCGCGGGTCATGGATGAGTACCCGCGGCTTCAAGGGACGCGACGCGCTCACCGAGACCACCAGGGCATGCCGGCCATCGGTAAGCATGACGATCGAGCCAGGCGGATACACTCCCATCATGCGGATGAAGGCGCCCAGGATGTCGGCATCGAATTTCTTCCTGGACTGGGCGAAGATCAACGACAAGGCTTGGTGAGGCGTGATCGCCGCCACGGGATTAACCGGATTGCAGAGGGTGTCGTAATGGTTGACCAGGCTCACGATGCAGGACTCGGACGTCAGGGCCTCGCCCGTCAGACGCCGAGGAAAACCGCTTCCGTCGACGTATTCATGATGCTGGGCGATGATCGCGCGCGCCTCCGACTCCAGGCGCATCCGCTCCGCCAGTTTGACCCCATGGGCGACGTGTTGCTGGAACAGGCCGCGCTCGGCGGCGCTGAGTCCGTCGACGCGCCAGCGCAGCCGCTCCGGCAGCTCGATCTTGCCGATATCGTGCAGCAGGGCGCCAAGTCCGAGCCCGCCGAGCCGCGCGGCATCGAATCCGAGACGCTTACCCAGCAGCAGCGAGATCACCGTCACGTTGATCGAATGCAGCGTCGCCTTCTCGCCGGCCTGCTCGGAGAGCAGGCGGATGAAGGATTCACCTTGACCGAGGAGCTTTCCGACCAGATCGCCCACCATCGTCTCGGCCCGCTCCCGCGCGGCCTCGGGTTCGGCCGGCACCAGCTTGAGAATGTCGCGGAAGGCGCGCGTGGCGCCGGAGAACTCCCGCTCGCAACGGTCCAGGCTCGCGCGCTGGGCAAGCAATAGCTGGCGGCGCTCATCGAGCGGCGAGGGCAAGACCCCCGGCGTCTCGGCCACCGACGCGGCCACGCTGGACGTCGCCAGATCGCTCCTGTCCGGCGACCAGCGCACGCGCTTCAGACCCAGGCCGCGAATCGTCTCGATCTGATCCGGCGAGGCGATCTTGAAGTTATTGAGGGCAAATGGATGCCCGATCCAGCCCAGATCCAGATAGATGTACATGCCGACGCACAGTTCGTCGACATCGATGAATTGCGCCTGGGTATCGCTCACGTCTTCGAGTGCCTGTGTCGGAGCCCTTAGGCGATTTTAGGGCCGCCTCGGTTAAGCGCGGATCAAGCGCTATCCGCGGGCGCGGTGTCGATGATGGCCGGTTCCTCGCTCGCTTGGGTTGCCCAAGCCATCCGCCTGCTAACTTACATCAAGTCGGATGCGGTTTCGTCAACCCCTGGTAGAAATAGCTGGCGGCTGACCAGACTTTCCAGCCCCGATCCGCAGGATGGGCAAGGCGAAGCGTGCCCATCTTTTCAGCGATCAACGCCGACGTCGATCCCGTCGATTCGCCCCCTCGGCACCGTCCGCGCGATCAGCGAATCTCCTCGATGGTCTGTCGTTTGATCATGATCTGGGGGGTGATCAGCGCGTAGCCCTGAAGCTGCCAGTGGGCCAGCTCGGTGATGGCGGAGGGCGCGATCTCGATGAAGTCGTAGAAATCCTTGGCCGAATAGCCGTAGTCCTGCGCGGCCAGGCCGCATACCCGGAATCTCACCCCCAGCTCGGCGTAGTATTTCATGCGCTCCGCGGCCTCCTCGTACTTCGCGTGGTTGTGCTTCACGGTGGTGACGATCTCGGTGCCGTGGATGATGACCAGGATATCGAGCGACTCCGGCGAGTAGTTATAGGGCGCGTCCATGAGCGGGTTGATCAGGGAGCGCAACCAGTAGAGCGCCGCGTTGATCTTGCGCGGTTCGTCCAGATAGAAGTCGAGCACCACCTTCTGAGGCCCGTAAGGGGTTTGCACCACCTGGGCCTCCGCATGCGCGGAAGGCGACGCCGTCAGACAGGCGGGGACGATGAACAGCGCGAGAACCGGAACGGCCAGGCGGTTTGGATTCATGGCGGATACCCAGGGCGGTGATCGCGGTCGGATAAGTCCCCATCTGGGGTTCGTTGGCGCGAATCCCGAGAGTGCCGCCGCCCGACCGGGCGGCTGGAAAATCTGGACCGAGAACCCCGATACCGGCGAAGTGGGCGGGATCGATCTCTTTAACGACCGAGCCTCGGCCCAGTCGTACCGAACGATGCAGGGTCAACGTCCGCAAGCCCTCGGAATCTCGGGCATCAACGGCAAGCTGTTCGACGTCAACCCGGAGCTGTCCCGGATCGACCGGGCGCCCCTGTAGCTCAATCAAGGAGGTCGCTATGCACATTCGCTCCATGACCCGCGACGAGATCGGCCTCGCCCTCGATTGGGCCGCCGCCGAGGGCTGGAATCCGGGTCTCTTCGATGCCGATCCCTATCAGGCCGCCGACCCCGAGGGATTTCTGATCGGACGGATCGCAGACGAGCCGGTGGCCATGATCTCCGCCGTGCGACATGGCGAGGACTTCGGCTTCCTGGGTTTCTATCTGGTGCGTCCGGACCGGCGCGGACAGGGACACGGCTGGGCGATCTGGCAGGCGGCCATGGAGCGCCTGGCCGGGCGGAACATCGCCCTCGACGGCGTGCTCGCGCAACAGGAGAACTACCGCCGTTCCGGCTTCCAGTTCGCCTACCGCCATGTGCGTTACCAGGGACAGGGCCATCCGGCTCCCGCGCCGGTCCCCACCGCTGGCCGACTGGTCCCGCTGGACACCTGGCCCTTCGCGGATCTGGCCGCCTATGACCGCGCCTTCTTCCCGACCGAGCGCGACGCCTTTTTGCGACGCTGGATCGCCCAACCCCGAACCCTGGCGCTCGGCCTGATCCAGAAGGATCGTCTCGTCGGCTATGGCGTGCGACGCGCCTGCCGTCAGGGACACAAGATCGGCCCGCTCTTCGCCGACACGCCAAGCGCCGCCGAGACCCTGTTCAGCGCCCTAAGCGCCCAACTCCCCGCCGGCGATCCGATCTACCTCGACGTCCCCGAACCCAACCCAGCCGCCGTCGCACTCGCCGAGCGCCATGGCCTGACGCCCGTGTTCGAGACCGCCCGCATGTACACCGGCCCCATCCCCGATCTGGCGCTGGAGCGAACCCATGGCGTCACCAGCTTCGAGCTAGGCTGAATCAATCCTCCGCGCGCGCGGGCATCCGCACCACCGGGGCGCTGTCCAGCAGCTTGCTCGCCACCTCGACGATCGGCTCCAGATTCACCCGGCTGCTGAAGACGGAAAAGGTCAGGATCGCCAGCAGATAGCGCGGGTCGCTGATCCAGGGCGGGAGAAAGCGCGGCGCTCGACAGAGTCCCATGGCGTACAGCTCGCACAGGGCCGGAATGTCGAAGAGATCCAGCTTGCCGCAGAACAGCAGACTGAGACAGTCGGCCCGCCCGGCGGCGAAACCGGCGCGAATGAAGTTGTTCACCTGGAGTAGCCCCAGCAGATAGACCAGATCCTTGGTAAAGGGCGCGCCGCCAGTCATGACGCCACCGCGAAACACCCGCCGCGTATTCTCGAATGACTGATCCGGGTCGCCGGTCCGCTCCAGATAAAAGCGGTAGACCTCCAGGAAATCCGCCCCCTCGATGGCCATCTGGATCGCCAGCACCCGATCGGCCAGACGCCGCAGCCGATCCAGCTCGATCGATCCACTGATGATCTCCGCGAACACCGCCAGCCCCTCCTGGGTGCGCGTGGTGCCCGGATGCCCGGCCGCGAGCAGCGGCAGATCGGTTTGCGCCTGGCCGTTGAGCGAGGTGGCGACGTGGATATGGGCCTCGTGATGCAGCAGTTGGGTGAAATCACGATCGGTGAAGCGCGCGCCACGCCGCACCCGAATTCTCCGCGCGGTCGCCAGGGCATTGGCGGAGAGCCGGTCCACCAGCTCGATGGCCGGAGCCTGATCGCCGAAATGGGCACGCACCGCGCGCTCCAGATCCTCCGCCACCGACTCCGCCGAGTGGTAGCAGGGCGGGGCCGTATGGATCTCGATGTGGGCGAGATTGGTGATGGTATCGAGAACGCTTTGAGCCAGATCGAGCGGCGTCACGGGCACATAGCGCAAGGGCGCCGTCGGCTCGCCATAGATCTGGCGGCCGTACTCGAAAAAGCCCGTGGTCCCGACCGCCGCCAGCATCCGCGCCCCCAACTCGATCGACAGCGCGTGACGGTCCAGCCAGAGATCGATAGTGGTCACCGGGATGATACGGCGACGCGCCTCGCGCACCGCCTCGATGCAGGGCGTTGGATCGAAGGCCGGATAGCTCACCTCCGGCAACTCGCGACCATCCTTGGCCAGAAAGATCTCCTTCACCTCCGGCGCCCAGGCCAGCGTGCTCAGGATCCGCAGCGGCCGGCAAGCCCCGTGGAGCACACGGGTGATATCGCGAATACGCTCCTTCTCACGTTCAGTCGCGTCGGTCATACGGAAACACTCACGAGGTTGGCGAGGATGTTGGTGGATGACTCTGGACAGTCCTTATCCTGGACGAAGTTCCGTGTGTTCGCCATGAATGGACGGATCCTGAAAGCCCGGACCCTGTCGCACCGACCAAAGGCTCCGTCTCCTGGCGTGTGGAACACGGCTCGATCTTGAGTCTCGATACCCTCAAACGATCGATCATTCAACCAAGAATTCGTTGGGCAGCCTAGTCTTCCAGTCCGGCATCAGCACCAGATCGCACTGCACGACCGTCCCGCTGACGTCGATCAGGTCGATCTCACCCACGCGCGGAGCCTCCTCGATGGCGTAGTGATCGGACATGAGCCGCAACACGGCTTGCTTGTACTCGGTATCGAGATTACCCGCCAACTGAGCACCCTTCGTTTCCAGCGCTACGATCCGCTTCCTTCCCTCGGTACGTTGCAGGGCAAAGATGAAATCGGGGTAGATCCGCCCTCGCCGCCAGCCCTGAATCCCGTACTGCTGGCGGGCGACGTTGCGATGCCACCAGGTCAGGGTCGCCTCGCTGTCGAGATAGACCGCAATGTCGCGCTCGTCCTGACTGGAAAAATCGCCTTTGTAGAGCGGTGCGAACAGGCTTTTTTGCAGTGGTCCGCCGCTCTTTCCGATCAGTTGCTCGGCGCCTTCCGGCTCGTAGGTGTCGGCCTGGAACGGCATCCGCCAGTTGTGCCCATCGGTCCTCAGCCGAAACTGAATCCGCCCCTCGGCGACCGCCGCCCGGAACACCGCCTCGGCCATGCGGTCGCGTTCGCTGTCCAGCCAATGGCGCAGTTGCTCGATGATCAACCCGCCCACCGTGCCCAGTTTCTCGGCGTCGAATCCGCGCGCGACCAACCCCGACAGCAGGCGCCCGATGATCTCGCGGGCCATCCAGGGATTCGGCACCAGATCGGAGACCATCCGCACCGCATAGGCGGGATCAAAGCGCAGCCTCTCCCCGCTGTGACCCATGACCTCGTCAAGGATGCGTTCCTTGCCCACATCGGCCAGCCGGAAGCGGCGCATCTGCTGTTCGACGCTCTGCGCGTTGTCGGGAATCCGCGCGATCAGCGGCGCGGGATCGAGCGCCGACCAGTCTAGGTGGAACAGGATGTCCTGCTCATAATCGAGCGGCCGGATCCTGCCGCCTTCCACCGACAGCACCTGCGGCAGATAGATGTCAGTCTTGGCGAATGCCGCGCGCCGGGGAACCTGACGGACGCCGGCGCCACGCCCCCCGCTGTCGCCGCTGATTCTGAGTTCTTTCACCAGATCGCCCAGCCCGTCTTCTTGCAACCCGGTCTTGATGGCCTCCACCACGCCCGCCGTCGCGGCGTGGTGAGTGATGACATAGCTTTCGTCAAGTAGAGGGATACCCGTCTTGTCGGCCTGTGGCTGGCGCAGGATGCGCCCGACCAGTTGGGTCAGCGCCGACAGATTCTGGCTGGCCGCCAGGGCGCAGAGCACATAGGCGAAGGGGCAATCCCAACCCTCCTGGAGCGCCTGCTTGGTGATGATGACCCGCACCCGGTTGGCCGGTGAGAGCAGATCCTGATTCTCGGGGTTGGCCAGTTCGTTGGTATCGGCGGTCTTGATGGCGATTTCGGCCTCGTCCAGCCCCGCCGTGAGCAACCAGTCCCTGGCGTCGAGCGCATGGATATGGACGCCGTCGCGTTGATCGCGGCCGGTGCGTTCCACCTGGATCAGCAGGATGGGGCGAATATAGCGGCCACGCTCGCCGTGCAGACGCCGCGCCTCGGTATGCAGCCGATTCAGCCGGTCGAGCGCCGCGCTCAGGGTATTGCGCCAGTCGGTCCCCTGGCGGGGATCGAGATTCAGGGGCATCTTGATCATGCCCTCGCGGTCCAGTTCGGTCCCCAGCACCTCGACCAGGATATTGGCATGGCGGGCCGGTCGCGGGTTCGCGCCGCCTCGCGCCGCCACGTCCTTGGGGGTCGCGGTCAGCTCCAGCACGAAACAGGGGTTGAAGCCGTAGAGGGTCGCGAAGGCCAGTTCCGAAATCGCCTTGTGACCTTCGTCCATGACCACTACCGGGCGGATCAGGCGCAGCGCGTTCCCCAGCGAATCCTTGACCAGCGGCCAGAAGGCCCCGGCTTCGGCGGATTTGCCGTAAGCGTCGAGATTGGGGATCTGGTCCAGCACCAGCCGATGGGTTTCCACGTCGCCCTCGGGCGGAAAGAACCCCTGCACGTCGCCGCGATCGCGAAACATCTTCAAGGATTCGCGGCTCTGCCGGTTGGCCGATGGCAGCATCAGCAGCATGACGCACAGATGCGATTCGACATCGCGGGCGTCGAGCGGATCGGTCTTTTCCAGGATCCTCACCCGCCCCGCCGCCGCGCGGTCGAGCATCTGCCGATAGGGATGCTGGCGGTCGGTCAATTGGCGCTTGGTCTGGCTGTAGATCGCCTCGTTGGGCACGATCCAGAGCACAAAACCGGTGTTGCGGCCCAGATAGCGCCCGAAGAGCCGGGAGAGCGCGGCAACCGCCAGATAAGTCTTGCCACCGCCGGTCGGCACCTTGAACACGGCATTGGGCGTTGGCCGGCCGATGCCATCCAGGCGCGGTGAGTAGGGGATGGCCACGCGCGAGGGTGGAAGCTGGCCCACCGTCTTGAGGGCCTGCCAGGTCTTGACGGGGAAATCGGGCACCTCCCGCAACAGATCCGGGTCGGTCTCTCCGACATTGGCGGCGCTGATCTTATCCGCCTTCGCCTTCTGTGCCGACAGCTCGGTCAGATAGGCGTCGAACGTGGTCAGCACCGAATGGCACTAAGATAAGCCCAACCTGCTGAAACGCATGAGAAAGGCTGGCGGTGGTGGTAGGCTGAGAGTGGCCAAACCCAACTGCCCACCCGTGGAGCCAGCCCCCATGCATCCTCGTCAGCGCGCCGCGCAGCGGCAACGAC
>NZ_NRRG01000016.1 GCF_016583575.1 Thiocystis violacea
GCACAGGAAGAGGTCCGTAACCATGGCCACCCGAAGAAACAGCGCTGAGGACACCGATTCCGCAAACCGCATCAGCGGTTGTAACTGTTTGTTTTTAAAAATCGAGAGACTTATCTTAGTGCCATTCAGACCCGTTCCTGTTCGGTAATCTCGAATATCAAGCGATCCATGATCCCGTAGGTGTCGCGCAGCTTCCGGAGAAAACCGAGAAACCCGTCGTCCTCGATATCGAGAATCGACAGATTGATGGCGAGGATCTCTTTCCGGTCACGGAACAAGGCCACTGACTTTTTTATCAAGCGATGGGAAAGGTCTCCATAGCTTCCGGATTTCTTCGAAATTTCAAGGAACTCCAAGGGAGCATGGATGACTCCGGAACGATCGCGAATCCGCATCAGGGCTTCATACTTATACACGGACCCATTTCCGACATCCTTGATCGGCTGAAAAAACGGGACGACAAGATCCTCCTCGATCGCGTGCCTGATGACCTTCGCCACTCTCAGATTACACTCGTACTCCTTGAGAATGGGCAGATCCCGACGGTAGATCGCCACTTTCGCCTTTTTCTCCTTGGCGTATTTCAGGGCGGTGGTCGCCGCCATCATCGGCATCGGCTCGCGGCTGTCCGATAGGCCCGAACTGATCGCGACGCTGATGGGTTCATTCTTGACGGTCAGCTCTTTTCGGCCATAGTCTTCCACGAACTCCCTGATTCTCTTTTCGAATGCGGCCTGTTCCTCGCCCGCGCCATCCAGCACGGCGAATTCATCCGCGTTCAATCTGTAGAGCGCGTAGCCATCCCTCGTGAAAAACGCGACCAACGACACCGAGGTGGCTTTCAACAGTTCGTCACCCGCCTCGATACCCAGGAGATTATTGATTTCCTTGAACCGATCGATATCCAGGATCGCCAGGTTGAATTTATCCCGGCGCTGGATGTCGCCAATCAGTCGCTGCCGCGACAGCAGGGACGTCAGGTCGTCGTAGTTGGCTCTCTTGTTGAGCTGATGGATCAGGGTCGCGATGTGCTCGTAGAAATATCGGCAGAGCCGCCCCAGCTCGTCCTCTCCATGGCATCCATCGCCCAATTGAAGAAGCGCCTGCTCGTTTTGATTGACACGCCGCATGTCGAGCATCAAGGCGTAAATCGGCCTGATAATGCTGCGATTGATCCGAGTCACGATCAGGTTGAGCAGAATCAATGTGGCGATAACGTAGATGACGATCTGAATCAGGATATTCCGGTGGCTGACGGCCGTCATATCCTCGTGGAGGCGCTCCCTGGCGACCTCTAGCTGAAGTCGCGTTTCATTGGCGATCTCCTCGAATCGAGCGAGTGTATATTCTACGTCGAGTCGACCGATCCTTTCGCCCGCGTGCATGATGCCCACCGACGTAGCCACGCAGCCTCGCGCGCCTTCCTTTCTGATTTCGGTGATCGGTGCGTTGCTTATCGCATCGATGATCACGATGGAGCAGATCGCGTCGTGCTGGATGAATTTCCGGCTCTTGTCGTTCAGTGATTCATCGTTCAGATTATAGAGTTCGGTCGATATCGTCAGCGCCATCATATCGATGTAGAACGCGATATCGCTCCGCAGACGCTCCAGCAGATTCCGGTTTTCTTCCTCGCTGTATTCCTGGAGCCTGTTGATGCTGCTTTCCTGGACCTCGGATTCCAACGTCAGCGACGAATACAACTGGAAGGCCAGCAGCACGCACATCAGCACAAGGATCATGGAAGAGGTAACAACGATGAGCTTGTACTTGATGGAATCCTTGTCAAACACGAGATGAACGCTCCATGAGGTCGCCATGGCCTGGACGCGATGGGCACACTGGAGTGTAGCCTTTTCCGATGCCCTTACCATACTCGGACGAGGCATGGTTTCGCCGGGTACGGCCCTCCCGCCACTCGGCCTTGGGATCCCGACAGTCGAGCCACCGATGAAGGACAGGGCCACGCGCGGCGCGCCCGGTCTACAATTCGGGATCGATCGAACCCAGCCGCCGAGGCGCCCCCCTTGAACGACTCCATCCGCCTGCGCGGCGTCCGTCAGAACAACCTCAAGAACCTGGACCTGGATCTGCCGCTCGGCGAGTTGATCGTCATCACCGGGGTTTCGGGATCGGGGAAGTCCTCGCTGGCCTTCGACACCCTCCATGCCGAGGGTCAGCGGCGCTATGTCGAGACCTTCTCGCCCTACGCGCGCCAGTTCCTGGACCGCCTGGACCGCCCGGCGGCGGATCGGATCGAGGGCATCCCACCCTCGATCGCCATCGATCAGGCCAATCCGGTGCGCACCTCGCGCTCCACGGTCGGGACCATGACGGAGCTGAACGATCATCTCAAGCTCCTCTTCGCGCGAGCGGCGCGGCTCTTCTGCCAGGGCTGCGGACGCCCGGTCCGGCGCGATAGCCCGGAAACCATCTGGGAACATCTGGCGGCTGGCGACGCCTCGCCCCGCGTGCTCATCGCCTTCTCGGTCGCGGTCCCGGAGTCGCTCGGGCTGGAGGCCGTCAGGAAGCTGCTCGCTCAGCAGGGCTATATCCGTCTCCTGAGCGAGACGGCGGATCGGATCGAGGTCATCCAGGACCGCCTGCGACTCACGCCGGAGAACCGCGGCCGCGCCATCGAGGCGCTTGAAACCGCGCTTGCGAAGGGGCATGGCCGCGTCCTGGTCTATCCGCTGGACGCCGATCACCAGACCGGCGAGCCCTGGCGCTTCTCCAGCGATCGGCACTGTCCGGACTGCGACATCACTTACCGGGATCCGGCTCCAAACCTCTTTTCCTTCAACTCGCCACAGGGCGCGTGCGAGACCTGTCACGGATTCGGACGCACCATCGGCATCGACTGGGGTCTGGTGGTCCCGGATCCCTCCAAATCGCTGATCGAAGGGGCCATCAAGCCGATCCAGTCGGACAGCTACTCGGAGATCCAGGAGGAGCTGATGGGGTTCGCCCACCGCCAGGGGATCCCGACCGATGTCCCCTGGCAGGCGCTCACCGAGGCCGACCGTCAGTGGGTGATCGAAGGGGACGGCGAGTGGGACGCCGGCGTCTGGTACGGTCTGCGTCGTTTCTTCGCCTGGCTGGAGGGACGCAGCTACAGGATGCATGTCCGGGTACTGCTCTCGCGCTACCGCAGCTATGACCTTTGTCCGACCTGCGATGGGGCGCGACTCAAGGACGAGGGGCTGGACTGGCGGATCGGTGACCAGGCGCTCGCGGAGCGGACGCTGGCGGCTGGCCGGCGCTTCCGCCACGCGCGCAGCCGGATGTCCGAGGCGGCCCGGGAGCGGCTGCCCGGACTCAATCTCCACGACCTGCTCCGTCTGCCGATCGCGCGCGCTCGGGATTTCTTCCGGGATCTCCGGCTGGACGGGCCGATGGACCAGGCCATGGACCTGTTGCTGGCCGAGATCCGCGCCCGGCTCGGCTATCTGTGCGAGGTCGGACTCGGCTACCTGACCCTGGACCGCCAGTCGCGCACACTCTCGGGCGGCGAGGTCCAGCGCATCAATCTCACCACGGCGCTCGGCACATCCCTGGTCAACAGCCTCTTCGTGCTGGACGAACCCAGCATCGGGCTGCATCCGCGCGACATGGACCGGGTGGTGCGGGTTCTGCATCGGCTGCGCGATCAGGGCAACTCGCTGGTGGTGGTCGAGCATGACCCTCAGGTGATGCTGGCGGCCGACCGCATCCTCGACATCGGTCCAGGACCGGGCGAGCACGGCGGGCGGATCGTCTTTCAGGGTACGCCGACGGCGCTGCTGAACGCCCCTGGCTCCCTCACCGGCGACTATCTCTCCGGGCGTCTCCAGGTCGCGCCGCCGCGGCGCGCCGCGCCAGCGAGCGAACCGGCGCGCCGGATCCTGATCCGAGACGCCAGCGCCCATAACCTCAAGCACCTGGATGTCGCGATCCCGCTCGACCGGCTAGTGGTGGTCACGGGCGTCTCCGGCTCGGGCAAGTCGACCCTGGTGGGCGAGGTGCTCCACAAGGCGCTCTGCCAGCTCAAGGGTCACCCGGAGGATCCACCCGGCGCGCATGCGTCGATCGAGGGGCACGAGCGGATCGCCGACGTGCTGTTGGTCGATCAGTCCAGCATCGGCCGCGGTTCGCGCTCCAATCCAGCCAGTTACGTCGGCGCCTTCGATGTCATCCGCAAGCGCTTCGCCCAGTCTCCGCTGGCCCGGGAGCGCGGTTACACCGCCGGAACCTTCAGCTTCAACAGCGGCAACGGGCGCTGCCCAGGCTGCGGCGGCAACGGCTTCGAGCACCTGGAGATGCAGTTCCTCGCCGATGTCTATCTGCGCTGCCCGGACTGCGACGGCCGACGCTATCGGGCCAGTACGCTGGAGGCGCGGATCAGCGACCCGAGCGGCGCGCGGGCCTGCTCCATCGCCGATGTCCTGGAGATGACCGTGACCGAGGCGCTGGACTTCTTCGCCGGCGACAAGGATACGAACCGCGCGCTGGAGCCGCTGCGGGCGGTCGGGCTCGGCTATCTGCGGCTCGGCCAGCCCGTGCCGACCCTCTCCGGCGGAGAGGCCCAGCGGCTCAAGCTGGCCGCTCATCTGGCCAAATCCGCGCGGCGCAAGGCGCGTGACGGCGGCCTGCTGTTCCTGCTCGACGAGCCGACCCGAGGGCTGCACTTCGCCGACATTGCCGTGCTCCTGAGCGTGCTGCGACACCTGATCGATCAGGGGCACTCGCTGCTGGTCATCGAACACAACCTGGATGTGATCGCGGCGGCCGACTGGCTGATCGACCTGGGGCCGGAGGGCGGCGACGGGGGCGGCGAGCTGATCTGTCAGGGCGCGCCGGACGCGGTGGCCGAACACCCCGCCAGTCATACCGGACAGGCGCTGCGCCGCTATCGGGAGGCGCGGGCCGCCGCCCGGCGCGCCGCCGAGGGCGGCGGCCCCATCGCGGCGGTCGCCGATGGGGCCGCCGCTTATGCTCCCTCGACCAGGAGCGAGCCCGCGCGCGGCGGCTCCATCGAGATCCGTCACGCCCGCGAGCACAATCTCAAGAACCTGACCCTTTCCATCCCGCGCGAGCGTCTCACCGTCATCACCGGCGTATCCGGCAGCGGTAAGAGCACGCTGGCCTTCGACATTCTCTTCGCCGAGGGCCAGCGGCGTTATCTGGAATCGCTCAACGCCTATGCGCGCCAGTTCGTCCAGCCCGCCGCGCGCGCCGACGTGGACGCCATCCTCGGCATCCCGCCCACGGTCGCCATCGAACAGCGCACCAGCCGGGGCGGGGCCAAGAGCACGATCGGCACCCTGACCGAGATCCATCACTCACTGCGTCTGCTCTACGTCAAGCTCGGCATCCAGTATTGCCCGGCCTGCGCCATCCCCATCCAGCCCATGACCCGCGACGCCATCCTGGAGCGCATCCAGCGCGACCACGCCGGCACGCGGGTGGTGCTCATGGCCCCCATGGTGGTCGCCCGCAAGGGTCTCTACCGGGAACTGGCGGACTGGGCCGCCGGAAAGGGCTGGCCGCTGTTGCGGGTCGATGGCGTACCGGTCGAGACCGCGCGCTGGCCGACGCTCGACCGCTTCCGCGAGCACTCCATCGACCTGCCGCTGGACGAGATCCTGGTCGACCCCGCCGATGAGAGCGCGTTGCGCGAGCGGCTCGTCCAAGCCCTGGACCTCGGCAAGGGACAGGTGCGGCTGGTTCGGATTCAAGACGGAGCCTGGGGCGCGGAGACCCCCTACTCCACCGAGCGCGCCTGTCACGCCTGCGGTCGAGCCTTCCCCGATCTCGATCCCCGGCTCTTCAGCTACAACTCCAGGCACGGCTGGTGCCCGGACTGCTTCGGCACGGGACGCGCGCTGGCCGGATTCGACGCCGAGCAGACCGGCGAGGAAGGTCAATGGCTGGAGACGGGGACCAACCGCGCCGGCCCCTGCCCGACCTGCCGGGGCGCGCGGCTCAAGCCGGAGGCGCTGGCGGTACGCTTTCGCGACAGTTCGATCGCGGATCTTTCGGCCCTGAGGGTCGATCAGGCCGCCGAGTTCATCGCGGGGCTCCAACTCGATGCCCGCGAGTCCGCGATCGCACGGGATCCGCTGGCCGAGGCGAGCGAACGGCTGCGTTTTCTCTCCGAGGTCGGACTCGGTTACCTGACGCTCGATCGGGGCGCACCGACCCTCTCCGGCGGCGAGGCCCAGCGCATCCGGCTCGCCGCCCAGCTCGGCTCCAACCTGCGCGGCGTCTGCTACATCCTCGACGAGCCGACCATCGGGCTGCATCCGCGCGACAACCGGCGCTTGCTCGACACCCTGAGCCGGCTCGAAGGCCAGGGCAACACGGTGGTCGTGGTCGAGCACGACGAGGAAACCATCCGCCGCGCCGGGCATGTCATCGATCTGGGACCGGGGGCCGGCGCGCTCGGCGGCGAGATCATCGCCCAGGGGACGGCGGAAGAGCTGATCGCCAACCCGGCCTCCATCACCGGCCGCTTTCTCGGCCGGGCGCGCGCGCGCTCGCGTGCGCCGCGCCCCATGGACGGACAGGTCCAGTGGCTCGGCGTCCAGCGCGCCACACTCAACAATCTGCGGGATCTGGATGTCCGACTGCCGCTCGGTCGGCTGGTGTGCGTCACCGGCGTCTCCGGTTCCGGGAAGTCGACCCTGGTGCGCGAGGTGCTGGCCGAGAGTCTGAGCCATCTGTTGAGCGGGAATCGTCCCAATCAGGACCGGGTGCGCGCATCGGATCTGGTCGGCTGTCGGGGACTCAGCGGCTGGCGCTCGCTCAGCCGGATTCTGGAGGTGGATCAGACCCCGATCGGCAAGACGCCGCGCTCCTGCCCAGCGACCTATGTCGGCTTCTGGGACGGCATCCGCAAGCTCTTCGCCGCCGCCCAGGAGGCCCGCATCCTCGGCTGGACCCCGGCGCGCTTCTCCTTCAACACCGCCGAGGGACGCTGCCCGGCCTGCGAGGGCCAGGGCCTCCAGAAGCTGGAGATGAACTTTCTGCCGGACGTGCGCATGACCTGCGAGGTCTGCGGCGGCGCGCGCTTCGATCGCGAGACCCGCGAGGTCCGCTTCAAGGGGCTCGACATCGGGCAGGTGCTGGCGCTCGGGGTCGACGCGGCGGTCGAGGTCTTCGGCGCGCATCCCGCCATCCGCCATCCCCTGACCCTCCTGCAGGAGGTCGGGCTCGGCTATCTGACCCTGGGTCAACCCAGTCCGACCCTGTCGGGCGGCGAGGCCCAGCGCATCAAGCTGGTCACCGAGCTGGCCAAGGCGCGACCCGGCGTGGACGGTCCCACCAGCCGCCCGACGCTCTACGTACTCGACGAGCCGACCGTCGGGCTGCACATGGCGGACGTGGAGCGTCTGATCGGCGTGCTGCACCGACTGGTCGACGCCGGGCATTCGCTGCTGGTCATCGAGCACAACCTGGATCTGATCGCCGAGGCGGATTGGGTGCTGGACATGGGACCGGAGGGCGGCGAGGCGGGAGGGCGAATCGTCGCCGAGGGTCCGCCCGAGCGGATCGCGGAAGCGGGCGAACTTCCGACGGCGCAAGCCTTGCGGGAGCACGCGAGGCGTTATAGTGATCGCTGACCCCGATCGCTGGAATCAACCTATCAGGAATCCATTGGAGCCAGGAACCAGGACCATGAACGGATCCATATCGAAGTCCGGCCCGTCGGCGACGAGGAAGGAGAGAACCCTTCGCCAGGATCGCCTCCTCTTCGGCATCCTGCTGGCGCACCTGCCCATGACCATGTTCCTGGTTCCGATGGGCTATGACACCGGCACCTTCGCCCTCTATTCCTCGGCCCTGGTCGGCGTCTTCTCGGTGATCGCCTTCGCCCTGCTCCGGGGCACGGCGGCCTTTGGAGTCGTATCGGCCATCCTGCTGATGACGCTGTCGGCCATCATGATCCAGTCGCAGCTCGGACGCATCGAGATGCACTTTCACATCCTGGTCGCGCTCGCCGTCCTGCTGATTTACAGACACTGGCTGCCGATCGTCGTGGCGGCCTCGCTCATCAGCCTGCATCATCTCGCGTTCACCGCGCTGCAATTGAACGCGGTCGGATTCGGCGACCTGCCGATCATGCTCTTCAATTACGGGTGCGACTGGGAGATCACCGTTCTGCACCTCGTCTTCATCCTGGTCGAGACCCTCGCGCTCGTCCACCAGGCCATCGCGATGCGGCGGGACGGGCGCCTGGCCGAGTCGCTGTTCGAGGCCCTCGTCGCCATCGACCGGAACCATGACCTGACCCTACGTATTCCGGACAGGGGCGAGGTCGCGGGCATCACCGCCTTCAACGGCCTGATCCAGAAATTCGCGGCGCTGACCAGGGAGGTTTCCAAGGCCGCGACACGGATCAAATCAGTCTCCTATCAAATCGACGATATCGCCCTGTCGGCCGAATCCGAGATCTCCGCGCGGCAGACCCGGATCGAGCAGGCGATGACGGTGATCACCGAGATGTCGCAAACCATCGACCGGGTAGCCGAGAGCACCCAGTCGGCGGCCACGATCGCGGCCTCGACGAGCGAGAGGGCGCTGGACGGACATGAGCGCTTCAACCAGGCCGTGCGCTCGACCGCCGTCCTGCAGAAGGTCATGGTCGAGGCCGCGGCGTCGATGCACCGACTGAAGACCGATGCCGTCACCATGGGTTCGGTGCCAGGGACCATTCGCGACCTCTCGGAGCGGATCGATCGGCTCGCTCTTGAGGCCAGCAGGGAGGTGGAGCGCGCCGGCGAGCCTGGACGCGGTTTCGCGGTCGTCGCCGAGGAGATCGGGAGGCTGGCGGAGCGGACCCAGGCGTCGAGCCTGGAGATCCAGGAGACGATCGAGAAGATCCAGGGAAATATCGAAAGCTTGCTCGCCAGGATGGACGATGGACAGCGCCGGACCACCGAGACCTCCAGCGCCATCCTCCAGGCCGGACTCGCCCTCAACGAGATCCTGGAATCGGTATCCAGCATCAGCGACATGAGCGCCGAGGTCGCCCAGACCGTCCAAACCCAGCGCCAGGTCGCCGAGGACATCGGGGGCCATATCAACGCACCCGCGACACACGACGCCAATGTGATCGGGAAGGCCCGGGCGAATCGCGACTCGGCCGCCACGCTCATGAGCCTGTCCGAGTCCTTGAATCAGCTCGTCTCGGGGTATCGCGGCTGAACCGGAAGGCGGCTGACCAAAAAGCGCCGTTGCGATTCCGGGCGGCGGATCTGGCAAAATTCGCGATTCGACCTTCCCGACTCCGGATGAGCCCATCGCGATGAAAACCGCCAAGGAACCCGTCACCCAGGCCGTGCGCGTACTGCGCGCGGCTGGAATCCCGTTCGAGGGACATGCCTACACCTATGTCGAGGGCGGCGGCACCGCGCAAGTCGCCCGTGAGTTGGGGGTGGACGAGCATTTGGTGATCAAGACGCTCGTCATGGAGGACGAGTCGGGGAATCCGATGATCGTGCTAATGCACGGCGATCGACAGGTCTCGACCCAGGCGTTGGCGCGTGCCATCGGCGTCAAGCGTGTGGCGCCCTGCGACCCCAGGGTGGCCGACAGACATTCGGGTTATCAGGTGGGCGGCACCTCGCCCTTCGCTAACCGACGCGCCATGCCGGTCTATTGCGAGCCGGGCATCGCCGAGTTGCCGCGCCTCTACATCAATGGCGGCAAGCGCGGCTACATCCTCTCGCTCGCGACCCTCGATGCCCTGCGGTTGCTGAAACCGACGCTGGTCGGCATGGCGACTTGAGGGGCGCCGGGCGAAACCGGTCACGAGAAGCCGATGCCGGAGGCCGGACCGGTCAGTCCGACGGACCGACGGACAGATGGGAATCCAGACCCGATCGACGCCAGAAACGGCGCGACTGTCGCGCGGAGACCGAGAAGACCGCCCCCCCATGACAGGGATCCACCAGGGCCTGTTCGAGTCGACCCGCGCGGAGCCGTTCCTCAAGGATTCCGACCGCGGCCTCCAGTTCGGTCCAGGCGAGCGACCAGGTCGCCAGGTCGCGATCCAGCAAGGCCCGCCAGTGGCGATCCCAAAAGACCAGGGCCTGACCCTGTGTGGCCGCTGGAGCGGCGAGCCAGTCTCCCAAGGCGCGATGCGGTCGCGCGAGTAGGCGCGCCAGCCCGAGCATCAAGGGATGATCGCCGACCAGCGCGTCCGGCGGCGGACCAGGAACGCTTGGCATGGAGCCGCCACCCCAGGTCCAGATCCCGCTAATGGTCGGTCGCCTAGTGGATTCGCGCCGGCGATTGACCGGATGCGCATGGAAGAGCATCTGGGCCTCGTTGAGCAAGCGCATCCAGTCCCGCGCGGCCGGACCGCTCGGGAGATATTCGGCCATCGAGCGATACCGCGCCCGTGACAAGGGACAGCCTCGCACATCCAGGGGGCGTTCGAGACGGAGATACCAACGCCCAGGCGTCGGCGCGACGAGTCGGAGTCCATCCTCGGCGAAATGCCGGTTGAAGCTCTCCAGCAAGGCCTCAGCCTCGGCCCGGTCCGGCTCGATTCCCGGCCCCGCGTAGACCAGCAGACGATCGCGATCGGGGCGCAGATGCACCGGATCCGCGTGCATCCAGATCTCGTCGGGGGCGACCGCGTAGCCCTCGCCCAGCAGACAGATCGCGCCACTCGGCGGATCGCGATCCTCCGCCACGCCAAGCCCGAGGTCGCTCAGCACCGCCGCGACGGGATCCGGATGATCAAGGGGGGTGCGATCGGCCCTGGCCAGTAAACGGGCGATGGATGGGGCCTGAATGGCCGGCTCGGGCGGCGCCGGGATCGGTCCCAGCAACCCAGGGCAGACGAGAACCAGGGTCTCCGGAGACGATGAAGCGGCGGCTGGACCGGCGTCCCTTGGGACCGGACGGGACATCAGAGACCCGCCAGGCCCCGCGCCAGATCGGCCTGGATATCGACCGGATCCTCCAGACCTACCGCCACCCGCAGGAGGCCGTCGCCGATCCCGGCCGTGGTCCGCTCCTCGGGCGTCAGGCGGCCATGGGTCGTGGTCGCCGGATGGGTGATGGTGGTCTTGGTGTCACCCAGGTTGGCCGTGATGGAAATCAGGCGGGTGGCGTCGATCACCCGCCAGGCCGCCGCTTGGCCGCCCCGGACCTCGAAGGCGACGATGCCGCCGCCGGTACGCTGCTGCGTGCCGATCAGGTGGTATTGAGGGTGAGCCGAGAGACCGGGGTAATGCACCCGCGCGACCATCGGCTGGGCGAGCAGCCAGTCGGCCAGCCCGGCCGCCGCGCGGGCATGGGCGAGCATCCGCAGCTCCAGGGTCTCGAGTCCCTTGAGAAAAACCCAGGCATTGAAGGGACTCATGGTCGGACCCGCCGTGCGCAGGAATCCAAAGACTTCCTCGCCGACCGTTTTGCGATCGCCAACCACGGCGCCCCCCAGACAACGACCCTGACCGTCGAGATACTTGGTCGCCGAGTGGATGACGATATCGGCGCCCAGATCGAGTGGGCGCTGCAAGGCCGGCGTGCAGAAGCAATTGTCGACCACCAGCAGACACTGGTTGCGATGGGCGATTTCGGCTAGGCGACGCAGATCGACCATCTCGGTCAGCGGGTTCGACGGCGTCTCGCAGAACAGCAGACGGGTGCGCGCGTCGATGGCCGACTCCCAGGCGTCCAGATCGCTCAAGGGGACGTAGGCGGTCTCGATGCCGAGGCGCGCGAGGTACTTGTTGAACAGCATGGTGGTGCTGCCGAAGATGGCGCGCGAGGAGAGAATGCGCTCGCCGGTCTTCAGCAACCCCAGACAGACTGCCAGGATGGCCGCCATGCCCGAGGCGGTCGCCACGCAGGATGCGCCGCCCTCGAGCGCGGCTAGGCGCTCCTCGAAGGCGCGCACCGTGGGATTGGTGAAGCGCGAATAGATGTTGCCTTCCAGATCGCCGGCGAAGCGCGCCGCCGCCTCGGCGGCGTTGGCGAAGACGAAGCTGGAGGTGGTGAAGATCGGCTCGCCATGCTCGCCCTCGCCGGTGCGACGATGGCCCACGCGGATGGCGCGCGTGGCGAATCCGAGCGGAGGGTCGAGGTCGCCGCCGGCCTCCTCGTCCATGGCATCAATCGGAGTTATGGAGGTCAATGGCGCTCTCCTTGTAAAAGGACTGGTCCGCCTTGGCGCCGTCGTTACGATTGGCCTCGAGCGCCCGGAGATATTCCGGCGTCACGTCGCCCGTCACATACTTTCCGTCGAAGACGGAGGTGTCGAAGCGATCCACATGCGACTTGCCCTTCTTCTGAACCGCCTCGATCAGATCCTCGAGATCCTGATAGATGAGGCCATCGGCGCCCAACTCACGAGCCACCTCCTCTTCCGTGCGATTGAAGGCGATCAACTCGCTCGCGGCCGGCATGTCGATCCCGTAGACATTGGGGAAACGCACGGGCGGAGCGGCCGAGGCGAAATAGACCCGATGGGCGCCCGCGTCCCGCGCCATCTGGATGATCTGTTGCGAGGTGGTACCGCGCACGATCGAATCGTCCACCAGCAGCACGTTCTTCTTGCGGAATTCCAGATCGATCGCGTTCAGCTTCTGACGCACAGATTTCTTGCGCACCGTCTGTCCCGGCATGATGAAGGTACGGCCGATGTAACGGTTCTTGATGAAACCCTCGGCGTAGGCGATGCCCAGTTGCCCGGCCAGTTGCAAGGCCGCGGTACGGCTGGTGTCCGGCACCGGAATCACGACGTCGATGTCATGCCCGGACCACTCGCGCTTGATCTTGGCCGCCAGCTTCTTGCCCATCCGCGAGCGAGCCTTATGGACCGAGATATCGTCGATGATGGAGTCCGGACGCGCGAAATAGACGAACTCGAAGATACAGGGCGAGAGCACCGGCTGAGCGGCGCACTGATGGTTGTGGAGTTCACCGTCGACTGTAATCAGCACCGTCTCGCCCGGCGCGACATCCGCGATCAGATCGAACCCGCTGGTATCCAGCGCGACACTCTCGGAGGCGATCATGTACTCCGCGCCCTCGGCGGTCACGCGACGTCCGTAAACCAGCGGGCGGATCCCGTTGGGATCGCGAAAGGCGAACACCCCGAATCCAGGGATCATGGAGACGGCCGCGTATCCGCCCCGGCAGCGGCGGTGTACCCCGGCGACGGCCCGGAAGATGTCCTGCTCGTCGACCCTGGGCTTGCCCTGAATCTGGAGTTCATGGGCCAGGATGTTGAGCAGGATCTCGGAGTCGGATTCGGTATTGAGGTGACGCAGATCCTCGACGATCAGGTCGCGCTTGAGATCCTCGGCATTGGTCAGATTGCCGTTGTGCGCGAGCACGATCCCGTAGGGCGAGTTCACGTAAAAGGGCTGCGCCTCGGCCGAGCTGGCCGCGCCCGCCGTGGGGTAGCGTACATGGCCGACCCCCATGGAACCCAGCAGACGGATCATGTGCTTGGTCTGGAAGACGTCGCGCGCCAGGCCGTTGTCCTTGCGCAGATGGAGCTTGTCACCCTGGCAGGTGACGATCCCGGCGGCATCCTGACCGCGATGCTGCAAGACTAGCAGGGCATCGTATAGAGACTGGTTGACTGAGCTCTTGCCGACGATTCCGACGATACCGCACATGAGAAGCCTCACCCGCTTTCCGACCGATGGTCAAAAGCAGAAGATTGGGGACCGGGCAGGTTAACCGAATGGGGCGACCGCCATCAAGCCACGAAACCGTGACCGTCGTGCCGAATCCGGCGTTAAATCTGCTTCAGCCTGGTCTGAAGCTCGGGCGGAACCCTGTCGAGGAACCAACCGCCGATGGTCTGGAATTCACCGATGAGCGTCGATTCCCGCCACATGGGATCCGAGGGGATCGGCGTCAGCGCGACCAGGAAGACCGCCATGGCGACCAGCAGGACACCGCGCGCGCCGCCGAAGGCGAATCCGAGCAGTCGATCGAGGCTCGTGAGTCCAACCTTGTCGACCACGGCGGTAAGCACCGCCGCCAGGATGGCGCCCAAAACGAGCGTCAGCAGCACCAGACCGAGAAAGGCCACGGCGATTCTGACCGAGGGATCGGAGAGTTGCGAGACCAGGAGATTGGCCACCTCCTTGTGGAACAGCCAGGCGACCGCCAGTGCCAGGATCCAGGTCCCGAGCGACAGCACCTCGCGAATCAATCCACGCGCCACCCCGACCAACGCCGACAAGAGGATGATGGCCAGGATGGCGTAGTCGACCCAGTTCATTCCGATTCCTTATGTTCGTCGTCAGCGATCGGTTTTCAGTGGACGGCCCTTGGGCCGATGGGATGACCTGGCGAATCCCGGCATGCCAACCCGATGGAGCCGCCGACGCGGGTTCCGATCTCTCATCCCGACCAGGGGGAAGACCGGGTCCAGGCCGCGGGACTTGGGCCGGGATGACTAGGGATAGCGCTGGATCAGGGTATCCATTTTCTGTTTCTGGCGCAGCATGGTGGCGGTTCGCTCGGCATTGGCCCGATCGCTATCGGGTCCGACCCGCACCCGGTAGTAGGTCTTGCCCCCGACCTGCGCCTTTTCCACGAACGCCGAGAAGCCGGATTGCTTGAGTTTGCCCACGAGTTTGTCCGCCGCCTCGGATGAACCAAGGCTGGAAACCTGCACGACCCAGGAGGGCATTCCGTCGTCCCGTGCCCGGGGCTCGGGAGCCGACTCTTTCTTCGGGGGTTGAGCTGGTTTGGGCGCTGGAGCCGGGGCCGGCCGCGCGACGGCGGGCGGTGCGGCGGTCCGCGGTCGGGTCGGGTCGGCTCCAACGACCGGCGAAGGGGGATTCGGGGTCGCGGCCTGCCCGAGTTGACCCGGCTCGCCCAGGAGTTCCTCGTCGATCTGCGCGAATTCCTCGTCCGGAGCCGGAGGCATCGGCGGCTCGCTCTCGGCCACCGGAAAAACGTCCTCGGTTTCCATCGGCTCCTCCACCAGTGGCGGCGGCGCATCGGGGTCGAAGGGATCCTGGAAATCGGGTTCGCTCGGGAGCGATCCCTGGACCTGGGGCGGCACCAGGGATTCATCCTCGAACAGCATCGGAACAAAGATCACGGCCAGGGCAACGATCACCACCGCCCCCGCCAAACGTTTCTTGGCTCCTTCTTGCATCGTTAATCACCCAGTGGCCGGACACCGCATCGGGTGCCCGCGCGTTGACGCCGGTAACGCCTCGGCATTGAGGCGCCGGCAAGTATACCCTGTCCAGGATCGCATCAGGTAACGGCGGGGTGCGCCATCGCCTCGGCGACCGTGGTGAAGGAACCCAGGAGGAGCAGGCAATCGCCGGGGTTCGAGGCCGCGAGCGCGGCGTCGATCGCCTGGGCGACGTCCGGGAAACGACCAGGCTCGGCCGATTGAAGCCGTGCGCTCAGTCGCTCGGCCAGGGATTCGACCGGCATGGCGCGCGCGTCCGCGCTGCGGGCGAGATACCAATCGCTCACATGGGGCAAGAGCGGATCGACGATGGACTCCGGCACCTTGTCCGACAGAACCGCGAGCACGGCCCGGACGCGACCGGGACAGGCGAAGGCACGTAGATTGGACGCCAGGGCCTGGGCCGCCTCGCCGTTGTGCGCCACGTCGAGGATCCAGGTCACAGGACCGGGAAGCACCTGGAAGCGTCCGGCCAGCCGCGCCCGCCGCAAGCCGAGGCGGATCGCATTGACCGGGATCGGCAGACGGTCGCGCAGGCTCGTCAAGGCCGCGATCGCCGCCGAGGCATTGTCCAGTTGGAACGGCCCGCGAAGCGCTGGAATGGGAAGGGCGAGCCGCTCCCCGGCCGGCCCCTTCCAGATCCAGCCCTCGCCCGTCGACGCCCGATCGAATTCATATCCGAGTTGAAGCGGGCGCGCTCCGATGCGGACCGCCTCGCGGCGCAGCGCCTCGGGCGCGTCGCGCTGGCCCAGGATCGCGGGACGTCCGGCCCGGAAGATTCCGGCCTTTTCGATGGCGATCGCGTCCAGGGTCTCGCCCAGCCAGTCGGTGTGATCCAACCCGATGGTCGTGACCACCGAGACATCCGCGTCCAGGAGGTTCACGGCGTCGAGCCGGCCGCCGAGACCGACCTCCAGCACCGCCAGGTCCGGGCCGGCGCGCGAGAAGATATCAAGGGCGGCGAGTGTTCCAAACTCGAAATAGGTCAGCGAGATCTCGTCACGCGCCTGGTCGACGCGCTCGAACGCCTCGCACAGCGCCGCGTCGGACACCGGCTCGCCCCCAAGTCGGACCCGTTCGTTGTAACGCCGCAGATGGGGAGAGGTATAGCTGGCACAGCGGTATCCGGCCGCCAGCACCATCGCCTCGATCATGGCGACGCTCGATCCCTTGCCGTTGGTGCCGCCGACGCTGATGATCGGGAGGGTGAATGAGGCCGGACCCAGCCTGGCCCAGACGGCGGCCACCCGCTCCAGACCCAGCTCCATGCGCTTCGGATGCAGGCCGGTCTGCCAGTCCAGCCAGCCCTCCAGGGTGTCGAATCGTGCCACGCCGGTCGCTCGATCGGAACTCAGACCGGTACCACGGTGCGACAGTAACGCGGACGGTGGGCGAGGATGGCCAGCAGATCCGCGATGCGTTCGCGCAGGTCGCGACGATCGATGATCATGTCCAGCGCGCCCTTATCCATCAGGAACTCGCTGCGCTGGAAACCCTCGGGCAGCTTCTCGTGCACCGTCTGCTCGATAACCCTGGGTCCGGCGAACCCGATCAGCGCGTTCGGCTCGGCGATGTTGATGTCGCCCAGCATCGCCAGACTCGCCGAGACGCCACCCATGGTCGGATCCGTCATCACGGAGACGAACGGCAGCGAGCGCTCGCGCATGCGGGCGAGCGCCGCGCTGGTCTTGGCCATCTGCATCAGCGAGAAGAGACTCTCCTGCATGCGCGCGCCGCCGCTCGCGGAGAAGCAGACGTAGGGCGAATCCTGCTCCAGCGCCGCGTCGACACCCCGCACGAAGCGCTCGCCGACCACCGAGCCCATGGAGCCGCCCATGAAGCCGAACTCGAAGGCCGAGGCCACGATCGGGACGTCCTTGAGTCGACCGCGCATCACGATCAACGCCTCCTTCTCGGAGGACTGCTTCTGCGCCTGAATGAGGCGATCCTTGTATTTCTTCAGATCCTTGAATTTGAGTGGATCCAATGATTCCAGGTCGCCGCCGATCTCTTCGCGGCCCTCGGGGTCGAGAAAGGCGTCGAGCCGCCGGCGTGCGCAGAGACGACTGTGATGGCTGCACTTGGGGCAGACCTCGAGGTTACGCTCCAACTCGGCGCGATAGAGGATCGCGTGGCAGCCCGGACACTTGGCCCAGACGCCTTCCGGGACCGCGCGCTTGGTGCTGGCCTCGATGCGAATGCGGCTTGGGATGAGCTTCTCGAACCAGCTCATGCCCTTGTCCATGGCCTGCTTGACCGTGGCGCCCGCCGGAGGTTTCGATTTGGGTGGATTCATCGGTGCCTCGTCTTCAAACGCTGGCCGCGTCGATCGCGGTCCGGAGCCCTGCGAGGAAATCGGCGATCTCCCCTGGAATCCGCTCGGGTGTCGCGGCCAGCGACTCGATCCGGCCAACGATGGCGCTGCCGACGATCACGGCGTCGGCGACCCCGGCGACCCGAGCCGCCGTCTCGGCGTCCTTGATGCCGAAACCAACACCGACCGGCAACGAAATGATGGACTTGATGGCGGCGACATGCTCGGCAACATCCGTCGCGTCGAGATTTCCGGCACCCGTCACGCCCTTGACCGAAACGTAATAGACGAACCCGGAGGCCACCTCACCGATCCGTGCGATCCGCGCCTCGGTCGAGGTCGGAGCGAGCAGATAGACCAGATCCAGCCCATGGGCCTTCATGGTCGTCACCAGCTCGTGCCCTTCTTCCGGGGGCACGTCGACGATGAGCGCGCCATCGACGCCGGCCGCCTGGGCCTGTTCGGAGAAATCGGCGTAGCCCATGACCTCGATGGGATTGAGATAGCCCATGAGGACCACTGGCGTCTCCGGGTCACGTTCGCGAAAGTCGCGCACCATCGCCAGCACATGGGTAAGACTGACCCCATTGGCCAGCGCCCGCTCGGTCGCCCGCTGGATCACCGGACCGTCGGCCATGGGATCGGAGAAGGGCACGCCCAACTCGATGATGTCCGCCCCGGCCGCGACCATGGCATGCATCAGCGCCACCGTGGTCTCGGGCTTGGGATCGCCCGCCGTGACGAAGGGCACCAGCGCGGTGCGTCCGCGCGCCTTCAGTTGTTCGAAACGCTTGGCGATGCGGCTCATAGGACCAACCCGTCGTGACGCGCGACCGTGTGCATGTCCTTGTCCCCCCGGCCGGAGAGATTGACCAGGAGGCTCTGGTCGGGGCGCATGGTCGGCGCGAGCTTATGTGCGTAGGCGAGCGCGTGGCTCGATTCCAGGGCCGGGATGATGCCCTCGGTCCGGGTCAGATGATGGAAGGCGGCCAGCGCCTCGTCGTCGGTGACGGCGTCGTAATGGGCGCGTCCGCTGTCCTTCAGCCAGGCGTGCTCCGGGCCGACGCCCGGATAGTCGAGGCCGGCCGAGATCGAGTGGGTCTCGATAATCTGGCCGTTGGCATCCTCCATCAGATAGGTGCGGTTCCCATGCAGCACGCCCGGCCGACCGGCCGTCAGTGGCGCGGCATGATGACCGGTCGCGATCCCCTCGCCCGCCGCCTCAATGCCGTGGATGGCGACCTCGCGATCCTCGATGAAGGGATAGAAGAGTCCGATGGCGTTGGAGCCGCCGCCGACGCAGGCGATCAGGGCGTCGGGCAGGCGTCCGGTGCGCTCCAGGATCTGGGCGCGCGCCTCGCGGCCGATCACGGTCTGGAAATCGCGCACCATCATGGGATAGGGGTGCGGACCGGCGACAGTCCCGATGATGTAGAAGGTGTTGTCGACGTTGGTCACCCAGTCGCGCATCGCCTCGTTCAGCGCATCCTTGAGTGTGCGCGAACCGGAGGTGACGGGAACGACGCGGGCGCCGAGCAAACGCATGCGGTAGACATTGGCCTCCTGCCGGGCGACATCGACCTCGCCCATGTAGACGACGCACTCCAGTCCCAGGCGGGCGGCGACCGTCGCGCTCGCCACGCCATGCTGACCGGCGCCGGTCTCGGCGATGATGCGGGTCTTGCCCATGCGCCGCGCCAGCAGTGCCTGACCGATGGTGTTGTTGACCTTGTGCGCGCCGGTGTGGTTGAGATCCTCGCGCTTGAGATAGATCTGGGCTCCGCCCAGCTCGCGGCTCCAGCGCTCCGCGTGATAAAGCGGCGAGGGACGGCCGACGTAATCGCGCAGATCGGCGTCCATCTCGGCCTGGAAGGCGGGATCGGCCTTGCAGCGCTCGTAGGCCAGGCGCAGTTCCTCCAGCGGGTGCATCAGGGTCTCGGGGACGAACATCCCGCCATAAGGCCCGAAGTGACCCGCCGCGTCCGGCAGATCGTAGGTCGCCGTCCGACCCGGCTCCAGGCGCTCGGCCTGTCTGTTATCGGCGTTGATCGCCATCTCGTACCCCTTGCATGAAGGCAAAAATCAATTCTGGATCCTTGACGCCCCTGGAGGATTCAACACCTCCGCTCACGTCGACACCATAGGGTCGCACCCGCTCGATGGCCTCGGCCACGTTCGTGGGATCGAGACCGCCGGCCAATAGGATATCGGAGGCGATCGTCCCTGGGATCCGGTCCCAGTCGAAACGACTCCCCGTGCCGCCCGCACGACCGGGCTCATAGGCATCCAGCAACAAACCGTCGGAGGCGGCGAAGCGCTCGCGTTCCAGCACCAGATCGATCCCAGGGCGCATCCGCACGGCCTTGATCCATCGGCGCCCGAAACCGGCGCAGAACGCTGGATCCTCGTCGCCATGGAACTGGAGCAGATCGAGCGGCACTTGATCCAGGGTCGCCTCGATCGTCTCGCGCGCGGCATCGACGAACAGGCCCACCGCCGTTACGAAGGGTGGCAAGGCGCGGCACAGGCTCCGAGCCTGCTCGGGCGTCACGGCGCGCGGGCTGGCTGGATGGAAGACGAAGCCGACGGCATCGGCGCCAGTGGTCACGACCGCCTCGATGTCGCGCGCGCCCGTCAGGCCGCAGATCTTAACCCGAGTACGGAACATAGACGAAGAGACTTAGGGTGGACGGCATCAGTCAGCGGCGAGTCGTTGGAGCGAATCCGCCGATTCGACCTGTGGCAGGTCAAACTCGGCGGGATAGTCGGCCTTGACGAAATAGAGTCCATGTGGCGGCGCGGTGACACCACCCAGGGTACGGTCCCGCACCTCCAGCAATTCCCCCGTCCAGTCGACCGGGGCGCTACCCCGACCGATGGCGATCAGAACGCCGGCGATATTGCGCACCATATGATGCAGGAAGCCATTGGCGCCGATTCGGATCACCAGTTGTCCATCCCGTTCGGACAGATCCAGATAGAGCACCCGACGGATCGGGCTCTTGGCCTGGCAGGCGAACGCCCGAAAGCTGGAGAAATCGTGCTCGCCGACGAGCGATCGCGCGGCCGTTTGCATCCGCTCCAGGTCCAGCGCCTCATGAACCCAAACCGCGCGGTGATGCTGCAGCGGGGAGCGCGTGCGCCGAACCAGGATGTGGTAGCGATAGTGGCGAGCCATGGCGCTGAAGCGCGCATGAAAACGCTCGTCCACGGGATGCGCCCAACGAACGCCGACATCGTGGGGCAGGTTGACGTTGGTTCCCAACACCCAGGAGCGCTCGCTCCGGAAGGCGGTGGTTTCGAAATGCACCACCTGTTCCAGGGCATGGACACCGGCATCCGTCCGGCCGGCGCAATGGAGGGTCACGGGATGATCCGCGACCCGGCCAACGGCGGCTTCCAGGGCCGTCTGAACGGTTCTGACCCCGGATTGCGTCTGCCAACCGTGGAAATCAGTGCCGTCATATTCGATGCCCATGGCGATTCGAGCAGGCGTCAAGACGGCATCACCCCAACGACAGAGGACGGATCATGGCGACCCCGAGAGACCTCTTTCAGAGCGCCAAGCCAAGCGAACGAATCAGTCAATGGCTCACGCCCGGATCGACATCCAAGGCGACCACTAAATCAGCTTGGCCAGCATGGCTTGCGCCTCGCCGCGCTGCTCGTCGCGCCCTTCGGAAATGACCTCCTCAAGGATCTCGCGCGCGGCCTCCTTGTCTTCCATTTCGATATAGGCACGGGCCAGGTCGAGCTTGGTCGCCGTTTCATCCCAGATGCCGGAGTCGATCTGCCACTGCGACGAGAGCAGATCCGTGGGCACGCTTTCCTGTTCGGGCGACAAGCCGGACTCGGACGCATCGAACCTGTCGGTGACGCTCACGGCCGAGAGACCAGGACCCGATGGACGCTCGCCCGCTACCTCGTCACGCGCCAGGGTCGGCTGATCGGGCAGCGTGGAATCGAAAATCGAGTCCAGATCATCCACGTCCTCGACCCGGTGCTCCTCCAGCGTCAGTTCGAGCTCCGAGTCACGATCGGCGGCGACCGTCAAGGCATCGCCGAACGAGTCCTGATCAGCGCCAGGGCGACCCCGAACGTCCGCTTCCGGCTCGTCCAAGGCACTGTCGCTGATACGCAGCGGAGCATCCTCCTCGAACTCGATCCCGCCCGAGTCGTCCGGCCGGCCGCTCCCGCGCTCGGAGAGCCGCTGGACGTCGCTGATATCCAAGGAGAGCGAATCCCCCAGATCCAGGCCCAGATCCTCTTGGCGGACTTCTTCCTCGCGCTTGCCGAGGCTCAGGCCGACCGCCGCCGCTCCAGTCGCCGCCGTGGTCGCGGCGGCGGACTCGATGCGCTCAAGAAGGGTCCGCATCCGTTGCCACTGCGCCGGATCCTGGGTATCGCCGCCAGAGGACCGGATCTCATCGAGCACCTCCCTTAGCGAATCGGCATCCTTGGCCGCGCCGAACGACTCGGCCAGCTTGTACTTGACGTCCAGACGCTCTGGGAAACGCCGAAGCTCGTTTTTCAACAGATCCCGCGCCTCGCTGTGTCTCCCGTAGGCGATGTAGATATCGGCCTCGGAGAGCACGTCCGCCTCGTCGGTCTCGGCGTCGAAGTCGCTGAGCGAGGACATGCTGGTCATGCCGGATTCGAATCCGGCGTCCTTCGTCTGAGACGACACGACCTCCGAGAACGGTGGGGGGGACTCGATTTTGGCGGCGGCCGCGGGCTCCCGTTGCTCGGTGACCGTCGATGTCCTGGGCTCGGTCGTGGCATCGAGCGGTTCGAAAATGGCGTCTGGCTCGACCCCGTCATCGAACGCCTCTTCCTCGTCGCGCCGACGTCGTGCCGCGATCCAGGAAAAGGCCATGATCCCAAGCGCCGTCACGCCCGCCAGCCCGGCTAGCGGAAGCAGCAGTGAATGCCAGGTCGAGGTCGCCTCGGGACTGGGTTCTGGACGGGGTTCCGGGGTCGCGACCTGGGGCCGAGCGGCGTCGACCGGAGTGGTCGCGGCCGGGCCGGCGGTCTCGCTCGTCGCGTCGATGGGCGCGGGAGTCGGCACCGGCACCAGAGCAGGCGCCGACTCAGCGGCATCCTCCGCGAGGGCCGCCTCGAGCGTCGCCACGGCGCCCGCTTCATCCGGGGCTCCGGGGGCGGCGCTGTCATCGACATCCGGCGTCAAGGGGATATCGGTCGCCGGCTTCTCCGGAGATTCGACCGCCAACTCGGCCGGCGTTTCCGTCCGATCGTCGCCGACCGGGGGCTTATCGACTGGCTCCGGGGCCAGGGCCGGCTCCCCGAGCTGCGTTTGGGCCAATTCGGCGTTGCGTAATTGAAGCAGCGATTGGATATCGGCCAGTTGGGTTTCCAACTCCCGGATCCGATCCCGAAGCTCGACCGTTTCCTGCCGTGCGCTCTCGCTGGTCTCCAGGGCGAGGAGCAGATCCTGCTGCGCGGCCGGCGATCCAGGAGGCGGAGAGGCCTGAGCGGGGAGGGGAACGGCCGCTGGAGCAGCGGCACCGGCCGGAGCCGCGCCCGCGATACGCAAACGGGAGAGCGCCTCCGGGGGGATGTTCGTGATCGGCGCCCGATAGGCGGCCCGACCCCTCAAGGCGGCCACGTATTCCCGTTCGGCTTCCGCCGCGTCCAGCGCGAAGAGTTCCGCGCGTGACGGGATGACCAGGGTCTTGCCGGCGACCAGGCGATTGATGCCGCCGCGGATAAAGGCATTCTGATTATTGCGATAGAGCGCCATCGCCGTCTGAGCAGCCGTCGCGCCGGGTGGTGCGTGATTGCGCGCCAGCGCCCACAATCCAGTGCCGTTCCCTACCGGCCCGACATAGACGGGAAAGCCCTCGCCTGGGGCGGGGATGTAGGATCCGGCGGCGGTGGCGGCGGAAGCCCCAGCGAGGCCGGAGACCGAGCCAGCCGCCGCGCTCCCGGCCCTCGGAGCCTGGACATTGGGAGCCATCCGCGCGCCCTGGGTCGGCGGATCGAGCAGAACGGTGTAGCCCTTGACCAACCGGCCGGTCGGCCAGACGACTTCCACGAGGAAGTCCATATAGGGCTCGCGGATCGGCTCCTGGCTGGAGACACGGATGATCGGCGCACCCTGGGGGGAGACATCGGGGCTGAAACGCAGTCGCGTCAGGTAGTAGTAGCGCTCGATACCCGCCCTGGAGAAGGCCTCGCCAGAGGCCATGGAGATCTTGATGGAGTCCAGCTCATCCGGCTTGACATCCCGCAGATCGATCTCGGCATAAAAGGGTTGGTTAAGGGCGGATTGTGTGCGAAGTCCGCCCAATCCAAGAGCGGCCACATCGGTGCCCGCCAGTACCAGGGTAATGGCCGACGCTAGAATAAGCTTGCGAGTCATCCTTCTCCCTCGTGCGCCACGCAATGACATAAGTCAGGGGTACTCCAGAGTCCACGCTCGGCCTTCCACGCTTTATAGGCGATTGATGACCTCGGCGCTGACGAGGCAAGAGAGGCCAAATGCCCGATATCTCCGAAGCAGGGTGAAGCCAGTACAATCCGATCGGCCCGGAAAGCCCTGACAAACGCATCCAAGTCCACGGGCGTGAATTGACGCGAACACGACTAAACTATATCCGATCGCCCGCTTTTCACCAACAGCATCCAAGCACGACCCAAGTCCGCGTCAGCGATCCTGGAGGATCCTCAGCATCCGCCTCAATGGCTCGGCCGCGCCCCACAGCAATTGATCGCCCACGGTGAATGCCGAGAGGTAACGGCTCCCCAGGTTCATCTTCCGCAAGCGCCCAACCGGAACCGCCAGGGTACCCGTCACGGCGGCTGGCGAAAGCTCTCGCATCGTAGTTTCGCGCTCGTTCGGAATGAGGCGCACCCAGTCATTGGCCTGCGCGATCAGACGCTCGACTTCATCCAGGTCGACGTCCCGCGCCAGCTTGATGGTGAGTCCCTGGCTATGACAGCGCATGGCGCCAACCCGCACACATAGACCATCGATCGGCACTGGATGATCGGATTGTCCAAGAATTCTATTCGTCTCGGCCTGCCCTTTCCACTCTTCCCGGCTTTGCCCATTGGCGAGTTGCGAATCGATCCATGGAATCAGACTCCCGGCCAGCGGCGCGCCGAAATTCGCCGTTGGGAAATTCGCCTCCCGCATGGTCTCGGTGACCCGCCGGTCGATCTCCAGGATGGCCGAGGCGGGATCCGCCAGGAGCGGCTCCACGGCGCCATGCAAGGCGCCCATCTGGGACAGCAGTTCGCGCATGTTCTTGGCGCCCGCGCCGGACGCCGCCTGATAGGTCATGGCGCTGACCCACTCCACCAGTCCGGCCTGGAACAGCCCGCCGATGGCCATGAGCATGAGGCTGACGGTGCAGTTGCCGCCGATGAAATCGCGCTTGCCCGCATCCAGGGCGGCGTCGATCACCGCGCGGTTCACTGGGTCCAGGATGATGGTCGCGTCCGGCTCCATGCGCAGCGACGAGGCCGCGTCGATCCAGTAGCCCTCCCAGCCGCTGGCACGCAGCCGGGGATGCATCGACTTGGTGTAATCGCCGCCCTGGCAGGTGACGATGACATCCATCTCGCGCAGCGCGTCCAGTGACCCGGCGTCGAGCAGGGGCGAGGCGCCGCGCCCGACATCCGGGCCGGGCTGACCGGCCTGGGAGGTGGTGAAGAAGACCGGCTCCGCGATCCGGGCAAAGTCATTTTCCGCGCGCATCCGGTCCATGAGGACCGAGCCCACCATGCCACGCCAACCGATAAAACCGACCCGCTTCATCACAGAACCCCGCTATCGTTGATGCGCTTCACGCTCAGGCGCCGACCAGCGCCGCGACCACCGCGTCGCCCATCTCGACCGTGCCGACCTGCCGCATCCCGGCCGACATGATGTCGGCGGTGCGCAAGCCTTGATCGAGCACCTTGGAGACCGCCGCGTCGATGCGATCCGCCGCCTCGGGCGCGCCGAGCGAGTAGCGCAGCATCATGGCCACCGAGAGGATGGTCGCCAGCGGATTGGCTACGCCCTGGCCGGCGATGTCCGGGGCCGAGCCGTGGATGGGCTCGTACATGCCCTGGCCGTCCGCGTTCAGCGAGGCCGAGGGCAGCATGCCGATGGAGCCGGTGAGCATGGCGGCGCAGTCGGAGAGGATGTCGCCGAAGATGTTGCCGGTGACCATGACGTCGAACTGCTTGGGCGCGCGCACCAGTTGCATGGCGGCGTTGTCGACATACATGTGGCTGAGCGCGATCTCTGGATAATCCGCCGCCGTCTTGATGGCGACCTCGCGCCACATCTCGGTGCATTCGAGCACGTTCGCCTTGTCGACCGAGCAGACCTTCTTGCCGCGCTTCATGGCGATATCGAAGGCGACCCGACAGATACGCTCCACCTCGGACTCGGTGTAGACCATGGTGTTGATGCCGCGACGCTCGCCGGAGGGCAGGGTCTCGATGCCGCGCGGCTGGCCGAAGTAGATGTCGCCGGTCAGCTCGCGCACGATCATGATGTCGAGCCCGGAGACGATCTCGGGCTTGAGGGTCGAGGCGTCGGCCAGTTGCGGATAGAGAATGGCGGGGCGCAGATTGGCGAAAAGCCCCAGACCGGCGCGCAGGCCGAGCAACCCCTTCTCGGGACGCTTGGAGATATGCAGCGGCTCCCACTTCGGCCCACCGACCGCGCCGAGCAGCACCGCGTCGGACGCCCTGGCCGCGGCCAGGGTCTCCTCGGGCAGCGGATCGCCGAAGGCGTCATAGGCCGCGCCGCCGACTAGGGCATGTTGCAGGGTCACGTCGATGGAACCGTCGGCCTGCAAGGCGTTCAGCACCTTGATCGCCTCGGCCACGATCTCCGGGCCGATACCGTCGCCCGCGACGACCAGAATCTTCTTGCTCAAGTCTCTCTACTCCAAATCCAAATGCGTTCTATCGGCGCGCGGCCGACCGGCTAGGCGCCAATGAAGAGCCAGGGTGCTTCCTGTTTGCGACGGACCTCGTAGGCGCGAATCGCGTCGACCTCCTGCAAGGTCAGTCCGATGTCGTCGAGCCCCTCGACCAGACAATGCTTGCTGCCGGCCTCGACCACGAAGGGAATCACGGCTCCATCGGCCGGCGTCAAGGTCTGGGCCGGGAGATCGACCACGATCCGCAACGCCTCCCCGCCCGTCGCCTTGGCGAACAGCCCATCAATGACCGCCGCCTCCAGCACGATCGGCAGGATGCCGTTCTTGAAGCAGTTGTTGAAAAAGATGTCGGCGAAGCTTGGGGCCAGAATGACGCGGATACCGAAGTCCGCCAGCGCCCAGGGCGCGTGCTCGCGCGAGGAGCCGCAGCCGAAGTTCTCGCGCGCCAGCAGGATCTCGGCCTTGGCGTAGCGCGGATCGTTCAGCACGAAGCCGGGATTGAGTGGCCGATGGGTGCAATCCATGTCTGGCTCGCCATGATCCAGATAGCGCCACTCGTCGAACAAGTAAGGGCCGAAGCCGCTGCGCTTGATGCTCTTGAGGAACTGCTTGGGGATGATGGCGTCGGTGTCGACGTTGGCGCGATCGAGCGGCGCGCAGATGCCGGTGAAGTTCTCGAAGGCTTGCATCACAGCTCCCTCACGTCGATGAAGCGACCGGTCACGGCGGCGGCCACGGCCATCGCCGGGCTGACCAGATGGGTACGACCGCCCTGCCCCTGCCGACCCTCGAAATTGCGGTTGGAGGTGGAGGCGCAACGCTCGCCCGGCTCCAGCCGGTCGGCGTTCATCGCCAGACACATGGAGCAGCCGGGCTCGCGCCACTCGAAACCCGCCTCGGTGAAGATCTTGTCGAGCCCCTCGGCCTCGGCCTGCTCCTTCACCAGACCAGAACCCGGCACCACCAGCGCCAGCTTGATGCTGGCGGCGACCTTGCGGCCCTTGGCCAGCGCAGCGGCGGCGCGCAGATCCTCGATCCGCGAATTAGTGCAGGAGCCGATGAAGACCTTGTCTGGACGGATCTCACTGATCGGCATCCCGGCGGTCAGACCCATGTAGTCGAGCGCGCGACGGATCCCGCTCGCCTTGACCGGATCGGACTCGGCGTCCGGGTCCGGCACATGGCCGTCGACCGGCAGCACCATCTCGGGCGAGGTGCCCCAGGTGACCTGCGGCTTGATGCGCGCGGCATCCAGAGGCACGACGCGATCGAAGCGGGCGTCAGGATCGCTGACCAGGGTGCGCCAGTGCGCCGCCGCCTGCTCGAAGAGTTCGCCGCTCGGGGCATAGGGACGGCCGCGCATGTAGTCGACGGTCTTCTCGTCGACCGCGATCAGCCCGGCGCGCGCGCCCGCCTCGATCGCCATGTTGCAGACCGTCATGCGGCCCTCGACCGAGAGGGCGCGAATGGCGTCGCCGCCGAACTCGATCACGAAGCCGGTGCCGCCAGCGGTGCCGATCTCGCCGATGATGGCGAGCACGATGTCCTTGGCGGTCACGCCCGGCCCCAGCGCACCGTCGACGCGGATCAGCATCGACTTGGATTTGCGCTGGATCAGACACTGGGTCGCCAGCACATGCTCGACCTCGGAGGTGCCGATACCGAAGGCCAGCGCCCCGAAGGCGCCATGGGTGGATGTGTGGGAGTCGCCGCAGACGATGGTGCTGCCCGGCAGGGTGAAGCCCTGCTCCGGCCCGATCACATGCACCACGCCCTGACGATGGTCGCCCATCGCGAATTCGGTGATGCCGAAGGTCTGACAGTTGGTTCCCAGCGTCTCGACCTGGAGCCGCGAGACCGGATCGGCGATGCCCGCAGCGCGATCGGAGGTGGGGACGTTATGGTCCGGCACCGCCAGGTTGGCGCTGATGCGCCAGGGCTTGCGGCCGGCCAGACGCAGCCCCTCGAACGCCTGCGGCGAGGTGACCTCGTGGATCAACTGGCGATCGATATAGAGCAGCGCCGTGCCATTGTCGTCGACACGGACGACGTGCTCGTCCCAGAGTTTGTCGTAGAGGGTCTTGGCGACCATGGCCAACCTCGGTGCGAAAAAACGAATCGCGTAGAATAGACCGGGCCAGGGTGAACTTCAATTCCCAGCGAAGCACCACTCTCGGGCGATTGAGCGCCCACTCGACCATCGCGAGCGAAAACGTCTCCACCGGCGTCAACCCCTTTCGCGCTCGCTTCCTGCCCGAGCGCGACGCCGTCGACCCGCACGGCAAGACGCGGCAGAAGCGGCCATCTCCGTCGAGTTCAAGCTGACTGGCGCGTCTGGGGACCGAGACAGTCCTGGCCGCCCATATAGGGTCGCAGCACCTCCGGAATACGGATGCTGCCGTCGGCCTGCTGATAGTTCTCCAGCACCGCGACCAGGGTCCGGCCGACCGCCAGCCCGGAGCCGTTGAGGGTGTGCGCCAGCTCCGGCTTGCCGGTCTCGGGGTTGCGCCAACGCGCCTGGAGCCGACGCGCCTGGAAGTCGCCAAAATTGCTGCACGAGGAGATCTCGCGATACGCCTGCTGGCCGGGAAGCCAGACCTCCAGGTCATAGGTCTTGCGCGAGGAGAAGCCGAGATCCCCAGTGCAGAGGGTCACCACGCGGTAGGCGAGCCCAAGGCGTTGCAGGATGGACTCGGCATGCCCGGTCAGTTCCTCCAGCGCCTGGAAGGAGTCCTCGGGACGGACGATCTGGACCAGTTCGACCTTCTCGAACTGGTGCTGGCGGATCATGCCGCGCGTGTCCTTGCCGTAGGAGCCCGCCTCGCTGCGGAAACAGGGGGTATGGGCGACCCATTTGCGCGGCACGGCGTCGGCTTCGAGGATGACGTCCCGCACCAAATTGGTCACCGGCACCTCGGCGGTGGGGATGAGATAGAGATCGCGCTCGCCCGGCACCTTGAACAGATCGGCCTCGAACTTCGGTAGCTGACCGGTCCCCCGGAGACTATCGGCATTCACCAGATAGGGGACATAGGTCTCGGTGTAGCCGTGCTCGGTGGTGTGGGTATCGAGCATGAACTGGATCAGGGCGCGATGCAGTCGCGCCATCGGACCCGAGAGCACGACGAAGCGCGAGCCGGTGACCTTGGCCGCGAGATCGAAATCCATCCAACCGTTGATCGCGCCCAGGTCGACATGATCCTTGGGGGCGAAGTCGAAAGCGGGCGGTTCGCCCCAGCGGCGTTCCTCGCGATTGTCCGACTCGTCGCGACCATCGGGCACGCTGGCATCCGGCAGGTTGGGCAGCCCCAAGCTGATCTCGCTCACCTCCTGCTGGATCTCGTTCAGACGCGACTCGGCGGCCTTGAGCCGCTCGCCCAGATCGGAGACCTCGGCCAGCAGGGGCTCGATATCCTGCCCCGCCGCCTTGGCCTTGCCGATCGCCTTGGAGCGGGTGTTGCGCTCGTTTTGCCGTTCCTGGACCTGGATCTGGAGCCCCTTGCGCTCCGTCTCCAGGGCCTCAAAACGCCCCTTGTCGAGCTTGAGGCCGCGGCGGGCCAGTTGTTCGGCGACCCGATCGAGGTCGGTCCGCAACAAGCGTGGGTCTAGCATGCTGGTTCCCTAAAGAAGATTCGAAACCGTACCGAACGAGACGGACGACGGGTCAGTCGGTCTCGGCCGACCGGTGCCAGAAGGCGGCGGTGAAGTCTCCCGCCAGATAGCCCTCCTGGATCCGATAGTCGACCTCGAGTTCCTGTCCCAGCCTCTTGATCTCGCCTGGCAGGTAGAGATTGTAGATGGGTGAATTATTCCACCCCTTCAGCAGATTGAAGACGAAACCCTGGCGGCTCGCGCCCAGGCATTTCTCGATGAAGGCGCGCGTTTCCTCGCGCGTCAGGGTGTTCATGGCCCCGCTGCAGAGGTAGATATCCGCCTCGGGAAGCTCGTCCGCGAGGATGTCGCAGACGCGGATCTCGCAGCCGGTGCGCTGGCGCGCGGTCTCGACCATGGGCTCCATGAGATCGAGACCGATATAGCCCCCCGGCCGATCGCCCTCGCGACAGAGATAGGCATGGAGATCGCCAAAGCCGCAGCCGGCGTCCACCAGACTGATCGCGGAGAGGTCGTCGGGGAGCTGCGAACGCAGCACCCGGAAACGCACCTCCTGGCTCTCGACGGAATTCCAGTGGACACCCTCCGCCGTGGCGCCGTGGGTCTCCAGCGCGGTCCGGTAGAAGATTTCGTTATCGACTCTTGGCATCCCTCATCCCTCACGGCTTGAATCGAGCGCCCCTTGGATCCCGGCGAAGTCTGGCGCGGTTGGGCAAGAGGCCCTCAATCCGCACTCCGGGCACCGAGGTCGGGTCCGGCACAGATGCTTGCCGTGATGGACGATCAGGGCATGGTACTCCTTGTAGACTGGCACGTCAGGACCGAGCGCCCGTTCGAAGGCGGCGCGGATCGACTCGTAGCCTTCGTCCCCGGCGAGCAGACCGAGCCGGGACAGGATCCGTCGCGTATAGGCATCCACCACGAAGACGGGCCGGTCGAAGGCGTAGAGCAGCATGTCGTCGGCCGTCTCGGGGCCGATGCCCTTGACGGCGAGCAGTTCCTGTCGCAGTTGATGGGTTTCGAGTCGACTCAACCCATCCAGACCGCCTGCCGAGCGGTAATAGTCGCAGAACGCGGTGAGACGACGGGCCTTGAGGTTGAAGTAGCCGGCGGGTCGCAGGGCCTCCGCCAGGTCCGCCGGAGCGAGCGCCAGGATGGCCTCGGCCTCCAATGGAACCCGCTCCTTGAGACGGGCGAGCGCGCGCTCCACGTTGGACCAGGCGGTGTTCTGGGTCAGCACGGCCCCGATCATGACCTCGAAGGGACTGTCGGCCGGCCACCAGTGTCTTGGCCCGTGGCTCGCGATCAGTGCGGAGAAGAGTCTTCGCGCCCGCTCCGCGTCCAATGGACATTCATCAATCGGGCTTCGCAAGGGCCGGATCCTATCGGTTACACTCAATAGATTCATGACGCGCCAATCCTCGCCTCGGCGACAGCGCGCGGACAGCTCGCCGCCGCTCCCAGAGAGCGCGAATGGCCACACCGGGGAGTGTCTCGTGCCATCCAATCCGGTCTCCGCCCGCCTCATCCTCGGCCTGCTGCTCATGCTGTCCTGGGGGCTTCCCGCCGCGGCCGTCGATGTCGTCCTGGCGTTGGACCGCTCGCTCAGCATGAACGCCAACGATCCGAACCGCCACAGCCTCAAGGGAGCGGAGCTGTTCGGCGAGTTGCTCGGCCAGGACGATCGCCTCTCCTTGACGACCTTCGCGCAAGACGCTCCATCCCTGATGCCGCTGACGCCCCTGTCGGATCGTCAAGCGCTGGAGCGGATCCTCGGCCTGATCCGCGGGATATCGATGGATGGCACCCGGACCGATTTCACCGCCGCCCTGCGCCTCGCCTACCGCCATCACTCAGCCTCGGGCGGCGACCGCGACGCCAAACGGATTCTCGTGCTCTTCACCGACGGCCAGCTCAATCTGGGCAACGAGGAGGCCACCCAGACCGCGCGCGCCACGATTATAGACGAGCTCGTCCCCCAGTTTCAGGAGGCCGGCATCCAGATCTACGGGATCGCCTTCTCGCCCGAGGCCGACCTGGGTTTTCTCCGACTCCTCACCGACACCACGGGTGGACGGGCCTTCCGCGCCGAGCGGCCGGAAGACATCTACCTCGCCTTCCTGAAGCTGTTCGAGCAGGCCGACCTCCCCCTGACGACGGCGGTGATCGATGGGGCGGTCGAGGTCGACGCCAATGTCCGCGAACTCAAGCTGCTGGTGCAACGGGGCGTGAACGACGCGCCGACCACGCTGATGGATCCGAGCCAGCACGAATTGGTCGCCGGAGACCAAAGGCCGGGAGTGGACTGGCGCAGCACGGCGAATTTCGACCATATAACGATCCAGCAACCGGAGGCGGGATCCTGGAAGATCACGGCGGATAGCCAGGATAAACGTGCCTACATCGAAAGCGATCTCGATCTGGAGGCCACGATTCCCTTGCTGGCCAATGTCGACGAGGCGGTAGCCATCGCCGCCAAACTCACTTATCGCGGCGGCGACGTCGAGGCCAGGCTCTCGGGCAACACCCGCTTCACGGCGACCGTGCTCGATGAATCGGGCGCCGTCCAGCAAGAGGTCGAGCTCCAGCCCGACGCCGGCCAACAGCCGCTCCAGGACCATCGCGGCGTCTTGCGCTTCCCCGCCCCCGGCTCCTTTCAGATACGGGTGAGCGCGGAAGGCGAGGGCTTCGAGCGCGCCAAGACTTACTCCATCAGCCTTCTGCGAGCGCAACCCATGCCTGGTGGCGCCGACGACACGGAAACCCGACGCTCCGCGCTAGCCCTTTTGATGCTGGGCAACCTCGTCCTGGCCGCCCTGCTCGGGATCGGCATCGGCCTCTGGTGGTGGCGCCGAAACAGGCGCAAGGATTGCGACGATTTCACGGAAGACACCTGAGGCGCCCGTCATGAGCCTGAATGAATACATGTGGATCTACGGTCTCGCCGAGGCCCTGGCCCTGACCTTGATCGTGGCCATCGTCCTGGGAGTGAAGTGGTGGCGTTTGCGCCGGGAGCATCGACGCTGGCGGCGCGCCCGCGCGCGGATCGACGGCCTGATCGAAGGAGCCATCGAGGGGGCCAGGGCCAAACAGACGGACAGACCCGAGTTGCGCGACAGTCGGATCGCCTCGCTGCGGGCCTTGTCCGACCCATTCAAACAGGATCCGATCGTCGAGGAAGAGGCTTGGAGACAAGCCCTTGGCGCGATCGATCGATGCTTCGAGGCGCTCGGGGAAACCACAGCCAGTCTGGCCGCGGCCAACCATCGGAAGGCCGTCCCCACCCATGACACCTCATCGCCCGAATCCGGCCAAGCTCCCGAGGACGATGGGCTGGCGTCGCCAGGAATGGAGTCGGATGTCGAGGCGCTGCTCGAACAGTATCGACTGGGCCGCTCGACCATTTCCTCGAATCGGGAAGCGGGAGGCGATCTGAAGCAGAAATACCGCGACCTGCTCGTGGTCAACCAGAGCCTTCGCTCGCGAATCGACAACCTCGCACCGACCGACGAGACCGATTCGCTGCGCGAGGAACTGGACGCCTTCCTGCGCAGCAACCTCGCCTTCATGCGGGCGGCGCTCACCGCGGAACGTAACTTCAATCTATTGGAGCAGCAGTTCGACGAGTTCGAGGGGCGTATCGACAACCTGCAAGCGACCATCAACACCTATCGCAAGGCGGTCCACAAGCTCGTCAGCGAGCGCGATCAGCTCGACGAGGAACAGCACCAGTATCTGATCCAGCTCGATCTCAAGGACAAGGTCATCGCGCGCCTGAACCGCAACTACGAAGCCCTGCGGCGCGAATACGCCAAGATCTACGGAGGCACCCGCTAGGCGCGCTCTCGACGCCTAGAAGCCGCGAAGATCCTGGTGCCGTTGGTGCTGCTCCAGCGCGGCGGCGAGTGTCTCACGGGTGATCTTGCCTTGCTTGACCAAGACCTCGCCCAAGCGCGCGTGTTGTCTGGCGACCAGGTCCAGCGCCGCGTCAAGGTCTCCGCTCGCCGGGAGACGCAGCCTTCGCGCCGCCTCGCGCAAGGTGACCATCGCGTCGCGCTGACAGGCGCGCAGGCGTTCGATCTCTTCGAGGGAAAACAGGCCCTGCTCAACGAGCACGAACATGGCCGTGGCACTCAAGTCACGCTGAACCCGGATCGCCCCGGTGATATCGGCCTCCGTGAGGAAGCCGCCGAGAACGAGAAAACGGCCGAACAACAAGGGCACGTCGGGAAAGTCCATCTCAGCCTCGTCCACTACGCCACGCCCGACTTCGATCACGCGAGGCGCTCCGACAGCCTCTCCGGACCAGCCACCACGACAACCCCCTCCGGAGAAACCGTGAAACGCTCCTGATCCCGTCTCCGGTCGAAACCGATCCGTTCCCCCGGCGGGATCGCGATGTCCTTTTCGATGATGCAGTTGCGCAGATGGGCGCCCTCGCCCACCTCGACACCATCGAAGAGGATCGAGGCTTCGACGATCGCGCCATCGTTGATGCGCACGCGCGGGAAGAGAATCGAGTGATTGACGCCGCCACCGCTGATCACCGTGCCGGCGGCCAGCATGGAATTGACGAACACGCCCTCGTTGCCGCTCCTGGGACCGGGCACGGTGCGCGCCGGGGGATGCTGACCCTGATAGGTGTGGATATTCCAGTCCGACTGATAGAGATCGATCGGGGGCTCGGCGAGCAGCAGCCCCATGTTCGCCTGGTAATAGGCATCGATGCTCGCCAGATCGCACCAGTAGCGATCCGGCGTCACCCGTCCGCGCGCCTGGCCGAAGCGATAGGCGCGAACCGGCTGCGAGTCCGTCACGGGCGCGATGATGTCCATGGCCAGATCGGCATCCGGAACGGGGCCGCGCTCGATGCGGTCGAGCTCGCTCAACAGGAAGCGTTTGTCGAACAGATAGACGCCCATGGCCTGGAGCGCCTCGGTCGCGTCCGAGTCGGACGGGTCGAGATCGCCCGCCCCTGGGCTGGACAGCTCCAGAATCCGATCGGAGGCGTCGACCCTGACCCTGGCCTGAGTCCCGGACCCCGGACCCTGGGTCGCCCGCACCGCCACCGTGACCTGGGCCTGGGATTCGAGATGCGCGCGCACCAGCTCGGCATAGTCCATCCGATAGACCGCGCCGCCATCGAGCACCAGGATCTGGCGCGCGCGATTGCGTTCGATCAGATAACGGTTCTGGCGGATCGCGTCGAAGGGTCCGGCATACCATTCCTTGCGGTAGCGCATCTGCGGCGGCAGCGGGGTGATGAACTCGCCCAACTCCGGATTGAAGATCGACCAGCCATCGCGCAGGTGTTTCTGGAGCGAATGACTCCTGTACTGGGTCAGCACCAGAACCTGACGCAGGCCGGAGTGCAGACAATTCGCCAGGCTGAAGTCGATGGCCCGGTACTTGCCTCCGAAGGGAATCGCGGCCTTGGTCCTTTGCTGAGTCAGCACGTCGGGGCCCGCGCCGCGATCGATGGCGAGAATGAGGATCAGGGTATCAGTGGACATGGCGGCCTTCGCATCGCAAGAGTGGACCGGGGATCAAGGCCGCACAGTCTAGCGGCGACCCGCTACCCCTGACCAGCCGCGTCATTCGAGACCGTTGATGAGTCGCTTCATATCCCGGACCGCGCGATCCAATCCGGAGAAGATCGCCCTCGCGATGATGGCGTGACCGATATTGAGCTCGCGCACGCCAGGAATCGCCGCGATCGCCTTGACGTTGTGGTAGTCGAGCCCGTGACCGGCGTTGACGTGCAGACCGAGCGACTGGCCCAGTTCTACCGCCGCGCGGATCCGCGCCAGGCTCTCCGAGCGCTCGACCGACCCCCTGGCATCGGCGTAATGCCCGGTATGGATCTCGACCACCGGCGCCCCCACGAAGCAGGCCGCTTCGATCTGGGCCGGATCCGCGTCGATGAACAGCGAGACCCGCGTCCCGGCCTCGGCCAGGCGAGCGCAGAAATCCTTCAGCTCATCGCGACGGGCCACCACGTCCAGGCCGCCCTCGGTCGTCAGCTCCTCGCGCCGTTCCGGCACCAGACAGCAATCGGCCGGCCGGATCCGGCAGGCGATGTCACCCATCCCGGGCGTCGCGGCCATCTCCAGATTCATGCGTGTTTGCAGAATGTCGCGCAACATCTCCACATCGCGATCCTGGATGTGACGCCGGTCCTCGCGCAGATGCAGCGTGATGGCGTCCGCCCCGGCCTGCTCGGCGATCAGGGCCGCCTGGATCGGCTCGGGATAGCGGGTTCCGCGCGCCTGACGGATGGTCGCGACGTGATCGATGTTGACGCCGAGCAACCGCTCGGAGGAATGTTCAGGGTCGTGCGACATGGGCTGACTCCTCTTGAATCGCGCAAGCCCGGCCGCTGGAGCCCATCGGAAGGCTCGCGCCGCCTGGCTACGCATGGACCGGATTAACAGGGTTCCTCGGAATCGACGGGACGGGCTGTCGTTGGATCTCGCCGCTGGGGTGATTCCGCGATCGCGCCGGAACCGAACCAGCGCTGGTAGAGCTCACGGCTCTTGAGCGGCCGTGCGCCCAGATGCGGCGCCAGGATTTCGCGCAGCAGCACCCGCGCCTCGCGCCTCTGCCCGTCGGCGAGCCGCTCGCCATTGGTCAGGGCCAGCAGGGTGGCGCCGGACAGCCTTGGTCCGGCGGCCCGCTCCGAGGCATGACGCACCCCGTGCTCCCGCTCGTAGGTATAGAGCCGATCCGCCAGCACCGGCGCTCCGTCCTCGGCCACCTGATCCAGCCTCACGCCGTAGCCAAGTTCATCGAGGAGGCGCAACTCGAACTGACGCAGCCGCGTCTCCAGGTCCGCGTCCTCGGCCAATCGCGACAGCGCCGATTGATAAAAGGCGAAGAGCGGATCCTGCGGGTCATGGCGACCCAGGAGGCGCAGCAGCAGTTCGTTCAGGTAGAAGCCACCGAGCAGGGCGCGCCCCTGGAGCGGAATCGGCGGCCCGGCCCCCTCGACCCGAGTCAGGGTGCGAACCTCGCCGCGTCCGGCCACCGCGAGCCAGAGCGGCTGAAAGGGTTGCAGCAGGGCACTGGCCGGCTGACGCGGACGCCGAGCGCCCTTGGCGATGGCCGGGAAGCGCCCTTGCCCGCTCCCGAGGATGTCGAGTAGCAGACTGGTGTTGCCGTAGTCGCGACGATGGAGCACGAAGGCCAGGAACAGCCGGTCTTGGCGCGGCACGGGATCGATCCCAGCCGGCTCAGCGGTCCTCGCGATAACCGAGCGTCGCGATCGCCGCCTCGTCGCTCGACCAGCTCTTCTTGACCTTGACCCAGACCTCCAGGTGCACCGCGCAATCGAAGAGTTTCTGCATTTCCAGTCGGGCCTGGGTGGCGACGGCCTTGAGCGCCTCGCCCTGCTTGCCGATGATGATCCCCTTCTGACTCGAACGCTCGACCCAGATCAGGGCATGGATGATGTAACGCCCCTCGGACATCTCGAAGCGTTCGATCTCGACCGTGGTGCGATAGGGCAGTTCCTGGCCATAGCGCTGCATCAATTGCTCGCGCACCAGTTCGGCGGCGAAGAAACGTTCCGAGCGATCGGTGATCTGGTCTTCCGGAAAGAGCGGCTCGCCCTCGGGCAGGGCCTGCACCACCGCGCGTTCGAGCACCTCGACCTGATCCCCCTTCGCCGCCGAGATCGGGATCAGTTGCAGGAATGGATGTCGTTGGGAGAGGGCCTGAAGATAGGGGAGCAGGGCCTGCTTGTTCTCGACCCGGTCGACCTTGTTGACCACCGCGATCGCCGGAACTCCGGCCTCGGCGACGATCTGCAACGCCTTGGCGTCCTCATCGGTCCAGCGCTGGGCCTCGACCACCAACAGGGCCAGGTTGGTATCAGCGATCGTGGAGCGCGCGGCACGATTCAGGTAGCGATTCAGCGCATTGGCGCCGCGCTCGTGGATGCCGGGCGTATCGACGAAAAGAATCTGCCCCTCGGGCAGGGTCTTGATGCCGAGGATCGAGTGACGGGTGGTCTGCGCCTTGTGGGAGGTAATGGCCAGCTTCTGGCCCAGCAGACGATTCAATAGCGTCGACTTGCCGACATTGGGCCGCCCAACGATCGCCACGTAGCCGCAGTGGCCGGGGATCCGATCAACCATCTCGCATCTGCTCCAACATCAGTTCGGCGGCCGCCTGCTCGGCACGGCGCCGACTGGTGCCCGTGCCCTGGACACTCAAGTCGGCATCCTGAAGCAGGCAGCTCACGGTAAAGGTTTGATCGTGCTGATCGCCATCGATGGAAAGCACGAGATATTCCGGCAGGGGCCGCTTGCGCGCCTGTAGACGCTCCTGCAAACGGGTCTTGGGATCCTTGCCGGCACGCTCGGCATCGGTCTGATCGAGACGATCGGCGAACAGTCCGAGCACCACCTCGCGCGTCGCCGCGAACCCGCCATCCAGGTACACGGCGCCCAGCACCGCCTCCAGCCCATCCGCGAGGATCGAATCGCGCGCGTGACCACCGGTACGCAGTTCGCCCGCGCCCAGACGCAGCGCATCGCCGAGCTTGAGGCCACGGGCCAGTTTGGCCAGGGATTCGCGCTTCACCAGCGAGGCCCGCATGCGACTGAGCGAGCCTTCGTCCGCCGTGGGAAAGCGTTCCCAGAGCGCCTCCGCGATGATGAAACCGATCAGGGCATCACCGAGGAACTCCAGTCGCTCATTGTTGATCGGGCCGGCGCTGCGATGCGTGAGCGCCTGGGTCAGGAGATCTTCCCTGGCGAAGGCATGGCCGAGGGACTGGGCGAGTCTTCGCGGATCGGCGTTCACTAGAGCTTGACTTCGACCTGGTGATGGAAGGCCGCGACCGCGTCGACATTGAAAAAGAGGTGCACGCGCTCCTCGTAATCCAGGGTCACCTGATAGGTGCCTTCGTCTATCTTCTTGATGACGAAGTCCTTTCCAGTCACGTTGTTGACGCTGTTGATATTGAGCCGCTTATCGATATTCGCGGTAATCCCACGCGCGCCCCCATCGATCTGGCTGCTCTGCCTGGCGGTCTCTTCCATGAGGGTGCGAACCGTCCAGAAGTTGGAATAAAGCGGACCCACCTTGAGCAGGATGGTGACGAAGAACGCCGCCAGCGCGATGAGGGTAATGAAACCCAGAAACCCCATCCCGCGCTGACGCGAGCCGTATCCAGCCGTCTTCATGGACATACGCAAGCCTCCAAGTTATTCGATCCCACCCCAGAGACGCGACCAGGCGATCGGAAACCCATCGCGCTTTCCATCCCAGTGCATCCAGATCGCGAACGCCTTGCCGACCAGGTTCTCCTCGGGTACGAAGCCCCAGCAACGGCTGTCATTGCTGTTGTCCCGATTGTCGCCCATCACGAAGTAATGACCCTCGGGGATCTCCACCGGACCAAAGGCGAGCACCTGACAGCCAAAAGGCAGGTCGGGGGCCGTCGGTCGGGTGAGGATATGATGCTCGACCCCATCGAGACTCTCCAGCGCCTCGCGCGCGCCGGTCATTTCCTTGCCGGAGCCCACGCCTCTGTAGTCGCCGATGGGCATTTGTCCGATCGGCTCGCCGTTGACGAACACCGTTTTGTTGCGATAGGCGATCTCGTCGCCCGGCAGGCCGATCACCCGTTTGATGTAGTCGGTCGTCGGATCCAGCGGAAACTTGAAGACCACGACATCGCCATGCGCGGGGTCGCCGATGTCGACGACCTTGGCGTTGAGCACCGGCAGCCTCAGACCATAGGCGAACTTATTGACGAGGATGAAATCACCCGTCAAAAGGGTCGGCATCATGGAGTTGGACGGGATGCGGAACGGCTCCACCAGGAAGGAGCGAAGCACCAGCACGGCGAAAATGACCGGGAAGAAGGAGCGCGCGTATTCGACCAGCAGCGGCTCCCGGTCGAGCGACCGGCCTTCCGCGACCGTGCCGCCGGAGGCCACCACCAGACGACGGCGCCTTGGCGCGAACAGGAGCGCGTCGACCAGCCAGATACCGCCGGTCAGGACGGACGCCAACACGAGAAAGGCGGGGAAATCGAATGTCATCTTGGGCTAAGTGGCTCTATCCAGGGGTGAACGTCAATTATCCTTGCCGGTCTGGAGCACGGCAAGGAAGGCCTCCTGCGGGATCTCCACCTTGCCGACCTGCTTCATCCGTTTCTTGCCCTCTTTCTGCTTTTCCAGCAGCTTGCGCTTGCGGGTCGCGTCTCCGCCATAGCACTTGGCGGTCACGTTCTTGCGCAGCGGCTTGACGGTGGTGCGGGCGATGACCTTGGTGCCGATCGCGGCCTGGATGGCGACCTCGAACATCTGGCGCGGGATCAGATCCTTCATGCGCTCGGTCACGTCGCGTCCGCGATTCTGGGACAGCGAGCGATGGACGATGAAGGACAGCGAATCGACTTTATCCCCATTGATGAGGATATCCAGCTTGACCAGATCGGCGGCCTGAAAGCGCTTGAACTCATACTCGAAGGAGGCGAATCCCCGGCTGCACGACTTGAGCCGATCGAAGAAGTCCAGCACCACCTCGCTCAACGGCAGTTCGTAGGTCACCTGGACCTGTCCACCCAGATACTGGATCTGTTTCTGGACGCCGCGCTTCTCGATGCAAAGATTGATGACCGACCCGAGATAATCCTGGGGGGTGAGGATATGCGCCTCGATGATGGGCTCGCGCACCTCGCCGATGCGGCCCGGCTCGGGCAGGTCGGCGGGGTTGTCGATCTTGATGAGTTCGCCGTCGCTGCGCAGCACCTCGTAGACCACGGTCGGCGCGGTAGTGATGAGATCGAGATCGTACTCACGCTCCAATCGCTCCTGGATGATCTCCATGTGCAGCATGCCGAGAAAGCCGCAACGGAACCCGAAACCGAGCGCCTGCGAGACCTCGGGCTCGTATTGCAGCGCCGCGTCATTGAGCCGCAGCTTGCCGAGCGCATCGCGCAGATCCTCGTAGTCGTCCGAGACGACCGTGTAGAGTCCGGCGAAGACGCGCGGGCGCATCTCCTTGAAACCCGGGAGCTTGGCCGCGGGACGATCCGGCAAGGTGATGGTGTCGCCCACGGGCGCGCCGTCGATCTCCTTGATACCGGCGATCATGTAACCGACCTCGCCCGCCCTCAGACAGTCGCGCTCGGTCTTCTTCGGCGTGAAGACCCCGACATTGTCGACCTGATGAGTGCGTCCGGTGGACATCATCAGCACCTTCTCGCGCCGGCGCATCTCGCCGTTCATCACCCGCACCAGCGAGACCACGCCCACGTAGGGATCGAACCAGGAGTCGATGATCAGGGCCTGCAAGGGCGCGGCGACATCGCCTTTCGGCGGTGGAATCCGCTCCACCAGCGCCTGCAGCAGATCCGGGATCCCCTCGCCGGTCTTGGCGCTGACCCGCAGGGCATCCTGGGCCTCCAGACCGATGATTTCCTCGATTTCCTTGATCACCCGCTCCGGCTCGGCCGAGGGCAGATCGATCTTGTTGAGGACCGGCAGTACCTCCAGTCCCTGCTCGATGGCGGTATAGCAGTTGGCGACGCTCTGCGCCTCGACCCCCTGGGCGGCGTCCACCACCAGCAGCGCGCCCTCGCAGGCCGCCAGGGAACGCGACACCTCGTAGGAGAAGTCCACATGCCCCGGCGTGTCGATGAAGTTGAGCTGGTAGATCTCGCCGTCGCGCGCCTTGAAATCCAGGGTCACGCTCTGGGCCTTGATGGTGATCCCGCGCTCGCGCTCCAGATCCATGGAGTCGAGCACCTGGCTGGACATCTCGCGCGCGGTCAAGGCGCCGCTGATCTGAATGAAGCGATCGGCGATGGTCGACTTGCCATGGTCGATATGAGCGATGATCGAGAAATTACGGATATGACTGAGGTCGGTCATCGATAACCCAGGGAAGGCCAGTGGGGAAGCAGGTGATCGTGGGCATGCATCCAATGCATCAGGCCAGACTCGATTGACGGCAGGCGCGCGTCGGAGCCGGACCTGATCATCCACGCGTGAGCGGCACGGAAGAAACAGCCGCTAATCATAACAGAGAGCGACACCCCGGCGTACCTGGAGGATGGCCGCCGGGATGTCCTCGCGAAAGCCCGCGCCGGCGGACGGGCTCCCGAATCAGGACTTGGGAATCCTGAGTGCGTAGAACATCCGGCTATCGCCGCGCTGAACCAGCACGGCGATCGGACGCCCAGGTTCGATGGCCGCCAGGATTCGGTTGAAGTCGTCCAGGTTGCCGACGGACTGGTTGTCGAGCATCAGGATCACATCACCCGCGTTCAGGCCGCCGTCATCGGCCGGACCGGGGTCAATGGCCTCGACTAGCACGCCGCCCTGTTCCACCCCGAGTTGCTGACGCAGTTCGGGCGTCAGATCCCGCGCCACGAGACCAAGCTGGTTCGCGGGCTGTTTGTCGGTTGGCGCCGGACCGCCCGCGACAGCCTCCTCCTCAGGCAGTTCCTCGATCCTGACGGTCAGCGCGACCCGCTCGCCGCGACGCAGAACCTCCAGATCCGCGCTCGCCCCCACGGGGGTCTCACCGACCAGGGGCGGCAGGGTGCTGGAGGTCAGAACCTCCCGTCCGTTGTAGGACAGAATCACGTCCCCCGGACGCAGGTCGGCCGCCGCGGCCGGGCTGTCCGGCAACACCTGAGCCACCAGGGCGCCCCTGGGCTGAGACATGCCGAAGGACTCGGCCAACTCGCGGGTCACGTCCTGGATCAGAACGCCGAGCCAGCCCCGGCTGACACGGCCGGTGGTCTTGAGCTGATTGACGACGTCCATGGCCACTTCGATCGGGATGGCGAAGGACAGCCCCATGAAGCCCCCGGTGCGACTGTAGATCTGGCTGTTGACGCCCACGACCTCGCCTTGCAGATTGAACAGCGGACCACCCGAGTTACCCGGATTGATCGCCACGTCCGTCTGGATGAAGGGCACGTAGTTCTCGGTCGGCAGACTGCGTCCCTTGGCGCTCACGATGCCCGCCGTCGCCGAGGCCTCGAAGCCGAACGGCGAACCGATGGCCAGCACCCATTCACCCACCGCGAGATCCTTCCCCGAGCCGATCCTGGCGGCCGGCAGTCCCTCGCCCTCGACCTTGAGCAGGGCGATGTCGCTGCGCTTATCGGTCCCGATCAGCTTGGCGACGAACTCCCGGCGATCGCTGGCTCGAACGACGATCTCATCCGCCCCCTCGACGACATGCGAGTTGGTCAGCACATAGCCATCGGGCGAGACGAAGAAGCCCGAGCCGAGCGAGCGGGACTGGAAGGTGTCGTCCGGCACCTGGCCATCCTCGCCAAAGAAGTGCTGGAAGAAATCCTCGAGCGGACTGCCCTCCGGCAGTTCCGGGATCGGGATGTCACGCAAGCGCTGGGAGGCGGATGCCGATTGCTTGGTGCTGATATTGACCACGGCGGGTCCGTTATCGGCGACCAGCGCGGTGAAATCGGGGAGTTCGCGGGCGAGGGCCAGGCCTGGCGCCAGCGCGCAACAAAGCAAGGCGGTCAGGGCGAGCGACAGTCTGGATGTGGGTCGCATGAAGGCTCCGGATGAATGCCGACTTTATGAGTGCGAATCGCCGGCCTCGCCTCGCGATTCGGGGCCAGGGACGGCGATCGAAGTGGATGGTAGACGCCTCAGGACCAGGGGCTGACGTCCGGGCAAAGGCGCCGATACAACACTGTAGCCACCTAGCCACCAGAATGCCAGAACCAGCCCGAGCAGGGCGCCCAGCAGACTCGCCGCCTCGGCCCAGGGGCCTCCCAGCGTCTCGCCGATCAGGGCGCCCGCGATCAGGGCCAGGATGGGAACCAGATAGGCCGCCACGGCGGCCCGCAGCAGACCCTGCTCGCTGATGCCCACCGCGACCCGGTCACCCACCTGGGCGCCGATCGCGTTCAAGGCCAGCAGCTCGACCGGACGCTGACCGAAGAAGCGCTCCAGCAGCGAGGTTCCGCAGGCGCCCTTGACCTCGCAGTGACCACAGGCGCGGCTTCGCTGGGCCTCGATCCGAGCGTAGCGGCCAACCACGGCGATGACGCGCCCCTCTTCCTCGATCATGGTCTCAGGGCTTGCCCCGGTCCGACGCGGCCACCCGATAAGCCCCCGCGATCGCCGCCCGCACCGTTTCCAGCGGAACCTCGCCAACCGCGATGACCCGATGCCCATCCAGCTTACGCCCGGCGGCATGGACCGCGCCGATGTTGGCGACCCCATCGAGCCCATCCTCCACCCCAGGCTCGATGTAGACCGAATAGGAGGAGAGGCGGTCGGTGAAGAGAAAATGCTCGATGATCGAGCCGTCCGGCTGCTTCATCTCGTGCTGCATGACCAGCTTGAATCCGGCCGGCGCGGCGTCGAATCGCCACTGGCTGGTCGAACTGGTCGCTGGCGCGCCACGCATCGACGGCCCCGCCATCTCCGGCACCGGCCCCTCGGAGGGCTGGAGACTGATGGAGGTGAACATCAACTGCTCGAGCGGTTCCTGATCGCGGTCGATGAGGTCGGACTTGAGAGGCAGCGCGCTATCGCGGTCGATGTGAAACCGATAGCCGTAGCGCAGATCGTCCTTGGGAATGATGCCCACGACCTCCGTCTCCCGACCCGCGATACGCGCGCTACCGAGCATTTCCACGCGGTAGTGCTCGTCGAGCGCGTCGGGGTCGATGCCCTCCGTATCCAGGAACCGCGACCCGCCCGCGCGCTCGACCGAGATCGGATGGCCGTCCGGAAGCACGCACATGACGCGATCCTTGGCGCGCGCCACGGCGCGGATCGGACCACTGAGCGAGATCAGACGCTCCTCCACCTGCCCCTGCTCGACCCGGTGATCGAGACTCAGGGTTTCCAGGCGGTTCTGATGGAGATACACCAGGGTTCCCTCGTAGCTGAGGGAGCGTACCGCCTCGGCCATCCGGGCGAGCAGCACGCCCGCCTGGCGCATCGCGTCACCCTCGACGCCGGCCTCCTCGGGCCGGACCTCCCTCGCCGCGACGCATTGAATGAACCCCAAACCGCAGAGCAGCAAGACCAGACCACGCGACGCCGCGCGCCAGCTAACGGAAGGATTCATAACCGACGAGCGTCGCATAGGGCAGCATTCCATTGGCCCCGGTCGCGGGGGCCGTGGCCTGATGGGTCACCAGGTAGAGATCGAGCTTGCTCGCCAGTTCAGGACGTTCCATGTGCCAGCGGCGCATCGGAATGGACTCACGCTCGACCAGGCGGGGGGCCGCCGATCCAGGCCCTGGAGCCGCCGCCGGATCGGGCAGGAGGGTGGGCATGGCGAGAAAGACGACGAAGGCCACCGACGCAACCAGGGCCAGCCCGGCGAGACGCCGCACCTGTTGGCGCCGCGACCGCACCAGGCGACGCGGGGCCAGGATGGTCGGCTCCGAGACCAGCGCCAGGCGCACCCGGTCGGCGACCACCCGGCAGGCTGGATCGATCGCCTCGCCGCGGATCGCGTGGCCGATCAGGTTGTAACGTTCCCAGGTCTCGCGCAGCTCGGGTTCCCTCGCGATGGCGTTCAACACATCCGAGGCACCCGCCGAAGCGAGTTCGCCGTCCTGTAAATCCGAAAGTCGCTGTCTGTGCTCGTCGGTCATCGTTTCACGCCTGAGCTGATTTGGTCTGGGTCATGGGTTCGGGAATCGAGTCGAGACGCGAGCACGCCAGCCTGGATCACGGCTCGACCGTCTAAGGATTCACGAAACCTGTCTCTTGGTTCGATCGCCTCCTTCCGCATGGGCTCTCAGCCCTCCAGGAGTGGCCTGAGCCGTTTGTCGATAGCCTCCCGCGCACGAAAGATCCGCGATCTGACGGTCCCGATGGGGCAACTCATGGCCGTCGCGATCTCCTCGTAGCTCATCCCCTCGAGTTCCCTCAGCACGATGGCGGTGCGCAGATCCTCGGGCAGTTCGTCGAGCGCGTGCTGCACCGTGGTGGCGATCTCGTCGCTCAGCAGATGGCGCTCCGGGGTTCCGTTCTCGCGCAGACGCCCACCCCAATCCATCTGCTCCGCCACCTCCGCCTCGATGTCGTCGCCGGGCGGTCGACGCCCCTGGGCGACCAGATGGTTCTTGACGGTGTTCACGGCGATCCGATAGAGCCAGGTATAAAAGGCGCTCTCGCCCCGAAACCCCGGCAAGGCCCGATAGGCCTTGATGAAGGCCTCCTGGGTCACGTCCATGACCTCGCTCGAATCCCGGAGATATCTGGAGATCAAACTGGACACCTTCTGCTGGTATTTGAGCACCAGAAGATCGAAGGCACGCTTGTCCCCGGACTGAGCGCGCGCCACCAGTTCTTGATCGGCATGGCGCTCGGTCATCGAGGCACAGCCTCTGGCTTGAAAGCCATCGGTTCCGTTGGCATGGACAATTCACCGAATGGGAAGTTCGTGGCCGTGATCGCGCGTGGCCGGGATTTTCCAACGTAAGGCACGGACTCTTGATCCAGGTCGCCAAATCGACGAGCTTACAGTGAATGGCGGCCGATCTCACCACCAGCCGTCATCTCCGCCCGACCGAACCCTCAACCTGCATTCAAGGACCAATCCATGCCAGACACCTGTCACCGCCATGATGTGCTGATCCTAGGCAGCGGCGCCGCCGGCCTGAGTCTCGCCCTGAGGCTGGGCGACGACCTCTCCGTGGGCGTCGTATCCAAGCGGGAGCTGATCGAAGGCAGCACGGTCTATGCCCAGGGCGGTATCTCCGCGGTGCTGGACGCCAGGGATTCCATCGAATCCCATGTCCAGGATACCCTCAAGGCCGGCGCCGGTCTGTGCGACCGCGAGGTCGTGCGCTTCGTTGTCGAGCGTGGCCCCGACAACATCCGCTGGCTGCTCGACCAGGGCGTGGAGTTCACCCGTGACGAGGAACGGCTATCGGCGGGCGGCTATCATCTGACCCGCGAAGGTGGGCATAGCCATAGACGGGTCGTGCACGCGGCCGACGCCACGGGTCGAGCGATCGCCACCACGCTGGAATCCCAGGTCCGCGATCGACGCAACGTGACGCTCTACGAGCAGCATATCGCGGTCGATCTCATCACCTCCCGCCATCTTCCCGACAGCCAGGATCATCGTTGCCTGGGCGCCTACATCCTCGACCGCGGCACCGGGCGGGTCGAGACCTTCCTCGCCCGTTTCGTGGTTCTGGCCACCGGCGGCGCCAGCAAGGTCTATCTCTACACCAGCAACCCCGACGTCTCCACCGGCGACGGCATCGCCATGGCCTGGCGGGCCGGCTGTCGGGTCGCGAACATGGAGTTCATGCAGTTCCATCCAACCTGTCTCTACCATCCGGAGGCACGCACCTTCCTGGTCACCGAGGCCCTGCGCGGCGAGGGCGCCCATCTGCTCCTGCCCGATGGCGAGCGCTTCATGCCGCGCTTCGACCCGCGTGCCGAGCTGGCGCCACGCGACGTGGTCGCCAGGGCCATCGACCACGAAATGAAGCGGCTCGGCAGCGAGTGCGTCTACCTGGACATCTCGCATCGCCCGGCGGATTTCATCATCGAGCATTTTCCGACCGTTCACGGACGCTGCCTGGAGTTGGGCATCGACATCACCCGTGAACCTATCCCGGTCGTGCCCGCCGCGCATTACACCTGCGGCGGCGTCATGGTGGACCGCCACGCGCGCACCGACCTGCCCGGTCTCTATGCCAGCGGCGAGACCGCCTACACGGGTCTGCATGGGGCGAATCGGATGGCCAGCAATTCACTGCTGGAGTGCCTGGTCTATTCCGAGGCGGCGGCGGCGGACATCGCGCGCCTGATGCCCGACGCCTCGGATCCTCAGGAGGTTCCGCACTGGGACGAGAGCCGGGTCACCGAGCCGGACGAGGAGGTGGTCGTCACTCACAACTGGGACGAACTGAGGCGATTCATGTGGGATTACGTCGGCATCGTGCGCACCAACAAGCGACTGCGCCGGGCCAAGCGCCGCGCCGACCTGCTGGCACAGGAGGTGATCGAGTACTACAGCCATTTCCGGGTCGGCAACGACCTGATCGAACTGCGCAACCTGCTGGAGGTCGCGGACCTGATCATCCAATCCGCGCTACGCCGCCGCGAGAGCCGGGGTCTGCATTACACGCTCGACCACCTCGCCAAGGACGTCAGCCAGCGAACGCCGACCATCCTGATCCCGGACGACTATCAACCGCGCCCGCGCGGGTGATCCCCGCCCGACCGATTGGCCGGAGAGGAATCCACATCCGGTTTCCGAGGAGACGGAAACCGACTGAACTCTACCCAGCCTTTCGGTCGGACGAATCGCTCTCGGAGTGACTCCGGCCCATGAACTCAAGCCAAAGCGGACACTGCCTCCAATCCTTCAGGGAGCAGTCCGGCTTCCGGCATTCGAACTCGCACACGGAAAGCTCATCCGGAACCGTTCCGATCCATTGGCCCACGAACCCCCGCCAGAAACGGCGGATACGACCAGGCGCCTGCTCGTCTGTCGCTCTCATGGATGAACCTCGCCGTCGAACGCTGGAGTAATGGCCTGTTGACGCGGCACCTCGGCAGTCAAACAGCACCTAAACCATACAACACGTCGGCACGGGTGGCGAGCGACCGAACGCCATAAAAAATTGATGGAAAAATTGATGGTTTAAAGCACCTTGGTGACAAGCTTGATCGCCATGTCCTGCGGATCGCTCTCGATGCGGAAGCCGAGCGATTTCACCAGGGCCAGCATGCGGTTATTGGCCGCCAGCACCTCGCCATCCATGATCCGGAAACCCCGCAAGCGCGCGTTCTGCATCAGCGAGCGCATGAGGCGCGCGCCGATCCCCAGGTTGCGCCAGGTGTCGGAGACGACGATGGCGAATTCGCACGCCTCGCCGCCTGGACGCGCCATGTAGCGAGCCACGCCGACCTCGACCTCGGTGCCACCGTCCTCCACCACGCCGATCAGGGCCATCTCGCGGTCATAGTCGATCTGGGTGAAACGCACCAGCATCTCGGGCGTCAGTTCCTTGATCGCCTGCATGAAGCGGAAATACTTGGTCTGCTCCGACAGTCCGCGCACGAACTCCTGCTCCATCTCGGCGTCCTCGGGACGGATCGGGCGAATCACCAGATCCTTGCCGTCGGGCAACTGCACCCGCTCGATCAGTTGGCTCGGATAGGGATGGATGGCCATGTGGCCATAGGTCGGCTGTTGGGGCGGGCGATAATCGACCTTGATCCGAACGTCGACGGCCAGCACCTCCTTATCGTTTCCGATCAAGGGGTTGATGTCCATGGCGATGATCTCGGGAAGCTCGCAGACCATCTCCGAGACCCGCTGCAGGATTCTCGCCAAGGCCATCCGGTTCATCGGCGGCATGTGCTGGAAGGCGCCCATGAGCCGCGCGATCCGGGTGTGATCGATCATGGTCTCGATGATGAAGGCGTTGAGCGGCGGAAGCCCCAGCGCGCGATCCCCCAGCACCTCGACCTTGGTGCCGCCGGCGCCAAAGATGATCACCGGACCGAAGATCTTGTCGCGAAAGACGCCGATCATCAGCTCGCGCGCCGCGCGGGTCGAAACCATGTGCTCGACGGTGATGCCCTCCAGACGGGCGTCGGGGCGCAGACGCTTGGCGCGATCGATGATCTCGGTGAAGGTCCGGCGCACCGACTGGGCGTCGTCGATGTTCAGCTTGACCCCGTCGACGTCGGTCTTGTGCTCCAGATCCGGCGAATTGATCTTCATCACCACCGGAAAGCCAAGCGCCTGCGCGGCCATCAGGGCCTCGTTGGGCGTTCGGCTGAGCACCGCCTGCATGGTCGGGATACGGAAGGCCGAGAGGATCGCCTTGGCCTCGATGGTGCCGAGCACCTTGCGTCCCTCGGCCATGACGCCTTCGATGATGAGTCGCGCGCCCTCGACATCCGGCGGATCCTCGTAGGACAGCGGCGAGGGCGACTGCATCAGCAGCTTCTGATTGCGCTGATGGATGGCGAGGAAGGAAAAGGCTTCGACCGCCGCCTCCGGGCTGTCGAAATGGGGCACGTCATGCTCGGAGAGCAGGATCTGCGCCTCGGCCACCCGATTGCCTCCCATCCAGCAGGCCAACACCGGCTTGCGGCTGTCCTTGCTCGCCTCGATGACGTGCCGGGCGGTCGCGACCGGATCGCCGAAGACCAGCGGCGCCAGGATACAGAGCACCCCGTCCACCTCGGGGTCGGCCAGACAGGCGTCGAGCGCCAATCGGTAGCGCTCGGGCGGGGCGTCGCCGATGATGTCGATCGGGTTGCCGTGCGACCAGTAGTCCGGCAGCGCCTGCTCCAGCGTCTGACGGGTGGCGTCGCTGAACTGGGCCAGGGTCAGCCCCAGTTCCACGGTTCGATCGGCCGCCAGTACACCGGGGCCGCCACCATTGGTGATGATGGCGATGCGATCGCCGGTCAGACGACGACGGGTACCGAACACCTGAGCGGCGGCGAACAACTGGTCGAGATTGGACACCTGAACCACGCCCGCGCGATCGGTGACGGCCCGGAAGACATCGGCGGATCCGACGAAACCGCCGGTGTGCGACTTGATGGCGCGTGTTCCTGCCGGATGCCGCCCCGCCTTGACGATGATCACCGGTTTGAGCCGTGCCGCCGCGCGCAGTCCGCTCATGAAATGACGGGCGTTGCGGATGCCCTCGACGTACAGGAGGATGCAGCGCGTTTGAGTGTCCAGCGCCAGATAGTCGAGGATGTCGCCGAAATCCACGTCGGCGGCCGCGCCCAGCGAGACGACCGCGGAGAACCCGACCCGCCGCGGCTCCGACCAGTCGATCATGGCGGTACAGATGGCCCCCGACTGGGACACCAGCGCCACATTGCCCTGACGCGGCAGATCCTGACCCACGCTGGCGTTCAGGCCATGTTCCGGCCGCATCACCCCCAGACAGTTCGGACCCATCACCCGGATCCGATTGCGTCGGGCCGCCTCGACCATCTTCTCCTGCAGGGCGGCGCCGCGCTCGCCATGGTCGCCAAAGCCGGCGGAATGGACCACCGCCGCCTTGACGCCATAGCCACCGCATTGATCGAGGATCGCCGGGACGCACTCGGCCGGGGCGGCGATCAGGGCGAGATCGACCTGTCGGTCCAGCTCGTTGAGCGAGCCGTAGCAGGGCTCGCCCGCCACCTGATCGTATTTGGGGTTGATCGCGTAACAGTGGCCCTTGTAACCGCCCGCGAGGAGGTTGCGGAAAACCATGCCACCGATCGAACCTTCGTTGTCGCTCGCGCCGAAGACGGCGACGGCGCTCGGCGTGAAGAGTTGGTCGATATCCGTCATACGCATGTGGTCCGCACTCCGAGGCCGAAAAGGGTTTAATCTCTGACATTGACGCCGAAACGGGGCGTCAACGATGATCGAAAGCCAAGCGACAAGAAGAACCAGCCGCGCCCCACGCCCGATCAGGCGCCGCGCTAGAGCCTTGAGGACAGCCCATGAACCTCGCTTTCATCTCCCATCATGCCTGCAAAGAGCACAAGATGGGCGCGCACCATCCCGAATGCCCCGAACGCCTCCATGCGATCCAGGATCGGCTCATCGCCTCCGGCATGGAGATGCTCGTGACCCACTATGACGCGCCGGCGGCCAGCGTCGAGGATCTGGCCAGGGTGCATGATCGCGACTACATCCAGGGGATCTTCGACGCCGCGCCGAGCGCGCGCGATGTCCTGACCTGGATCGATGGCGATACCGCGATGAACAGCCATTCGCTGGAGGCCGCCCTGCACTCCGCGGGAGCCGCCATCCTGGGCGTGGACCTGGTCATGAGCGAGCGCCACCACGCCGCCTTCTGCAGTGTGCGACCGCCGGGCCATCACGCCGGGCGGGCCAGCGCGAGCGGCTTCTGCATCTTCAACAACGTCGCGATCGGCGCCGCTCACGCGCTCGAGAACCATGGGCTGGAGCGGATCACCATCGTGGATTTCGACGTCCACCACGGCGACGGCACGGAGCAGATTTTCATCGGCGACGAGCGCGTGCTCTTCTGCTCCAGCTTCCAGCACCCCTTCTACCCCGGAACCGGCGCCGACACCGTCGCCCCCAACATCATCAACCTGCCACTGCCGCGCCTGACCGACGGCGCGGCCTTCAAGGCCGCCGTCGAGACATCCTGGCTGCCGCGCATCGATGCCTTCGCCCCCCAGTTGATCATGATCTCGGCCGGGTTCGACGGTCACATCGAGGACGACATGGCCCAGTTCAACCTGCGCGAGGCCGACTACGCCTGGATCACGCGGGAGGTTCACAAACTGGCGGCCAAGCACAGCCAGGAGCGAGTCGTCTCATGCCTGGAGGGTGGCTACACCCTCTCCGCGCTCGGACGCTGCGTGAGCACCCACATCGACGAGTTGATCGGGCACGCCTGACCCGGCATCGGCACCGACAAGGCCCGCTCCGGCGGGCCTTCGACCTTCGATGCTGCAATGCAGCACCAGAATAGACCCAGCCCGCGCCGGTTGCAACGAGCCAGACGGGAATGCTCGGGGTCTTGACGTCCGGGCACCTCGACCGAATCCAGCCATCCCGCCGCATCCGCCAAGGCAAGGACCAACATGACCAGCCTCCTCTGGTTCCGGCGCGATCTGCGTCTGGACGACAACCCGGCGCTCGCGGCCGCCCTGGCCGGCGGCGATCGCGTCGTTCCCGTCTACATCCAGGCCCCGAGCGAGGAGGCGCCCTGGGAGCCGGGCGCGGCCAGCCGCTGGTGGCTCCACGGGAGTCTCGCCTCGCTCGACGCCTCCCTGAGACAGCGGGGAAACCGGCTCTGGATCCTGCGCGACGACAGTCTCTTGGCCCTGCGCCGCGTGATAGCAGCGACCGGGGCGACCCAGGTCCACTGGAATCGTCTCTACGATCCGGCGACCACCGAGCGCGACACGCGGATCAAGCAGGCGCTGCGCGCGGATGGCCTGCGCGTTGAAAGCCACAAAGCCGCGCTGCTCTTCGAACCCTGGGAGATCGCCAACACCCAGGGCCAGCCATACCGGGTCTTCAGCGCCTTCTGGCGCGCCTGCGTCAAGTCGCTCGCCCTGGTCCAGCCGATCCCGGCGCCCGAGACGCTTCCAGCGGGACCGGTGCCCGAGTGGACGCTGGCGCTCGATGACCTGGAGCTGTTGCCACGCCTTCATTGGGATCAGGGGATGCGGGACACCTGGACGCCCGGTGAAGCAACGGCCCTAGCCCTGGTGCGGTCTTTCCTGGAGACGCGGATCGCGGCCTACGGCGAGGACCGCGATCGCCCCGATCGGCCGGGCACCTCGCGCCTCTCGCCCCATCTGCATTTCGGCGAGATCAGCCCGCGACGACTGTTGAGCCTGATCCGCGAGCAGGTCGGCGATCCGACGGCGGACCCAGCCGAACCCTACGCGCGCGAGCTTGGCTGGCGCGAGTTCTCCCACCACCTGCTCTATCACTTCCCCCAGACCGCCACCGCACCGCTGGACAAGCGCTTCGCGGACTTCCCCTGGGCCGAGAACGGCGTCGAGGACAGGCTGGCCGCCTGGCAACAGGGGCGCACGGGGATTCCGCTGGTGGACGCCGGAATGCGCGAGCTGTGGCACGGCGGCTGGATGCACAATCGGGTGCGGATGGTCGTCGCCTCCCTGCTGACCAAAAACCTGCGGATCCCCTGGCAAGCCGGCGCGCGCTGGTTCTGGGACACCCTGGTCGACGCCGATCTGGCCAGCAACACCCAGGGCTGGCAGTGGACCGCCGGCTGCGGAGCCGATGCCGCGCCCTACTTCCGCGTCTTCAATCCGGTGCGCCAGGGCGAGCGGTTCGATCCCGAGGGACGCTATGTCCGACGCTGGTGTCCCGAACTGGCGCGCCTGCCGGACAAGTACCTCCAGCAACCCTGGACAGCGCCCCAGGCGATCCTGAGCGCCGCCGGCGTTCGGCTCGGCCACGACTACCCCCGCCCCATCGTCGACCTCGCCGCCTCGCGCGCCCAGGCGCTCGCGGCCTGGGAGCGGATCAAAGGGTTAGATCAAACTCCAAACCAGGCATGAATCGCTCCGCATCCAACTGAATTCTAAGCAACATTCAGCGATCGCCCATCCCAAGGCCGGAACCCGACGGGCAATCATTGCTTTGCCCACTCCACCCGGCCCGTTATCATCAGCCCCCCCGACATGGCCACGCCACGGCGCGGGTCGGCCGAAATATCCCGAAGCGCCGGTCGTTGCCGTCAACCCACGCACCCTCTCCGGGTGCTTCCGGCTGGGTCGCCCCCCAGCCACTTCGCGTAGCGGCCAAGGATGGCTTTTGCCGCTGCATTCCTTGAAGAACCTGGCGTTTCAGTCCCAACGGATCTGGTGCGGGCCGCCATCGCAATGAAAGGAGGAGCCGCTATGCGCCATCCATGCGCTAGTGTCGCCGTACCATCCTACGCACCCTCGGTGCCAATCTATCAACCCTATACAAGGCGCGACCTGGGGCGCATCCAACAGCTTCGGCGGCTACCAGCCGCCGCACGCCAGGAGATGGAAGTGGTGGCGCGCGTACTGCCATTTCGCGCCAGCAATTTCGTGATCGAGGAACTGATCGACTGGCGGAAAGCGCCGGATGACCCCTATTTCCGTCTGATGTTTCCCGTGCGTGACATGCTCCGGCCAGCGCATTACGAGCGCATGGCGGCGGCCTTGAAGCGAGGCTCGTCGGTGGAGGTCGATGCCGTGGCCAAGGCCATTCGATCCGAGCTCAATCCACATCCCGCGGGCCAGTTGGAACGAAACGTCCCGGTCTTGAAGGATTCGCCGCTACCGGGGATGCAGCACAAGTATCCCGAGACCGTGCTGTTCTTTCCCACGCAGGGACAAACCTGCCACGCCTACTGCTCCTTCTGTTTCCGATGGGCGCAGTTCATCGGCGACGGCAACCTGCGCATCGCCGCGCGCGAGGGGGCGATCCTGGCGGATTATCTGCGGGTTCACCCAGAGGTGAGCGACGTGCTGTTCACCGGCGGCGATCCGCTGGTGATGAAGACCCAGACCCTGGCGACCTACATCGATCGACTGCTGGCGGCCGACATCGACCACCTGAGCAGCATCCGGATCGGCACCAAGGCCCTGACGTTCTGGCCTCATCGTTTCCTGACGGATCCCGACGCGGATGATCTGCTGCGACTCTTCGAGCGGGTGGTCAAGGCCGGGAAACATCTCGCCTTCATGGCCCATTTCAATCATCCCAGGGCGGTCAGCCATCCGATGGTCCAGCGGGCCATCGCCCGTATCCGCGAGACCGGCGCGGAAATCCGCACCCAGTCGCCGCTGCTCGCGCACATCAACGACGACCCTGGGATCTGGTCGGAGATGTGGCGGGAGCAGGTCAAATCCGGCTGCATCCCCTATTACATGTTCGTGGTCCGCGATACCGGCGCCCAGCACTATTTCGGCGTACCCCTAAGCCGCGCCCACGAGATCTTCCAGGGTGCCTATCAGCAGGTCAGCGGTCTGGCGCGTACCGTGCGCGGTCCGAGCCTGTCCACGGCGCAGGGCAAGTTGCAGGTCATGGGCGTGAACGAGATCGAGGGTGAGCGCGTCTTCACGCTTCAATTCATCCAGGCCCGCCAGCCCGAATGGGTCTTGCAACCCTTCTTCGCCCGCTACGACCCCGAGGCGCGCTGGCTCGACGAGCTTCGGCCGGCATTCGGCGAGGAGCGATTCTTCTTCGATCAACCCTGATCCCAACCGAACGCACCTGGCGAGCGGCCGCCCAAATAATGGAAACGGCGGCTTGCCGAGTGTGTTCACTACCCGAAACAGACCTGGCGCCTTTCAGTCGCCGCCTTCTTCCAGCATCGAGTCGCCGTCGTCCCCAAGCAACCGCCGCACCACGATTCCCGCGAGCATCAGCCCAAAGATGGAGGGCATGTAGCTCAGGGTTCCATTGACGGCGCGCGCGCGTCCACGTCCGGTCTCTCGCGGCGGCGCGGGTGGGCGTGGTGTCTCGTCGGACCAGACGACCGTGAGCCCACGCCCAACCCCACGCCGACGCAGGCGGGTGCGGACCTCGCGCGCCAGGGCGCAGACCTGGGTGTCCATGAGATCGCCGACCCGTACCCGTGTCGGATCCAGACGGCCTCCGGCCCCCATGCTGCTGACGATGGGTCGCCCCAGGCGTAGGGCGGTCTCGATCAGGGATAGCTTGCTGGACAGGCTGTCGATGGCGTCGATGATCTGATCGAAGCCGCCGGAGAGGTCGCCCTCCATGTGGTCCTCGTCGAGAAAGGTCTGGATTAGGGTCAGTCGGCAGGCCGGATTGATCTCGGCGATACGCTCGGCCATGACCTGGGTCTTGAGCCGTCCGATCGTCGAGCCCAAGGCCGGGAGCTGGCGATTCAGGTTGGTGGGATCCACCCGATCGTGATCCGCCAGGGTGAGCGCGCCAACTCCGGCCCGCGCCAGTGCCTCGGCGGCGTAGGAGCCGACGCCGCCAAGCCCGGCTACCAGGACATGGCTGGCGCGCAGCCGCGCCACGCCATCGTCGCCCACCAGGATCCGGGTGCGGTCCGAGAGCGGGTCATCCTCCGGTGGTTCGGTCCGGCTCATGCCAGGCTCAAGACCTCTCGGGCGTTCGCGGTCGTGCGCGACGCGACCTCGGTCGGATCCAGGTCGCGGATGCGGGCCAGCGTCGTCAGCACATCCGGAAGATACTCCGGGCTGTTGCGCTCGCCCTGGTGCGCGGCGACCGTCATGTCGGGCGCGTCGGTTTCCAGCACCAGACCCTCCAGCGGAAGTTGTGTCGCCAGTCGTCGCAGCTTGCTGGAACGCTCGAAGGTCAGCATGCCGCCGAATCCGAGCTTGAACCCCAGATCCAGATAGTGTCGACCCTGTTCCTGGCTGCCGTTGAAGGCGTGGGCGATCCCGCCCCGCACCGGGATCCGTCGCAGCGTGTACAGAACCTGATCGTGGGCCTTGCGGACATGCAGCAGCACCGGCAGTCGCGCCTCGCGGGCGATGGCCAGTTGGCGCTCGAAGAGTCGCTGCTGGCCCCTGGGATCCAGGTCGCCGACATGGTAGTCGAGCCCGATCTCACCGATCGCGACCGGATGGTGCTCGGCCAGGAGCCTCTCCAGAGCGGACAAATCCTCGTCACGATGCCGGTCGAGATAGACGGGATGCAACCCCAGGGAGGAATAGAGGCGCGGCCCCTCGACTGGGGCCGCCAAGCAGAGCGCGAGCAATCCGGGCCATCCCTCGGCATGGATGGCCGGCACCACCAGCGCGGCGACCCCAGTCGCCCGAGTCCCGGCCAGGACCGCGTCGCGATCGGCGTCGAACTCGGCCACGTCAAGATGACAGTGGGTATCGATCAGATCCATCGCGCCGATCAGGCCCCGGCCGCGCCCTTGGGATCGCGGACATAGATGGCCTTGTGCGGCCCGCGCCCGATCATCCGCTCCTCCAGATCGAAGAGCTGGATCGCCTTGAGCAGACCGCTGAGCTTGGCGTACCCATAGTTGCGCGAGTCGAACTCCGGGCTGCGCTTGGCGATGGCCGAACCGACCGGCCCCAAGGCGGCCCAACCCGTGTCGTCGGCGGCGCTGTCGAGGGCATGACGCAGGAGGGCCACCAGCTTGACGTCGTGCTTGAGTTCCTTCCCGCTCTTGCGCGTGGAGGAATCACCGCCAGCCGCATACTCGCGCAGCACCTCGGTGAAGACGAACTTGTCGCAGGCCGCCACGAAGGGCTCGGGGGTCTTCTGCTCGCCGAATCCATAGACCGTCATGCCCGACTCGCGCAGCCGCGAGGCCAGACGGGTGAAGTCGCTGTCGCTGGAGACGATGCAGAACCCCTCGAAGTTGCGCGAATAGAGCAGGTCCATGGCGTCGATCATCATGGCCCCATCGGTGGAGTTCTTGCCCTTGGTGTAGCGGAACTGCTGGATGGGCTGGATCGAATAGCGCAGGAGCGTCTCCTTCCAGGCCCCGAGATTGGGCAGGGTCCAGTCCCCATAGATGCGCTTGACGTGCGCGGTGCCGTATTTGGCGATTTCGGCCAAGAGGCCCTCGACGATGCTCGCCTGGGCGTTATCGGCATCGATCAGTACCGCGAGCTTCAGATTGTCGGTCTGGGTCATGGGTCCTGGTTCCATGGTTCATGAAAAACGCCTGGTTCGACCGCTCCCCTTATGGAGCGGGCCTCACCACATGAGATCGTCCGGCACCTGGAAGTCCGCGTAGGGATCGTCCGCGCTCGCCTCCTCCGTGGGCCGGTTGAACACCAGCACCAGGGAGGCCTCGCGGGCCATGACCCGTTCGGCGATCTCGGCCGGGATCACCTCGTAGAAGGCATCCTGGCGCACGATCGCGAGCTTTCCGGAGACCAGTCTGGCGTGTTGCTCCTTGCTGACATGGATGCGCTTGAGGGTGTTCCCATCCGTGAAGTTGTAGGCCAGATCACCGCCGTCGCGCACCACCCGGTGAACGTGGATGAGCTGACGGATCTCGTTCTCCGCCGCGCGCAGCGCCGCCTCTTCCTGACGCTTGCGATTCAACTCGCGATCGCGCGTCGCCTTCTCGGTCTGGGCGCGCTGGGCGGCCTGACGTGCTTCCTGTTCGGCCGGCGAGACCAGTTGACCCGTCTGCTTGACCTGCTTGCGCTTCGTCGTGCGTGTCTGCTTGAGCTTCTGCTCATTGACCAGGCCCGCCTTGAGGAGCTGTTCTTGGAGTGAGTTACCCACGAGGAGGTTCTCCGGAATAGAGTTCGGGATGGAAAGGCCGCCTGGCATCGCCGGGTGGCGGATCACGCCGAGCCACGCGGGATGGCGCCCGGACATCGATCGACGCACTGGCATGCCGACAGGATCCAACAGCCGGGGGTTCGAGGCAAGTCCGCCCCGTCGCGCACCGGCGTTCAAGCACGACTTTGTCCCCGAGCACTCCTGACGGTTACAATCGGCCCGCCGAGAATCACGAGCCAATCCTCGCCGGGGAGTCGAGCGATCCCCCGGCTCCGGCTTGGCGCGGCACCGCATCCCTGGGTTGCCTGGCCGATGCCCGCGGCGATCCAATCAACCCATCCCGATACGCCACATCCCATGGAGTGAATTCATGACCCGTCCGTTTCTGTTCGTCGCGCTGATCCTCGGTCTGATCCTGCCGGTCCAGGCGTCGAGCAATAGCAGTGTCGGCTTCGTCGATATGCAAAAGGTTCTGGAGGAAAGCAAGCTCGGTAAGCGCCTGCAGGAGCAACTGCGCAAGGACTTCGAGCCCCGCGCCAAGGTTCTGGCCGGGGAAGAGCAAGAAATCAACAAGATGCAGCAGGAGCTGGCGAAGGACAAGCCATTGATGAGCAACGACCAGGTCGCCAAGAAGGAAAAGGAAATCCAGGGCCGTATCGAGGCTTACCAAAAGAAGGCGCTCCCGGTCCAGCAGGATCTGATGAAGACGCAGCAGGAAAAGGGTCGGGAGATCGTCGGTCCCGCGCGGGAAGCCGTGAAGACGATCGCCAAGAAAAAGAAGCTCGGCATGGTGTTCGAGCGCGGCGCCGGAGGTCTGATCTACACGGACGAGGGGCTGGACATCACCGGGGACGTGATCAAGCAATTGGACGCGACGACCAAGTAGCGGACTCCAGCGCGGACCCTGCCTAGCGATCATGGCGGCACCGTGCCGCCATGTGACCGGACTGTTTCAGGTGGCGGCCCCTGGGGTATACTCCGGCCGCCTTGGGCGTTCCGCGCCGCCGCCTGGTGGGCATGGGAAACGCCGCCGAATCAAACGATGCGAGCAACCTGATGTTCACGCGGGCCGGTTCCGGTTTTCAACGGCGCGGTGAGTATCCGGCCTCGGGACGCGCCCGCGATGGCTGACTCATGGAGAGGCCGACGACGGCGAGCGCCCCAGTCCCGAGCCGAGCCGTCCCCGCGGCATCCGCTGGTCGCGCCGCGTCCGTTCAGGATCGACGACCAGGATGGGTGGCCGTCGCCCAAGCTCGAACTCACTCTTAATCCATCTTGACCGCGCGCGTTGGACGCGTGGCGGCCTCCGTCAATGAGGAGCGGACCACATGCTTGGTGAATCACACGACCTGCTTCACGAGTTCCCCGATCTGGAGCAGAAAATCGCGAACCTGAGGGCGGACAACCCGGAGTTCGCGGAGATCATGGACCAGTACGATGGGCTGGATGCGCGCGTGCGTAGCATCGAGGAGCTTGGCACGCCGGTCGCCGATGAAACCATCGAGGATCTGAAGAAGGAGCGCCTCCTCCTCAAGGATACGCTCTACGCCATGCTCCGGGCCTGAACCGACCATCGAGACCGGACTCGACAAGGGTCCGGACGGCTCGGGGACGCGCCCGCATCGATCAGGATCTCCTCCTCGATCGAGGGTTGGTCCCTGGCACGGAAAGCCGGGTGCGAACCGCTGTCACGATCGGCGCCGCCGCTCGAAAACGGGCCTCGCGGACCCGGATCGCTCGCGCCCTCTAGCCCAGGATCCGGCGAGCCCCACGTCCGGCACGGAACCCCCAAGCGCGATGTCCCGCCACGGGCGCCTCCTCGGGCCGTCCCGGTCGCCGAAACCAACATCCTTGAGGGCCGTGTTTCGCCGTGCATTTCCAGATCCTTCCAGTAACCCCCTTCCAGCAGAACTGCACCCTGTTCTGGTGCGACCGAACGCGCCGCGCGGCCATCATCGATCCTGGTGGCGACCCGGACCGCATCGACGCCCTGCTCGCCAAGCTCTCACTTGAGCCGGAGCGCATCCTGCTCACCCATGGGCACCTGGATCACGTCGGCGCGAGCGCCGAGCTGGCGCGTCGCCATGGCCTCCCGATCCTCGGCCCGCACCCGGACGATGCCTTTCTGATCCACGCCCTGCCGGAGCAATGCCGGATGTTCGGCTTCCCGCCGGTCGAGGACTTCGAGCCGGACCAGTGGCTTCAACCCGGCGACCAGGTCGAGGTCGGCCTGGAGCGGCTCGACGTCATTCATTGCCCTGGCCACACACCGGGTCATCTGGTGTTCCTAGATACCGAGAGTCGGCTCGCCCAGGTCGGCGACGTACTCTTCCGTGGTTCGATCGGGCGGACGGATTTTCCGCGCGGCAACCATCAACAACTCATCGACTCGATTCAGCGGCGGCTCTTCCCGCTCGGCGACGACATCCGCTTCATCCCAGGTCACGGACCCATGTCGACGTTCGGCGAGGAGAGACGCAGCAACCCCTACGTCGGTGGATAGGCAAAGATTCGCGGAGCTGACATGCTATTCCAGCGCTTTCTCAAGCGGCTCAAGCCGAACGGCGACGAGACCAGGCCGGCGGTCGTTCAGCCGACGGCCAAGTCCAGAAACCAGGACGCCCTGAACGAGCAGGCGTCGAGCCACCCGGAAGCCTCCCAACGCCGCGCCGCCCTGTTAAAGGTCGACGATCCCTCGCTCGTCGCCCGGATCCTGACCCAGGATCCGGACGCGGATGTTCGCGAGGCCGCAGCGGCCCGTTTTCGCGATCTCCTGTGCGAGCCACTGTCCGGCGAGGGCGTGCTGGAACCCTTGCTCGATGGTCTCGCCCGGATCGAGGATTCCGCGTCGCTGGAACGAATCGCCACGCGGGGGCATCGACCCGAGATCCGCCGCGCGGCCATCGAGCGCCTGCATTCGCCCGCGATCCTCGCGGATCGGGCGGTTCAGGATCCGCTGGCGGCGAACCGCGCCCTGGCGATCGAGCGTCTTGAGGACAAGGCCGCGCTCGAGGAGGTCGCGCGCCGCATCGGCAAGAAGGACAAGCACGTCTATCGCACGGCGCGCGAGAAGCTGCGTCTGATCGCCGAGCAGGAAGAGCTTCCGCGCCGGATCCGCGAGCAGTGCGAGGAGATCCTCGCCAAGATCGAACGGCTGGGACGGCTCGGCCAATGGGCGCAGGATCGTGCCCTGCTGGAGCACCTGGATCGCCAATGGGCCGGTCTCCAGGACCATGCCGACCCCGAATCGCGGGCACGCTTTCAATCCGAGCGCGAACGCTTTCTCGCGGCCCATGAGGCGCACGCCCGCGAAAACACGACCCAAATCGCCGAGCGGGAGGCTGGGGAGGCGGTTCGGGCGAAAGCCGAGGCCCTGCTCGAAGCGTTCGCCCAACTCCAGGGTCAACAGGATGAAGAGACGCTGACCGCCGAAGGCGAGCGTCTTGCGGCGGCCTGGGAAGCCCTGCCGGCCAAACACCGGGCCGCGCTTGAGCCGCGCTATCGGGAACTCACGCGGGCGACCCACGCGGCCCGCCAGACCTTCGCCAGCCAACGCGACCTGGCGGGGCGCCTGAGCAAGACGGCGACCAGGATCGAGCGGATGCTCGGCGAGTCCAAGCCACTGGACCAGAAAAAGGCCAGACAACTGCTCGACCAGGGCGGCGAGTTGCTCGCCCAAGCGTCGGACGCGGATTCAGCCCAGGCGTTCCAGGCACTCGCGGAACGACTGGAGACACGCCTGCACAACCAGCGCAAACACGCCGAGCAGCGACTCCAGCCGTTTTCCGAACGACTCGCGGAGTTGGAGACACACCTGGCCGAGGGCGAACTCAGGAAGGCGGACCCACTCTATCAAAGCCTCTTGGCTGGACTGGAGGTGATCCAGACCAGCGGCATCCGTCCGAGTGAGACGGCCGGATTCGCCCAGCGGTTGCGCGCGCTGGCCCCCCGGCTCCGGGAGCTTCAGAACTGGCGACGCTGGGGCGCCGATCAGCATCGCGAGGGGCTCTGCGCCGACATGGAGGCATTGATCGAGCAGGAGCTTCCACTCGACATCCTGGCCGAGCGACTTCATGCATTCCAGATGGACTGGAAGGGGCTCGACAAGACCGGATCCCCGGCCAATCAGGCCCTTTGGGAGCGCTTCCATCAAGCCTCCGAGACCGTCTACGCCCGTTGCCGGCCCCACATGGAGGCTTTGGCCGTCGAACGCGAGACGAATCGGATCGCCCGCGAACAGGCCTGCGAGCGGATCGAGGACTTCCTGTCCAAGGTCGATTGGGAACATGTGGACTGGAAAAAGACCCTGCACGCCGAGCGCGACATGCGCCAGGGCTGGGCGGCCATCGGCGCGACCGAGGGACGCGCGCGCAAGCAACTGGAACGCCGCTTCCACCAATCGCTGCGCCGACTGGACCAACGGCTGGACGCCGAGCGCAAGCGCAATCAGGCGCACAAACTGGACCTGATCGAGCAGGTGCGCGCCCTGGCCGAGCAACCCGATCTCGAGGACGCCATCGAACGGACCAAGGCCCTGCAACGCGAATGGCACACCACGGTTCCCGCGCGTCAGAAGGACGAGAACAAACTCTGGCAGCGCTTCCGCGCCGCCTGCGATGCCGTCTTCGAACGTCGCGCCACGCGGCAACAGGCGCATGTCCATGAGCTGGAGGAAAACCTCGCGACGCGCGAGGCGATCTGCGCCGAGGCCGACGAACTGGCCGCGAGCGAACGGGATCCGAGGCGTCTCGCCGCCGCCCGGCGTGAATTGATCGAACGCTGGCGTGCCGCCGAGTCCCTGCCCGTGCCCCGCCAGTCGGCCGGTCCATTGGCCCAACGCTGGCAACACTGCCAGGCGGCGCTGGAGCAGCGCCACGAGGCCGCCGAGCACAGGCGGCGCCTGGACGCACTCAATCTGCTGCGCCGGCAAGCCGAGCTATGCGAACGGCTGGAACTCGGTCTGCTCGGAGAAACCGACGAAGGGTTGACGCCGGAAGCGGCGCGCCAAACCTGGGCGACCCTGCCGACCCAAGCGGATACCGGGCTTCAACGCGCCATCGAGGCACGGTTGGAACTGGCCATGGCCGCCGCCGAGGATCCGGCCAAGCTCCAGGCGATACGTCAGTCCTTCGCGACGAACCGCGAGCGGCTCGAACGTCTCTGTCTCCAGCTTGAAATCATCGCGGGAGTCGAGACGCCACCGGAATTCGCCCAGCAGCGGCTGGAATATCAGGTCGCCCGTCTCGCCGAGCGCATGGTCGAGGGCGAGGAGGATCCGCTTCGAGGGGCCGGCGGACTCATCCATGAATGGTATCTGAGCGGCCCGGCTCCGCGCGACGCCTCGCTGGAGGTGCGTTTCGAGCGCGTGCGGCGCGTACTGGCGCCGGATCCGTCCGAGTAGGGGCCTTCCCAGTCTCCACATCACCCAGGACCGGGATCCGCCGGGGCGCCAGGCCCGGCGATCCCGCGCACCGAGGCCGATCAACCATCGCCGCCGCGCTCGGCGATATAGGCCAGCGCCTTGTCGAGCCGGCGCTGATCTGGTTCTCGCGGGCGGGCATCTAATCAGGCATGGGTCTCAAAGCAACTTCACGAGTGCCGCGATCGCCGCGACCTGGGCGAACATCAGCGGCACGAGCCATTTCAGCAGATCAATCTTGACGCGCTCGATATCGAGCTTGAGTTCGGAGCGTAGCTGTTCGATTTCGATCTTGAGATCGGCGCGTACCTGCTCGATCTCTTTTTGCAGCCGCAGCTCGGACTCGCGCACGTGGCCTTGGGTGGCCAACTCAGGCAGATGCGGATAGCGATCCTCCAGTCGCTCGAAGGCCGTGGCGATCACCCGAGCTCGGGTACGATCATCGGGGGCCGTGCTCAAGGCTTCGTACAACTCGACAACGGAACTCATCGACGTGGCCTCCAAACCAGATTCTGTTGTGTCCTAGAGTACGCATCGCACACCTCGGAACCAAGTCCTGGTTACGCCCTGTCAAGCGCACGAACGGCTGTTTCTTGGAGATTCCAGGCGGATCGACGTGGCCTTCAGTGTCCAGTATCGTGGAAGAACAACGCATCGAGCGTGAGCACGATCAGGATCCGCCGGGGCGCCAAGCCCCGAGGATCACGCGCACCGACGCCGGTCAGCCCTCGCCGCCGCGCTCGGCGATATAGACCAGCGCCTTGTCGATGCGGCGCAGGGTGGCCTCCTTGCCGACCAGCATCAGGGTCTCTTCGATGCCGGGGGAGGCGGCGCGGCCGACGATGGCGACCCGCAGCGGTTGGGCGACCTTGCCCATGTTGACCGCCAACTCCTCCGTGATCCGCTCTACCACTCGCTTCAACTGCTCGGGCGTCCAGTCCTCCAGGGCCAGCAGATCGAAGGCGGCACGCAGCTTTTCCAGCGGCTCGCGCGCGACCAGACGCAGATGCTTCTTGGCCGAGCCCTCGTCGAAGGTCTCGAAGTCGCGGTAACAGAAGGCGCTGATCTCGGCCAGTTCGACCAGGGTCTTGGCGCGGGCAGCCTGGGCCTTGATCACATCGACCAGGTCGGGGCCGGTCGAGGGGTCGATGTCGAGCCGTCCCATGTGCGGACTCAGGAGACGGGCGACACGGGCTGGCTCGGCGTTCTGCAAATATTGCTGATTGAGCCAGTCGAGCTTGCTGGTGTTGAAGCTGGAGGCGGATTTGTTGACGTCGGAGATCTCGAACAGCTCGATCATGCGCTCGACCGAGAAGATTTCCTCGTCGCCGTGCGACCAGCCGAGACGCACCAGATAGTTGAGCAGCGCCTCCGGGAGATAGCCCATGTCGCGATAGGCGATGACGCTGACCGCGCCATGCCGCTTGGAGAGCCGTGCGCCATCGTCGCCGAGGATCATGGGCACATGGGAGTAGCGCGGCGGCTCGAAGCCCAGGGCGTGCAGGATGTTGATCTGACGGGGGGTGTTGTTCAGATGGTCGTCGCCGCGAATGACGTGGGTGATGGCCATGTCGGCGTCGTCCACCACCACGCTCAGGTTGTAGGTCGGCGCGCCATCGCTGCGGCGGATGATGAGATCGTCGAGTTCCGCGTTGGAAAAGGGCACCCGACCACGGATGAGGTCGTCAACGATCACCACGCCGTCGTCGGGATTCTTGAAGCGGATGACATGGGGCGTCTCCGGATCGACCGGACGATGACGGCAGTGTCCGTCATAGCGGGGCTTCTGCTTGCGTGCCATCTGGTCCACGCGCAACTTCTCCAGCCGCTCCTTGGGGCAGTCGCAGCGGTAGGCCAGACCCTTCGACAGCAGTTCGTCGATCACCGCGTTGTAACGGTCGAAACGCTGGGTCTGATAGAAGGGGCCTTCGTCATAGTCCAGACCCAGCCAGGTCATGCCTTCCAGGATCGCGTTGACCGACTCCGCCGTCGAACGTTCCAGGTCGGTATCCTCGATCCGCAGAACGAACTGGCCGCCGTGCTTGCGGGCATGGAGGTAGCAGAAGAGCGCGGTGCGGGCGCCGCCCACATGCAGATAGCCGGTCGGCGAGGGAGCGAATCTGGTACGGACTGTCATGGGATTCCAGGTCGGCGGTAAAGGATGGAAGAGCGGAATTCTACACAGTGCCCCCCTTCCCTGCCCGCTTGTTCGCTCGGGCCGGCTTAGGGTATGTTGGCCGCATGAGATTCTCCGAAGCAGACAATTCGGGCGGCCATCTGATCGATGGTTATGGAAGCGAGGGCCTCCTGATCGATGGCCGTCGGTATCGGCGCGGCCTCATCCTCACCCCGACGCGAATCATCGAGGACTGGGGGCCGACCCAGGCGGCGGATCTGACCGCCGCCCATCTGGAGGAAGTGCTGGCGCTCGCCCCCCAGATTCTGGTGCTCGGCACCGGGGCGCGACAGGTCTTCCCCGATCCCGCCCTCTACGCCCGCCTCATGCAAGCGCGCATCGGCATCGAGATCATGGACACCGGCGCGGCCTGTCGCACCTACAACATCCTCATGTCCGAGGGGCGCCGCGTCGCCGCCGGACTCATGCCCCTCTGAAACCCGTCGTCCCGGAACCCGCCGTCCCGGAACCAGGAGTATCCCACCTTGGATCGCACCATCATCCTGTCCGTCCTGGGAGCCGCCGTCCTGGGTTTTCTCGGCATGCTGCTGCTGATGCCCGACAGCCTCGACGATGGCTCGGTCCGGCTACCCTGGCTGATCGAGCAGGATGCCCAGGGACGCACCGGCGTCTTCGGGTTCAGGCTCGGCCAGACCACCCTGGCGGAGGTGCGTCGGGTCTTTCGCGAAGCGGGCGAGATCAATCTCTTTCACAACCCCGGCGAGACCCAGCCCTATGGCGTCGAGGCCTATTTCGAACAGATCCATCTCCAGCGGCTGCGGGCGGATTTCGTCATCACCCTGGCCGCGGACCAGGAAACGCTGGGCGGCATGTACGATCGCGGACTGCGCATCAGTCAGCTCGGCAGCGGCGGCAAGAAGGTCAAGCTGGATCCCATCGACGTGGACAGGCTGGCCGAACAGCCCATCCGAAGCATCGGCTACCTACCCAAGGCGCGTCTCGACGAGGCGCTGATCGAACAGCGTTTCGGCACCCCGAGCGAGCGCCTGACCGAGTCCGCAACCGGCATCGTCCATTGGCTCTATCCAGAACGGGGCCTCGACATCGGCCGTGATCCGAAGGGTCACGTCATCATTCAGTATGTCAATCCGGCCGATATGGAGAGCCTTCTGGCACCGCTCCGACGGCTCGAATCCGAGGCCGCCCAGGCGGATAGCGAAAAAAGCACCGACGACGCCAGGCCCTGAGGAGTCAGAGGTCGCGCGCGCTATCGATATAGCGATCCCGCGCCGCCTTGGCGCGCGCGAAGATCTCCAGCAGATGATCGCCGTCGGCGCGGCGGATACTCTCGGCTAGATCCGTCATCTCCACGCCGAAGCGCGCCAGCATGGCGCTCAGGGCCTCGCGGTTGGCGAGGCAGATATCCCGCCACATGACCGGATTGCTGGAGGCGATGCGGGTGAAGTCGCGGAAACCACCGGCGGCATAACGGAAGATTTCGTCGTTCTCGCGCATCCTGGCCAGGGCGTCCACCAGCCCGAAGGCCAGCATGTGCGGGAGATGACTGGTGGCGGCCAGTACCTCGTCGTGATGACCGACCGACATGCGGGTCACCTCGGCGCCGCAGGTCTCCCACATGGCGGTCACGCGCGCGAGGGCCTCGGCGTCCGTCTCCGGCAATGGGGTCAGGATCACCCGACGATTCCGGTACAGCTCGGCGAAGGACGCCTCGACCCCATTGTGCTCGGTCCCGGCGATCGGATGACCCGGCACCAGACGCGGCGGCATGGCGCCCCAGACGCCCATCGCCTCGGCGACCACGCTTCCCTTGACACTGCCCCCATCGGTCACCACGGCTTCCGGCGCGAGGGCGTCACGGATGGATGCGAAGACACCGCGCATGGCGCCCAGCGGCACGGCGACGAAGACCATGTCGGCCCCGCTCACCGCCTCGCCTGGATCCTGGGTGAAACGGTCGACCACCCCAAGCTCGCGCGCCAGCTCCAGATTCGGGAGCGAACGGCCACAGCCGACGACCTCCTCCACTCCGCCGGCCGCGCGCAGGGCGCGCGCCAGCGAGCCGCCGATCAGTCCGACCCCGATAATGGCGAGCCGCTGGATCATGCCGAAAGCAGGTCTTCCAGAGCCGCGAGGAATCGCGCGTTCTCCTGCTCCAGACCGATGCTGACGCGCAGATGGTTTGGCAGGCCGTAGTTACCGACCGGGCGCACGATGACGCCGCGACGCAGCAGGGCCTCGTTGACAGGGCCGGCTGGGCGGCCGAGGTCGATGGTGACGAAGTTGCCGACCGAAGGGATATGGCGGATCCCCAGCCGCTCGAAGGCCGCCGTCAACTGACGCATGCCGGCGCGGTTCACTTCCACCGAGGCGCGCACATGCTCGCGGTCGGTGATGGCCGCCGCCGCCGCCGCCTGAGCCAGGGCGTTGACGTTGAAGGGCTGACGGACCCGGTTGAGCAGTTCGGCCAGGCGCGGATCGCTGATGCCGTAGCCGACCCGCAGCGCCGCCAGACCGTGGGCCTTGGCGAAGGTGCGGGTCACGATCAGGTTCGGGAAGGTCTCGACCCAGTTGGTCGCGTCCGGGAAATCCGGCTCGGAGACGTATTCGGTATAGGCCTCGTCGACCACCACCACGCAGGTCTTGGGCAGGGATCCGAGGAAGGACTTGAGCACGTTCGCCGACAGCCAGGTTCCGGTCGGATTGTTCGGGTTGGCGATCCAGACCACGCGGGTCTTGTCGTTGACCAGGCTCGACATGGCGGCGAGATCGTTTCCGTAATCGCGTGCCTTGGCGATACGCGCGGTGGCGCCGACGGCCTGGGTCGCGATCGGATAGACCGCGAAGGCGTATTCGGAGAACAGCGATTCCACGCCGGGATACAGAAAGGCGCGGGCGACCAGATCCAGCACATCGTTGGAACCGTTGCCGATGGTGATGGCCGTCGGCGAGACGCCATGATAATCGGCCAGCGCCCGGCGCAGATCGAAGCCACCACCGTCGGGATAGCGGCCGAGTTCGCCCAGCATGGCGGCGATCGCGGCCCTGGCCTTGGGACCCGGACCCAGCGGATTCTCGTTGGAGGCCAGCTTCACCGAATCATGGATGCCAAGCTCGCGCTCCAGCTCGGAGATCGGCTTGCCGGGGACATAGGGCGTGAGTCCGGAGATCCAGGGGGCGGCGATGGCAAGAAATGGATTGTCAGGGTGGCTCATAAGGGGTTCGCGAAATGGAGAAAGGGTTAGAGCACCGCCACCGGATAAGAGCCCAGGATCTTGAACAGGAGCGCGTCCTTCTCCAGGTGGTCGAGCGCGGCGGCGACCGGCAGATCCGCGCGGTGTCCCATGATGTCGATGAAGAAGACGTAGTCCCAGATGCCTCGGCGCGAGGGACGGGATTCGATGCGGGTCATGCTGATCCCGTGGGCCGCGAGCGGCAACAGCAGGGCATGCAGCCCGCCGGATTTGTTGCGACAGGACAGCAGAAGGCTGGTCTTGTCCTGACCGCTCGGCGGCGAATCCTGCTTGCCGATCACCAGAAAACGGGTGGTGTTGCCCGGATCGTCCTCGATCCGCTCGGCCAATATCTTGAGGCCATAGATCTCGGCCGCCTGAAACCCGGCGACGGCCGCCGTGCCCGGCTGGCTCGCCGCCGTGCGCGCGGCGTCGGCGTTGCTGCCCAGGGGCACGCGCTCGGCATGAGGCAGGTGGCGATCCAGCCAGCCCCGGCACTGGGCCAGCGATTGCTGATGCGAGTAGAGGGTGCGTATGTCGCCGAGATCGCTCTCGCGGCTCATGAGGTGATGATTGATCCGCAGCGAGACCTCGCCGGTAATCCGCAGCGGCGAGCTCATGAAGAGATCCAGGGTATGGCTGACCACGCCCTCGGTGGAATTCTCCACCGGCACCACGCCGAAGTCGCAGGCCCCGGCCTCCACCTCGCGGAAGATCTCGTCGATGGTGGCCATGGCGCGGGTGACCACGGAATGACCGAAGTGCTTGATGGCCGCCGCCTGGGTGAAGGTGCCCTCAGGCCCCAGGAAGGCGGCGTTGAGCGGGCGCTCCAGGGCCAGACAGGCGGACATGATCTCGCGGAACAGCCGGGCGACCTCCTCGCCGTCCAGTGGACCCGGATTGGCGTCCTTGATCCGGCGCAGCACCGCGACCTCGCGTTCGGGACGGTAGAACTGAACGCCCCCGCCCTCGCTTCCGGTCTTGATATGGGCGACCTGCTGCGCGCAGCGGGCGCGCTCACTGATCAGTCGCAGCAACTCCTGATCGATGGCGTCGATCCGGCGCCGCACCGCGTCCAGGTTATCGCCGCTGCCGGAGGTCGTCATGGCGCCAGGCTCCCTTCAACCGAGGCAACGCACGGAGAGCACCCCATCGATCGAGGCGAGCTGATCGAGCGTGTTCTCGGGACAGCGCTGGTCGACATCGATGAGCGTCACCGCCACATCGCCGCGCGAGCGGTTGAGCATGTCGATGATGTTGAGCCCCGCGTTGGCGAGATCGGTGGAGATCTGACCGAGCATGTTGGGCACGTTGCTGTTGACGATGGCGAGCCGCAGTCCGCCGTTGCGCGGCAGACATATCTCGGGGAAGTTGACCGAGTTGGTCACGTTGCCGTTTTCCAGATACTCCCGAATCTGATCGGCCACCATGACCGCGCAATTGTCCTCGGCCTCGCGGGTCGAGGCGCCGAGATGCGGCAGGGTCACGACGCGCGGATGGTCCTTCAGCCGATTGGTCGGGAAATCGCAGCAGTAGGCATAGAGATGCCCCTGATCCAGGGCGGCGATCACGGCCTCGTCGTCGATGATGCCGTCGCGCGAGAAATTCAGCAGCACGGCGCCCTTGGGCAAGGCGCGGATGCGCTCGGCGTTGATCATATGCCGGGTCTGCTCGGTGAGTGGCACATGAAAGGTGACGAAATCCGAGCGCGAGAGCAGATCGTCGATGCTCAAGGCCGGCCGCACGTCGCTTTCGAGCTGCCAGGCACGATGGACGGTGATGGTCGGGTCATAGCCGACGACCTGCATCCCCAGGGCACGGGCGGCATTGGCCACCTTGACCCCGATAGCCCCGAGCCCGACCACGCCCAGGGTACGGCCCGGCAGCTCGAAGCCGCCGAACGCCTTCTTGCCGGACTCCACCGCCTGATTGATGGCCGCGTCATCGCCCGAGAGACCGCGCGCGAACTGCCAGGCCTGAGCGATGTTACGGGCGCTGATCAGCATGCCGGCGATCACCAGTTCCTTGACGGCATTGGCATTGGCGCCCGGGGCGTTGAAGACGACGACCCCGCGCGCGGTCATGGCGGCGACCGGCACGTTGTTGGTGCCAGCGCCGGCGCGGCCGATGGCCTGGACCGTCGCCGGAATCTCCATGTCGTGCATCTTGGCCGAACGCACCAGGATGGCGTCGGGGTGGGCGATCTCGGAAGCGACCTCGTAGCGGTCGCGCGGCAGGCGCTCCAGCCCGGCCACGGAGATGTTATTCAGCGTCTGGATCTTGAACATAGGTAGAAGGTGTCAGTTGTCAGGTGGCGGTTGTCAGTGGAGGACGGTCGGTTTCAGTGGACAGAGAGGATGGCCGCCGACAGCGACCAACTGAAAACCGACAACTTCCGTCCCTCAGCCGTTTTTGCGCTCGAATTCCTGCATGAAGGACACCAGCGCCTCGACGCCGGCCTCCGGCATCGCATTGTAGATGCTGGCGCGCATGCCGCCGACCGAACGGTGTCCCTTGAGCGTGGTCAGTCCGACCGCCTTGGCCTCCTTGAGGAAGAGGTCGTCGAGATCCGCGTTGGCCAGCGTGAAGGGGACGTTCATCCAGGAACGCGCGATCGGATCCACCGGGTTGGCGTAAAAGCCCGAGGCATCGATGACGTCATAGAGCCGCTTGGCCTTGCGCGCGTTGACGGCCGCCATGGCCTCCAGCCCACCCATGTCCTTGAGCCACTTGAACACCAGCCCAGCCAGATACCAGGCATAGGTCGGCGGGGTGTTGTACATGGACTCGTTGTCGGCGTGGATCTTGTAGTCGAACATGGTCGGTGTGCCCTGCACCGGCTGGCCGATCAGATCCTCGCGCACGATCACGATGGTCAGACCCGCCGGGCCGATGTTCTTCTGGGCGCCGGCATAGATGAGTCCGAAGCGCGAGACGTCGACGGGGCGCGAGAGCAGGGTCGAGGACATGTCGGCCACGAGCGGCTTGCCGTTGGTCTCGGGTACATAGGGGAACTCGACGCCCTCGATGGTCTCGTTCGGGGTGTAGTGGACGTAGGCCGCGTCCGCGCTCAGTTTCAGCTCGTCCTGCGCGGGCGCGCGCGTGAACTTGACGGCCTCGGTGCTCGCGGCGACGTTGACCGAGCCGTAGTGGCGCGCCTCGGCGATCGCCTTCTTGGACCAGGAACCGGTGTTGAGATAATCCGCGCCTTCCGCCCCGCGCAGCAGATTCATCGGAATCATCGCGAACTGGCTGGAGGCGCCGCCCTGCAGGAAGAGCACCTTATAGTTGGCTGGGATGGCGAGCAGCTCGCGCAGATCCGCCTCGGCCTGTGCCGCGATGGACATGAACTCCTTGCCGCGATGGCTCATCTCGGCCACGCACATGCCGCTGCCCTGCCATTCGAGCATCTCGTCCCGGGCCTGGGACAAAACCGACTCGGGAAGCATCGCCGGACCGGCGCTGAAATTATAGACGCGAGCCATTCTCACATTCCCCATGGGTAGTTTTCAGTGGACAGTGTTCCGTGGACAGTACCCTATCGGCACGGTCCACAAGTCTGGCGCCAAGTCACGGGAAGCACGGACCCGGGCGCCTTATTGATCGGTGGCGCCCTCGTCTCCGACCTCGGGTTCGATGTCCAGGCCCTCATCCGGGGCTATGTCCTCGCCGCCGACGTCCTCGCCAGCCTCCTTGTCGCCATCCAAGGCCACGATACGCTCGACGCAGACCAGACGCTCACCCTCCCCGAGGTTGATGAGCTTCACGCCCTGGGCGCTACGGCCGACCACCGGAATCTGGTCGATCGGGGTGCGGATCAGGGTACCGCCCTCGGTGATGAGCATGATCTCGTCACCGGGGCGCACCAGCACGGCGCCAACCTGGGCGCCGTTGCGATCCGAGGTGCCGATGGCGATGACGCCCTGGGTGCCGCGTCCCTTGGTGGGGAAATCCTCCACCCGACTGCGCTTGCCGTAGCCATTCTCGGTCACGCTCAGGACGGTTCCGGGCTCTGGCACCAGCAGCGAGATCACGCCCTGGCCTTCCTTCAGCATGACGCCGCGCACACCGTGGGCGGTGCGGCCCATGGCCCGCACCTGATCCTCGGGGAAACGGACCGCCTTGCCGGCGGAGGTGAAGAGCATCAGATCCCGTTGGCCGTCGGTGACGGCGACGCCGATCAGATATTCGTCATCGCGCAGATCGATGGCGATGATGCCACGCGAGAGCGGACGCGAGAAATCGTTGAGCGGGGTCTTCTTGACCGTGCCGGCGCTGGTCGCCATGAAGACGTAATAGCCTTCCTCGTACTCGCGCACCGGCAGCATGGCATGAATGCGCTCGCCCGCCTCCAGCGGCAGCAGGTTGACCATCGGCCGACCGCGCGCGCCACGCCCGGCCTGGGGCAGCTCGTAGACCTTGAGCCAGTAGACCCGACCCCGACTGGAAAAACAGAGCACCGTGTCGTGGGTGTTGGCGACGAAGATGCGGTCGATGAAGTCCTCCTCGCGGAAGGAGGTCGCGCTCTTGCCCTTGCCGCCACGCCGCTGGGCCTGGTAGTCGCTGATCGGCTGCGTCTTGACGTAGCCCTGGTGTGACAGGGTCACCACCATGTCCTCGGGGGCGATCAGATCCTCAAGGGTCAGATCCGTTTGGTCGATCAGGATCTCGGTGCGACGGACGTCGCCGAACTGCTCGCGGATGGCGGTCAGTTCCTCGCGAATCACCTCCATGAGGCGATCGGGATCCGAGAGAATCAGCAGGAGCGCGGCGATGGTCGCCAGGATCTCCTCGAACTCCTTGAGGATCTTCTCCTGCTCCAGCCCGGTGAGACGGTGCAGTTGCAGGTCCAGGATCGCCTTGGTCTGACGCTCGCTCAGCTTGTAGCCCTGGTCGCCGAGTCCGAGTGCCGCGTCCAGATCCTCCGGTCGCGTCCGATCGGCGCCGGCCCGCGCCAGCATCCCGGTCACGGCCCCTGGCGGCCAGTCGCGCGTCATCAGACGCTCGCGAGCCTCCGCCGGGCTGGATGAACTCTTGATGGTCGCGATCACCTCGTCGATGTTCGCCAGCGCGATCGCATAGCCTTCCAACACATGCGCCCGATCGCGCGCCTTGCGCAACTCGAAGAGGGTGCGGCGGGTCACCACGTCGCGGCGATGACGCAGGAAATATTCGAGGATCTGCTTGAGGTTGAGGGTTAGCGGCTGACCATCGACCAGCGCCACCATGTTGATGCCGAACACCTGCTGCATCTGGGTGTGCTGATAGAGGTTGTTCAGCAACACCTCGGCGTGGGCGTCGCGCTTGAGCTCGATGACGACGCGCATGCCGTCCTTGTCGGACTCGTCGCGCAGCCCGTCCTGGGCGATGCCATCGATCTTCTTTTCCTTCACCAGCTCGGCGATGCGCTCCAGCAGCCGCGCCTTGTTGACCTGATAGGGGATCTCGGTGACGACGATCGCCTCGCGCCCGCTGCGCTTCTGCACCTCGGTGTGGGTGCGCGCGCGCATCACGACCCGTCCGCGCCCGGTCCGATAGCCTTCGCGAATGCCCCGGATCCCATTGATGAGACCCGCGGTGGGGAAATCCGGTCCCGGCACGATCTCCATCAACTCCTCGATGGTGATCAGCGGATTCTCGATGATCGCCAGACAGGCATCGATGATCTCGCGCAGATTGTGCGGCGGGATATTGGTCGCCATGCCGACGGCGATTCCGGACGAGCCATTGACCAGCAGATTCGGGAACCGCGCCGGCAGCACCACGGGCTCATGCTCGGTGTTGTCGTAGTTCGGGGTGAAATCGACGGTATCCTTGTCCAGATCGTCGAGCAGGGCGTCCGCGATGCGCATCATGCGCACCTCCGTGTAACGCATGGCGGCTGGCGGATCGCCATCGACGGAGCCAAAGTTGCCCTGCCCGTCCACCAGCAGATAGCGCAGCGAGAACGGCTGGGCCATGCGGACCATGGTGTCGTAGATGGCCGAGTCGCCGTGCGGGTGGTATTTACCCATGACGTCGCCGACCACGCGCGCGGACTTGCGATGGGCGCGGTTCCAGACGTTGCCCTGCTCGTGCATGGAGAAGAGCACCCGTCGATGCACGGGTTTGAGACCGTCGCGCACGTCTGGCAGCGCCCGCCCCACGATCACGCTCATGGCGTAATCGAGATAGGAGCGACGCATCTCGTCCTCGAGGTTGATGGGCAGGACTTCTTTGGCGAAATCTGACATGGGCTTGGTCAACCGGCTTTCAGCATGCGGCGCGGACCCGGGGCGGGAACCGCGTTGGGGCTTGTTCTAAGCCGACCGATTCTACCACGACCCGGAACCCGTCGCCGCCACCCATCGGCCGGACAGCGGGCCCTCCGCCACGATCTGCTCAAACGGACGTCCAGAAGGCGACCGGGGCCGGCTTCGGCGGATGGGGCGCGGGCCGGGCGAACAGATAACCCTGGACCATCGTCGCCCCCTCGGCCACCACATAGGCCAGCTCATCCTCGGTTTCGACGCCCTCGGCGAGCACCTGGATATCGAGATCACGGGCGATGCCGACCAAGGCCCGGAACACCGACTGGCGCCGTTGGTCGGCCTGGATGCCCCGGATGATCTCCATGTCGACCTTGATGATGTCGGGCCGGAGGCTCGCCAACAGATTGAGCGAGGCGTAACCGCTTCCGACATCGTCCAGGGCCACCTGGTAACCGGCCTCGCGATAGAAATCGAGGATGTTCTTCAGATGGTCGATATCGCGGATCCGCTCGGTCTCCACCACTTCGAACACGATGCGATCGGATTCGAACCCCAACTGGTTGGCCCAGCCGACGGTGCTGCGCAGACAATGCACCGGATCATAGATCGCCGTGGGGACGAAATTGATGAACAGACGCTCACGAATGCCCTCGGCCGCCGCGCAACGCAGGGCGGCTTCGCGCGCCTGGCGATCGACCTGGAACAGCAGATCGTTGTCCGTGGCCATGCGGAAAATCTCGTCCGGAAACATCAGGACACCGTCCTGGGCACGCGCGCGCAGCAGGGATTCGTAGCCGACCACGGCACCCGTGTCGGACGCCAGGATCGGCTGAAACCAGGCGGTGAATCCTTTGCGATCGAGGATATCGAGCAGCGCGCCGGCCTCCAGGAGTCCCAGCCAGCGCGCCAGGGTCCGGGCGCGGGTGAAAGCCTGAAACGTCAGGGTCTCGTCCGGATCCAGGAGCAGCGCCGAGATCCCCTGACACTCCAGTTCGTTGAATGAACCTGAGTCGCGAATCAGCGTAAGGAACTCGACCAGGTTCGCATCCGGGAGCGTGACGACCATCTCCTCGGCGAGATATCCCAGCCCCCGTACACCCAGGAAATCGACGAGCTTGTCCATCAGCTCACGCACGACGAAGGTCAGCAGAAGGTTTCCACGTTCATCGGGCGAGAGCGGAAGGGCCTGGCAACGCGCGCAGCTCATAAGGATGTCTCTCCTTGGCGGGGATGCGCGAGGTGCCCGGCAGGAACCAGGACACCCCGGCACGAGGAAGCCCCATTAGAAGACAAAAGGCGGATCAGCCCATCAGCGCCCGCATCTTCTCCGTCGTTGGATTAAGCACGACGCCGCGCTCGGTCACGATGGCATCGACCAGCGCCGCCGGGGTGACGTCGAAGACCGGATTGCGGGCGACGCAGCCCGCCGGGGCCAGGCGCCGGCCGCCGCAGCTCAGCAACTCCTCGGGATCGCGCTCCTCGATCGGGATCCCGGCGCCGGAGGCGATCTCCATGTCCACCGTCGAAGTCGGCGCCGCGACCATGACCTTGATCCCGTGATACCTCGCCATGACGGCCAAGCCGTAGGTGCCGATCTTGTTGGCGACATCGCCGTTGGCGGCGATCCGGTCGGAGCCCACGATCACCCAGCCCACCGAGCCGCCGGCCATGAGACTGGCCGCCGCGCCGTCCGCCTGCAGGGTGACCGGGATGCCGTCGTGCATCAGCTCCCAGGCCGTGAGCCGCGCGCCCTGCATCCAGGGCCGGGTCTCGTCGGCGTAGACGCGACGGATCTTGCCGGCCGCATGGGCGCTGCGAACCACCCCAAGCGCGGTGCCATAACCGCCGGTCGCCATCGCGCCGGCGTTGCAGTGGGTGATGATGTCGGTCGGGCCCTCGATCAGCTCGGCGCCCAGGTCGCCGAGCCGGCGATTCGCGGCACGGTCCTCTTCATGAATGGCCAGGGCCTCGTCGAGCAGCGCCTGGGTTGGGTCGCTCGTGTCCAGTTCGGCGATGCGGGCGCGCATGCGGCGAATCGCCCAGAACAGGTTCACGGCCGTCGGCCGCGAGGCCGCCAGACACTCCAGATCGGCCTCGATCGCCGCCTTCCAGCCGGCACCGGCGGCGGCATAAGCCGCGCGACCGGCCAGCGCGACGCCATAGGCGGCGGTAACACCGATCGCTGGCGCGCCGCGCACGACCATGGCGCGGATGGCCTCGGCGACGTCCGCGGCCCCATCGTAGGCCAGGAATTCGGCGCGCTCGGGCAGGATGCGCTGATCGGCCAGATAGAGCCGGCCCGCGTGCCAAAGGGCCGCGTCGTCAGGGGTGGGGATGGTGGGCAGCGTGGTTTTCATCGATGGCTCCTTATGGCATGTTGCCGCCTATTGTCCCTGATTCGACGCCACAACCAAAGGACCGACCGATGCATGCCGAGCTCCTGATCCATTCGCGGTGGATCCTGCCCGTCGACCCCGCGAATCGGCAGCTCACCGATCATGCGATCGCGATCGCCGACGGCCGGATCCTGGCCATCCTGCCCGGCGAGGAGGCCCGACGCTCGGTCCAGGCCCAACGGGTGGTCGAACTGCCGGATCATCTGCTGATTCCGGGCCTGGTCAACGCCCACACCCACGCCCCCATGACACTGATGCGCGGCCTGGCGGACGATCTGCCGCTCATGACCTGGATGCACGATCACATCTGGCCGCGCGAGCGACGCTGGGTCGATCCGGGCTTCGTGGCCGATGGCGCCCGGCTGGCGATCCTGGAGATGCTGCGCGGCGGCGTGACCTGCTACAACGACATGTACTTTCATCCCGAGGTCAGCGCCCAGCTCACCGCGGAGGCCGGGATGCGGGCCATGATCGGCATGATACTGGTCGATTTCCCGACCGGCTACGCGGCGACGACGGACGACTACATCGCCAAGGGTCTGGCCCTGCGCGATCAGTACCGCGACCATCCGCTCATCCAGGTCGCCTTCGCGCCACACTCGCCCTACGCGGTCTCCGATGAAGCGCTGCAACGGGTGCAGACCCTGGCCAGCGAACTGGACATCCAGATCCACACCCATCTCCATGAAACGCACGAGGAGATCGTCCAATCCCTGCGCGATCACGGCGAACGCCCCATGGCCCGGCTCGATCGAATGGGACTGATCGGACCCTCGCTGATCGCCGTCCACATGACCCAGCTCGAGGACGCGGAGATCGCGCGTCTGGCCGAGGCCGGCGCCCATGTGGTGCATTGTCCCGAGTCCAATCTCAAGCTCGCGAGCGGCTTCTGTCCGGTCGCCAGGCTGCTGGAGGCCGGCGTCAACGTAGCGCTCGGCACCGATGGCGCCGCCAGCAACAACGATCTGAATCTGCTCGGCGAGATGCGCACCGCCGCCCTGCTCGGCAAAGGCGTGGCGGGATCCGCCGCGGCGGTTCCAGCCGCGACGGCCCTGCGTCTGGTGACCATCAATGGGGCACGCGCGCTCGGACTGGACGGCGAGATCGGCTCGCTCGAACCCGGCAAGTCCGCCGATCTGGTGGCACTCGACTTGCGGGAACCCCAGACCCAGCCCATCTATCGCCCGGTATCCCAGCTCGTCTATGCCGCCGGCCGGCATCAAGTCCGGCAGGTCTGGATTCGCGGCCGTCAGGTCATTCGCGACGGAATCCCGACCAGCCTCGATCCCTCGCCCATCCTCTCCGCCGCCCAGGTCTGGGGGGATCGACTCCGCGCCTGATGCCCGCGAAGGTCGCGCCTCGCCATTGAGAGGCCGCGACGCGCCCATCCGGGCATCCCAAAGCTGGATCCAAGGACGCTGGCCGATTCATCCGAGATTCAGGCAACCCGTTGACCAGAATAACAATAGCGGACGTCCGACCGCTCGCGGCCTGGTCGTGACCGCCAGATCCCCGACGCCGGCCAGATCAATAAATCATAGAATCATCGAATTCTTATTTTTAAAAGGCATACAATAGCCGGCCTTGGCCCATGGCCCGCGAACGCATCCAGCTCCACGCCCGCCTAAATTCCTCGCGCGACTCGGCGGATCGGCCCGGCTCCGATCGGCTCTAGGTACTCCTCATGCTTACGCTGTTCCTCTTGCTGCTCATACCGCCCATCCTGATGATTCTGTGGCGTTTCTTCAGGGGACCCGATGCCGCTAACCGGATTCTCGCCCTGGATACGCTGACCGTGCTCTTCGTGGCCCTGCTGGCCCTGCTCGCCATCCTGTTCGAGCGGAGTATTTACCTCGACGTGGCGCTGGTCTTCGCGATGGTCGGTTTCGCCGGCGTGATCCTGTTCGGGCGTTTCCTGGAAAAGGGGGTCTGAGATGGAATACCTGGGCTATGTCCTGATCGTCGGCGGCCTGGTCTTTTTCTGGATCAGCGGCCTGGGTCTGATCCGGATGCCGGATTTCTTCACGCGCATGCATGCCGGCACCAAGGCGACGACCCTGGGCTCACTGCTGACGCTGCTCGGCGCGGCCTGCCTGGAACCCCTTTGGGCGCCCAAGCTGCTGATCCTCGCGCTCTTCATCCTGCTGACCAATCCCTTGAGCGCCTCGGTGCTGGCGCGCGCCGCCTACCGAAGCGGGACGGATACGGTCGCCATGACCCATGACGCCCGTGCCGAGCGCGACGCCCCGGCTCCGAGCCCGGATCCGGACCCATCGAATACAAGCGAGGCCAAGGCATGACCGGTTTATTCGCGATCCTGCTGTTCGCCTGGATGATCGGCGGGGCCATCATGGCGATCACCCAGACCGACTTTCTGCAGGCCCTGATCGGCTTTTCCCTGGTCAGCCTGGGCGCGGTCGGCCAGTTCTTTCTCTTGCAGGCACCCGACGTGGCCCTGACCGAGGCGGCGATCGGAGCGGCGGCGGGCAGCTTCGTGATGCTGATGGGCGTGCGTCAGCTCGGCCGCCACGAAGATAAGGAGTTGCGATGAGCCAGGTTCCCTTGCGCAAACGGGTCCGGGTCAAGACCCTGCTGCTGGTTCTGCTGTGCGGCTGGCTGCTGGCCCTCTTCCTGACGATCCTGCTGCCTCATGGGCTCGACGGCCTGTCCGGCACGGTTGGCGATGCCCTCCTGGAGCGCAACGCGGAGACCGCCTCGGCCAACGCCGTGACCTCCGTGGTCGTGAGCTATCGCGGCTTCGATACGCTGGGCGAGGTGACGGTGCTGTTCCTGGCCGCCACCGGGGTCGGGATGCTGTTCGGCGGTCGGCGCCAGGAGGAGACCGGGGCGTCCGTGGCGCGGCGCGCGGCGCCGAACGAGATGATGGTCACGGGCGCGCGCCTGCTGTTCCCCGTCCTGCTGCTGCTCGGCGTCTACATCATCGCGCATGGTCATCTCTCGCCCGGCGGCGGTTTCCAGGGCGGCGTGATCATCGCGACCGCCTTCTTCCTGCGCCTGCTGGCGGATCCCGACTTCGTTCTGGATCACGCCCGCGTCGGGTTGCTCGAATCGCTCTCGGGCAGCGGCTTCGTCCTCCTCGGGCTGCTGGGTCTGGTGCTGCTGTCCACCGGCACCTTCCTCGGCAACTTTCTGCCGCACCCGGTCGAGGCCATGGGCCGACTCGTCAGCGCCGGGGTCATTCCGCTCATCTACGTCCTGGTCGGCGTGAAGGTCGGAGCGGAGGTCGGAGCCATCTTTCAGGACATGCTGGAACAGGAGTAGGTCGACCGAGGGATCGCCGGGCTGGATCGAGGCTGGATCCTCCATTCCCGGCGAGCCTTGCGCCACCATCCGGTCAATCCTGAATGCCCTGTCGGTCCTGTCCAGTTCCCAGACGGAAATGTTGTTCAAGCGGCTGACGGGGGGAGTCCATCCTCTCGGCCGACCGCCCACGGAGTCGTAACCATGCTCGAATTCCTGGATAGCCCCAGGGTGCTACACGGCATCTATATCCTGGGGAGTCTGACCCTGTTCTTCATCGGTCTCTATGGTCTGCTGGCCAAGCGCCATCTGCTCAAGGCACTGATCGGTATCGCCGTGATGGAACTGTCGGTCTATCTGCTGTTCATCGCGCTCGCCACCTCGCCCGGCGAAACGGCGCCCATCCTCGCGGACGGTCTGATCGATTTCACCGGGATGGCCGATCCGATCCCGCAAGCCCTGACCCTGACCGCCATCGTCATCGGCATGGCGGTGCTGGCGCTCGGGGTCTCGCTGGCGATCCAGTACCACCGCCTCACCGGCAACAGTGACATGCGTGCGATGACGGAATTGAAGGATTCGTGATGGCGTTTCAACTCACCCCCGTCTGGTTCATCGCCCTACCCTTGCTGGTCGCCTTCGCGGCACCCCTGTGGGTCCGGCTGGGTCTGCTCATGTCGATGCTGTTCGCGACGCCGCTCGTCCTCTTCGGACTGGCGGTCTCGCTGTTTCCGGCGGTTGGCGACGCACCATTGCTGGAGACCATCGTCATCGCCCCGCCGCTCGGGATCCATCTGCATCTGGATTCCGCCTCGCTGCTGATGGTCGCCCTCTTCAACCTGGCTGGCGTGCTGTTCGCCTCGTTCCTTTGGCTTGGCGATACCGAGCCGCATCTGCGCGGGCGCGGGCCATTCGTCCTCATCCTGCTGCTGATCACCGGCTGCACCGGATTGGTCTTGACCGGCGATCTATTCAATCTCTATGTGTTTCTGGAAATCGCCGGGGTCAGCGCCTACGCGCTGAGCGCGCTCCGCCGGGACAAGACCGCGCTGGAGGCCGGACTCAAATATCTGATCATCGGCTCGGTCGCGGCGATCTTCATTCTCCTGGCGATCGTCCTGCTCTACCTAGAGACCGGGCAGCTCAACCTGGCCGCGCTGGCGCGGGACTTCGGCGATATCCCGGCGGCCATGCAGGGCCTGATCGGGCTGCTCCTGCTGGTGGGGTTGGGCGTCAAGGCCGAGCTGTTCCCCTTCAATGTCTGGGTGCCGGATATCTACCGGGGCAGCGATCCGGCGGTGACCTCGCTCTTCTCGGGCATCCTGGTCAAGGCGTTCCTCTTCGTCCTCTTCCATCTGGTCTTTCTGCTGCTGGCCGACCCGGCCGTGGCGCGGGCCTGGCTGATGGCCCTGGGCGCGCTCACCATGCTGGTGGCCGAACTGGTGGCGCTGCGGCAGCAGGACATGCGTCGCATGCTCGCCTATTCCTCGCTCGGACAGGTGGGTCTGATCACCCTGGCGCTCGGCTTCGCCAGCGAGGCGACCACGGCCGGAGCCCTCTTCCACATGGTCAACCATACCCTGGTCAAGATGCTCCTCTTCTTCGTCGCCGCGCTCATGCTGCGCCGCTTCCTGTCGCTGCGACTGGCGGATCTGCGCGGTGTCGGCCACGCCATGCCGGTGGCGACCGCTCTGTTCGTGCTCGGAAGCCTGGCGGTGCTGGGACTGCCGCCACTGAGCGGCTTCGTCAGCAAGCTCTGTATCCTCAAGGGCTTCGCCGAGGCCCAGGCGTTCTGGCCGATCGCCCTGATCCTGCTCGCCGCCCTGATCGAGGCCGGCTATTACTTCCGCTGGATCAAGGTCTTCTACGACAGCGACCCGGCGGCGCCCCAGTGCCGGTCCGATGACGGCCCGGCCTATCTCCCGCTCGTGCTGATCGCCGGTCTCCTGCTGCTGCTCGGCGTCGCGCCCTTCCTGATCGAGGATTGGTTCGTCCAGGCCGCGCGCGCCCTGCTGGGACGCGGGACCATTCTGGAGAGCGTGCTCGGAGTCCAGTCATGAGCCTGATGATCAAGATCCTTTTCCTCGCCGTCTCGCTGAGCCCGGCCCTCACCCTGTCGACCTGGGGCGAGAGCCTCGCCTGGCCGTTGTTCGGCGGGATCGAGCTGCTGTTCGACCTCAACCCGATCTCGGCCTTCTTCCTGCTGCTGCTCGCGCTGGGCGCGCCCCTGGTGGCCCTGCCGATGCTGCGGGGCGCGCCGGACCGACCCGCCTATGCGCTCTACGCGCTCCTGCTGCTGGGGATGCAGCTCCTATTGCTCGCGGGCGATTTCATCGGCTTTTTCGTCGGCTGGGAGATCATGACCTGGAGCAGCTATCTGCTACTGCTACGCTCCTCGCGGACCGATCTGGAAGGGGCACAGTCCTACATCCTCTTCAATCTCGCCTCCGCCTTCCTGCTGCTGGCGGGGATCCTGGTGTTTCATAGCCTCACCGGCGACTTCCGGATCCAGGCGATCGACCAGCTCGGCGGCCCGGAGCCTCTGGCCCTGGCCGTCCTGTTCGGTCTGGCCTTCCTGATCAAGGTCGGTACGCTGCCGCTGCATCTCTGGGTGCCGCGCGCCTATGACCAGGCGCCCGACATCTTCAGCGCCTTCCTCTCGGCGCTGATGTCCAAGATGGGCGTCTATGGCCTGATCCTCCTGGCGACCCTCTTCCCCGAGGCGCTGAGCGGACTGCTCGGCCGTCTGCTCAACGGTCCGGCGGCGGGCTACATCCTGGCCTGGATCGGGGTCATCACCTCCATCGTCGCGACCTTCAAGGCGATATCCCAGGAGGACATGAAACGTCTGCTGGCCTATTCCTCCATCGCCCAGGTCGGCTATATCACCACGGCGATCGGGGTCGGCAGCTCGCTGGCGATCGGCGGCGCGCTCTTCCAGGCGCTGGTGCATACCCTGGTCAAGCTGCTGCTCTTCATCACGGTCGCCGGGATCATCCTGCAAACCGGACGGCGGCGTTTCAACGACCTCGGTCATCTGATCGACCGCATGCCGATCTCCTTTCTCGCCGTGCTCATCGGCATCATCGGACTGGCTGGCATGCCGCCCCTGCCCGGCTTCGCCGCCAAGTATCTGATCTTCGTCTCACTGATCGACGCCCGCTGGCTGTTGCTGCTGGCGGCCATGCTGCTGTCGAGCACCGCCGCCTTCATCTACTGCTACAAGCTGATCTACGCGCCCTTCCTCGGCCACGCCAACTCGCCCGAGGCCAAGACGGCGACCGAGGCGCCCTGGCCCTACCTGGTGCCGCAAGTCATTCTCATGGGACTGCTGGTCGCGCTCGGGATCTTCCCCGGATTCGGCATCCAGTTCCTCATTGATCCGGTGCTGACCGCGCTCGGCCTGGCGCCGATCGGCGCGCCCTCCTGGGGCGAGCTCGCCACGCCCTATGGCGGCTATGACGGCGTGGTGCTGATGACGGTGTTCGGCACCGCCTTCGCGCTCGTGACCGGGGGCTTTTTCCTGCTGCGCGGACGGATGCGACGGGCCGGCAGTCCCTACGATCTCAGTTATGCCGGCGAAGTCCCAACCGCCGACACGCCCTTGCATTATGGTGCGGGCATGGGCCGCGAACTGCGCCGCATTCCCCTGATCGGCTGGATCCTGCTCCACACCACGACGGGCTTCCTGACCGGATTGACGCGACAGTCACTGGCGGCGGCCGGGTTGCTGGGAGGCTTCTATGGGCGTAACCCACAGACCTGGATCCTGCTGGCCGTGCTGCTGTTCGCCCTCGCCCTGACCCTTGTGACGCTGACAGGAGGAGCCCTCTGATGCACGCCATCGTCGATTCGCTGGCCATGATCGGCATCAGCTATGTCATGGGCTTTCTCTTCTATGGCTTCTACCGCCAGTTCAACGCCCGCGTGCAGCGCCGCTGGGGACCGAGCCTCTGGCAGAACTTCTTCGACAACATGAAGTTCCTGCTCAAGACCGAGACCCTGACGCATGGCCCCATGTTCTTCCTTGGCCCCATGATCATCGCGGCGGGGGCCATCACGACCGTGCTCTTCGTCCCCTTCCTGAAGGACTCCGACTGGCTCCAAGGCTTCTCGGAGCACGGCAACCTCATCCTCATCATCTATCTGCTGGTCGTCGGCCCGCTGGGCAACGCGCTGGCGGTGGGCTCCAGCGGCAATCCCTTCGGCGTCATGGGCGTCACCCGCGGACTCACGCGCCTCATGGGCCTGGAAGTGCCCTTCTTCCTCGGGCTGGCCCTGGTGATGCTGCAACACGAGACCACCTCGGTGCACGCCATCATGGCCGCGCAGGACGGCCTCGCCCAATGGAACCTGTTCACCAATCCGATCGCCTTCATCGTCATTCTGCTGCCCTTCATCGCCAGCCAGAACGCCTCGCCCTTCGACGTGGTCGGCGCGCCGGTGGAGGTCTACGCCGGACCTCGGGTGGAATTCGGCGGGCGTCTGCTGGGATTGCTCATGACCCAGAACATGATGATGACGGTCGCCAAGCTGGTGCTGGTGGTCGATCTCTTCATGGGCGGAGCCGGCAACGTCCCGATCCTGATCCTCAAGGCGTTCAGTCTCTTTCTGCTGACCGCCTCGATCAGTCTGGTCTTTCCCCGCCTCAAGACCGAGCAGACGGTGGATTTCTTTTGGAAGGTTCCCCTGGGACTGGGTGTCCTGGGGGTCATCGCAACCGTCTGGTTGCCCTGGGGTGCCTGATGTATCACAAGAGCGAATGCGAGGGATTTCAATGCGAGCAGCGGATGCTGGAGGAGTCTCTCGGCCAGGAGAACGCCCAGACGGGTCTGGTCGATCGTCTGGTGGGCTGGCTGCGCCAGCGTAGCCTCTTCGTCCTCGCCTACGGAACCGGCTGCGGGGCGATCGAGATGCGTCCGCTGATGACCAGCCGCTTCGATGCCGAGCGGTTCGGGATCATCGGCGCGCCCACGCCGCGTCAGGCCGATGTCCTGGTCATCAGCGGCTATCTGGCCCTCAAGACCCTCAAGCGCGTCATTCGCAGCTACGAGCAGATGCAGGAGCCCAAGTACGTGATCGCGCTGGGCAGTTGCGCCATCAACGGCGGCATGTACTGGGACTCCTACAACACCATCAAGCAGTTGGACCACTACCTCCCCGTCGACATGTACATCAACGGCTGCATGCCCCGGCCCGAGGCCCTGATCGAGGGCTTCGCCGCGCTCCAGAAGAAGATCGGACGCGGCGAACCGAGCGGATTCAAGCGCTATCGCGAAAACATCGACTGGTACAAGGCCAATCAACGCCGGGTGCTCGGAGAGAACATGCCGCCGGACTACACCTACGATTGGTATCACGCCGGAGGCGTCGCCTGATGCTGGACGCCCTGCTACCGCATCTGGATGGATTCGACATCCAGGACCAGACCCAGCGCAACGATCGCCTGGCCTTCGTGCGCGTCCCCAAGACCCAGCTTTTCTCGCTGCTCGGACTGCTCAAGCAGGGTCACGGCTTCGCGACCCTGACCACCATCGCCTGCACCGACTGGATCGAGGACGGGGTCTTCCGTCTCACCTATGTGCTCGAAACCGCCGGGCGCGACCGCGTGCTCGGGGTCCAGGCCGACATCGGCCGCGAAGGCGAGGAGTTGGCAACCTGCATCCCGCTCTGGCCACAGGCCGAGATCTTCGAGCGCGAGCTGCATGAGATGTTCGGCATTCCCATCACGGGGCATCCGAGCCTCGGCGATTTCATGCTGGAGGGCTGGACCCACACCCCGCCCATGCGACGCGAATTCGACACCCTGAAGTTCGTCCAGGAGAACTACGAAATGCGCTCGGGACGCGAGGACAACCAGGACGTGCGGGAGGCGATCCGCCGACGCAAGGAGGCCAAACAGGTCGCCAAGTCCAAACCGGCGAGCGAGGATGGAGCGCCCTCATGAGCGATCGCCTCCCAAACGCCGGCTCCCGGACCGACGGCCCCAAAACCGACACCATCAAGATCTTCCATGGCCCGCAGCACCCTGGGGTCACGGGCAACATGAGTATGGAACTGGACCTCGACGGCGAGACCATCGTCAAGGCCGTGACCCATGTCGGCTATCTGCATCGCGGCTTCGAGAAGCTGATCGAGCGGCGCACCCTGATCCAGGCCTTCACCATCGTCTGCCGCATCTGCGTCCCGGAACCCGATCCCAACGAAGAGAACTTCGCGCGCGGCGTCGAGGAACTGGCGGGGCTCGAGATCAGCGAGCGCGCCAAGTTCATCCGCGTCATGGTCCTCGAACTCTCGCGTCTCCAGGCCCATTACCTCTGGCTGGCCGGCCAGGGCGGCTCGATCGGGCACGAGGTCGTCCCCCAATGGGCGGTCGGCGAGCGCGACTACATCCTCGACCTCTTCGAGGAGCTGACGGGCGGGCGCGTCTATCACATGTACATCTACCCCGGCGGCGTCAAACGCGACCTGCCGGACGGTCTGCTGGAACGCCTGAGCGACCTGCTGAACACCCTGGAGCAACGGCTGCCCGAGTACGACCGGATCTTCTTCGACAATGCCGGCGTGAAGAAACGGCTCCAGAACGTCGGCGTGGTGAAGCCCGAGGAGGCCATCGGCAACGGCTACACGGGGCCGGTGATCCGCGCCTGCGGCCTCCCACGCGACGTGCGCCGGGACGCGCCCTATCTGGTTTACGACCAGCTCGACTTCGAGATCCCGACCCAAACCGGAGGCGATGCCTACGCCCGCGCCCTGGTGCGTCGCGCCGAGATGTACCAGAGCCTCCGTATCCTACGGCAGGTCATCGAGCGGATGCCCCCCGGCGAGATTCAATGCAAATTGCCCCGGCACCACAAGTTCACGCTGCCCAAGGGCGAGACCTACGTGCAGAGCGAATCCGCGCGCGGCGCCTTCGGCTATTTCATGGCGGGCGATGGCAGCGAATACCTGCGTCGACTGCAAGTCCGCGGCCCCTCCATCGTCCACGGCTTCACCCTGCTGGAGCCGCTGCTGGTCGGCGCGCAACTCGCGGATGTCGCCCTGATCATGAATTCGCTGGGCATCTGTCCGCCCGAAATCGAGCGTTAACCCGAGCCATCCACCCACGCCAATGGAGATGTCATCATGGCCTGGAATCCCGATCTCAAAGGGTTGATTCAGCCCTTCAGCGCACTCAAATTCAGCTTCAAGCAACCCTATACCCTGAACTACCCGATCGAAAAGCGACAGGAGGTCGCGGATTATCGCGGCTTCCACGTCAACAGGCTGAGCCTCTGCGTGGGCTGCGGGAACTGTCAGGAAATCTGCATGAACGAGGCCATCGACATGGTCGAGGTCAGCGGCGAACTCAATCCCAAGAACGCCAGCGGTCTGGTGCCCCGCATCGACTACGGTCGCTGCTGCTGGTGCGGTCTCTGCACCGATGTCTGCGGTCCGGATTCGCTACGTCTGGAAGGCGACTACACCTATGTCAGCGCCGACGCCGACAGCTTTCTCTACATGCCGAAGGACAAGTAGGAGCCACCCATGCAACGACTCCAATGGGGCGCGGTACTCTTCGTCGTCTGGCTGGGCCTGACCAACTCGCTCCAGATCCAGGAGGTGCTGGCCGGTCTGCTGGTCGTGTCGGCCATCGTCTGGCTGACGATCCCGAAGCCGGCCGGCGGCGAGCACGGCCAACCCTGGAGCCTGCTCAATCTCCTGCTCTATCTACCGGTCTTTCTCAAGGATCTGGTGCTCGCGAACATCGACGTCGCCAGTCGGGTACTGAACCCGAGGCTGCCCATCAATCCGGGGATCGTGCGGATCCGCACCGGACTCACCGCCCCCTATCAGCGCCTCATGCTCGCCAACAGCATCACCCTGACCCCAGGCACCGTGACCCTTGAGATGGAAGGCGAGGATCTGTACGTCCACTGGATCGACGTTCGCACGACCGATCCGGACGCCGCGGGCGAGACGATCAAGGGCAACATGGAGCGCGCGATCGCGCGGATCTGAGGCGACTCGGGCCGGGACTAGCGCTCCAATTCGTAGGATGGGCAAAGCCCGTGGCAATAGGCCGAGTCTGGCTGTAATGCCGGTCGGGTAGTGTTCTAAATTTGTGCATACCCCGAATGGCACTAAGATAAGCCCAACCTGCTGAAACGCATGAGAAAGGCTGGCGGTGGTGGTAGGCTGAGAGTGGCCAAACCCAACTGCCCACCCGTGGAGCCAGCCCCCATGCATCCTCGTCAGCGCGCCGCGCAGCGGCAACGAC
>NZ_NRRG01000017.1 GCF_016583575.1 Thiocystis violacea
CGTGATGATGAAACGTCGCAACTTGTCACCTGCCGGGTGAGCCCTAGAATGGGCGTATTTTACCTCCATCCTCTTGTTATGTAACGGGAATTCTTGGAAGACGGTTCATTCAGTTCACGGAACCAGGGTAATGTCGATGATTCGAAATGGAGAAGCGAGGTTGACTACTTTGTGTCGAAAGTAGTCGGCCCTAATCTCTTGAGTCAAGGCTTAGGTCCGTGCGTTCGGCTAAGCAGGGGCGAACTCTTTGATTTTATAGATGACGTAGTGAGAAGATTTGAAAGAGGCAGCTTGAGTGATTTTGACCCGAATATTGATCCAGTCGACTATGAACATTATTGCGCTAAGGTATTGAGAGGTCATGGCTGGGATGTGCGAACGACGCAAGCTACAGGTGATCATGGCGTAGATGTAATTGCTTCAAAGAATGGTCGCAAAGGAGCTATTCAATGCAAGCGATACTCGTCCCCTGTAGGTAATAAAGCCGTACAAGAGGTTTGCGCGGGAATGCGGTATATCGGTGGAAGCTTTTGTGCGGTCGTAAGTAATGCCGACTATACGCGGTCGGCGAAACAGCTTGCTCAATCCTTGGGTGTGCTATTGTTGCATCACGACGAGCTTAGATTGCTTGAAGAAAAGATCTTAAATTAGAAGGCTTTTTTCCAAATGTAAACGTGCTAATGCATTAAATCGGATTGCATGCTTTTTTTCGATCAGGGTGATTTGCTTCTAGCCAAAGCAAATAAAATAGATTTGTGCTGTAAAATAGCCCGCCTGAGCGCGGTCTACAATGCTTTATTTTCTTGTGTAGTGGCTCCCAGGTCATGTTTTCTCAGGTTGGTCAAGGATCGCATGGCGACCGTCTCCATCATTCGTCGCATTGGCAGCAAGCCGCAAAAGGCTTCAAAGATAAATCTGACCGCCTAAAGGCGGTGGTTTTAACCTTGCGTCGGACTAATAAAACAATGGCTTAGTAGCCTACTGATTATTCCCACTCGATGGTGCCCGGCGGTTTGCCGGTGATGTCGTAGACCACGCGCGACACCCCCGGCACCTCGTTGGCGATGCGCCGACAGACGAGGTCGAGGAAATCGTAGGGCAGGTGTGCCCAACGGGCCGTCATGAAGTCGATCGTCTCGACCGCGCGCAGGGCGATGACATGGGCGTAAAGCCGGTTGTCGCCGACCACCCCGACCGAGCGCACCGGCAGGAAGACCGCGAAGGCTTGCGAGACCTGGTCGTAGAGATCGGCGCGACGCAGTTCCTCGATGAAGATGTGATCGGCCTGGCGCAAGGTCTCGGCGAAATCCTTGCTGACCTCGCCCAGGATGCGCACGCCCAGGCCGGGGCCGGGGAAGGGATGGCGATGGACCATCTCGGAGGGCAGGCCCAGCTCGATGCCGATCCGGCGCACCTCGTCCTTGAACAGCTCGCGTAGCGGCTCGACCAGCTTGAGGTTCATTTCCTCGGGCAGGCCGCCGACGTTGTGATGGGACTTGATGACCTTGGCCTTGCCGCTCTTGGCGCCCGCCGATTCGATGACGTCCGGATAGATGGTTCCCTGGGCCAGCCACTTGACGTCCTGGATGCCGCTGGCCTCGTCGTCGAAGACCTCGATGAAGGTGTTGCCGATGATCTTGCGTTTCTGCTCCGGGTCGCTCACGCCCTTAAGGCGGCCGAGAAAGCGTTCCTCGGCGTCCACCCGGATGACCCGCACGCCCATGTGACGGGCGAAGGTGTTCATGACCTGATCGCCCTCGCCGAGACGCAGCAGCCCGTTGTCGACGAAGACGCAGGTGAGCCGGTCGCCGATGGCGCGGTGCAGCAGGGCGGCGACCACGCTCGAATCGACCCCGCCGGAAAGACCGAGCAGCACCTTGTCGGTGCCGACCTGGGCGCGGATGCGCGCGAGACTGTCCTCGATGATGTTGTCCGGGGTCCAGAGACGTCCGCAACCGCAGATCTCGTGGACGAAGCGCTCGATGAGGCGCTGGCCCTGGCGGGTATGGGTCACCTCGGGGTGGAACTGCACCCCATAGAAGCGGCGCTCCTCGTCGGCGATGCCGGCGAGCGGGGCGTTGTCGGTCTCGGCGATGACGGTGAAGCCGGGCGGCAGGGTTTCCACCCGGTCGCCGTGGCTCATCCAGACGTCCAGCAGGCCATAGCCCTCGGGGCTGGTCTGATCCTCGATGTCGCGCAGCAGCCGCGAATGTCCGCGCGCCCGAACCTGGGCGTAGCCGTATTCGCGATGGGTCGAGGGAACGACCGTGCCGCCGAGCTGGGCGGCCATGGTTTGCAGGCCGTAGCAGATGCCGAGTACGGGCACGCCAAGCTCGAACACCAGCGGATCGGCGCGCGGGGTTTCGGCCTCGTGGACCGACTGGGGGCCGCCGGAGAGGATGACGCCGCTGGGGGCGAAGTCGCGGATGGCCTGGGCGTCCATGTCATGGGCGTGAAGCTCGCAATAGACCCCAGCCTCGCGCACGCGCCGCGCGATCAGTTGGGTGTATTGGGATCCGAAATCCAGGATCAGGAGGCGGTCGGCGTGGATGTTGGGCATGGGGGGCGAAGGGTCGTCAGTGGACAGTGGACAGGGATCGGCTCGGGCGCTCCATGCGAGAGGACGGAGGCTCCACCGATAGGGTCAATGATCGTTTGGATCGGTGCGCAATGCCGCTCGATAGGCTCGGATCGCCTCGAAGGTCGTCGGCCGGTCGAGAAAGGTCGTCAGCAGGTCCAGGTCCAGACCGGGCAGCACCTCGCTCGCGGAGATTCCCCTGTTCATTCAAGGGCGCATCAGTTGTCGATGCGATAGTTCGGCGCTTCCTTGGTGATCTGGACATCATGCACATGGGATTCGCGCACCCCGGCCCCGCTGATACGCACGAACTCCGGCTTGGTCCGCATCTCCTCGATGGTGGCGCAGCCGGTGTAGCCCATGCTAGAGCCGAGACCGCCGACCAGTTGATGGATGACGTTCACCAGACTGCCCTTATAGGGCACGCGACCCTCGATCCCTTCCGGCACCAGCTTCTCCTTCGCGGTGTCCTCCTGGAAGTAACGATCGCTCGACCCCTCCGAGGAGCCCATGGCGCCGAGCGAGCCCATGCCGCGATAGGATTTGTAGGAACGTCCCTGATAGATCTCGACCTCGCCCGGCGCCTCGTCGGTACCGGCGAAGAGACCGCCGATCATGACGCTGTGCGCCCCGGCCGCGATCGCCTTGGCGACATCGCCCGAGAAGCGCAGCCCGCCATCGGCGATCACCGGCACGCCGGTTCCCTCCAGCGCCTCGGTGACGTTGGCGACGGCTGTGATCTGGGGCACGCCGACGCCGGCGACGATACGGGTGGTACAGATTGATCCAGGGCCAATCCCGACCTTCACCGCATCCGCCCCCGCTTCCATCAGCGCCCTAGCAGCGTCCGCAGTCGCGATATTGCCGCCGATGACCTGAAGATCCGGGTAGTGCGTCTTGACCCAGCGCACGCGGTCGAGCACCCCCTGCGAGTGACCGTGGGCGGTGTCGACCACGATGACGTCGACGCCCGCCTCGGCGAGCGCGGCGATCCGCTCCTCGGTGCCCTTGCCGACGCTCACCGCCGCGCCGCAGCGCAGCCGCTCCTGGGCGTCGCGCGAGGCCTTGGGGAAGTCCTTCGCCTTCTGGATGTCCTTGACCGTGATCAGGCCCCGCAGCTCGAAGTTCCGGTTGACCACCAGCACCTTCTCGATGCGATGCTTGTGCAGCAGGTTGACCACTTCCTCGCGGCTGGAGCCCTCGAGTACCGTGACCAGTCGCTCCTTGGGTGTCATGATGGCCGAGACCGGTGCGTCCATCCGGGTCTCGAAGCGCAGATCGCGACCGGTGACGATGCCGACCAGTTCGCCCCGGTCGGTGACCGGCACACCCGAGATGTTGTTGGCGTGGGTGATCGCGACGACCTCGCCGATGCTCGCATGGGGCGAAACGGTGATGGGGTTGCGGATGATGCCGCTCTCGTATTTCTTGACCGCCAGCACCTCGCGCGCCTGGCGCTCGACGTTCATGTTCTTGTGGATGATGCCGATCCCGCCCTCCAGGGCCATGGCGATCGCCAGCCGGGCTTCGGTCACCGTATCCATCGCGGCCGAGACGAGAGGAATCCGCAGATCGATCTCGCGGGTGAGCTTGGTGTGGAAGTCTACCTCGTTCGGGAGCACCCTGGAGTGGGCGGGAACGAGCAGGACATCATCGAAGGTGAGGGCTTCCTGGATCAGACGCATGGGACTGGGACTCCGCGGATCGCTGCGAGGGACGGGGATGGGGCGTGGATTGGGTCGCGTGCTCGAACCCCAACGCGCTGGCGCCGACGACGCTGGGTTCCGTTCCCGCTCCCAACCCTCGGCGCTGTAAAATAACCGGCAAGTATAGAATGACTGGGCTTGTCGGTAAACTTGCCGAATCGAGATTCGAGATTCGAGATTGAGAGATCGCATGTCGCCGAGCCGCCTCCTCGTCATCGCCGTTTTCCGCTACCCGTCATGAATCGGATCGCCTCGGACCAGGCGCTGGACTTCTCCCGCGACATCCACAGTGTTTCACGCCTGGTCAGCGAGGCGCGCGCCGTGCTCGACGGCGCCTTTCCGCGGCTCTGGGTGCGCGGCGAACTCTCGAACCTGGCGCAACCGGCCTCCGGACATCTCTATTTCAGCCTCAAGGACGAAGCGGCGCAGGTGCGTTGCGCCATGTTTCGCGCCAAGCGGACGCTGCTGGCGTTTCGACCGGAGAACGGTCAACAGGTTCTGGCGCGCGTTCGCGTGACGCTCTATGAGCCGAGAGGCGATTTCCAACTCGTCGTCGAGCATCTGGAGCCGGGCGGCGAGGGCGCCCTGCGGCTGGCCTTCGAGCGACTGAAGCGCCAACTCGCCGCCGAGGGGCTGTTCGACACCGCCGTCAAGCGGCCGATTCCTGCCTTCCCGCGTCAGGTCGGACTCATTACCTCGCCATTCGGCGCGGCCGTGCGCGATCTGATCACGGTCCTCGGGCGCCGCTTCTGCAGCTTGCCGGTACTCATCTATCCGGCGCAAGTCCAGGGCGAGGCGGCCCCGGCCGCGCTGATCGCGGCGCTCGCCGCCGCCAATGCGCGCGCCGAGTGCGACGTGCTGATCCTGGCGCGCGGCGGCGGCTCGATCGAGGATCTGGGCGCCTTCAACGACGAGGCGCTCGCGCGCGCCATCCGCGCGTCCGCGATTCCGGTCGTGAGCGGTGTCGGGCACGAGAGCGACATCACCATCGCCGATCTGGTCGCCGATCATCGCGCGGCCACGCCCTCGGCCGCCGCCGAGCTGGTCGCCCCCTCGGCCGAGCATCTGCGCCAGCGTCTGCTCGCGCTCTCGACCCGGCTGGCCGGCGCGCGGCAGCGGCGGATCGCGGCGATCCGCCAACGCTTGACCGCGACCATCCGGCATTTGAGCCTGCTCCATCCGGCGGCGCGGCTTCAGCAGCAGGCCCAGCGGCTGGATCGCGCCGAGCGGCGCCTCAAGACCCTCGTCGCCGAACGTCTTGTCCGCGCCGACCGAGGCTGGCGTCCGCTCGCCCAGCGGCTCGCGGCCCTCACGCCGGAGCCAGCGATCGGGCGCGCGCGCTTGAGGCTGAACGCTCTGCGCCAGCGTTTGGGCCGGGCGCAATCGGAACTCTTGGCGCACCGCCGCGAACGTCTGATGCGCGCCCTCGCCGGGCTTGAGGCCCGCAGTCCATTAGGGACACTGACCCGCGGCTACGCCATCCTGACCAGGTGCGCGGACGGCGCGATCGTCCGCGATCCGAGCCGGGTCGAGCCGGGCGAACGCCTCCAGGCCCGCGTCGCCGGAGGTCTTATCGGCGTTGTTGTCGAATCGAACCCACCCGAACGCACCGCTAGGGCGCCCAAGGCGCCAAGGAGTCCAAAACCATGAGCCATGCCGCTGAAAACGATCTCTTCCAACCCTACCAACTCGGCGGACTGACCCTCGCCAACCGCATCGTCATGGCCCCGCTGACACGCAGCCGGGCCGGCGCGGGGGACGTGCCGACACCCTTGATGGAAACCTATTACGCCCAGCGCGCGAGCGCCGGTCTCATCATTAGCGAGGCGTCGCAGATCTCGCCCCAGGGCAAGGGCTACATCCAGACGCCCGGTATTTACAGCGAGGCTCAGATCGCCGGCTGGAAGAACATCACCGAGGCCGTGCATGCCAAGGGCGGCCGGATCCTGATCCAGCTCTGGCATGTCGGGCGCATCTCCCATCCCGAGCTGCAAGAGGGTGGCGCCCTGCCCGTGGCCCCCTCGGCCGTGAAGGCGGAAGGGCAGGTGTTCACGGGTCGCGGGATGGTCGATATGGTCACGCCTCGCGCGCTCGCCATCGAGGAGATTCCCGGCCTCATCGCCGATTACCGCAAAGCGGCCGAGAATGCCCGCGCGGCGGGATTCGACGGGGTCGAGATTCACGCCGCCAACGGCTATCTGCTGGATCAATTCCTGCGCGACAAGACCAATCGACGCACCGACGCCTATGGCGGCGGCATCGAGAACCGCGCCCGTCTGCTGATCGAGGTCACGGAGGCGGTGCTGGAGGTCTGGGAGCGGGATCGAGTCGGGGTGCGTCTCTCGCCGCTCTCTCCCGTCAACGACATCGACGACAGCGACCCGGAACCGCTGTTCGTCCATGCGGTCGAGCGGCTCGACGCGCTGGACCTGGGCTTCCTGCATCTCGTCGAGGGCGTGACCGGCGGCCCGCGCGAAACCGGACATCCTTTCCAGCTCTTCAGGCTGCGCGCCTTGTTCAAGGGCACCTATATCGGCAACAACGGCTATACCCGCGAGCTGGCCCTGGCCACCTGCGCCGCCAATGTCGCCGATCTGATCGCCTTCGGCAAGCCCTTCATCGCCAACCCGGATCTGGTCGAACGCTTGCGCCTGAACGCCCCGCTCAATCAGCTCGATGAGGCGACCTTCTACGGTGGCGACGCGCGCGGCTACACGGATTATCCCTTCCTCGCGGGCCGGACCGATGGGTGAGGGCGGGCTTATGCTGGAAGCAGGCTGAGGGGCGCGACTCGCGTCGGCCTTGAAGGCGAGTCGAGCCATTCGAGCGGGCATAAAAAAAGCCAGGCAATCGCCTGGCTTTTCTTGGATCTGAATCCGATCTTACTTGGACTCGGACTGGGCCGGAGCCGCCGGAGCCACTGGAGCGCCGTAGGGGGCGCCGTAAGGGAAGGCATAGGGAACGCCGTAGCCGCCGTAGGGGGCGCCGTAGCCGCCGTAGGGGTAGCCGTATCCGCCGTAGGGATAGCCGTAGCCTTGACCATAGCCGCGGCCATAACCACGACCGTAGCCGCGTCCGCCACCGCTCATGCTCATGTTGAAGTCGCCGTAGCCGTCACCCATGAAGTCATCCATCCAGTCGCCGAAGCCCGAGCCGTAGCCGGGACCGCCGTAGCCTGGACCCCACCAAGCGGAAGCGGAAGCGGAAACACCCAGAAGAGCGGCAATAGCAGCGGCGGTAGCAAGCTTTTTCATCGATATTCTCCGATCGTTTATGTCGTTGGCAGCAAGCGTGGTCGCTCGATCAGTGACCACGGAGGAGATTATATTAGAAAATAATTAAATATGAAATTAGATTTGCGGATGGATTTTCATTTTTTGATAGGTAAATCTGATTATTCATGCTGTTCAAGGGCTTTCGGCGATTGATTTTCGTCGATTCCGTATTTTTGAAGCGGGTTGCCTGGAACCCCCCGAACGTTAGCCAAGCGAGGCGCGTCCAAGAATCCGTAAAAACACCTAGATTCGTGGACGATAGGTCTTCCCGACGGATACGGTGCCAGCCGTTCCCTCAGTCTTGGCGGTGCTCGGAGGCCAAGGATTCCAGCCGCCGCCTGATCTCGGTCAGATCCTCCCAGGACTTGGCCTTTTGTTCGGGCGAGCGCAGCAGATAGGCCGGGTGGTAGGTCACCCTCAGTGGAATCCCGTCCGGACCATCGGCGAACCAACGTCCGCGTAGCCGACCAACGGGGGTATCCGTGCGCAAGAGATGCTGGGCCGAGATGCGTCCGACCGACAGGATGAGCCGAGGCTGGATCAGCGCGATCTGTCGCATGAGGTACGCCTGGCATTGGAGGGCTTCCTCGGGTTTGGGATCCCGGTTGCCGGGTGGGCGGCACTTGAGCAGGTTGGCGATATAGACCTGCTCGCGGGAGAGGCCGATCGCCGCCAGCATGCGATCGAGGAGTTGCCCGGCGCGGCCCACGAAGGGTTCCCCGGCGCGATCCTCGTCGGCGCCTGGGGCCTCGCCGATGAGCATCAGTTTCGCCGTGCGGTCGCCGACCCCGAAAACGGTCCGGTTGCGGCTCTCGCAGAGTCCGCAGGCGCGGCAACCGGCGACGGCGGCCTCCAGCGCCTCCCAATCCATCCGCTCGATGGCGTTCGCCCCAGGCTCGGCCTCGGACGCCGGAGATGGGGCCTCCGAGCCGACGACGGGCTCCAGGGATCGCGCGCGCGGCGGCGGCTCGGGGATCGCCTCGACCCAGGCGGCCTCCGCGAGCATCCCGGCCGGCTCGGTCGACGTTTGTCCCGCGTCCTGCGAACAGGATCGCGGCGCGTCATCGGTCGGCGCCGACTCCGTCCACACGGGCTCCTCGATGAGCGGCGCGCGCGACTCCCAGACCGTCACGCCCATCGCTTCGAGGTAAGCGCGTCGGCGCCATTCCTCCATTGGACCCGCCTCAGACATCGGCGGTCTGCGGATGGGCGCGCTCGGCCGGGTGCAGGATCTTGTTGCAGGCGTTGATATACGCCTTGGCCGAGGCGACCAGGATGTCGGTGTCGGCGCCCTGGCCATTGACGATGCGACCGCCCTTTTCCAGCCGAACCGTCACCTCGCCCTGGGCGTCGGTCCCGCTGGTGATGGCGTTGACCGAGTAGAGTTTCAGCGTGGTTCCGCTGTCGACGATGGTCTCGATCGCCTTGAAAGTGGCGTCCACCGGCCCGCCGCCGGTGGCGGTCCCGGCCTGTTCCTCGCCGTCGAAGGCCAGGATGAGTTCGGCGCTGGGGATCTCGCCGGTCTCGGAATGGACCCGCATGGAGACCAGTTTCACCCGCTCGTTGGCGCTCTCCAGGGTGGCGTCCGTCACCAGGGCCTGCAGATCCTCGTCGAAGATCTCGTGCTTCTTGTCGGCGAGATCCTTGAAGCGCGAGAAGGCGGCGTTCAACTCCTCCTCGGACTTCAGCACCACCCCCAGCTCCTGCAAGCGCGCGCGGAAGGCGTTACGCCCGGAGTGCTTGCCCAGCACCATGCGGTTCTCGCTCCAGCCGACGTCCTGGGCGCGCATGATCTCGTAGGTCTCGCGGTTCTTGAGCACCCCGTCCTGGTGGATGCCGGACTCGTGCGCGAAGGCGTTGGCGCCCACCACCGCCTTGTTCGGCTGCACCGCGAAGCCGGTGATGCCGGAGACCAGGCGCGAGCAGGTCATGATCTGAGTCGTGTCGAGCTGGGTCTGGCAGTCGAAGAGATCCTGACGGGTGCGCACCGCCATCACGATCTCCTCCAGCGCCGCGTTGCCGGCGCGCTCGCCCAAGCCGTTGATGGTGCACTCGACCTGACGCGCGCCCTGACGCACCGCCGCCAGCGAGTTGGCGACCGCCAGCCCCAGGTCGTTGTGACAATGGACCGAGAAGACCGCCTTGTCGGCGTTGGGGATCCGTTCGCGCAGGGCGCCGATCAGGTGGCCGAACTGGTCCGGAATGTTGTAGCCGACGGTATCCGGGATATTGACGGTGTTGGCGCCAGCATCGATCACCGCCTCAAGCACCCGGCAGAGAAAATCGATCTCGGAGCGACCGGCGTCCTCGGGCGAGAACTCCACGTCATCGGTGTAGCGACGCGCCCGCTTGACCGCGTAAACCGCCTGCTCCAACACCTGATCCGGCGTCATCCGCAGCTTCTTTTCCATATGGATGGGAGAGGTCGCGATGAAGGTATGGATGCGTCCGGCGTTCGCCCCCTTGAGCGCCTCGCCCGCGCGATCGAGATCCTTGTCGAGCGCCCGCGCCAGTCCGCACACCCGGCTGTCCTTGACCGCCTCGGCCACCGCCTTGACCGCCTCGAAATCGCCGGGGCTGGCGATCGGAAAACCGGCCTCGATCACGTCGACGCGCATGCGCTCCAGCGCCTTGGCGATGCGCACCTTCTCGTCGCGGGTCATGGAGGCCCCGGGGCTCTGCTCGCCGTCGCGCAGCGTGGTGTCGAAGATGATCAAATGGTCTTTGGCGGTCATGGAGGCTCTCTGCTGGTTGGCCGGGATCTTCAGGGCATGGGTCGAATGTCACAGGCGCCGCGGCGGCGGGCGCGACCTGGAGGCGTTCGCGTGGTCTGGCGCGCAATCAGGCTCGTCATTGTAGGCGATCGGCGTCGCGACCGTGACCACCCACGAGATCCGAATCCGGTCACGCCAACCCAGGCGCGATCTTGAGGATCGCGGCATTTGCTGATATTCCTGAAACACTTAACCCACCAGGCCAGGATCCCATGACGCCCGATCTGCACGACCTCGAACTCCTGCTGCGCTCGGACACCCCCATCGTTCTGATCGAGTCGATCGAGGAGGGACGGGTGCTTGAACTCTTCTCGCGTCTGGCGCTGCGGATCTCCGAGCCGGCCTTTAGCTGGACCGTCACGGATGGTCTGCGGCGCATCGAATTCGAGGCCGATTCACAGCGGATGCTGGCCGAGCCGACCGAGATCCTGAGACATATCCGCGTCACCACCCAGCGCGGACTCTATCTTCTGCTGGATTTCCATCCCTATCTGGACAACGCGCTCCATGTGCGGTTGCTCAAGGAAATCGCGCAGAGCTACGTGGGCCTGCCCCGGACGCTCATTCTGGTCAGCCACGCGCTGGAGGTTCCGCCGGAGCTGCGTCATCTGAGCGTGCGCTTCACGCTGCGTCTGCCCGATCGTAACCGTCTCAAGGCGCTGATCCGGGAGGAGGCCAAACTCTGGCAGGAAATCGGCGATCAGGGCAGCGTGCGAACGACCCGTCAGGCGCTGGATCAACTCGCCGAGAACCTGCTGGGCATCACCGAATCGGACGCCCGCCGGCTCATCCGAAACGCCATTCGTAACGACGGGGCCATCACCCAGAACGACGTCGAGGCGGTCAAGCGCGCCAAGTACGAGCTATTGAGTCCGGAGGGCATCATCAGCTTCGAGTACGACACCCGTTCCTTCGCCGATATCGCCGGCCTGTCCAATCTCAAGGCGTGGATCGAGCGGCGCCGCGACGCCTTCCTCGATCCCGACCGGCAGCGCGACCATCCACGCGGTATTCTCCTGCTCGGCGTGCAGGGCGGCGGCAAGAGTCTCGCCGCCAAGGCGGTGGCCGGACGTTTCGGCGTGCCCCTGCTGCGGCTGGATTTCGGCGCGCTCTATGACAAGTACATCGGCGAAACCGAGAAGAATCTCCGCAAGGCGCTGGAGACGGCGGATCTGATGGCGCCCTGTGTGCTCTGGGTCGACGAGATCGAAAAGGGCATCGCCAGCGGCTCCGAGGACGAGGGCGTAGGCCGGCGCGTTCTCGGCACCCTGCTGACCTGGATGGCCGAGCGCAAGACGCGCGTCTTCCTGGCCGCGACCGCCAACGACATCTCGCGACTTCCGCCCGAGTTGATCCGCAAGGGTCGGATCGACGAGATCTTCTTCGTCGATCTGCCCCCGGCCGAGGTGCGCCGCGACATCTTCGCCATCCATCTGAAACAACGTGGGCTGATTCCCGAGGCGTTCGACCTGGACGTCCTGGCCCAGGCGAGCGAGGGCTTCACCGGCGCCGGGATCGAGCAGGCGGTAGTCTCGGCGCTCTTCGCCGACACGACCAAGGATGGCGCCATCTCCACCGAGACCCTGTTGAGCGAACTGGCCAGCACCCAGCCGCTGTCGGTCGTCATGGACGTCCAGATCGAGCGACTGCGCACCTGGGCGCGGGAGCGCACGGTGCCGGCGCATGGGTCGATGGTCCCCCGCGAACCCTGATCCGCGCGCCGCCGGGCCAGTCCGAACCCGACCGAAAGCTTCGGAATTGGACAGGATTAACAGGATTCTTCAAGATTTACAGGATTCAAAACAGAGCTTTAAAAATCCTGTCAATCCTGCGAAATCCTGTTAATCCTGTCTATGATCGGGCGAATCGCCGGTATAAGGTTTCCCGGAAATCACCGAATCAAGCCAGGCCAGCGCGATATCATGCGAGACCCGGTCTCGGGATCCGCGGAACGCCAGGAGCGTTCCGTTCGCCGGAACCCGAGTCCCCGTTCATCCTTTCGCCCGAGGCGCGTTCATGCAATACAAGGACTACTACAAGACACTCGGCGTGGCGCGCGACGCCTCCCAGGACGAGATCAAGCGCGCCTATCGCAAGCTGGCGCGTAAGTACCATCCGGATGTCAGCAAGGAGCCGAACGCCGAGACCCGTTTCAAGGAAATCAACGAGGCCAACGAGGTTCTGCGTGACGCCGAGAAGCGCTCCGCCTATGACGCGCTCGGCAGTAACTGGCGCGCGGGGCAGGACTTTCGTCCGCCACCCGGCGCGGGCGGTGCCCGTGATTTTCATTTCAATCCCGACCAGGCAACCGATTACAGCGACTTCTTCGCCAGCATCTTCGGTCGTGCCTTCAAATCCGAAACCAAGGACAGCCGTCGGCGGCGCGGTCAGGATCAAAGCGTCAAGCTCGCCATCGACCTGGAGGAGGCGCACCAGGGCGCCACTCGCCAGATCAAGCTGGACGTGCCCGAGACCGGCCCCGGCGGACAGCCCACGACCCGTTCCAAGACCCTGAACGTGCGCATCCCGGCCGGCGTTACCCAGGGACGGCAGATCCGGCTCGCCGGTCAGGGCTCGCCGGGGCACAACGGCGGACCGGCCGGAGACCTCTATCTGGAGATCGACTTTAAGCCGCACCGGCTCTTCACCCTGGAGGGACGCGACATCCAACTGCGCCTGCCCATCGCCCCCTGGGAAGCGGCGCTCGGCGCCACCGTCAAGGCGCCGACCCTGGGCGGTTCGGTGAGCCTCAAGATCCCGCCAGGATCCCAGTCCGGGCAGAAGCTGCGCCTCAAGGGGCGTGGTCTGCCGGGCGACCCGCCGGGCGATGAGATCCTTGTGCTGGAGATCGTCACCCCGCCGGCGACCAGCGATGCCGCCAGGGAGATCTATCGCCGGATGGCCGAGCAACTGCCATTCGACCCGCGAGCCCAACTCGGAGTCTGAACCCCATGGCGCGCACCGAGACAGACATCGAAGGGATCCTCCTCGACGAGACGCTGACGGTCTCGTTCACAGAGCTGACCAGTCTCTGTGGCGCCACCGGCCGCGTGGTCAAGCTGATGGTGACGGAGGGCCTGCTGCAACCCGAAGGCCAGCAGCCGGACGACTGGCGATTCAGCGGCCTGGAGGTCCGCCGCGCGCGGCGCGCCCTGAGACTCCGGCGCGATCTCGACCTCAACCTCGCGGGCGTCGCCCTGGCGCTCGACCTGCTCGACGAACTGGAGACCCTGCGCGAGCGGCTGCGCTGTCTGGAGCCACCGCCCGATCGGGCGCGCGACGACTGACCTCCGCCGCGCGACCGACACAGAGCCTATTTGAAAGCTCGATCCTTGGTCTGGTCAGGCCCGGAAATCGCCTAAAGAGTCAGGAAACGCATCGACAGATCCACCGCTCGCACGTCCTTGGTCAGGGCGCCCACGGAGATGCGGTCGACCCCGGTCTCGGCGATCGCCCGCAGGGTCTCCAGATTGATTCCGCCGGACGCCTCCAGGCGTGCCCGACCGGCATTCATGGCGACCGCGCGTCTCATGGCCTCCAGCGGAAAGTTGTCGAGCAGCACGATCCGGCCACCGGCCGCGAGCGCCGTCTCCAGCTCATCGAGCGATTCCACCTCGATCTCGACCTCCACGCCTGGGTGCTGGGTTCGCGCCGCCGTCAAGGCCGCCTGGATCGAGCCGGCCGCCAGGATGTGGTTCTCCTTGATCAGGATGACGTCGAAGAGACCCAGCCGGTGGTTGTGACAGCCGCCGCACAGCACGGCGTATTTCTGTTGCGCGCGCAGACCCGGCAGGGTCTTGCGGGTATCCAGCAAAAGCACCGGCAGATCGGCGACGCTATCGGCGTAGCGGCGCGCCAGGGTCGCTGTGCCCGAGAGCGTCTGCAGATAGTTCATCGCCGTGCGCTCGCCCGTGAGCAGGGCGCGCGAACGACCCTCCAGGACGCAGATCCGTTGCCCTGGATGGATCCGATCGCCGTCGGCCGCCTCCCAGCGAATCCCGACCTCGGGATCCAGGAGCCGGAACACCTCATCGAACCAGGCGCATCCGCTCAGGGTGGCCGGCTCGCGCGTGATCAGCTCGACTCGCGAATGCTGATCGGCCGGCAGCAGGGACGCGGTCAGATCCCCGTCGCCCAGATCCTCGGCCAGGGCGAGGCGCGCCTGGGATTCGATCGCGGCTGGATCCGGGAGATGTCGGCGCGGATCGAAGGGGATGGCCCCATTCGACGCGGCGGAGGTGTTTGGCATGGAATTCACTCGGGCTGGATTGGGAAATGATGGCCTTTCGGTTGCCTAGGATAGGGCACCCGCGCCTCGGCCGCTCAATAGAAGCCATGACAAAAGAGGGGATGAGTCCATGACCTTTCCCGCCGAGCTGGTGTTTGACTTTTCCGCGACGATTCCTGATCGACCAGTGCTATTGGCTCGGAACCGCCAATGAACGACGCCGTTGAGTCGACGGCGGTGCCCGTTCAGCCTCCCAGCGCTGGATAGTCCGTGTAACCCTTGGCGTCCGGCGTGTAGAAGGTCGACACGTCAGGAGCGTTCAGCTCGGCGCCGGCGCGCATCCGCTCAACCAGGTCGGGGTTGGCCAGAAAGGGACGACCGAAGGCGACGAGGTCGGCCCGCCCTTCGGCAATCGCCGTCTCCGCCGTCGTCCGATCGAAGCCGCCCGCCAGGATGAAGGGGCCGTCAAATCGCTCGCGTAGTTGCCTCTTCAGCGCCTCCGGCACCGGGGGAGTGCCCATGGCCGAGTGATCGAGGAGATGCAGATAGAGCAAGCCGAGTGCCGACAGCTCCTCGCACAGGGCAAGGTACTGGGCGTCCACCTCGGCGAAGGCCCCGGTGCCGTTGAACACCCCATGGGGCGACAGGCGGATGCCCACCTTGTCCGCGCCAATCGCCCCGGCGACCGCTCGCGTCACCTCCAGCGCGAACCGGTTGCGTCCCTCGATGCCGCCCCCGTAACCATCGGTCCGCTGGTTGACGTTGGGATTGAGGAACTGCTCGATCAGATAACCATTCGCCGCATGCAGTTCCACGCCGTCGAAGCCAGCCTCGATCGCGAGACCCGCCGACTGGGCGAACTCATCGACCGCCTGCGCGATATCGCGCTCGCTCATCGCCCGAGCGGGGCTGAACGGCTGTGGACCCAGCGCGTCGGTGTACATCTCCCCGGGACAGACCCCGGCGACCGGCCCCAGGACTTCCGCCTCTGCAGGCAGATTCGCCACATGCGCCACGCGCCCCGTATGCATGAGCTGGATGACGATCTTCCCGCCCCTGGCATGCACGGCATCGGTGATCAGTCTCCAGCCACGGACATGCTCCATGGTGAAAAGCCCTGGGATGCGCGGATAGCCGAGCCCCTTGGGCGACGGCGAGGCCGCCTCGGAGACGATCAGGCCGGCCGAGGCGCGCTGGGCGTAGTACTCCGCCATTAGCGCGTTCGGGGTATGGCCCTCGACGGCGCGACTGCGCGTCATGGGTGCCATGACGATACGGTTGCTCAGTGGTAGGGAGCGGATGCGAACAGGCTCGAAAAGCATGGGGATCTCCAGAAGAAAGCGAAGGCGTTTGGATGACGGTAGGGGGCATCGAACGGATGAGGTAGAGGCTACTGGCGCGGCAGGCCGGCGATAAGATGGCGGAAACGCCAAGGACTATTGCGTCGGAGCACCAATCGAGGTTGACCATCCCTCCCGAAGTTGTGCGGGGTGGTCGGCGACGGGGTAGGGGCACTGGTTCAGTTTGGTTTGGAAATAAAAAACCAATAAATCAGATGCTTGAATAGATCGGCCGCGAAGAGCCAAGCCATGCATAGCACTCCAAACTAGGCTTGCCGTCATGAGAAACCCCTATGGCTGTTTCTCAGTATCATCCGACAACTATCAGAATAATTTAATATTTAGGCGCGCGGGCCCGGCCCGCGAGGCGACGGCTCGCGACGCGCGAGCCGAAAATCGATAGACTACGCTGCTTTGCGGCGCCGGAGGCGAGACAGATGTTCGAGAAGACCATGCAAATCAGCGATTACGACCCGGAGCTTTGGGCCGCCATCCAGGCCGAGGAGCGCCGGCAGGAAGAGCATGTCGAGCTCATCGCCTCGGAGAACTATGCCAGCCCGCGCGTGATGCAGGCCCAGGGCGGCGTCCTGACCAATAAGTACGCCGAAGGCTATCCGGGCAAGCGCTATTACGGCGGCTGCGAGCATGTGGACGTGGCCGAGCAACTGGCCATCGATCGCGCCAAGCAGTTGTTCGGCGCGGATTACGCCAATGTCCAGCCGCATTCGGGCTCCCAGGCCAACGCCGCCGTCTTCATGGCGCTCTGCAATCCAGGTGACACCGTGCTCGGCATGAGCCTGGCCCACGGCGGACATCTGACCCACGGCGCCAAGCCCAACTTCTCCGGCAAGATTTACAACGCGGTGCAGTATGGGCTGAATCCCGAGACCGGCGAGATCGACTACGACGAGGTCGAGCGTCTGGCCAGGGAACATAAGCCGCGCATGATCATCGCCGGCTTCTCGGCCTATTCGCGCATCGTCGACTGGCAGCGTTTCCGCGATATCGCCGACAGCGTGGGCGCCTATCTGTTCGTCGACATGGCCCATGTCGCCGGTCTGATCGCCGCCGGCGTCTATCCCAGCCCGGTCCAGATCGCCGATGTGACGACCACGACCACGCACAAGACTCTGCGCGGTCCGCGCGGCGGTCTGATCCTGGCTAAGTCCAATCCCGAGATCGAGAAGAAGCTCAACTCGCTGGTCTTCCCCGGCACCCAGGGCGGTCCGCTGATGCATGTGATCGCCGCCAAGGCGGTGGCCTTCAAGGAGGCGCTGGAGCCCGGCTTCAAAACCTATCAGGAGCAGGTGCTGCGCAACGCGCGGACCATGGCCGAGGTCTTCATTGCACGCGGCTACGACGTGGTTTCCGGCGGCACCGACGATCATCTCTTCCTGGTGAGCTTTATCCATCAGGGTCTGACCGGCAAGGACGTGGACGCCTGGCTGGGGAACGCCAACATCACGGTCAACAAGAACGCCGTCCCCAACGATCCGCAATCGCCTTTCGTGACCAGCGGCATCCGGGTCGGGACTCCGGCTATCACCACGCGCGGTTTCGGGATCGAGGAGGCGCGCGATCTCGCGGGCTGGATGTGCGATCTGATCGACGCGCGCGGCGATCAGGCCGCGATCGACGCCGTCAAGGCCAAGGTGCTGGATCTCTGCAAGCGCTTTCCCGTTTACGAGCGTTGAAGAGAAGGCATCGCTGACAACTGAAAACTAACCCATGCGTTGTCCCTTCTGCGGCGCCCAGGATACGAAGGTGGTCGACTCGCGTCTCTCTGGCGAGGGCGATCAGGTCCGACGGCGTCGCAAATGCGTGGTCTGCAAGGAGCGCTTCACCACCTACGAGTCCGCCGAGCTGAACCTGCCCCGGATCGTCAAGCGCGACGGCAGCCGTGTCCCCTTCGATGGGCGCAAGCTGCGCTCCGGGATGATGCGGGCGTTGGAAAAGCGTCCGGTGAGCACCGAGCAGGTGGATGCCGCCATGTCGCGTATCCAGCGTCGATTGATGTCCGGCGGGGAGAGCGAAATCCCCGCGCGGCGGGTCGGCGAGATGGTGATGGACGAGTTGCGCCAGCTCGATCAGGTCGCCTATGTGCGTTTCGCGTCCGTCTACCGCCAGTTCGAGGACGTGGCCGCCTTCCGCGAGGAGATCGAGCGGCTGGAGCGGCACCCGACGCCCGAGGCCGCCCGCCAGCAAATGGATCTGCTTGGGGATCTGGAGTCCAAGTCCTGATGCCCCCTGGACACTCGGTCCCTGAAGCCGACTCGGATCTGGACTACATGGCGCGCGCCATCCGCCTGGCGGAGTTGGGTCGCTACACCACCGATCCCAATCCGCGTGTGGGCTGTCTGCTCGTGCGCGAAGGCGAGGTCGTCGGCGAGGGCTGGCACCGACGCGCCGGCGAGCCGCACGCCGAGCGTCTGGCCCTGGCCGCCGCCGGCGCGCGGGCGCGCGGCGCGACCGCCTACGTGACCCTCGAACCCTGTTGCCATCAGGGTCGGACCCCGCCCTGTACGGAGGCCCTGATCGAGGCCGGCGTCGCGCGGGTCGTTTGCGCCATGGTGGACCCGAATCCCTTGGTCGCCGGCAAGGGGCTGGACGCCTTGCGCGCGGCCGGCATCGAGACGCTCCTCGGGGTGTCGCGCGCCGAGGCCAGCGCCTTGAACCCCGGTTTCATCAAACGGATGGAGCAGGGACGGCCTTACGTGCGGTGCAAGTTGGCGGCGAGCCTGGACGGTCGCACGGCCCTGGCCTCGGGCGAGAGCAAATGGATCAGCTCGGAGGCCTCGCGGAGCGACGTGCAGCGGTTGCGCGCGGGCAGTTCCGCCATCCTCACCGGGATCGGCACGGTGCTGGCCGATGATCCGGGCCTGGACGTGCGCCTGTCGGCGAGCGAATTGCCGGGCATGACGCCGAATGATCCGATACGACGACCCTTGCGGGTCGTGGTCGACAGCCACTGGCGGATGCCGCCCGAGGCGCGGATGCTCGCGCTTCCCGGAAGGACGCTGGTGGTCGGCGCCGAGTCGCGGCCCGAGCCGATGGCCGCGCTCCAGGCGGCCGGCGCGGAGACATTGCGGCTTCCCGCGCGGGCCGGACGGGTGGATCTGGTCGCCCTGCTGGAGGAACTGGCGCGCCGGGAGATCAACGAGGTTCTGCTGGAAGCCGGACCCAGGCTCGCGGGCGCGGCGCTGAGCGATGGTCTTGTCGATGAGATCATCCTCTACCAGGCGCCCTGCCTGATGGGGCAGGGCGCCAGGGGGTTGTTCGAGCTGCCGGCGATCACGGCGATGTCCGATCGCGTCGCGCTCGAGATCCTGGAGGTACGGCGCATCGGCCCCGATCTGCGGATCCGGGCGCGACCCGATCCTGGTCGCATTGGCTGATTTCCCCGTCCAGTGTTTTCGCTGGTCTTGAATTATGACCAATAGGTCATAACGATCCTGGTCACCTTGGCTGATCGCCTCGCCTCGCCGAGTCGTAAAGTCTCGTCGGCAACCGGCGAAACCTTGGCCGCAGTCGCGCGCCCAATGCCGGCAATCAAGCACTCAAAGGTAGTCGAGACGACCCATGTTCACAGGAATCATCCAATCCGTCGGCCAGATCCAGCGGCTGGAGCCGCGAGGAGGCGATGTCCGGCTGGCGATCGCCACCGGCAAGCTGCCGCTTGAGGGCGTGGCGCTGGGCGACAGCATCGCGGTCAACGGCGTCTGTCTGACCGCGGTCGAGCTGACCGGACAGGGATTCGCGGCCGATGTCTCGCGCGAGACCCTGGCCCTGACCACCCTGGGCGGTCTCGGGACGGGCGGTCGGGTCAATCTCGAAAAGGCCCTGACGCTCTCGACCCCGCTCGGCGGCCATCTGGTCAGCGGGCATGTCGACGGTGTCGGCACCCTGCTCGAACGCCACGAGGACGCCCGCTCCTGGCGGCTGCGCATCCAGGCCCCGGACGAACTGGCCCGCTATATCGCCCACAAGGGGTCGATCGGCGTGGATGGCGTCAGCCTGACCGTGAACCAAGTGGATGGCGCGGTGTTTGAACTGAACATCGTCCCGCACACCATCCGGGAAACCATCATCGGCGACTATCGGCCAGGCTCGCGCCTGAACCTGGAGGTCGACCTGATCGCCCGCTATCTGGAGCGTCTGCTTCTGGGCGAGCGGGCCGCCGATCCCAAGGCGTCCGGTCTCACGCTGGGGTTCCTCGCCGAGCATGGCTTCATGAAATAATTCGCCGCCACCACGTTTCGAACCCTCCCTATCCTCCGCTTATCGATGTAGCCACCATGACCAGTCCGGGCCTGAACAGCACAGAAGAGATTATCGAGGACCTACGCCAAGGCAAGATGGTCGTCATCATGGACGACGAGGATCGCGAGAACGAAGGCGATCTTCTGATGGCGGCGGATTGCGTGACCCCCGAGGCCGTTAATTTCATGGCCAGGTATGGACGCGGTCTCATCTGTCTGACCCTGACCAAGGAGCGCTGCGAGCGTTTGCGCCTGCCCTTGATGGTCAACGAGAACCGCACCGCCTATTCCACCGCCTTCACGCTCTCGATCGAGGCCGCGCGAGGCGTCACCACCGGCATCTCCGCCGCCGATCGCGCGACCACCATCCTCGCCGCCGTGGCGCCGGACGCCGGCCCCAAGGACGTGGTCCAGCCGGGGCACATCTTCCCGCTCATGGCCCAGCCGGGCGGGGTGCTGGTGCGCGCCGGGCACACCGAGGCCGGTTGCGACCTGGCACGCCTGGCCGGCTTCTCCCCGGCGGCGGCGATCGTCGAGATCCTCAACGATGACGGCACCATGGCCCGGCGTCCTGATCTGGAGATCTTCGCCCACGCCCACGGCATCAAGATCGGGACCATCGCCGATCTCATCCACTACCGGGTCCGGACCGAGAAGGCGGTCCTGCGCGAATGCGAGTGCGAGCTGCCGACCGCCTACGCCACCTTCAAGCTGTTCGCCTACCGCGACACCATCGACAGCGAGATCCACCTCGCCCTGACGATCGGCGACATCGACCCGGAGCGTCCGACCCTGGTGCGGGTGCATCTTCAGAACACCCTGTGCGATCTGTTCGGCACCACCCACAATGCCTGTGGCTGGCCCCTGCAGGATGTGATGCGTCAGGTGGCCGAGGCCGGCGAGGGCGTGATCGTGGTTCTGCGCAATCGCGACAGCTCCGCCAGCATCCTGGCCCGTCTCAAGGATTTCCAGCTCCATGACAGCGACGATCAGGTACCCGCGCGACAGGATCGCGGCGAATTGCGCACCTACGGCATCGGCGCCCAGATCCTGGCCGATCTCGGGGTGCGTAAAATGCGGGTCATGAGCGCGCCCAAGGCGATGCACGCCATCTCCGGGTTCGACCTGGAGGTCGTCGAGTACACGGGTGGCCGGTCGGCTTGACCGCCCGACCCTTCCTTACGAATCGATCAATCCCGAACTAGAGACCTTAATGACGATCAAGACCATCGAAGGCGCGATGCGCGCCGATAACGCCCGCTTCTGTCTGGTGGTGTCCCGCTGGAACAGCTTCGTGGTGGAGGCCCTGGAGAAGGGCGCCATCGATACCCTCAAGCGCCACGGCGTGGATGAGGCCAATCTGACCATCGTGCGCGTGCCCGGCGCCTTCGAGATGCCGGTGACGATCGAGCGCCTTGCCGCCAAGGGTGGCTATGACGCCATCGTCGCGCTCGGCGCGGTCATTCGCGGCGGGACGCCGCATTTCGAGTACGTCGCGGGCGAATGCGTCAAGGGCATGGCCCAGGTCAGCCTCAAGTACGGGCTGCCGGTCGCCTTTGGCGTGCTCACCGTCGACAGCATCGAGCAGGCGATCGAGCGGGCCGGAACCAAGGCTGGCAACAAGGGCGCCGAGGCGGCCATGTCCGCCCTGGAAATGGTCGATCTGCTGAGACAGATCGCCTGAGATGGTCAGCCCACGCACCCAATCCCGCCGCTATGCCGCGCTCGCGCTCTATCAATGGCGTCTGACCGGCGAGGATCCGATGGCGATCAAGCGCCACCTGCTCGACGACCCGCAATGGCTGGACGCCGTCACCGCCTCGCTGAACGATACCGACGAGGATGCGGTCGTCGATCCCAAGGACCGCTTCAACTTCAACGTCGAACTCCTGGACGAACTGCTGACCGGCGTGCCGGCCCAGATCAAGGAGATCGACGCCCAGCTCGATCACTTCCTGGATCGGCCGATCAGCCAGGTCGACCCGGTGGAGCTGGCGATCCTGCGACTGGGCGCCTTCGAGATCCTTTTCTCGGACAACATCCCGGACCGGGTCGCCATCAACGAGGCGGTCGAATTGACCAAGCTGCTCGGCGCGCACGAAGGCCACCGCTACGTCAACGGCGTGCTGGACAAGATCGCCCGCCGTCGGGCCGGCGACATGGACCGCAAGGTGTGAGCCCATCCGGGTGTCCGAATTCGACCTGATCCGCCGTTATTTCGCCGACCTCGGTCCCGCGCGCCCGGATGTCGTCCTGGGTGTCGGCGATGATTGCGCGCTGCTCGATGTTCCGGCGGGCCAGTCGCTGGCTGTCAGCATCGACACCCTGGCGTCCGGCATCCACTTCTTTCCGGACTGCGCGCCCGAGCACATCGGTCATAAATCCCTGGCGGTCGGGCTCAGCGACCTGGCCGCCATGGGCGCGGAGCCGGCCTGGGCGACCTTGGCCTTGACCTTGCCCGCCGCCGACGAGGACTGGGTGCGTGGATTCGCCGTCGGCTTCGCCCGGCTCGCGAACCAACATGGCATCCGGCTGGTGGGCGGAGACACCACGCGGGGTCCGTTGAGCGTGACCGTGCAGGTGCAGGGTTTCGTCCCGAGCGGCGCGGCGGTGCGGCGCGACGGCGCGCGGCCGGGCGACGCCATCCTCGTCAGCGGGACGCTGGGCGACGCGGGCCTCGCCTTGCGACGCATGCTCGCGGGCGAGGCGGTCGATCCCGAGTCGCGTCGCCGGCTCGAATGTCCCGAGCCGCGGGTCGCCCTGGGTCGCCGGCTGCGCGGGATCGCCTCGGCCATGATTGATCTCTCCGACGGACTCGCGGGCGACCTCGGGCACATCCTCGCAGCCTCCGGCGTCGGGGCCGAATTGGAGCTTGAGCAATTTACTCTGACCCCATGGGTCGCCGAGGCCGTCGCCGCCGCGCGGGACTGGTCGCTTCCGCTCTCCTCGGGGGATGATTACGAACTCTGTTTCTGCGTTCCCCAGGAGCGCCTTGTCGAGGTCGGGCGTCTGGCGGTCGATCCGTCGTGCGCGCTCACCCGGATCGGAACCATCCGGGTCGGGACGGGGCTTATTCTTCGGCTTCCCGACGGAGAGATCCTCACAACCAATGGGGCAGGTTATGACCACTTCGCTGCTCGACCCTGAGGCCCGCCCGAGTACGGGCTTCGATCGCCGCAAGATCACGCACTGGATCGCCTTCGGTTTCGGCTCGGGGCTCTCGCCCAAGGCCCCCGGCACGGTCGGCACGCTCGCCGCCATCCCGCTCTATCTGCTGATGAGCCCGCTGCACTGGATGCTCTATGTCGGTTTGGTGCTGGTGTTCACGGTGGCGGGGATCTGGATCTGCGGGAGCGTCGCCCGCGATATCGGCGGCAAGGATCCATCCGCCATCGTCTGGGACGAATTCGTCGGCTTCCTCATCACCATGCTCGCCGCGCCACCCGGCTGGCTCTGGATCCTCGTCGGATTCCTGGCTTTTCGGCTCTTCGATATCTGGAAACCCTGGCCGATCCGCGTGGTGGATCAGCGGATGGAAGGCGGGCTCGGCATCATGCTGGACGATGTCATCGCCGGAGTCATGGCGGCCTTGGTGCTGTTGATCGCGTCCTGGCTGTTGATCTGATCCTTGTCTCTTCGGCCTCGGAGCGTACAGGATGGGCATCGCTCTCGCTCTGTCCATCCTACGAATCCGGCTGTTGATCTGATGTGACCCCGATAGATTCCGGGCGGGGAGGCCGACCGGAAGCCAGCGTCGTCGGATGGATGAAACCTGGCGCGGGTTCCGGGCCGCTCTGGTTAGGGGTGACCGTCGGCGGACAGGGCGGTCCAGCCCTCCTGGGTCATGAGTCGGTCGACCCAGTCCAGCATCCGGTCCAGCGCGGCCTCGGCGATGGGCGTCAGCCGGTAATTGTCGTAGTCGAAGGAGTCGCCGGCGGCGGTGACCAGACAGGTCTCGGGGACGCGTCCGTAGAGTGTCTCGCACCAGGCCAACAGCTCGCGTGGATCGAGGAAGTGGGCCATGGTCGAGACGGCCCGCGCGTCGGGTTCGAGACGACGACAGCGGACCGTGCCGGGCGCGGAGTCCGCGGCGGCGTCCAGAAAGATCACCCGATCCTTGTCCGCGATGTCCGCGACCAGCTCGGCGGTGAGGATGTGCCGCGAGATGACCTCGACCCCGGTGGGGAGGCTCCGGTTTTCCAGGCGATCGGCGGCGAGCGGTCCAAGGGCGTCGTCCCCCCGGATGGGGCTGCCGTACCCGATGATGAGCGTCTTCAAGATCGTCGTTCCTAGCCGCGCTCGAGGCTGTCGACGACACGCCCGGAGGCGTCCTTGAGTTCGATGCGCAGCGGCATCTGGCCGAAGGCGTGCGAGGCGCAGGACAGACAGGGATCGAAGCAGCGGATCACCGCCTCGACCCGGTTGAGCATGCCTTCCTGAAGGTTGTTGCCGTCGACATAGGCGTCCGCGACCTGGCGGATGGACTGGTTCATGGCCAGATTGTTGTGTCCGGTGGCGATGATCAGGTTGACCCAGGTGATGAGTCCGTCGTCGTCGATGCGGTAGTGATGGATGAGCGTGCCGCGCGGCGCCTCGGAGACGCCGATACCCTCGGCGCGGTTGCTGCGGGCGCGGGCTCGGACACGGCTGTCGAGGATCGTCGGATCCTTGAGCAGACGCTCCATCATCTCCAGCGCGTAGATGATCTCGACCAGTCGCGCATAGTGATAGTGGAAGCTGCTGGCGATGGGGCCTGATTCCTGGAGCATGTGGAACTCGGCCAGGGCCACGTCGGCATAGGGCGTGCCACAGGCTTGGGCGTTGTTGAGCCGGGCCAGGGGACCGACCCGATAGATGCCCTTGGGATAGCCCTGGGGCTTGTAGTAGGGGAACTTCATGTAGCTGAAGTCCTCGACCGCCTCGCCGATCACCCGCTCATAGTCCTCGGGTGGCACCATGTCCTCGACGATGCGGCCCTTGGCGTCCTTGATGCGCAGCAGACCGTCATAGTGTTCCAGATTGCCCTGAGGCGTGACCAGGCTCAGGAACATGGTCGGCAGACGGCCGAAGTGCGTCGCCTCGTCCTTGAACTTGGGCACCAGGGTCTTGAAGAAGTCGTAGGTCCGTTTGGCGATCTCCAATCCCTCGGGGAGCAGCTTGAGCATGGCGTCGCGCTTTTCGAGCGTCAGGGGTTCGTTGACGCCACCGGGCACGACCCAAGTGGGATGGATCTTCTTGCCGCCGAGCGTTTCGATGATGCTCTGGCCGATCTGACGCAGACGGATGCCGTCGCGGGCCAGGGCCGGATCCTGACGCATGACCCCGAAGATGTTGCGCGAGATCGGGTCCGAGTCCCATCCCAGCAGCAGATCCGGCGAGGACAGATGGAAGAAGGAGAGCGCGTGCGACTGGGTGATCTGGGCGAGATTCATGATCCGGCGCAGGTGTTCGCCGGTCGGCGGGATCGTGACCGACAGCAGGTGGTCGCACGCCTTGTTGGAGGCCAGCAGATGGCTGACCGGGCAAATGCCGCAGGTGCGCGCGGTCAGGGCCGGCATCTCGCGGTAGGGGCGACCCTCGCAGAACTTCTCGAAGCCGCGAAACTGCGTGAGATGAAAGCGCGCGTCCTCGACTTCGCCCCCGTCGCCGAGTTGCAGGGTGATGCGGGCGTGGCCCTCGATGCGGGTGACGGGTTCGATGGTGATCGTGCGGCTCATGGATTCAATCCCCTCTAAGTGGCGGTGGAGCGTGCCGGATAAGGATCGGGTCAGCGGTCCGGTGACCGGCGCCGATCCGCCGGCAAGGACGGCTACCTGATCGGAGCGCGCCAACATCGAGACGTTAGAGCGGTGCTCCCTGCTCCTCGTTCTCCAGCGCCTTGGTGGTGATCTCGTAATAGAGATGAATGATGGAGCCGATGATCCCGTTCAGCTCGGGGTGCTGCTCCCACTTGGGCTGCAAGGCCGAGGAGTCCTCGAAAACCTCCTGTAGGAACTGCATGTCGAAGGAGTCGAGTCGCTCGCCGCGATCGACCTTGGCCTTGATGTCGAGGGCGCGCGGCAGGCGCTGGGTGCGCATCCGATCGAGGAGGGTCACGATGATGCCGCTATCGGTGTCGTCTGTATCTTTCATCCGCCAGCCTTCTTGGAGTTGAGAACCTGTTTCACTGTTTGGGCCTAGGCGCCAAAACGCGTGACCGAACTCGGATCCGGTACGCGACCCTCGATCAACTCGTTGAGCACATACCAGATGGCATCCGCGCTGGGCGGACAGCCCGGCACGAAGATGTCGACCGCGACCTCGCCGTGGATGGGTTTGACGGTGGTGAGCAGGGCCGGAACCCCGCGGGTCGGGATCTGGGGTTGCAGGGTGACGTTTTCGCGATAGGAACGATCCATCACGTCGTCCAGCTTGAAATAATTGCGCATGGCGGGGACGTTGCCGTTGACCGCGCAGTCGCCGAGGCTGATGAGGATCTTGCAGTGCCGCCGGAAGGCGCGGGCCTTCTCCAGGTCGTCGACGGAGCTGATGGACCCCTCCAGGAGGCCCACGTCCACGGTCTCCGGCAACTCCTTGGAATCCACCAGCGGGCTGTAGACGATGTCGATCTTCCGGGCCAGTTCGATCAGACGTTCGTCCATGTCCAGAAAGGACATGTGACATCCCGAACAGCCGTCCAGCCAGGTGGTGGCGACCGTGATCCGAGTCGGTGTGCTCATGGTGCGTGTCTCCGGCGCGCGAGGATCGGCAGGAAGTGCTGGTCCTTGACCATTTCGCCCACGGACGTGCCCTGCTTGACCAGCGCGCCCGTTGGGCAGACCTGCACGCACTTGCCGCAACTCGTGCAGGATTCGCTCTCGCCCCAGGGGGTGGCCAGGTCGGTGATGACCCGGCAGTCGCTGCCGCGCCCCATGACATCCCAGGTGTGGGCGCCCTCGATCTCGTCGCAGACCCTCACGCAGCGGGTGCAGAGGATGCAGCGATTGTGATCCACCCGGAACATCTCGTGCGAGCTGTCCACCGGATAGGGAACCTGTCGATAAGGCACTCGCACATGGTCGACGCCGCAGCGCTGCGCGAGCCATTGCAGTTCGCAATGGCCATTGGAGACGCAGACCGAGCAGACATGATTGCGCTCGGCGAAGAGCAGCTCGATGATGGTGCGGCGATAGCGTTGCAGCTTTTCGGTGTTGGTCTGGATGCGCATCCCCTCGGCGACCCGGGTCGAACAGGCCGCGAGCAGTCGGTTCTGCCCGGCCACCTCGACCATGCAGAGTCGGCAGCCGCCCCAGATCGTGAGTCCGTCCAGGTGACAGAGGCTGGGGATGGGGATCTTGTTCTCCCGGCAGACCTCGATGATGGTCTCGTCCTCGCGGGCGGAGAGATCCCGGTCGTCGATCCTGAGGGTGACGACGCGGACATTCGGTTGTGTTGGGGGTGGGGGCATGGTGGCTCCGTGGAATCGTCGTTATGCCGTCAGTGCCAGTCGAACGTCGGGATCGGGAAATCGAGGTCGAGTCATGACAGGCATTCAAGCCGCGCGAGACAACTGTTGATTGACGCTTTGCCAGAAGGCCGCCACCGATGTTCCTGCCCCGTCGAAGAAGTCCTCGAAGAAACCAGGCTCGTTGAGCGCGGAAGGATAGGCGTAGCGCTCCCCCTCTGGGCCGACCGAACTGACCCAGTCGACGGGCTCCCTGTCATCGAGAAGGGTAAAAAGGCTCGCGGGGTAGAGATAGGGTTTGCCCAGGTCGTTAAGGATTCGGTAGTCGTCTGCTTCGATGCCAATCACACAATAGGCCTGTCCCGAGGTTAAGTCGGGATAGTCGGAATTGGGCGCGCTCAGTTTGACGATCATTTGGGCAGTCTCTTCAGCTTGATCTCGAAGCGTCCAATGCCGTGGTGTTCGTACCAATGGTACTCATGGTCCTCACCCGCGATCTCGAGGATTGGGCTGCTCTTCTTCGCCCATTGCGAGGCTTGTCCTCCATAGGTCGAGAGCAGCCGTGGGAGATCGCGGATGCGTTGTCCCTTGGCGATGACACGGGATTGGGCGATCAGATCCTTCGTGAGTCCTGGCTCCCGCATGGCGTTAGCCGTTAGCCGTCGCCAAGCTTCTGTTCGTACTCGTCACGAAAATATCTCAGGGTGCTCAAGACCGGATTCGGCGCCGTCTGGCCCAGTCCGCAGAGGCTGGTGGCCTGAACCACCTCGCAGAGTTCCTCCAGCAGGGTCAGATCCGCCTGGGTGCCCTGCGACCTGGTGATCTTGTCCAGGAGTCCATGCATCTGCTGCGTCCCGGCACGGCAGGGGATGCACTTGCCGCACGACTCGGTCATGCAGAACTCCATGAAATAGCGCGCGACGTCGACCATGCAGGAGCTGTCGTCCATCACGATCATGCCGCCGGAGCCCATCATGGTGCCGAGCGTCTTGAGGCTGTCGTAATCCACTGGAATATCCAGATGGGCCTCCGGGATGCAGCCGCCGGAGGGGCCGCCGGTCTGGACCGCCTTGAAGGCGCGCCCATCGGGGATGCCACCGCCAATGACCTCGATGATGTCGCGCAATTTAGTGCCCATGGGCACCTCGATCAGCCCGGTGTTCTCGATCTTTCCGGCCAGGGCGAAGACCTTTGTCCCTTTCGATCGCTCGGTGCCGATGGAGGCGAACCAGTCGCCGCCCTCGCGGATGATGGGGGCGATGTTGGCGAAGGTCTCGACGTTGTTGATCAGGGTCGGACAGCCCCAGAGTCCGGACTCGGCGGGGTAGGGCGGGCGCGGGCGCGGCTGACCGCGCAGACCCTCGATGGAGGCCATGAGGGCGGTCTCCTCGCCGCAGACGAAGGCGCCGGCACCCAGTCGGATCTCGATCTCGAAAGCGAACTGGGTATCCGCGACCTTGCTGCCCAGGAAGCCGGCCCGTTTCGCCTTGCGGATCGCGGTCTGGAGCCGTTCCACGGCGAGCGGATACTCCGCGCGGACGTAGACATAGCCCTTGTTCGCTCCCACCGCGTAGGCCGCGATCGCCATGCCCTCAAGGATTCGATGCGGGTCGGACTCCAGCACGGCGCGGTCCATGAAGGCGCCCGGATCGCCCTCGTCGGCATTGCAGATCACGTATTTCTGACCGGCCGGCATCTTGGCGATGGTCGACCACTTGAGGCCGGTCGGATAGCCGCCGCCGCCGCGTCCGCGCAGTCCGCTCGTGGTTATCTCGCGCAGCACATCGCCCGGCGTCATCTCGCTCAGGGCCTGGACCAGGGCCGCGTAGCCGCCGACTGCCACGTAGCCCTTGAAGCTGTCCGGGTCGATGATCCCGGAGTTTTCCAGGACGATCCGCTGCTGGCGGGCGAAAAAGGGCTGGTCGGTCGGACAGCGCAGACGTTCGACCGGAGCGCCCCGCACACTGGCCATGATCTCGGGTGCGTCGGCGGCGGTCACGTCGCGATAGACCAGGGAATCGGCGAGATCGCTGTCCCGCTTGGCCACCGCGACCAGCGGGCCGGCGGAGCACAGCCCCATGCAGCCGACACCCTTGACCTTGCAGGTGCCGCCTCCGTCTCCGCAGGCCTTGGTGAGCGCCTCCAGGACTGGCAGCGAGCCGGAGGACTGGCAGCTCGCCGCCACGCACACCCGCACCTCGTGCTCGACATGCGCCTCCTCGGCGCGGTATTCGGCGGCCTTCTCGGCCAGATCTTCCAAGTGCATGTCAGTTCAGCTCCTCTAGCGTGGCGACCAGGGTGTCCTTCACCTGCTTGCCGATCACCTCGCCATCCAGCACGACGGCGGGCGCCAGTCCGCAGGCGCCGACGCAGCGCGCCGTCAGCACGGACAGTCGGTCGTCCTCGGTCGTATCGCCGGGATTGACGCCGTAGCGCTCCTGGATTCCTTCCAACAGCGCTCCAGCCCCCTTGATATAGCAGGCGGTGCCGGTGCAGACCACGCAGGCATGACGCCCCTTCGGCTTGAGCATGAAGATGTGGTAGAAGGTCGCGACGCCGAAGACCTTACTCAAGGGCAGGTCGAGCGAGGCGGCGACGAACCGCAGCGAGGTCTCGTCGAGAAAGCCGAACGCATCCTGCACGCTGTGCAAAGTTTCGATCAGGGCGTGGCCCGTGTAGCCGTTACGGCGCATCGTGGCGTTGACGAGCTTCCAGCGCTTGTCGTCGCTGGGCAATGGCGGCTTGGCTTGCTGCACTGTCATGTCACCTCCCGAGGGTGGACGGTATTGACGCTCGCTGTCGATATGGCGTGCCTGGCTTGGGCGATTTGTCTTCGGCACCCGAGGGGCGCGGCGATACACTGGCCCGCCAGTTCCATCGATAACCGATACGCATCACTATGGACGAAACCCTTCCTCCCCGCAAAATACGACGCGGCATTTATCTGCTGCCCAACCTCTTCACGACCGCGGCCCTCTTCGCGGGCTTCTACGCCGTGCTGTCCGCCACGCAGGGGCGTTTCGAGGCCGCCGCGCTCGGGATCCTGGCCGCCATGGTCCTGGATGGCTTCGACGGACGGATCGCCCGGATCACCAACACCCAGAGCGCCTTTGGCGCCGAGTATGACAGCCTTTCGGACATGGTCGCCTTTGGTGTCGCTCCGGCCCTGGTCGCCTACCATTGGGCCTTGGGCGGGCTGGGCAAGGTCGGTTGGCTGGCGGCCTTCGTCTACACCGCCGCCGCCGCCCTGCGTCTGGCTCGATTCAACACCCAGATCGGCATTGCCGACAAACGCTATTTTCAGGGTCTCGCGAGCCCAGCGGCGGCGGCCATCATCGCCACCGGGATCTGGACCGCGAACGACCTGGGCATCGACGGGGCCAATGTGTCCTGGCTGGCCGCCTTCCTGACGGCCGGCGCCGGACTCCTGATGGTGAGCAATTTTCGCTATCTGAGCTTCAAGCAGCTCAACCTGCAGGGGCGGGTACCCTTTCTCCTGGCGGTCGCGGTGATGCTGGGCTTCGCCGTCGTTTACATCTATCCGCCGCTGGTGCTGTTCCTGCTGGCCTTGACCTATGCCGTTTCGGGTCCGGTCTGGACTCTGTCTCGACTGAGAAGGAGGGGCCGGGTACGTCGTCATCGGGATCCCGCGGCTTGAGACGCGCGCGGGGCGATTCCGGGGCGATCGCCCTGGATCGCCGAGTCCGTCCCCGGAGGTTCGATGGGTGGCTCTCGGGACGGTGATACCGATCGTCGTTGAAGTGCCGTCGTGTGAAGGCGGGCGCGGGTCGCGCCTGGCGAGAGTTCGCTGTTCGCCGGGCGTTCTGCCTGGTGAACACGCACAAAAAAAGACGCCGCATTTTCATGCGGCGTCTTTTTTGTTCTCGTCTTCGTGGGACGAGGGCGTGTTTGGTGCCGAGGAGAGGACTCGAACCTCCACGAGCTTTCGCTCACATGGACCTGAACCATGCGCGTCTACCAATTCCGCCACCTCGGCAGTCACCGGGAACGCTTGCTTTAGCGATCCGTCCCCGGTGGAGCGCGAATATTAGTGAGACAGCGCTGGCTTGTCAACGCTACACTTGGAACTTTATAGAACAACGATGAGTTCAAGTGACAAGACGTCGACAACCCACGGTAGCCAAGAGCGCGGATCCCCATCGCCAACGCGAGGCGAAGAAATACGCCAACCCCATTCCGAGCCGGGAATTCATCCTTGAGACCCTGGCCAATCACGGCGCGCCCCTGTCGTTCGAGGAGGTGGTGGCGGCGCTGTCTCTGGTCGACGAGGAGGATCTGGTCGCGCTTGAGCGTCGGCTCGGCGCCATGGTCCGGGATGGGCAATTGGTCCGCAATCGCAACCAGGCCTTCTGTCCGGTCAACAAGCGCGACCTGATCGCCGGGCGGGTCATCGGTCACCCGGACGGTTTCGGTTTCGTGAGGCCCGACGAGGGCGGCGACGATCTTTATCTCTATCCCAAGGAGATGCGCGCGCTGTTCCATGGCGATCGGGTCGTGGTGCGGGTGAGCGGTCTCGACCGGCGGGGACGGCTGGAAGGGGCGGTGGTCGAGATTCTGGAGCGCAACACCCGGACCGTGGTGGGTCGTCTCTACAAGGAAAGCGGCGTCGGCTTCGTGATGCCGGACAACAAGCGTCTGACGCACGACATCATCATTCCGAGCGACCGCATCGCGGGTGCCGAGCAGGGGCAGATCGTGGTCGCCGAGATCACCGATCAGCCCACTAAACGCACCCAACCCATCGGGCGCATCGCGGAGGTGCTCGGCAGTCACATGGGGCCGGGCATGGAGACGGATATCGCGATCCGCACCCATGACCTGCCGGTGGCCTGGCCGGCGGAGGTCGAGGAGGAAATCGCCGGGCTGCGGGCCGAGGTGCCGGAGGAGGCCAAGGTCGGGCGCTTTGATCTGCGCGCCCTGCCGCTGGTGACCATCGATGGGGCCGACGCGCGGGACTTCGACGACGCCGTCTATTGCGAGCGCAAGCCCAAGGGTTGGAAGCTCCTGGTCTCGATCGCCGATGTGTCCAGCTATGTCCGTCCCGGAACCGCGCTGGATCGGGAGGCGCAGTCGCGCGGCAACTCGGTCTATTTCCCGGATCGGGTCATTCCCATGCTGCCGGAGATCCTCTCCAACGGGCTCTGTTCGCTGAATCCCCATGTGGACCGGCTCTGCATGACCGCCGAGCTCTACATCAACCAGGAAGGCAAGGTCACGCGCACCCGCTTCTTCGAGGCCGTGATGCGCTCCCAGGCCCGGCTGACCTACGATCAGGTCGCGGCCATGGTGGTGGATGGCGACGGCGATCTCTGCGCCGAGTTCGCGGAGGTGCTGCCGCATCTGCACGAGCTTTATCAGCTCTTCCAGGTGCTTCATGCCGCGCGGGCCGAGCGTGGCGCCATCGATTTCGACACCACCGAGACCAAGTTCGAATTCAACGATCTGGGTCGCATCCAGGCGGTCGTGCCGCTGGTGCGCAACGATGCCCACAAGCTCATCGAGGAATGCATGCTGGCCGCCAACGTGGCGGCGGCCCGTCACTTCCAGCGCAAGCGCATCCCGGCGGTCTATCGCATCCATGAGACGCCGAGCGAGGAGAAGCTGACCGATCTGCGCGAGTTCCTCGGCCAGTTGGCCCTGAAGCTGCCGGGCGGACCCAAGCCCACGGCCGCCGATTACGCCGAGCTGCTGCGCCAGGTCAAGGATCGTCCGGATCGGCGCCTGATCCAGGCGGTGCTCCTGCGTTCCATGCAGCAGGCCATGTACAGCTCCGACAACGCCGGACACTTCGGGCTGGCGTTCGACGCCTATACCCACTTCACCTCGCCCATCCGCCGCTATCCGGATCTCATGGTCCATCGGATCATCAAGCATCTGCTCGCGGGCGGCACCTCGGCGGATCTGGACTATTCCAAGATCGATCTGCAACAGATGGCCGAGCAGTGCTCCGGCACCGAGCGGCGCGCCGACGAGGCGACCCGCGACGCCGAGGATTGGCTCAAGTGCGAGTTCATGCAGGACAAGCTGGGCGAGAAGTTCGAGGGCACCATCACCAGCGTCAACTCCTTCGGCATCTTCGTCGAGCTCGACGAGATCTACGTGGATGGCCTGGTGCATATCACGGCGCTGGACAATGACTTCTACCACTTCGACCCCATCGGACATCGTCTGCATGGCGAGCGCACGGGCACCGTCTATCGGCTGGGCGATCGGTTGAAGATCCAGGTGGCCGCGGTCAATCTGGACGATCGCAAGATCGACTTCGTATTGGCCGAACCCGCCGCCAAGAGTGGTCCGCCGAAGGGCCGGTCCGGCGATCGGCGGCCACAGGAGTCGGCGGGGTCGAAGCCAGCCAAGGCCAGGCCGGCCCAAGGCCAAAAAACGGCCCAGCCTAACAAGCCGGCCCAGGGCCGCAAGCCGGCCGAGCCCAACAAGCCAGCCGATGTCAAACCGGCCGATGCCAAGCCAGCAGGGACCAAGAAGCCGCGTTCCAGGTCCAGGCGTCGGCGTTCCACTCCGGGTTCCGACACGCAGGGCTGAGATGAAGGAGGATCTCGCCCCGGTCTTCGGGATTCACAGCGTCCGCGCGGCGCTCAAGCATGGTCCGGAAGGGGTGGACGCGGTCTGGCTGGAGCGTGGCCGACGCGACCGTCGTTTGGCCGAGCTGGCCGAATTGACGCGGGGCGCCGGTATCCGGCGGCTCCAGGTGGATCGGGATGAACTGGATCGGGCCGCCGCTGGGGCCAATCATCAGGGCGCCCTGGCTTGGGTGAGGATTCCGGCGGCCCGCGCCGAGCCGGAGCTGAAGCGACTGCTGGACGTCCTGGAAGCGCCGCCGTTCCTTCTTTTGCTCGACGAGGTGCAGGATCCGCACAATCTCGGTGCCTGTCTGCGGACCGCCGAGGCCGCCGGCGCCCAGGCCGTGATCGCGCCCAAGGATAACGCCGTCGGCCTGACCCCCGTGGTCTGCAAGGTCGCGAGCGGCGCCGCCGAGACCCTGCCCTATTTTCAGGTCACCAATCTGGCCCGCGTCATGGACAGCCTCAAGGAGCGCGGGATCTGGCTGATCGGCACGGCTGGCGAGGCCACCGATGAAGTCTACGCCGCCGATCTGACCGGCCCGCTCGGGCTGGTCATGGGCAGCGAGGGCGGCGGACTGCGGCGTCTGACGCGCGAGCGTTGCGATCGCCTGGTTCGACTGCCGATGCGTGGTCAGGTCGAGAGCCTGAACGTCTCGGTCGCCGCCGGCGTTTGTCTCTACGAGGCGTTGCGGCAGCGACGAGGCCGCTAGCTCCTCATTCCGTATTAAGCGGAATGAGGTTCCGGCGTCTCCTGATCGTCACGGGGTCGCCCGTCATGGACTACCGCGAGCAGATGAATATCCTCGCCCTGACGTTCGTAGAGGACGCGGAATCCTTGAATGCCATGTCCCCGGACGCCGTGCCGATCGAATTCTGGCGATGGCTGGTCGCCCGCGGAGCGGGCGCGCAACTGTTCGCTGTCCTGGAAGATCCGTTCGACCAGTCGTTTGGCGTGGATGCGGGAGTCGCGTGCGACCAAGGTCGCGATGGCCTCGATGTCGTCGAGCGCGGCGCGCGACCAGATCAGCTCTCCAGCCATCGATCCAGCCGCTGCTTGGCTTCGGCGTTGAGATAGGCGCGGCCCTGGGCAATGTCATCGCGTCCGTGGCCGACCTTCTCCATGAGGTAGAGCTGATACTGGATGTCTTCCAGTGTGCAGTCGTCGGGGAGTCGTCGCAGCAGTTCGGCCACTGCCTGTTTCGCGTTGCGCATGGCCCGGGTTCTCTTGAGTTCGATCCTGCCCGCACACTAAGCCCGGCCCGTGGCGAGATCAAGCGTCGTTCGGCCGCTGACCGTCAGGGGCGCGTCGCGGAGCATCAAAGCCATTTGGGGATCAGGATCAAGGCCCAGATCAGGATACAGAAGGCGATGCTGGAGAAGACGGCGGCGGAGGCGATGTCCTTGGCGCGGCCCGATAATTCGTGCCGCTCTAGGCCAATGCGGTCGACGTTGGCCTCGATGGCGGAGTTGAGCAGTTCCACGATGGGTACCATCAGGAGACTGCCGACCAGCATGGCGCGCTCCACCGGGGTTTCGCCCAGCCACAGGCCCAGGGGAACCAGGGGGATGAGCAGAAACACCTCTTGCCGGAAGGCCTCCTCCAGCTCGAAGCAGGCCTTGAAGCCTTTCATCGAGTAACCGAAGGCGCGGACCACGCGGCCCCATCCCCTGACGTTATTATTGGCCATGGGTGTTCTCGATCCCGGCGGGTTTCCACGCCAGGTCTAACTGACGCGCGGCGCGCACGTCGTCGAGCCGGCGCACTGGCATGGTGTGGGGCGCGTCCCTGACCTTGTCCGGCTCCTCATGCGCCTCGCGGCGGATGGCGATCATGGCCTCAACGAAGCCGTCGAGGTCTTCCTTGCTCTCGGTCTCGGTGGGCTCGATCAGGAGGCACTCCGGCACCAGCAGCGGAAAGTAGGTGGTCGGGGCGTGATAGCCGTAATCCAGCAGGCGCTTGGCGAAGTCCATGGCGTTGACACCCAGTTCCCTGGCCTCGCGCTTGAGTGTGACGATGAACTCGTGGCTGGCGCGGCGCTCCGGGTAGGCGGCCTCGAAGCCGGCCTCCCGCAGTCGGGCCATCAGATAGTTGGCATTGAGCGTGGCGAAATCCGCCACCCGGCCCATGCCCTCGCGTCCGAGCATCCGGGCATAGACATAGGCGCGCAGCAGGATGCCCATGTTGCCGCCGAAGGCGGTGAGTCGGCCGATGCTCTCCGGGCGTTCCGCTTCAGCCAGCCACTGGTATTCGTCACCATCGAAACTGATCAGAGGCACCGGGAGATAGGGCTCCAAGCGCTTGGAAACGCCCACTGGACCCGCGCCCGGACCGCCGCCGCCGTGGGGCGTGGAGAAGGTCTTGTGCAGATTCATGTGGATGACGTCGAAACCCATGTCGCCCGGCCGGACCTTGCCGAGGATGGCGTTGAGATTGGCGCCGTCGTAATAGAGCAGACCGCCGGCCTCGTGGACCGCGCGCGCGATCGCCTGGATGTTGCGATCGAAGACGCCGACCGTGCTGGGATTGGTGAGCATGATGCCGGCGGTTTGTGGACCCACGGCGGCGCGCAGGGCCGCGAGATCGACATCGCCGTCAGGGCCGGTCGGAATCTCGCGGACCTTGAAGCCGCACATCACGGCCGAGGCCGGATTGGTGCCGTGCGCGGCGTCCGGAACCAGGATCTCGGTGCGCGCCAGATCGCCGCGCGCGCGGTGGTAGGCGCGGATCATGGCGACGCCCGCGAATTCGCCCTGTGCCCCGGCCGAGGGAGCGAGCGAGACCGCGTGCATGCCCGTGACCGCCTTGAGTATCTCTTGCAGGTCGAAAAGACAGGCCATGAGTCCCTGGCCGTGGGTCTCCGGCGCGAGCGGATGACGCGCCAGGAAGCCGGGCAGCATCGCCAGGCTGTTACAGGCCCTCGGGTTGTACTTCATGGTGCAGGAGCCGAGGGGGTAGAAATGGGTGTCGATCGAGAAGTTTTTTTGCGACAGCCGGGTGTAATGACGCACCGCCTGCATCTCCGAGACCTCCGGCAGGGCGGGGCGCGTGCGTCGCCGCAGCCCCTCGGGGATGTCGGTCGCCTCGGGCGGATGCAGCGGGGCCTGGGCGGTGGCGCGGCGGCCGGTTCGGGATTGGTCTTGGATCAGCATGGCGATGAGATTTGTCCAATCAGAAAAATGTTATTACAAAAGCGCATCACATTGGTCAGATTCGATCTGCGTTCGGCAGTGAACCGGGGGAAAGTGCGTTATAAGCTGATGACGATTTTGCCTGCTTCATACCTTTTGTCAGGTCACTTAGTGGGTACGCTCTTGCCGTTGATGGTTAGGCTGGTGATCTGATGGTTAGCGCCGTCAACGATGCAAGAAGCAGAAGCGGGCACTTCCAGCCCCAGACCATTCTTCATCCTGACGAATTTAGTCGAAGCGCCCCAAGCAAAATAAAATTCCCCGCCGCGTCCGAAATTGCGCACGGGTGGAATCTTGGCCGTTTCGGGATCACGCGCCATCTGCCTGATCGCGAATTGACAGAGTTCGAGCGCATGGATCTCACCAAATGGTTTTTGTTTTTCTGGGGAAACAGAAAATAGGATCACGCTTAGTCCCAGCACTGATATAAGAAAGCTGCCTCCCACCGAAAGAATTGGTCCGAGTTGGTTGCGAAACCCAAGAAAGGCTGCCACCACCCAGAGTCCAAAGAAAGCTATTAACCCGCCTGCAAACCTGATTGCAGTTCGATCGCCCTGGTTATCAAGCTTGCTCGCAGATGAAGTTTCGGTAACTGTATTAGTTTCAACAATGACTGAATTCGCTTTCGACTCGGAGGCTGTAGCCGCATCGGCAACTGTTGAGTTTGTTGCTTCTTGCGCGGTAATTTGCGCCTTGATATTGTTCCGATAGCAGGCGAGTGCCTCAGAAGCAGCTTTCCCTTCGCAGTCTGTGCCAATAATTAATTCTGCGAAGCACTCAATAATCTCCTCCGAATTGGCATATGCCTCGCAGACTTGCAGATCGAACTGCGTGACTGCGGTAGAGGGCTGTGGAAACCAGGCTGTGAAGACTGCGATGAGTCCACTCATTATTAGCTTTTGACACATCGTTGCGTCCGTTTTCTGGTTTGGCTTCTGAGATTAAAAAACTGGGTTGCCATTGTTGGCAACCCAGTGGTTTCTAAGGCAGGTGCATTGGGTTTGAGCAGGCTAATCTAAGCTGATTCAGAGCGCGGCCAGCGCGGCATCGTAATCCGGTTCCTGGGTGATCTCCGGCACCAGTTGGGTGTAAAGCACCGTGTTGTCGGCATCCAGAACCACGACCGCGCGCGCGGTGATGCCGGCCAGCGGGCCATCCTCGATCAGCACGCCGTAGTCCTTGGCGAAATGACGTGAGCGCATCATGGAGAGGCCGACAACGTTCTCGATGCCCTCGGCACCGCAGAAGCGACCCATGGCGAAGGGCAGATCGGCCGAGATGACCAGGGCGACGGCGTCGGACTTGCCGGCCATGGCCTCGTTGAATTTCTTGGTCGAGGTCGCGCAGACCGGGGTGTCCAGGCTCGGCACGATATTGAGCAACTTCTTCTTGCCGGCGAAATCGCCAAGCGTCTTGTCGGCGAGATCTTTGTCGACGAGCTGGAAATCGGGCGCGGTGCTTCCTACGGCGGGGAGGTGGCCGCTGAGGGCGACTGGGTGGCCTTGCAGTGCGGTTTGAGCCATGGGTGGTCTCCGTCTGGGTTGTGGGGCGTGTGGGTGATGGTTTCAGCCAGGATTTAGGCGCGTTCGAGACATCCGGTTCCATAAACTGGCAACCCGGCCGCGAAGGCTCAGAGCCTGGAGAATCCGCGTCTGTTCCGTCAGCGTGGCGTCGAGTTTCTGTTCCATCCGCGCGAGTTGGGGTTGCAGGCTGGTTATCGCGCTTGGTTCGGGCGTCTCCTGGTCGGCGGGGAGCGAGGGATCGAATACGGCGATCCAGGCCCCCGAGTGCGGCAGGAATCGCTTGGCTCCAAGCCCGATGAAATCCTCCCGGCTCCAGTTCGATCGATGCGTCTCGAAGGGGTTGTCCGCAACCTCCTGCGGGCCGACGTTCTTGGGGACGGCGATGATCACGACCCGGCCGATGCGTTTCAAATGGCTGACGAACGCCAAACCCTCGTCCTTGCTCAGGTGTTCGATGATCGCCAGCGCCAGGCAGAGATCGTACTGGCCGTCGGCGATGGTCGGAAGCGCCGTTCGCGCGTCCTCGATCCGGATGTCGTCGTAGACCCAATCGGGGATGTAATCAAGATAGTCTCCGAATCCCTCGATCGCATCGATCCTGACCCCGGACCAGCGTTTCGTCGACCGATGGCTCCGAAACAGCTTGGTGTAAAAGGACTCGTCGAAATAAAGGTCGAGCTGTACCCGGCTGAGCAGTCCGTAGAGGCCGAGTCCACAGCCGACGTCCAGCATTTTCCGAGGTCTGACGCGCAGGACTTCCTGCATGATGGGGGTGATTTGCTCGACATTGCTGAATGGCATCTCTTTCCTTTTCCTTGATTGCCTGGGTTGATGTGGGAGTCGGATTCTGATCCCGGGGCGATGTCCGATCAATCAGTCTTGATACTCCCTGTCGAGCATCGGCCTCCTACATTTTGGGTCGCACCGGACAGGGCGCCTGGGTCCGGGTGGCCAGGATGCGTCCCAGCGTGTCGGCGAAACGGCGCATCTCCTCGTCCGAGCGCAACTCGGTCGCGCAGACCAGAACGGCCGGATCCAGTTCCGGATAGTCCGCGCCCAAATCGAAACCGCCCAGGATGTTATGCGCCGCCAGTGAGCGCAGCAAATCCGCCGCCGGGGCCGGTAGACGCAACGCCTGCTCGTGGAAAATGGGGCGATCGAACAGGGGTTCGACGCCGGACAGATCGCACAACATGGCGGTGAGTCGACCTGTATTGGCATGCGAGGCCGACGCGACCCGTTCCAGTCCCTCCGGTCCCAGCAGCGCCATGTGAATGGTCGCGGCGGTCACCAGCAGGCCCTGATTGGTGCAGATGTTGGAGGTCGCCTTGCCGCGCCGGATGTGCTGCTCGCGGGCCTGGAGCGTGAGCGTGAAGCCGGGCTTGCCGTCCAGGTCCAGGGTGCGTCCCGCGATCCGGCCGGGGAGCTGGCGGACGAAGGCCTCCTTGCAGCAGAGAAATCCGGCATAGGGACCGCCCGAGCAGAGCGGCATGCCCAGGGGTTGCGCCTCTCCGCAGGCGATATCGGCCCCGCTCGCGCCCCAGTCGCCGGGGGGCGAAAGCAGGGCCAGGGCGATTGGGTTGACGACGGCGACGGCCAGCGCCTTGTGGGCATGCGCCCAGTCGGTCAGGGCGTCGACGTCCTCCAGCACACCGAAAAAGTTGGGCTGGTTGATGACGACGGCGGCGTATTCGCCATCGCGATCGGCGGCTTCCAGTTGCTCGACCGGCGTCTGTCCGCCTTTGGGATCAAAGGCGACCTCGACCAGTGCGATTCCCTGGGATTCGACGATGCTCCGGACCGTGCGCCGATAGGCCGGGTGCAGGGCGCGCGGGACCAGCACCTTGGCCGACTTGGTCTGGCGATTGGCGCGCACCGCCATGAGGATCGCCTCGGCCAGCGCCGAGGCGCCGTCGTAGAGCGAGGCGTTGGAGACGTCCAGCCCGGTGAGCGCGGTCATCATGGACTGGAATTCGTAGAGCACCTGGAGCGTGCCCTGGCTGGCCTCGGCCTGATAGGGTGTGTAGGCGCTGTAGAACTCGCCGCGCGTGGCGATCTGCCAGACGGCGGCTGGGATGTGATGGTCATAGGCACCGGCGCCGATGAAGCAGAGCGGCTGCCCGTCGGTGCGCGCGCGGGCCTGCATCAGACGGTTGATGTCCATTTCGGACATCCCGGGCGGGATGGCGTCCAGCTCGCCGATCCGCAACTCGGCCGGGATCTCGTCGAACAGCGCATCGATGGAGGGGACGCCGATGGCCGCGAGCATGGCGGCGATGTCGTCTTGCGTGTGGGGTATGAAGGGCATCGGGGTTTCCAGGGTCCGGGTCACGGACCCATTGTCGGTCGGGCCGGGTGGGACGATCAGTCTTCTTCCTCGACGACCTGCTGGTAGGCGGCGGCATCCAGCAGTCCGTTCAGCGCGCCCATGTCGGAGGGGACGAGACGGAAGATCCAGCCCTCCTCGTAGGGGCTGGTATTGATGGCGTCCGGGGTGTCGGTCAGGGTGGCGTTGCCCTCGACGATCTCGCCGGCCAGCGGCGAGTAGATGTCCGAGGCCGCCTTGACGGATTCCACCACCGCGCAGGCCTCGTCGGCGTCGACCTGGCGCCCGTTCTCGGGCACCTCCACGAACACGATGTCACCCAGCGCCTCCTGGGCGTGATCGGTGATGCCGATGGTCAGGGTGCCGTCGCCATTTTCCTTCACCCACTCGTGCGTCTTGGTGTATCTGAGGTCGGCGGGCAGGTTGCTCATTGTTCTCTCCGTACAGGATCCATGGGGATAGATTCGATCGATGTTCTTGGATTCAGGGCGTCAGGCGTCTTCAAGCGTGATACAGGGCTGGCCGTGACGCACGAACGGGGGCTTGACCACCCTGGCCGAGACGGGCTTGCCGCGAATCTCGACCTCGCAGATCCCGTCCAGGCCAGGAGCGACCCGCGCCAGGGCGATCGAGCGCTCCAGGGTTGGCGAGAAGCCCCCGGAGGTGATTTCACCGATCTCCTCGCCATCGCGCAAGACCTTCTGATGGCCGCGGAGGATGCCGCGCCCGGTCAGGAGGAGCCCGACGAAGTCACGACGCTCGGGGGCATCGCGGAGCCGGAGCAGGGCGTCGCGCCCGATGAAATCGCGCTCGGCGGGTTCCCCGGCGAGGGTCCAGGCCAGCCCGGACTCCAGCGGACCGACCGTCTCGTCCATGTCCTGGCCGTAGAGGTTCATGCCGGCTTCCAGGCGCAGGGTGTCGCGCGCGCCTAGGCCGCAGGGCTGAACGCCCGCGTCCACCAGCGAGCGCCAGAGCGCGGCGGCCCGGTCGGCGGGCAGCATGATCTCGAAGCCGTCCTCGCCAGTGTAGCCGGTGCGACCCACGAACCAGTCGTCCGCCTCGGTGGCGAAGAAGGGCGCGAGGGTCATGGCGGAGTCGCGGAGATTGTCCGGGAGCCAGGGTGCGGCCCGACGTCTGGCCTCCGGCCCCTGCACCGCGATCATCGCGAGGTCGTGACGGGGCTGGATGGCGGCCTCGAAGCCCGCGCCCTGCTCGCGCATCCAGGCGATGTCCTTGTCCGCCGTTCCGGCATTGACCACGATGCGAAAACGCTCCGGAGCGCGCGCATAGACGATGAGGTCATCGACCACGCCGCCCGAACTGTTCAGCATGCAGGAATAGAGCGCCTTGCCTGGCGTCTTGAGCCTGGCGACATCGTTGGCGAGGAGGTGACGCAGAAAGGCTTGGGCGCCGGGGCCGGAAATGTCGACGGGCCGCATGTGCGAGACATCGAAGAGGCCGGCGGTGCGTCGAACGGCGTGATGCTCCTCGATCTGGGAGCCGTAGTGCAGCGGCATGTCCCAGCCGCCGAAGGGAACGAGGCGGGCGCCGAGGCGCTCGTGCTCGGAATACAGGGGCGTGCGCAATCCCATCCGACTCTCCACTGGGTCTATCCTAAGGAGTTGAGCCGGCCTGGCGACCGGCGGCAACGCGACAACATCGAAGGAGCAAGGCCCTCGATGTCGCCCCTCTGTCCTAGACCTGAGAGTTTGCGCCTGGAGATCCTTGGAACGCCAGACGGCCCCGTCGGTGGGTGCGCGGCACGGATGGCCGGCACCACTCTCCAGAGTCGGTCGTTATCCCCGCGGTCCTTCTGCCTGAGCGATTCCGGGCGGTGTTGCGCCTTCGGCGCCGGCCGGCTGGCCGGTCTCTCCCACGGGACATGACACGAAGGCGGCACTATAAGGGCGGGCGGGTCGGATTACCAGATGCGCCCCGCCGCGGGGCCGGCCGGAGGCGTCGCTCCGGGAGGCGGCGCTATAATGACCAAGGCCGCAGCGACCTTTCAGACGAGGATCATGCCATGTCCCTTGCCGCTCCCATCCAGTACATCGATCCCGAGGACTATCTGCTCGACGAGCAGTCGCGCGATATCCGTCATGAGTATGTCGCGGGCGAGTTGTTCGCGATGGCGGGCGCGGGGGAGGTTCATAACCGCATTGCCGGGAATCTGTTCTTTCACATTCGTTTGGTCACGCGCGGAACGCCGTGCGGGGTCTTCATGACCGACATGAAGGTGCGGGTCGACTCCCATGACGCCTTCTATTACCCCGATGTGGTCCTGACCTGCGACCCCGAGGACGGCGCCTCGCTCTACAAATCCGCGCCCTGCTTCATCGCCGAGGTGCTGTCGCCCTCGACCGAGAGTATCGATCGGCGAGAAAAGCTCATCGCCTATCGTACCCTGGAGGCCCTGCGTTATTACCTGCTGGTCAGCCAGACATCGCGACGGGTCGAATGTTACGAGCGCGACGAATCCGGCGTCTGGGGGCATCGGGTTCTCGAAGCAGACGGGGAACTGAGCTTTGTCTGCGGTGATCGGCGTTTCGTCTTGACGCTGGCGGATCTCTACGAGGACGTGGTGTTGGTGTCCCGAGCCTGAACGATGGGGACATCGCGCACGCTCGGTCCATCCACGGGTCGAGTCGGGGCCGGGTTTGGAATTACATAACCTCTCAGCCCTTCTTCTCGGTTTCCTCGGTGCGTCGACGGAAGCTGGTTCCACCGCAGTCGGCGCAGGGCGGGATGCGCCCGGCCTTGACGAAATGGGTCTCGGCTCCGCAGCGGTCGCAGACGAGGGTGCCGGGGCCGGTGATCTCGCCGGCCTGATAGAGACTCATCTGGCGCGCGGTCTCGGCCCATTGGGCGAGTTGCAGGCTGGTCTGATCCGCGACCAGCTTGAACATGTCCATCATCCGCTTCTCGACCAATTGCAGGTCGAACCGCCACCAGTCGCGGATGTCCTGTCCGGTCTCGGCGATATAGTTGGCGGCGTCCTCGATGTCGCGCTTGATGTAGTCGGAGACCTTGTCCGCCTCCTCGCGGGTCAGCTCGCCCAGCTCCACCATGTTCTCGCGCGTCTTGTCCAGGATCTCGCGGAACTTGGGCACGGACTCCTTCTGCGCCTTCTCGATCGCCTCGTGGGTCTGCTTGAGCATATGCTCGTAGGCATGCACCAGTTTGTCGGTCGTTTCCTGCTTCTGTTCTTCGCTCATGCTGGGCTCCGGTTGGGCTGCGGGGGCTTTCAGTTGTCAGTTGTCAGGCGCGAAACAGGCTGGCGACATCCAGCGCGATGGTGACGCCCGCGATCTCGATCGCCAAGTCGCCCTCCGTGAGGACTTGGGTCTCTCGATAGGTGGTGCTGGTTGGGTCGGGATCCCGGAAGACATGGACGCGGCTTCCCTGGATGTCGAGGATCCAGACCTGGGCAACCCCGTGACGGGCGTAAATCGGGAGCTTGGTTTTCAGATCATGCTTGAGGCTTGAGTCGGAGACCTCGATCAAGAGAAGCACGTCGCTTGGGCGCGGCTTGGACCGCTTGTAGTAGTCGACTCGCGGGGCGAGGACCAGCAGATCCGGATAGACCTCGTTGCGTTTGTCCAGAACCACCGCGCCCTGGGCCGTCACGATGGCCTTGCCGCTCAGGCGCACGGCGAAAATCATGTTCAGCTCGGCCGTCAGGCCGATGTGTGGCGAACCGATCGGCGACATATCGAGCATCTCCCCTTCGATCAACTCCACGCGATCCCCGGAGCGGAAAACCCCGGCCTCGATCATGCGGTGGAACTGCTCGATATCGATCCGATGGTAGTGACGGCCGTAGTCGATGGCTTCCATGGACGAATCACCCTCGGCTGAATGTTCAGAGGTTAGGATAGCAAAAGCCTCTGCGGTATCCTTGCGCGATCGACATCCACCCATCCCCAGCCACGCGACCGAAATCCATGCAGACCGACTACGATCCGCGCGCCATCGAGGCCGCGGCCCAGCACTATTGGGAAGAGCACCAATCCTTCAAGGCCGTCGAGGATCCCGCCCGCGAGAAGTTCTACTGCCTGTCCATGTTTCCCTACCCCTCGGGTCGGCTGCACATGGGGCATGTCAGAAACTACACCATTGGGGACGTGATCGCGCGCTATCAGCGGATGCTGGGCAAGAACGTGCTCCAGCCCATGGGCTGGGACGCCTTCGGTCTGCCGGCGGAGAACGCGGCCATCCAGCACGGCATCCCGCCGTCGCAATGGACCAAGTCGAACATCGCCTACATGAAGGGTCAGTTGAAGCAACTCGGCTTCGGCTACGACTGGGACCGCGAGCTGGCGACCTGCGACGCCGACTACTACCGCTGGGAGCAGTGGCTCTTCACCCGGCTGGTCGAGAAGGGGTTGGCCTACCGCGCCAAGACCACGGTCAACTGGGACCCCGTCGATCAGACCGTGCTGGCGAACGAGCAGGTCATCGACGGCAAGGGCTGGCGCTCGGGCGCGCCGGTCGAGAAGCGCGAGATCGAGCAATGGCTGGTGCGCATCACCGACTACGCCCAGGAACTGCTGGACGCGCTCGACGGCCTCGACGGTTGGCCGGAGCGGGTGCGCATCATGCAGCGCAACTGGATCGGCCGCTCGGAAGGCGTCTCGATGGACTTCGGCATTGCCGGCTCGGACGAGGTGCTCGGCATCTACACCACGCGCCCCGATACCCTTATGGGCGTGACCTATGTCGCCGTCGCCGCCGAGCATCCGCTCGCGCGCCGCGCCGCCGAGGGCAACGCCGCGCTGGCGGCCTTCATCGAGGACTGCCGCAAGGGCGGAACCTCCGAGGCCGAGATCGAGACCATGGAGAAGAAGGGCCATCCGCTTGGGATCGACGCCATCCATCCGGTCACCGGCGAGCCCGTGCCGGTCTTCGCCGCCAACTTCGTGCTCATGGGCTATGGCACGGGCGCGGTCATGGCGGTGCCCGCGCACGATCAGCGCGATTGGGAGTTCGCCGAGCGCTACGGCATCCCGAAGCAGGCGGTGATTCGCTCGGCGGACGGCAGCGCCTGCGGGATCGAGGCTGCGGCCTATGTCGAGAAGGGCGTGCTCTTGAATTCCGGCCCCTTCGATGGCCTGACCTCTGCCGATGCCTTCGACGCCATCGCCTCTTGGCTGGCCGAGCATGGCAAGGGCTCCAAGACCGTCAACTTCCGGCTGCGCGACTGGGGCGTCTCACGCCAGCGTTATTGGGGTTGTCCCATTCCGGTCGTCCGCACGGCCGATGGCGGGGTGCGGCCGGAGACCGAGCTGCCGGTGCGTCTGCCCGAGGACGTGATCGTCGACGGCTCCGGCTCGCCGCTCAAGCAGATGCCGGCCTTCTCGGATCTCGGCGGCGGCGAAACGCGCGAGACCGACACCTTCGATACCTTCTTCGAGTCGAGCTGGTACTACGCCCGCTATTGCTCGGCCGACTGCGATACCGCCATGCTCGACGCGCGCGCCAAATACTGGCTGCCGGTCGACCAGTATGTCGGCGGCATTGAGCATGCGGTGCTGCACCTGCTCTATGCGCGCTTCTTCCATAAGCTGATGCGCGACGAGGGTCTGGTCGATTGCGATGAACCCTTCAAGAATCTGCTGACCCAGGGCATGGTCATCGCCGAGACCTGGTACCGCGAGGATGCCGAGGGTCGCAAGCAGTGGTTCAACCCGGCGGATGTTGAGGTCGAGCGCGACGACAAGGGCAAGGTGATCGGTGCCAGGCTTGCGAGTGACGGCCAGCCCGTCAGCTTCGGCGGCATCGAGAAGATGTCCAAGTCGAAGAACAACGGTGTGGACCCGCAGGCGCTCACCGAGCGTTACGGCGCGGATACGGTGCGGCTCTACACCATGTTCACCTCGCCGCCGGATCAGTCGCTGGAATGGAACGACGAGGGTGTCGAGGGCGCCTTTCGCTTTATCAAGCGGCTGTGGGCCTTGGCGGTTGGCGAGGCCGAGGCGATTCAGGCCGCCCCGGAGCCGGGTGTCCTGGACGAGGCCGCCCAGGACGCGCGGCGCGAGATTCATACCGCGCTCAAGAAGGCGCTCTATGACTACGAGCGCCAGCAGTTCAACACCGTGGTCTCCGGTGGCATGAGCATCGTCAATGCGCTCTATCGACTGGAGCCATCGGCCGCCCGCGCGAGCCTGGTGCGCGAGGGCGTGGGCCTGGTGCTGCGTCTGCTCGCCCCTATCGCGCCGCATGTCACCCATCATCTGTGGCGCGAACTGGGTTTTGGCGCGGACATCCTGAGCGCGACCTGGCCGAGCGTCGATGAAGAGGCACTAAGACGGGACAGTCTCGAATACGTGGTCCAGGTCAACGGCAAGGTGCGCGGGAGCGTCAAGGTGCCCACCAACGCCGATCGCGAGGCGGTCCAGGCGGCGGCGCTGGCCAACGAGCAGGTACTCAAATTCATCGGCGACAAGTCGGTACGTAAGGTGATCCTGGTGCCCAACAAGCTTGTCAACATCGTGGTCTGATGATGAGGCGCGGCACGATTCAGCACGGCATCGGCTGGGCGGGGGCCGGGGGACGGAGTCTCGTCCTGATTCCGTTGCTCGCGCTGGCCCTGTCGATGCAAAGCGGCTGCGGCTTTCGGTTGCGTGGCGGCGTCGAGATCCCGAGCGGATACCACCCGATCCATATCCAGGCCGCGGGCGGTTCGCCCGTCGGACAGGCCGTTCGGGATCTGCTCGCGGGCAGCCGGGTGGCTTTGACGACCAATCCCGCCGAGGCCAGGCTCACCCTGCGCCTCCTGTCCGAGAACCGCGCCTCGCGTGTTGCCGCCGTCGACGCCAACGGCAAGACCTTGGCCTACGAGCTGCATTATCTGGTTCGTTTCGATGCGATCGGCGCGGATGGTCAGCGACGGGTCTCCGAACAGACCATGGATCTGACCCGCACCTTCGATAATCCGGATGTCGAGGTTCTCGGCAAGCAGCTCGAACAGGAAATGATCTACGAGGATTTCGCGACCGACGCGGCCGACCGCATCCTGATGCGGCTGCGGGCGGTGTTGGTCGAACCCGACAGGTCCGATGGGTCGCCGCGCTGATGCAGGTCCGATTCAATCAACTCGGCGGTCATCTGAAATCCGGGCTGGCGCCGGTTTACCTGATCTGTGGCGATGAACCCTATCAGTTCGGCGAGGCGGCGCGCCTGGTGCGCGAGAAGGCGAGGCGCGAGGGTTTCGACGAGCGCGAGATCCTGGACGTCGATGCCCATTTCCAATGGGGTTTGCTGGCGGCGGCGGCCGATGCCATGTCGCTCTTCTCCGCCCGCAAGCTGATCGAGCTGCGGATCGGCAACGGCAAGATCGGCAAGGAGGGCAGCGAGGCCGTGCGCGCCTATTGCGAGCGTCCCTGTCCAGACAATCTGCTGCTAATCCTCGCGCCCGACATGGACCGCAAGGAGTCGCAGGCTCAGTGGGCCAAGACCGTAGACTCGATCGGGGGGGTCGTGCAGGTTTGGCCCCTGAAGGAGCGCGAGTTGGAAGCCTGGCTCGGGCAGCGGCTCCAGGCGGCCGGATTCCAAGCGGGTCAGGGCGTGGCCGCCTTGTTGGCCGAACGCGCCGAGGGCAATCTGCTGGCGGCGGCGCAGGAGATCGAGAAACTGCGTCTGCTCCATCCACCTGGCCCGCTGGAATTGGACGATCTGCTGGGCAATCTGGCCGACAGCGCCCGCTTCGATCTCTTCGCCTTGACCGACGCGGCGCTCTCGGGCGACCGGGCTCGGGCGCAACGGGTTCTGTCCGTTCTGCGCGGAGAAGGAACCGCCGACGTGCTGGTGCTCTGGATCCTCGCGCGCGAGCTGCGGATGCTGGCCGAGGCCGCCGGGGCGCTCGCGCGGCGGAACTCTCCGGCGTCCGTCTACGCCGCGCATCGTGTCCATCGGATGCGTCAGGAGACCATCGAGCGCGCGCTGCGGCGCCTCTCGACCGCGCGGCTCCAGGAACTGTTGCAGCGATGCGCCAAGGTCGATCGATCCATCAAGGGGCTGGCCCCCGGCGATTCCTGGCACCAACTGGCCGTCATCGCGGATGGTCTCTGCGGTGTCCGCGACTAACCGGGGCCATGGTGCCGAGGCGGGATAAGATCGCTACACTGACGCCATGCGCCACCCCATCGACCCCAAGATCGACTGCGTCTTCAAGGCCCTGCTCGGCGCCAGGCGCAACCGTCGGCTGCTGATCCATTTTCTCAACGCCATCCTGGGCGCGGACCTGCCGGCGCCGCTCGTGCGTGTCGATATCATCGACCCCAACAATGAGCGTGAGTCCATCGACGATAAGCTCAGCGTCGTCGACGTCAAGGCGCGCGACGCCCAGGGGCGGCTCTACCAGATCGAGATCCAGTTACTGAACCATCCGGACCTGCCGGCGCGTATTCTCTATGGCTGGGCGGATCTCTACAGTTCGCAATTGCAAAGGGGCGAACGCTACGCCCGACTCAGGCCGACCTATTCCATCTGGCTGCTGGGCCAAACCCTGAGGTCCGGCGTGACGGAGTGCGTGCATCGCTTCCGCCTGCGCGACGAACAGGGTCGCGGGCTGCTCGATCATGGCGGAATCTGGCTGCTGGAGCTGAGTAAATTCGCCACCGAAGTGGTCGAAACCGAGCAAGACCGTTGGCTGAAATTCTTCACCGAGGGCGAGCGGCTCGACGACGAGCACCTGCCTGTCTGGATGCACACCGAGGAGATGCGCCAAGCCATGAGCACACTGAAAGCCTTTTCGGAAAAACAGCGCGCCTATTACGCCTATCAGGCGCGGCAGAATTACCTGCGCGTGCAGCATAGCTATCAAGATCACATGGACGCCTTGCGCGAAGAGGCCGAGCAGGCGCGCGCCGAGGTCGACCAGGCGCGCACCGAGGCCGATCAGGTCCGCGCCGAGGCCGACCGGGCGCATGCCGAGGCCGAGCAGGCGCGCGCGGCGGAAGCACAGGCCAATGCCGAGATCGAGCGTCTTAAACGTCTGCTCGAAGACAAGGCCGACTGATGGATCGGATCCGCTTGGCCGCCTTCCAGCTCTTTCCGCCGAGCGCACTCGCACGACGCCTCAAAACCACCACCCAGTTTCGTTTAGACTCGACAGGTTTCTCTAGATGACCGACGCACGGATTGACGACATAGCCGCTTATATGCGGGATCTCGGACGGCGCACTCGCCTGGCCTCCCGCGCCATGGCGCGGGCCAGCACGGGGGAAAAGAACGCGGCCCTGCTGGCCATCGCGGACGGTCTCGACCAGGGGCGCGCGATGATCGCGGAGGCCAATCGTCTGGATCTGGAGGCCGGCGCGGCCAAGGGGTTGGACGCGGCCCTGTTGGATCGGCTCGAACTCACGCCCGCGCGCATCGACGCCATGATCGAGGGCGTGCGTCAGGTCGCCGCCTTGCCCGATCCGGTCGGGGCCATCACGGATCTGAACTATCGCCCGACCGGGATCCAGGTCGGTCGGATGCGTGTGCCGCTGGGCGTGGTCGGGATCATCTATGAGTCGCGTCCGAACGTGACCGCCGATGCCGCCGCGCTCTGTCTCAAATCCGGCAATGCCACGGTGCTGCGCGGCGGCTCGGAGTCTTTCGCGTCCAACCAGGCGATCGCGCGCTGCATCCAGGAGGGTCTGGCCCGCGCGGGTCTGCCCGAGGACGGGGTTCAGGTCGTGGCCACGACGGACCGCGCCGCGGTCGGGGCCATGATCACCATGCCGGAAGCGATCGACGTCATCATCCCGCGCGGCGGCAAGAGCCTGATCGAGCGGATCAGCCGCGAGGCGCGGGTTCCGGTCATCAAGCATCTGGATGGCATCTGTCATGTGTACATCGACGCGGGGGCCGATCTGGACAAGGCGTTCACGATCGCGATCAACGCCAAGACCCAGCGCTACGGAACCTGCAATACCATGGAGACCCTGCTGGTCGACGCGCCGGTCGCCGAGGCGATCCTGCCCAGGCTGGCCGTCGCCTACGGCGAGAAAGGGGTCGAACTGCGCGGCTGTCCGCGCACCTGTGACATCCTCTCCGCGGCCGTGCCGGCGACCGACGAGGATTGGGATACGGAATATCTGGCCCCGATTCTCTCGATCCGGGTCGTCGATGGCCTGGACGCGGCCATGGATCACATCGCGCGTCACGGCTCGGCCCACACCGACGCCATCGTCACCGAGGACTATACAAAGGCCGGACGTTTCCTCAGGGAAGTGGATTCGAGCTCGGTCATGGTGAATGCCTCGACCCGCTTCGCCGATGGTTTCGAGTATGGATTGGGCGCGGAGATCGGCATCAGCACCGACAAATTCCACGCTCGGGGGCCGGTGGGACTGGAGGGACTGACCTCGGTGAAGTTCATCGTTCTCGGTCACGGCGAGACGAGGGGCTGAGGCGAGCGTGCCGCTGTCCGCCGTCGCGAACGGCGAGGTCAAGCGGGTTCTCGACAATCCTCCCGCGTGCTGCTAAGAATGGCCCACCGGGGCGATTCAAGTCGTTGTTCGACTGAGTCGCCGTTGATGGCTGCTGAAGATTAAATCTCAAACCTGGAGTTTTCCATGGCGCGTATCGTGATTCTTGGAGCCGGTATTTCCGGGCACACCGTGGCCAGATACCTGGGCAAGTGGGTCGGCAAGAAACATCAGGTGATCGTGATCTCGCCCAACGCCAAGTGGAATTGGGTGCCGTCGAACATCTGGGTCGGCGTCGGCCAGATGACCGAGCGGCAGGTCACCTTCGAACTGGCCCCCATCTACAAGAAGATCAATGTGGCCTTCCATCAGGCCATGGCCGTGTCGATCAACCCAGAGGGCGGCGCCGATCACGATAAACCGTTCGTGACCGTCGAATACACGGATCCCAAGCGCGCGGGCCAGACCGAGGCCATCGAATACGATTATCTCGTCAACGCGACCGGCCCCAAGCTGAATTTCGGCGCGACGCCTGGACTCGGCCCGGAACATGGGTACACCACCTCGGTCTGCACCCCCGGCCATGCGCTGGAGGCCAATGAGCAGTTGCAGAAATGTATCGAGGAGATGAAGAAGGGCGCGCGCAAGACCTTCGTCGTCGGCACTGGGCATGGCATGTGTACCTGCCAGGGCGCGGCCTTCGAGTATATCTACAACGTCGATCACGCCGTGCGCGAGGCCGGGGTGCGCGACAAGGCCCGCCTGGTCTGGATCAGCAACGAGTTCGAGCTGGGCGATTTCGGCATGGGCGGCGTCCATATCACCCGCGGCGGTTATGTGACCAACGGCAAGGTCTTCGCCGAGTCCCTGATGGTCGAGCGTGGCATGGAGTGGATCACGCGCGCCCATGTCAGCAAGGTCGAACCCGGCAAGATCCATTACGAGCTGCTGGACGGCAGCACCCACGAGCTGGAATTCGATTTCTCCATGCTGATCCCGCCGTTCGCGGGGGTGGGTCTCAAGGCTTACGACAAGGCTGGCGCGGACATTTCCGATCAGCTCTTCGCCCCCAACGGCTTCATGAAGGTCGATGCGGACTACAACCCAAAGCCCTTCGAGGACTGGGACAAGCATGATTGGCCCAAGACCTACCAGACGCCGAAATACAAGAACATCTTCGCCGTCGGCATCGCCTTCGCTCCGCCACACCCGATCAGCAAGGTGATGAAGAGCCCCAGCGGCACTCAGATCAGCCCGACGCCGCCGCGCACCGGGATGCCCTCCGCCACCATCGGCAAGGCCGTGGCCGGGAGTATCCGCGACATGCTCGAGGGCGCCGCAGGGCCGACGCACACCGCCTCGATGGCCGAGATGGGCGCCGCCTGCGTCGCCTCCACCGGGTCGGACATCTTCAAGGGCACGGCCGCCACCATGACGGTCTTTCCGGTCGTGCCCGATTACGAAACCTATCCCGAGTATGGCCGGGACATGGATCTGACCTTCGGTGAGATCGGTCTGGCCGGACACTGGATGAAGTACATCCTGCATCACGTCTTCATCTATCAGGCCAAGCTTCGGCCCGGCTGGTCCATCCTTCCGGATTGACGCGGTTCAGTCACTCAATCACTCAATCAGCGAGGCACGGACAGATGGCCGTCAAGAATAAAGAGCCCTATCAACAGGCGTACTATCCCCCGGTCCCGACCGGCTTCACCCGCTACATGCGTCGATCCATTCCCTGGCAATTCATCCGTTTCTGGATCATCAACCTGAAGATCCTCAAACTCTTGATCAAGTCGCATAACTGAGGTTGGCTCCATCATCGTCCAGGGGACTCGACGCGACAGGGACGCTCCGGCGTCGAGCCCCCTCGGCTGGCTCCAGGGCCGGGATGGGGACAAGCGCAAGGGATTCTGCTAACGTTCGGCGCATCCCTGATTCACCTTCCGCGACGGACAAGGAGACCTTGCCTAGGCCCGTTCCCCCGATGAGGCGCCAAGCGACTATCCCCTCGGTGTCACGCCGAGCCTTCGGTTGGCTCCCGATCGCTGGTCTCGGCGCGTTCGACCCAGGGCGGAGGATCGCTCCGGCGAATCGATCGACCCGCGCCTGCGGCTATCCGTTCAGGTTCCGATGATCGGCCTCCTCGGCGGCACCTTCGATCCCATCCACTTCGGACACCTGCGTCCGGCCCTGGATTGCCTCCAGGGGTTGGGGTTGGATCATGTGCGCTTCATTCCGCTCAATGTGGCGGTGCATCGTCCTCGACCCATGGCCTCGTCCGCCCTACGGTTGGCGATGCTGGAGGCGGCGGTCGCGGATCAGCCCGGATTCGTGGTGGATAGACGGGAGCTGAATCGCGGCGGCGGCTCCTACACCTTCGATACCCTGACCTCGCTGAGGAGCGAATTCGGCGTCGACCGTCCATTCTGTCTCTTGATCGGGGGCGATGCCTTCGCGGGGTTCCTGGACTGGTACCGGCCGCTGGAGATTCTCGAACTGGCGCACATCGTGGTCATGCGCCGCCCTGGTCATGATCCGGTGGCGAGTCCGGAATTGCGTCAGCTCTATCTGGAACACGCCTGCGATGATCCCGGCTCGCTGGCGCGGCGGCCGGGGGGGCGTATCCTGTTTCAGTCCGTGACCCAGATGGATATCTCCGCGACCCGGATCCGGGAACTGGCACGCCTCGGATTGAGTCCCCGTTATCTGTTGCCGGAGGCGGTCCTCGGGATGATCGAGCGCGAGGGCCTTTATCGGTGAGGGATCTTCCGCGCCGCAGAAGGGTCCGCCAGATCATTTCACAAATCGACGGGCGCCCCAGGCGCCCCTAATCCCTGATGTAGAGGAGAACGCATGCAGCTTGAGCAACTTCGGCAACTGGTGCTCGACACCCTGGACGACATGAAGGCCCGCGATATCCAGATCATGGACGTGCGCGGCAAGACCGCCGTGACCGATTTCATGGTCGTCGCTTCAGGTACCTCGGATCGGCATGTCAAGGCCATCGCGGAGACCGTCGCCTTCCGCTCGAAGGAGGCGGGGGAGACGCCGCTCGGGACCGAGGGGGTCACGGAGGGCGAATGGGCCTTGGTCGATCTCAATGGCGTGGTGGTCCACGTCATGCTCCCGAAGGTGCGGGATTTCTATAATCTGGAGCGTCTCTGGTCCGCGCCGGTGCCGGACCTCTCCCCGAAGGTGGTCTCCGGTTCGGCCTGATCCGGGATTGGACGCGATCATGGAATCCGATGCGGTACTCGTGACCGTTCCGACCCTGTCGTTGGTGGCGGCGGTGGCCGAGAATGGCGTGATCGGGCGCGACAGGGCGCTGCCATGGCGGTTACCGGCGGATCTGGCCCACTTCAAGCGCTTGACCCTGGACAAGCCCATCCTCATGGGTCGCAAGACCTGGGAATCGCTCCCAGGTTTACTTCCGAGGCGACGCCATCTCATCCTCACGCGCGATCCTGACTATCGCGCCGATGGCGCCCAGGTCTTTCCCTCCCTAGCGGCGGCCATCGCCGCCATGGCGGGCGAGTCGGAGCTGATGGTCGTGGGAGGCGCCGCGTTGTATGAGCGGACGCTGCCAGCGGCCAACCGCTTGTATCTCACCCTGGTGCACGCGGCTGTCGAGGGAGACGTTCGGTTTCCGCGCTGGGATCCGGCCGGATGGCGCGAGGCGAGCCGTGTAGAGCGTTCCGCCGACGCTCTGAATGCCTTCGACATGACCTTTCTGGAACTGCATCGGATCGCTTGAGCCATGCTCGCCGCACGGCGGATGCGCGGCCCCTCGAAATCACTCCTGCCCAGGCGTCAGATAACCCGCGCAATCCACTTGGACGGGGCGCATGGGATCCTCATCCAGTCGCAACGCGGTCAGGGATCCGCCCCACAGACAGCCGCTGTCGACCGCCCAGACGTTGTCGCCCTGCCAGTAACCCAGGGTCGACCAGTGTCCGAAGACGATGCGGTCCCGGCGCGTGCGTCTGCCTGGCATCCGGAACCAGGGAAGCCGCCCAGGGGCCTGGCTACCGATCTCGCCCTTTTCCTTCAGGGCCAGGGTTCCGTCCGGCTCGCAGAAACGCAGTCGGGTCAGGCTGTTGGTGATGAAACGCAGTCGCTCCATGCCGCTCAGATCAGGCGACCAGCGGCCCGGCTTGTTGCCGTACATCTCGCTCAGAAACGCCGGGTGCTCATCGCCCTGGAGGGCGGCCTCGAGTTCGGCCGCGCAAGCGCGAGCCTCGGTCAGATCCCACTCGGGCGGCAGGCCGGCGTGAATGAGCGTCAAGGCAAGGCCGGCGTCATGATGCAGCAGCGGGCGATGCCGCAGCCAATGCAGGAGCTCATCGCGATCGGGAGCCCGCAGCACCGCCTCCAGGGTGCTCTTCTTCGCATGCTTGGGATTACCGGCCGCCAGCGCGAGCAGATGCAGGTCATGATTGCCCAGCACGATGATCGCGGCATCACCCAAATCGCGCACGAAGCGCAGGACCGCCAGCGATTCCGGTCCGCGATTCACCAGGTCGCCCACGAACCAGAGACGATCCGTCGCGGGATCGAAAGCGATCCGTTCGAGCAGCCGCCTCAATTCGGCATAACAGCCCTGGATATCTCCGACGGCGTAAGTGGACATGGGCGGGTCTGGATCTCGGCGGTTGAATATGGCGGCCGCTGGACGCCTGCGGCGCCAGGGATCGGCCCGGAAAGAGCCGCCAGCGTCCAGCCTCCAGCTATTGGGAATCGGCCACTTAGCCATTGACCGAGACCGGCCGAGGCTCACCCATTGGGTGAAGCCCGCAAGAAGTGAACACCTCAGCCATGCAAAGGCTGGAGGCTGGTCGCTGGCGGCTCTTTCCTGGCTCAGTGGATCCGGGTCGAGGTCAGTGAAAAGACCGGGATCCTGGCGGCGAATCGGGTTCCATCGTCGCCCATCATCCCATAGGTGCCATGCATGCTGCCCAAGGGTGTCGCGAGGACCGCGCCACTCGTGTACCGGAAGGACTCGCCGGGTCGCAGGTGTGGCTGTTCGCCCACGACGCCCTGACCATGGACTTCCTGGACCTGACCATCGGCGTCCGTGATGATCCAGTGTCGATCGAGCAGGCGGGCGGGCTTGTTCCCCCGGTTCTCGATGGTGATGGTGTAGGCGAAGACATAGCGCTGCGCCTCGGGGGCGGATTGATCGGGTTGATACTGGCTCAGGGCCGAAATCTCGATGCTGTAGTCGTTCATTAGGCGTCTCCGTGGCGGAAAGGCTTCGGATGCTCGAATGATATACCCGCGCGCGCCATCCCGAGCCGCGATCCTTGCTCTCGATCCAGTCTTGATTCCGATCCACTTGGATTGATCCGATGGCTTGTAGTGTTTCCAAATAGTTATAGAATGTTGTTTAAGACTCACAAAAGCCAGAGACAGGCATGTTGATTTCCAGTAAACCCCGTCGTCGCGGTCCAGACCCACTCATCCTGTTGATGGTCTTTGTTGTCGTGGGCCTGTGCGCGACGATCAGTTATCAGGTCGTCGTCTATTCCGACGCCAGCCAGTCCAGGCTCGTGCGGCAGGCGCCTCCCGAGGTCGATGTCGGTGGCTGATTTACCATGATGTCTCCTATTCGCCCCTCGCCGCCGATCGCCCGCCGCCTGGATTCTCACGATGTCTGTTGATATCGCTGGCGGCGGACTCCGGGTGGCCGTGATCGGTGTCGGTTATCTGGGGCGATTCCATGCGCTTATCTACTCGCGGATGCCGGAGGTCGAACTCGTCGGTGTCCTGGATGCCGATCCGGAGCGCGCGCACGCCGTCGCGGCCGAGGCGGGATGCGCGGTTCTTCCGGATATCGACGCCGTGCTCGGCTGGGTGGACGCCGTCAGCGTCGTGGTACCCACGACCGCGCACCTGACGGCGGCCGAGCCGTTTCTGTCGCGGGGAATTCATGTCCTCCTCGAGAAGCCCATCGCGGCGACTCGGGCGGAAGGCGCCGAGATCGTGCGACTGGCCCAGGCACATGGGGCCATTCTCCAGATCGGTCATGTCGAGCGCTTCAACGCGGGCGTCATGGCGCTGGCCAGGCGCATCCGTTCCCCGCTCTATCTGGAGGCGCAGCGCATGGGCGGCTTCGTCGAGCGGGCGACGGATGTCGATGTGGTGTCGGACCTCATGATCCACGACATCGACATCATTCTCTCGCTGGTGGACGCCGAGATCCGTCACATCTCCGCCGTCGGCGCCTCGATCCTGACCGAACATGTGGATATCGCCAATGCCCGGCTGGAGTTCGCCAATGGCGCCGTCGCCAACGTGGTCGCCAGTCGCGTCTCGGACCAGACGACCCGTCGTATTCGCGTCTTTCAGCCGGGGATGTATCTCTCGCTGGATTTCGTCAAGCAGACCATCGATCTCGCCGAGCCGCGCCTGGTCGATGGGGCGGCGCGACCGGGGATCACGCGCGAGCGGATCCAGGTGGATCCCATCAAGCCGCTGGATCTCGAGCTCGCGGAGTTCGCGCGTGCGATACGCGAGGGCACGCCCCCGCTCGTCGACGGTCGCATCGGGCTGAAGGCGCTGGAAGTGGCGCTGGAGGTCCGCGACCGGATCGCGGAGTCGGGCGTGCGGTCGTGAGGATCCTTCGATTCGAGTCAGGGATCGGGCGCCGACCGCCGGCGCATTCGGAGGCCCCCGTTTGCGTCGGGTCTATGTCCTGGTTTCGCGCGGTCCGCTGCCGGCCGAGCGCGCCATGTCGGCCGCGACTCGTATGGCCACTCGCAGGCTGCCTAGATCCGCTCGATCGGTCCCGGCCAGATCCAGCGCCGTGCCATGATCCACCGAGGTTCGGATGATGGGCAGGCCGAGCGTGATGTTCACCGCTTGTCCGAATCCCAGGTGCTTGAGCACGGGCAGACCCTGATCGTGATACATGGCGAGCACCGCGTCCGCGCCCGCCAGGCGCTCGGGCACGAAGGCGGTATCCGCCGGCAGCGGGCCGATCAGGTTCCAGCCCAAGGCCCGCAGATCCCGCAGCACGGGCTCCATGATCTCGATCTCCTCCCGTCCCAGGTGCCCACCCTCGCCGGCGTGTGGATTCAATCCACAGACCAGGATCCGGGGCCGTTCGATCCCGAAGCGTTCGACGAGATCCCGATGCAGGATGCCGATGACCCGCGTGAGCAACTCGCGCGTGATGGCCGCGCCGACCTTCGCGAGTGGCAGATGGGTGGTGGCCAGCGCGACCCGCAGACCGGGCGTGGCCAGCATCATCACGGGATCGGCGCCACAGCGTTCGGCCAGAAATTCGGTATGTCCGGTGAAGAGGATGCCGGCCTCATTGATGACGCCCTTGTGAACCGGCCCCGTGACCAGGGCCTCGAAGGTGCGGTTCAGGCAGCCGTCGCATGCCACGGCCAGCGTGTTCAGGACGTAGGCGGCATTGCGAGGGTCGAGCCGTCCGGGCGTCGCGGGCTGCGCGAGCGCCAGGGGTAGCACGGCGAGCTGTCCCGGCGGGGATGGGGTGGGGGGCTGTTCCGGGTCGAAGGCATGGATCGCGAGCCCCAGGCCGAGCCGCTCGGCCCGCTCGGCGAGCAGATCCGGATCGGCGACCGCGACCAGGTGAACATCGACCTCCTGACAGGCGAGCCGAACGATCAGGTCGGGGCCGATGCCGGCCGGCTCGCCTGGCGTGACCGCCAGACGCGGTGTCCGCGCGCCTCTCCCGGAGGCCGATGTCGGTTGGCTCATGATTCCTGATCGAGGCGAACCTCGACATAGGCCTCGTCCCTGAGCTGTCTCAGCCATTCCTCGGTCGCTTCCTCGCCCTTGCGTCGTTGCAGTGCCTCGCGCGCCTTGATCCGCAGCACATCCTCGCTGCTGTTCTGGCTGCGGCGTTCCTCGACCTTCACAATGTGCCAGCCGAAGGGGCTCTTGAAGGGTTCGCTTACCCCATTGACCGGGAGCGCGTTCATCGCTTCCTCGAAATCGCCCACGGTGTCGCCTGGGCCGACCCAGCCAAGCTCGCCACCCTTGAGCGCCGAGCCGGTATCGTCGGAATTCGCCCTGGCCAGGGTCGCGAAGTCGTCGCCGCCGACGATGCGCTCGCGCAACTGGGAGAGCCGCCGCCTGGCGTCATCGTCGGAGACGATCTCGTTGGTGCGGACCAGGATGTGCCTGGCTCGGGTCTGGGTGACCTCCTTCGGGGTCGCCGCCTTGATTTCGCTCATCCGGATGATGTGGAAACCGCTCGAATTGCCGATCGGATCGCTGATCTCGCCCTCGGCCAGGCTGTAGGCCAGATCGGCGGCCAGGCTGGGCACGGCGCCCATCTCGAACCAGCCGAGATCGCCCCCTTCGAGCGCATTGCGCCCGTCGGACTCGCGCACCGCCGTTTCGGCGAAATCGGCACCGCCCCTCAGCTTGACGACCAGCCGCTTGGCCTTGTCCTCGGCGGCCTTGATCTGGTCCGGGGTCGCGTTCTCCGGCAGGGCGATCAAGATGTGCTGTAGACGCACCTGCTCGCGCTCGATCAGCCGACTGGATTCCTTCGCCAGAAAGCGGTCGATCTCGGGGTCGGTCACCTGGATCTTCTTGACGACCTCCTGGCTCTGGAGACGACTGGTCAGAATCTGGGAGCGCGTATCCTCGCGGAAATCCTCGAAACGGATTCCGCCGGCCTCCAGGGTCGCCTTCAGCTCATCGAGCGAGAGCCCGTTACGGCCGGCGATGTTGGTCAGCGCCTCGGTGAGGGCGGCGTCGTCCACGGTGATCCCGAGATCCTTCGCGCGCTGCTGCTGGAGGCGTTTGAGGATGAGCCGGTCGAGCACCTGCTTCTCAAGCTGGGAACGGGGCGGAACGGGTGTGCCCCGCTGGTTCATCTGCGGAATGACCAGATCGATTTCCTTCTCGAGTTCGCTCTGGACCACGACATCGTCGTTCACCACGGCGATGATGGCATCCAGTGCCTGGTTGGCGCCCAAGGCGCCCCCCGCGCCGGTCGCCAGGAGCAGAATGGCGGCCCAACGGGGCCAGTGACTCGCGATCCGCGAGCGCGGGTGGCTATTCGGACTGGTATCCATAGATTCCTCGTTCCAGGAGCCTGTCGATCTGGTTGCCAAAGGAACCCAGACCGGCCAACTCCAGTTGTAACATCACGCTGGTACTGGCGGGATCGTTCGCGCTGCGTTTCAGATGCTGACCCAGGACGCGCAGCCGCCAGCAGCATCGGCCGAACTCGACCCCCGCGAAGGCCTCGACGGTCTCGTCATTGAGCATCGAATAGAGCCAGCGGCCAACCACCCGGACCCGCGAGCCCAGGGGCATTTGAAAGGAGAGATCCGTATCCTCGTACTCCTCGGATTCCTGGTTGCCCAGGTTATAGCGGTAGGCGAGATTGATCAGGCGCTCGCTGTCCGGCGCGTATCTGAGCTGGAGTACCTGTTTCTCCCAGGGTTGCTCGGTCTCGTTCGGATTCCACTGGAGGCTCGCCTGCGCGGTCCAATCCGTGTGCAATCTCGCGGCGAGTTCACCGGCGACGGATGAGCCGCTGTCATCCTCCACGTAATCGTCGGTGAGCTGAACCCGCCGTTTGTCGAAGTAATACACCTGACCGAGGCTGGCGCGAAACAGTTCCTCACCGGCCCGGTTGTCGATGGTGCGCGAGGTCAGCCCAAGGGTGAGACGGTTCTCGTCGCCCACGCGGTCGTAGCCCGTGAAGCGGTTGGACCGGAACAGACTCGCGAAGCTGAAGTCGAGCGCGGTGGTATCGAATCGCGGATTGTCCGACTGATCCTGATAGGAGGTCAGCACGTAATAGAGTCGCGGCTCCAGCGTCTGAAGCGCGGAGGTTCCAAGCCAGTTGGTGTCGCGCTCAAGGATGAGCTTGCCATCCAGATCGAGACTCGGGATCACATGGGTCGGCTGCGTGGACGCGCCCTCGGTCTGATCGACGAGGTCGTATTGGGTGTAAAACAGTCGCGCGCGCGGGATGAGATGGCCGAAGCCCCTGCGAACCGGCAGGCGCAGCGAGGGGATCGCGACCAGCCGACTGCCGTGGACGGCGGCATTGTGATCGAAATAATCGTACTGGCTCTCGAAGCTGTATTCGACGAGCTGGTTCCAGGTGGCCGGCGCGATCGCCAACTCGATGTGAGGCAATTGTCCATAGGGCCGGTTGGCGGGCGCGATGCTCGTGTCCACCGTTTGGAACTGCTGGAACCGGCCGAGCATCCGCCACCCATCGCCAGCGTAATTGACGTCGGCACGCTGGCTCAGATTGCGCACGCTGGTGACATCGAGCCGGTTGCCGAAATCCCCGAGGTAGCGGTCGTCCGAGACCGAGGCATAGTCGATCGATGAGGACCAGCGCGCGCCCAGGTTTCCGTATTGCTTCATCCGCAACGCCCCGCGCAGCCCTTCGTCCTCGTCCTTCTGATCGCTTGGGAGGATCTCGCCATCGATCTCGAAACGCTGAAAGCTCGCGAGATGCCGAAACTGGGCGCCCAGCATCAAGCCCCGCGCGCTCATGAGGCGCGGGGTCAGGGTCGCGTCCATGTTGGGGGCGATATTCCAGTAGTAGGGGAGACTGATGTCGGTGCCGGTTTCCTCGGAGGAGCCGAAGGTGGGGATCAGCAGTCCGCTGCGGCGGCGTCCATCGATCGGGAATCGCAGATAGGGGCTGTAGAGCACCGGAATATCCAGGATGCGCAGACGCGCGTCGCGCGCCACGCCGATGCCGCTGTTCTGATCCAGTTCGAGATCGCTGGCCTTGATGGACCAATCGGAACCGCCTGGCGGACAGGTCGTATAAAGAACGTCGCGATAACGGCTGCGTTGCTCATCGAGCATCCAGGCCCGATCGGCCGCGCCGCGCAGGTTGGCGTTGCCGGACAGGCGATAACCCGCCTTGTCGATGCGTCCTTGCTTGGTCTCCAGGTTGTATTCGGCGGCATCGCCGGTCAGTCGCAGCCCTGGATAGTCCAGATAGACTTGACCGCTCGCCTTCACCTCGCCAGTCCCGCGGTCGTAGCTCGAACGCTCCGCCTCGATGCGGCGGTCGTTCTGAAGGATCTCGATGTCGCCCCGCAATTGGATCAGATCCTGGTTACGATCATAGTCGACGAGATCGGCCGTGATATCGACCGGCGTCTGGCTGTCGTCGCGCAATGCGCTCATCGGATCGAGGTCGGTGACGCCGGGCCGCGGGCCGCAATAATCCCAAGTCAGATCCTGGTGCAGACGCGGATCCTCGGAGCGGTGCTCGAGTGATTCCAGTGGGGTTTGCTGAAGCTCGCCCGGGCGGGTTTCCTCCGGCCAGGCGAGCGGGGCGGCGAGAGAGCCCTGGCGTTCCAGCGTCTTGAAGACCGGGTCTGGGTGGCGCGGTTGGATGGGATCGAGCGGCTCCAGGGTCGCGCGGTCAGTCTCGGAGGTGGTCGGCGCGAAGGTTCCGCTCCGCTCCGGTCGCGACGCCTCCGGGGACTTGCTCCGTGCTTCCTCGCGGGTCGGCTGGGCGGCCTCGCGCGCGGCGGATCCTGGCTCCTCGGCAAGGCCCGTGGCCGACGCGACCAGGGTCACGAGCAGCGCGGCCGCGCCTGCGCTCTGTTTGAAGTCGGCCATGGTCGGCATCCGTCGGGCGGGCTGGTTAGCGAATCATTGGACGGGTTGGGTTTAACCTGCAACCATGTCACATCCAGGCCGGGCCATCAATCGCCGATGGGGCCGGCCGGCTGTCCTCGGGTCCGTCGCGCTCGGGGCTTTTCACGGGTCGTTCGATGGCCAATGTGGCTGGGTGACATGGGGTGAATGGGTGTGTCGGATCGAAACGAATCATTACAGGCCTGGTTGATCGCTGTGCTCGGCTCCGAGCGTTTCGCGCTGGAACCGGCCTCCTCGGACGCGAGTTTCCGTCGTTATTGGCGGGTCATCCAGGATGGGTCGACCTGGATCGCGATGGACGCGCCCCCGGAGGTCGAGGACTGTGGCCGTTATGTCGATCTCGCGCGCCGGTTTCGGGCCATCGGCATCAACACCCCGGAGATCCACGCCGAGGACCGCGCCCAGGGTTTCCTGCTGATCTCGGATCTGGGAGACCGGGTCTATCTCGGGGAGCTTGAGGACGCGAATGCCGATCGGCTCTATGGCGATGCCCTCGGCGCCCTCGCGACCATTCAGGCCCGTGGGCCGCTCGATGGTCTGCCTGTCTATGATGCCCCGTTCCTGCGGCGGGAATTGGGGCTGTTCAGCGAATGGCTGCTGGAGGGACACCTGGGTCTGCGGCTCGACGCCGGCGAGAGCGGGATGCTCGAACGTGTCCACGAATGTCTGATCGACAGCGCGCTGGAGCAGCCGCGGGTCTGCGTCCATCGCGATTATCACTCGCGTAACCTGATGCTAACCGAGGCCGGCAACCCCGGCGTGCTCGACTTTCAGGACGCGGTCGTCGGACCTCTGACCTACGATCTGGTTTCGCTCCTACGCGATTGTTATATCGCCTGGCCCCTGGAGCGGGTCCGTGACTGGGCACTGGGTTACCTCCAGTTGGCCCTTCAGTCGGGCATCCTGCGGGAGGAGGATCCAGAGCGTTTTCTGCGCTGGTTCGACCTCATGGGCCTGCAACGTCACCTCAAGGCTTGCGGAATCTTTGCCCGGTTGAACATCCGCGACGGCAAGGCCCAGTATCTCGACGACATCCCAAGAACCCTGGGCTATGTCCTGGAAGTGGCCGATCGCTACCCGGAACTCGTCGAATTCGCGACCTTTCTGCGTCGACGGGTGCTGCCCGAACTATCGGCCGGGTAGCGAGGGTCCGGGCGGTCCGGCGCGGGATTCGCTAGCCCTTGTCCGATGGATCCCCGAACAGGTCGGCGAGTCCTTCCAACTCCTCGCGGGCGAGGGCGTCATCAATGTCCTTCTGGCTGGGCGCGTCCTTACCCTTGCTCGGTTCGGCTGGAGATGGATCGCCTGGCGAGGGCATCAAAGACTCCAGCAAGTCATCGATGCTGCCTGGATCGAGCGGCTCCTCCATTGGCTCTGGCTCTGGCTCGGGTTCGGGCTTGGCGGCGGCCTCCAGGCTATCGGCTTCCGGCGCCTTGGTTTCGAACGGCTGGATGTCGAAATCGGCCTCGTCCATGTCGAAAGCCAGAGGATCGACCGCTTGGATGGGCTCGGGCTCGCTGACCGGCACTTGTGGCTCGGGCTGACTTGGCTCGCTCTTCTTGAAGGCCGCCATGTACTCGTCCATCAATTGCTCAAGCGTGTTCTTGGTATTGTCCAACTCGGCGGCGAGTTGGACCTTCTCGTTCTCGAGACTTTTCACCTCGCTGGCGTGGATCATGCCGGTTGGTGTCATATGGGTCCAGGGCGTGAGCACCTTGGCCAACTCGTCGGGGATTTCCTGCAGCTTGGTCCCGTCGCGGTTCAGGTAAAGGCTGAGCATGGCGCTGTAGAAGGCCTTTTCGCGCGCCACGTACTCGTCGACCTTGGCCGCCAGGTCATCGCCTTCCAGCCGGTAGGTGGTCTCGAACAGATTCGCCAGGGCATCGCGTCGCGAGACCTCGGTGTTTTCCAGATGTTCCAGAACGGCGCCTGCGTGGGCCTGATCGGTGTGGACCAGGCTGCGTTGGCGCCGCAGCATCACGAAGAGGATGCCCCAGGCGAGGAGGGCGAATTCAACGGCCAGGATGAGACCGCCAAGCTCGAGTGTGCTCATGCGCGTTTCCTCTTGGCCGACTTGTCCTTGGCGGCCGTTTTCCTGGCCGGCTTTTTCGGTGCGGCCTCCTCGGTTTCCGTGGGTCGTCGCATGAACCACCAGGTCAGACCCAACATCAGCCCCAGAAAGGCGTTACCTCCCATCAGATAGCCGCCGAGCCCGAGCCAGGAGACCGCGGCCTTGTCCGAGGTGTCCGTCTGGTCCTGTCCGTCGGCTGTTTCCGGCCGAGCGAAATCGAAGCTTACGACTCCTGGCTCCGGCTGGACCTCGATGGGCTCATTGGTCAGGGTTCGGGCCATGAACCGACCCTTGATCCGATACTCGCCGGGAATCCGGACGGGGATCTTGACGCCGAGTGGGAGGCGGTTGCCCTTCGGGATATCGACCACCTCGCTGAAGTCTTCGGGACCCTCGACCAGCAGATAGCCGAACAGGCTCGCCGGGTCGATCAGATCGGGTTCGGCGCTCAGGGTCAGCAGGATGGCGGGGTGCGGATCCGCGTCCGTCAGGGGAAAGGCCTCGTAGCGGATGGCGAGCGGCGCCCCCGTGACCTTGAAGCGCTTGATGATCTGGCGCTTGAAGGTACCGCCATCCATGAGGATTTCCAGTTGATAGAGGCCCGAGCCCAGGGCCTGGGTGTCCAGATTCATCCCAAAGCGCCCGCTCTTGGGGTCGCGCTCCATCGGTTGCTCGCGCGGTGGCTTGAGGCTGGCGGCGACCTCGTCCGGAGGCGGCGGCTGTCCTTCCTCCCTGGGCAGCGTCGCGCTCTCCGACAGGCTGGTGATGATCGTCTTCACTGTGATCAGTCGCAGCAGATCGTCCCGAGTCACCGGTTGCTTGTGGTCGGTGAGCCAGGTCTCGATCCTTGGGTTTTCGCCCAGAGCGAGCGCGTTTGGCAGGGAACTGGCGTCGATGCCCAGATCGGTGACCACCACCACCCGGTTGTCCGGATCCTGCACGCCCTCGAGTCGCCAAGCCCCCGGCTTTGGGTGGCTCAGGGTGACCAGGTCATAGCCGGCCTCGGAGCGCCAGAGCGCCCCCGGCGGAACCTGGTCGGCCGCGATCACCTGTCCGTCGGGGTCCGTCAGTCGGGTTTTCGCGCCCTCCGCCCGGAACGCGAGCAGGGTGAACTCGCTGACCTGGTCGTCGATCTCGAAGCGATTGCCTTTGAGTGGAACGGTCGTTGGGGCGGCGGTCTGCTCCAGCATGCGCAGAAAGACACGCTGCAAGGCGTCGGCATCCTTCGCGGTCTCCAGCCAGCCGCCGGTCTGGGTGGCCAGCAGGCGCATCAGATCCATGTCGACCTGATCCGACAGGGCGATCGCATGCACCTTGATGTTCGAGGACTTGAGCCGCTCGAGCTGCTCGGAGAGGATGCGCTCGCGCGAGGCCGCGCTTTTCCCGGCCTCCTTGGAGACGTCCACGAGCCCATCGGTGAAGAGGACGAGATGGCGCTCGGTATCGGGTTTGGCCTCGCCCCAACCCTCGGTCGCGGCCTGGATCGCCTGCTCGATGTCGGTGAAGAGTCCGCGGGAGTGGATGCGGTCCAGCCTTGAGCGGGTTCTGTTCTTCCAGGCCTTGTCGACCGGACCCGGCGGCGTGAGCACCTCGACCTTCTCGGCGAAAAGCCAGACGCCCGCCGAGGCGCCCGCCGGCAGCAGTTCGTTGACCAGTCGTAACGCGGGTACCCGGAGGTTCGCCGGGTCGGTCTGGCGCATGCTGCCCGAGACATCGATCAGGAGACGCACATCCGGGGTCGCGGCCCGCGCGACCTGGAGGGGTATCAGCCAGGCCAGGATGAACAGGAGTCCGAGGGACTGGGCGAGCCGGAGCTTGAGTTGTCGTGGTGTCATGGCGTGGATGACGGCCGGCGACGGGAATACTTGAGTCCCGACAAATCGCGGACGATCATCGCGGACGCCACGCCCCTGGGCGCCTGGGATCGGACCTGGGTCAGGGCAGCCATAGCTCGAAACAGCCTCCTTCGAGATGATGGCCGTTCCTCAAGCGGATGCGCCCGGTCTTGTCTCCGTTGCGATGTAACTGGGCGATGCGGGTCGCGAAATAGAGTCCCAGTTGGGTGCGGCCGGAATTGAGCTCGTCGCGTGGCTCACCGGGTGGCGGATCGAGCAGGCCGGTCAGGGCCGCCGGGAAGCCGGAACCGTCGTCCTCGACCCGGATGACCAGAAAGCCATCCTCGCGCGAGGCATTGAGTTCGATGCGCCGCCTGGCGTAGCGTCTGGCGTTGCCGATGGTGCTGTCGAGCACGCCTCGGATCAGTTCGGCGTCGAAATAGCCGTCCAGGCTCGGGTCGCAGTGGTGGCTCAGTTCCAGGTCGAGCGCCTTGCATACGGACTGGCTGTTGGCGACGACCTCCTCGAGAAAATCATCGAGGTTGTTGTCGGTCACGCGCACCGTCAATTGCTCGTGGCCGAGCTTGTAGAGCGTCAGGAGCTGGATGAGATTGCTGTTGGCGCGCTGCACCTCATGCTGCAGCAGGCTGGCCTGGCGCGGATCGGCGAGATGATTGTCCGGATTGACGATCAGGTCGTCGAGGCTGCTCAGGATCAAACCGAGCGAATTCTTGATGTCGTGGATCGAGGACGCGAGGATGTCGGAAAAATCCATGTTATCCATCGGTTCTCCCCTTGGTGGCGAGTTGGCGTAAACGTGCGATCACGTCGGCCAGGCGCCAGTCATTGGGCGCGAGGCTCTGGACACGATCCACATAGCGGCGCACGGTCTGGATTTCCCCGCTGGTCGCGCCCTGTTTGTCCATCTTCATGATGATGGCCTTGGCCGCGTTGAGATTGATGGTGCGGTTGCCCGGCATCTCCTCGGCGGCCTCGCTCAGGAGCCGGATGGCGGCGTCGAACTCACCTTGCTTGATCAGGCGCACGCCCTCGTTGTTGGTCTTGACCAGGCCGCGCTGGATTTCGCGAATCGCCGTTTCGGCGTCGTATTCCAGGCTTGCCTCGCGGCATAGCTGCACGATCTCCGTCAGGATCTCCTCTTCGTCGTGGTTGTTGGCGATGGCCTGGTGAAGCAGCTTGGCCGCCTTCTCCTGCTCGCCCAGACGGGCGTAGGTTCTGGCCATCTCCATGGCGTGGCTGGAGGATAGCGAGAACTCGCTGAGTTGGGCCAGGCTTTGCTCGGCCTCGCTCAAAGCCGCCAGGGCGCCCGCCTTGTCGCCCTGATGGCTCTTGACGAGGGCGCTGGTGCTGGCGGCATAGAAGGCGGCCTCGCGCTGTTCCGGAAAGGCCCTGGCGATCTCACCGACGACCTTCAGGGCCTCGGCGTGCTTGTTGTTCGCCGATTTGCTTTTGGCCAGTCCAGCAAAGAGTGACGGGTGGTTGAGCACCGAGTGTTTCGCCAGGTTGACCGCGCGATCGTAGGCCGTCTCGGCGATCTCGTGGTGGCCATTGCTCGACGCCATGTCACCCAGTGTCTGTTGCCGCTTGATTCCGCGTGGCGAGAGGGCGACGGCCGTACGCAGCGTCTCCTCGGCCTCCTCGAACCGATTTTGGGCGGTTTGGGCCTTGGCCAGCCAGTCATAGGCCGTGATCAGGTTCGGATCCTGTTCGATCAGCTGAGCAAAGATGTCCTGGGCCTTGTCGAATTGCTTCTTCAGCAGGAGGATGCGGCCGATTCCGAGTCGTGCCCAGGGCACCTCACGGACCCCGAGCACCTGTTCCAGGATCACCGTGGCCTCGTCCAGGCGATTGGCGGTGAGACAGATCTCGGCCTTCAGCTTGAGCAGCTCGGCAAGATTCTTCGGTTTGGTGGCGATCAGGATATCCAGCGCCTGGAGGGCCGCCGAATAGTTCTTGGCCATCAGCGCCTGGTTCACCTGGGTCAGATGGGCCTTGCGCTCGAAGAGCTTGCCGAGACGGGTCCGCAGCAGATCCTTGGTGAAAGGCTTGGCCAGATAGCTGTCGGGCGCGTACTCGACCGCGCCCATCACCATCTCGCGGGTATTTTCCGCCGTGATCATGATGAAGATGCTGTCGACGCCGATGAGCGAACTGTAACGCGCCTCCTCGAGCACCTGCTGGCCATCCTTGCCGGGGCCTAGGTTGTAGTCGCAGAGCACCACGTCATAGCGTTTGTTCTGCATCTGGGTGATGGCCTCCTTGCCGTTCCTGGCCTGGTCGATGCGCGTGACGCCGAGTGAAATCAGGATGCCCTTGATCGCCGCGCGCATGTCGGCGAAGTCATCGATCACCAGGTAGCTTTTGGTCGAAAAGTCGTCCGCCATCTCGTTGTGCTCCCGGACCCAGGATTACCCCATCATGCCAGCTCGCGCGCGATGGCACGGTGACCGATGTCGCGTCGGTGGAAACAACCGTCCCACCGGAGGCGGTCCACCGCCTGGTAGGCGAGGCGCTGGGCATCCGAAACGCGCTCGCCCAGCGCGGTCACGCAGAGGACGCGCCCACCGCTGGTCAGGATGCGCTCGCCCGCGCGGGTGGTTCCGGCGTGGAAGACCTTGGCCTCGTCGGCTGGCACGTTCTCCAGTCCGCTGATCGCATGGCCGGTCGCATAGTCATCGGGATAGCCACCGGCGGCCATGACCACGCCCAGCGCGGTGCGCGGATCCCAGTCGGCCGACACGGCGTCGAGCCGGCCATCGATGGCGGCCAGACAGAGCGCGACCAGATCCGAGCGCAACCGCATCAGGAGCGGCTGGGTCTCCGGGTCGCCGAGCCGGCAGTTGAATTCGAGCACCCTGGGTGTGCCGTCGGCGGCGATCATGAGCCCCGCGTAGAGAAAGCCCACATAGGGCAATCCCTCGGCGGCGAGCCCGGCGACCGTGGGCTCCATCACCTCGCGCATGATGCGCTCGTGAATCTCGGCTGTCACGATCGGGGCTGGGGAGTAGGCACCCATGCCGCCCGTGTTGGGGCCGCGATCGCCGTCGTCGCGCGCCTTGTGATCCTGCGAGGAGGCCAGCGGGAGGATATGCCGGCCATCCACCATGGCGATGAAGCTCGTCTCCTCGCCGGTCAGGAATTCCTCGATGACGACCCGCGCGCCCGCCTCGCCGAAGCGCCCGACGCTCAGCATGTCGCGCACCGCCCGCTCGGCCGTGTCCAGATCCTCGGCCAGGATCACGCCCTTGCCGGCGGCGAGTCCGTCGGCCTTGACCACCACCGGGGCGCCGACCCGACGCAGGTAGTCCAGGGCCGGCTCCAATTCGGTGAAGACGCCATAGGCGGCGGTCGGGATGCCGTGACGGTCGAGGAAGTCCTTGGCGAAGGACTTGGAGCCCTCCAGTTGGGCCGCCGCCTGGCGCGGCCCGAAGCAGGGCAGACCGGCGGCCGCGAAGGCGTCGACCAGGCCGGCCACGAGCGGCACCTCGGGCCCCACGATGGTCAGGCCGATGGTCTCGCGGGTCGCGAAGGCGACCAGTCCAGCGATATCGTCGGCCGCGATCGCAACGTTCTCCACCCCAGGCTCGCCGGCGGTCCCGCCATTGCCCGGCGCGACGAATACCTGCTTCGCCAGGGGTGATTGAACGGCCTTCCAGGCGAGTGCGTGCTCACGTCCGCCACCGCCGATGATCAAGATTTTCATGTCTGTCTCCACGAATAAGTCTCCCGCTCCATGCGTCAATGGACCGGGTTCGCTGGGTTTTCGGGATTGATGGGATTCTCCGTGGTCGATGACGAACGGGCTTCCAACCCCAGAGGGCCACGCACGGGGAGCGGGAGGGTGGGCGCATCCCTTGGGCGCGCGCTCCGATTCCGCTCATTGGCCAAGCCGGGAGCCTCTGGTCAAAAGCTAGGCGTGAGAAAGGATGCCGCGCCGGCTCGACTGGATGAACTGAACGATGCGGGTGGTTTCGGGACCGGGGTATTCCTGCTCGGCGCGTACCAGGGCCTCGGCCAGACGCAGGCCGGATCGCAACACCAGGCGGTAGACATGCTTGATCCGTCCGCGCTGCTCGGGGGTGAAGCCGTTGCGTCGAAGTCCGACCACATTCAGCCCGAGCAGACGGGCACGATGGCCATCGGCGAGGGCATAGGGCGGCACGTCCTGGGGGACGCCGCTGACGCCTCCGACCATGACGTAGGCACCGATGCGGCAGAATTGATGAACGGCCACCTGTCCGGACAGGAAGCAATGATCCTCGACCTCCACATGACCCGCGAGAGTCGCCGAATTGGCCAGGATGTTGTGGTCGCCGATGAGACAGTCATGACCCGCGTGGGCGTAGGCCATCCAATAATTGTGACTGCCGATGCGCGTGCCTGTCTCGGATTTGAGACCGCAACTGATGTTGACGCCTTCCTTGAAGTGATTGTGGTCGCCGATGACGAGCGGTTTCGCCCGCTCCGGGGTGAAGCTCAGATCCTGTGGCTCGGAGCCCAGGGTCACGCCATGGCAGACGCGATTGTGTGCCCCCAGGCGGGTTTGGCCGAAGATGCGCGCGCCGCTTTCGATCCGGCAGCCCTCGCCGATGATGGCCCCGGACTCGATGATCGAGTAGGGGCCGACGCTCACAGAGTCGTGCAACTGGGCGCCATTCTCGACGATGGCGGTCGGATGGATACGCATGGCTCAGTGCCTGAAGTGACGCATCCCGGTGAACAGCATCGCCATGCCGTGCGCGTTGGCCGCGGCGATGACCTCCTCGTCGCGCATCGAGCCGCCGGGCTGGATGACGGCGGTGATGCCGGCCTCGGCGGCCTGGTCGATGCCGTCGCGGAAGGGGAAGAAGGCGTCCGAGGCCATCACCGATCCGGCGACCGTCAGCCCGGCCTGCTCGGCTTTGATGCGGGCGATGCGCGCGGAGTTGACCCGGCTCATCTGGCCGGCGCCGACCCCGATGGTCATGCGCTCGCGCCCGTAGACGATGGCGTTGGATTTGACGAACTTGGCCACCCGCCAGGTGAAGAGCAGATCCTCCAACTCCTGGGGCGTCGGTTCGCGGCTGGTCACGGATCGGACTTGCTCGGTCAGACGCAGATCCGCCTCCTGGACCAGCAGACCGCCGTTGACGCGCTTGAAGTCGAGCCGGACCAGCGACTCGCTGGCCCAGTCGCCGCACTCCAGCAGACGGATGTTCTGCTTGGCCGCGACGGCGTCGCGCGCGGCCTGGGAGAGGCTCGGCGCGATGATGACCTCGACGAACTGACGCTCGACGATGGCTTGGGCGGTCTCGCCATCCAGCTCGCGATTGAAGGCGATGATGCCCCCGAAGGCGGATTCCGGATCCGTGGCGTAGGCGCGATCATAGGCCTCAAGCAGATTGGACCCAAAGGCGACGCCACAGGGATTGGCATGCTTGACGATGACGCAGACCGGGGCCTCGTCGAACTGCTTGACGCACTCCAGCGCGGCGTCCGTGTCGGCGATGTTGTTGTAGGACAACTCCTTGCCCTGGATCTGGGTCGCGGTCGAGATCCCTGCCTCCTCGACCCTGTGCTCGACATAGAAGGCGGCCTTCTGATGCGGGTTCTCGCCATAGCGCATCAACTGTTTGCGCTTGAATTGCAAACTCAGGGTGCGCGGGAAGCGCGAGGCCGCGTCGCCCTCGGCGCGGGCGCCCAGATAGTTGGCGATGGCGCCGTCGTAGCGCGCGGTGTGCTCGAAGGCCTTGGCCGCCAGGTCGAAGCGGGTCGCGTCGCTCACGCCGCCGCTCGCCCCGATCTCATCGGTGACCCGCGCATAGTCGGCCGCGTCCACCACGACGGTGACGCTCGCGTGATTCTTCGCCGCCGCGCGCAGCAGGGTCGGGCCGCCGATGTCGATGTTCTCGATCGCGGTCCCGAGATCGCAGTCCGGGCGCGCGACCGTTTCCTCGAAGGGATAGAGATTGACCACCACCAGATCGATCGGCGCGATCGCGTGGTCGCGCATGACCTGATCATCCAGCCCGCGTCGGCCGAGGATGCCGCCGTGGATGCGCGGATGCAGGGTCTTGACGCGACCGTCCATCATCTCCGGGAAGCCGGTATGGTCCGAGACCTCGGTCACCGCGATGCCGTTGTCGGCCAGCAGTCGGGCGGTACCTCCGGTGGAGAGGATCTCGATGCCCTGGGCGGCGAGCGCCTGGGCGAAGTCGATCAGGCCGGTCTTGTCGGAGACGCTGATCAGGGCGCGTTCTATGGGTTGCATCTGGTCGGTCCAGGTCGATGGTGCGGGGGAAAACGGAAGTGTCGCCTTCGAGCGCGGGGAACGGCTCCCTAGCCGTCCCGTTCGATGCCGTAGACACCGAGCCGTTTACGTAGGGTATTGCGGGTCATGCCGAGCATCTTGGCCGCGTGGCTGAGATTGCCGTTCGTGTGTTGCAGAACGGTCTCGAACAGCGGGCGCTCCACCTCTTCCATGACCAATCCGTGGAGTCCTTTCACCTCGTGGTCGGCCATGTTCGCGAGATAGAAGACGAGGGCATCGCGCACGCATTTGCTCAAGGGATCGGCGCGATCGGCCTCCACCACGTTCAACCCCGTTGATTCTAGCTCGAATGCCTGTCGTGCGGCCTCGCTTTTCATGCGGCTTGAGCCTCCCGGTCGGGGCCTTGGTCGAGGAACGCGAGCACCAGCGAGAGTTGTTCCGCCGGGTGCTCGGTTCGGTTGATCGTTTGTCTGAATGCCGCCGCGCCTGGCAGGTGCCGACAGTACCACGCGATGTGCTTGCGCGCGATGCGCACCCCGGCCCGAGTTCCGTAGAAAGAATGGAGTGCCTCGAGATGTTCGCTCAGGATGTCCTGGAGCCGGTCTCTCGGGGGCGTTCTCTCGTGATCATGGTTCAGTGTCGGCGTGGTCCCGTCGTACGTCTGTCCCGAGGCCAGTGCGGCGGCGATGTCGCGGAAGATCCAGGGGCGTCCCCGGGCCGCGCGTCCGATCATGATAGCATCGGCGCCCGTGTAGTTCAGGACACGTCTGGCGTCCTCGGCGCTGGCGATGTCACCGTTGGCGATCAATGGCATCTCGACCTCTTCGCGGATGGCTCGGATCGTTTCGTACTCGGCGGCTGTGCCGTAGGCGCAGGCGCGTGTCCGTCCATGCACGGTCAGCGCGGCGATGCCGGATTCGCGCGCGATCCGCGCGATCCGCACCCCGTTGCGGCTCTCGGGCGACCAGCCGGTGCGGATCTTGAGCGTCACCGGCACCGATACGGCCGCCACCACGGACTCCAGGATCCGCGCCACCAGCGCCTCGTCGCGCAGCAGGGCGGAACCCGCGGTGACCTTGCACACCTTCTTGGCCGGGCAGCCCATGTTGATGTCGATGATATGCGCGCCCAGTTCGACGTTGAGGCGCGCGGCCTCGGCCATCAGGAGCGGATCCGATCCCAGGATCTGGGCCGAGATCGGTCCGGTCTCGTCCCGATAGTCTAGACGACGCAGCGATTTGCGGTTCCCCCAAAGCGCCGTGTTGGCCGAGACCATCTCGGCCACCGCCAGTCCGGCGCCGAGCCGCCGGCAGATGGCGCGGAAGGGGCGGTCCGTGATCCCGGCCATGGGGGCGAGGATCAGATTGTTGTTGAGCCGGTAAGGACCGATCCGGAAGGGGCGGATCGGACCTTCGTCCGTGGCGGTTCGAGCCTCGGCGGGCGCCTCTGGTGGTCCGGGCTTCATGGGGCCGAATCCGGCATTCTCCGGCCCCCGATCAAGGCCCAATCGTCGCGGAGGCGCGGCGGATCGAGCTGAATGCGGTCGGCATAGGCCGCGCTGACGGCATCGACCTGTTCGGCCAGCACACCTGACAGCACCAGATCGCCGCCGGGGACCAGCATCCCGCTCAGGCGCGGGGCCAGTGCGATCAGCGGTCCCGCGAGGATATTGGCGAGCACGCCGTCGACGCGGGTGTCGGTGAAATCGGCCGACGCCAGGATGTCGAGTCGATCCAGCACGCCGTTCGCCAAGGCGTTGGCATGGCTGGCCTCCAGTGCCTGGGGGTCATGGTCGACCGCGATGGCGCGCGCGGCCCCGAGTTTGAGTGCAGCGATGGCCAGGATGCCCGAGCCGCAGCCGAAGTCCAGCAGGGTCTTGCCCGCGAGCGCGGTGCCATCGAGCCACTCCAGACACATGGCGGTGGTCGCGTGATGTCCGGTGCCGAAGGCCAGTCCCGGATCCAGCGCCACGACGATCCCGTCCGGATCCCCCGGCGGCTGGCCGTGCGGGCAAACCCAGAGACGTTGGCCGAAGCGGGTCGGCTTGAAGGTATCCAGCCAGACCCTCTCCCACACCCGGTCCTCGATCCGATGGATACGGGGTCGAACGCCGAGCCGGTTGGTCAGATCCAGGGCGAGCCGTTCGATCAGCGCCGCGCTGGCCGGATCGCTCTCGAACAGCGCCGTGAGCGTCACCTCGGACCAGAGCGGCGTCTCCCCTGGACCGGGCTCGAGCTGGGGCTCATCGCCCGCGTCCCCGAGCGTGACCGAGAGCGCCCCGGCCAGTTCCAGATGGAGCGAATGGGTCTCCGCCTGGTCGCGCGGGACATCGAATGAGAGTTGCAGCCAGGACATGGGGTCGCCCGAGGTTTGGAAGTTGGGTTGAGGGCGGGCGATTGTACAGGAGTCGCGAGCTTCTATAATCCCTCCAAGCCCTGGAGGCTTTGGGATTCTCGAAACGATACTGGAGCTGGCTGTCATGTCTGTCACCGCGCCCCAAATGGCCGAACTCATGCCGGACGCCAGGCAGCTGCTGAGCGATGAACCGGAAATGGAAAGCACCCTGCATTATCAGCAATTAGCGCTCCTGGTCAGTTGTCTCGAATGGCACTGGCGCGATCGCCTGGACTTTTTCATCGGCGCGAACCTCACCGTCTACTACAGCCATCAGCAACTGCGCCGGCGTGATTTTCGTGGTCCGGATTTCTTTCTCGTCATGGATGCCGATCGTCAGCCACGCAACTCCTGGGTGGTCTGGGAGGAGGACGGCCGGTATCCGGATCTCATCATCGAGCTGCTCTCGGATTCCACGGCCTCGGTCGACCGATCCGACAAGAAGGCCCTGTACCAGAACATCTTCCGCACCCCGGAATATTTCTGGTTCTCGCCCGACACGCTGGAATTCGCTGGTTTCAGGTTGGTCGACAAGGGCTATCAGCCCATTTCGCCTGACGCCCATGGCCGCGCATGGAGTCAGGTTCTGGGTTTGAGCCTGGGGGTCGAGCAGGGGCGGCTGCGCTATTTCGATGCCGACGGTCACTTGCTGCCGACCCCCGCCGAGGCGGCCGAGTGGGAACAGGAACAGGCGCGACGTGAACAGGATCGAGCCGAAACCGAGCGTCGGAGGGCCGACCAAGAGCAGCGAAGAGCGAATCAGGAGCAGCTAAGAGCCGATCAGGAGCAGCTAAGGGCTGACCGGGAACAGCAGAGGGCCGAATATCTCGCGCGACGCTTGCGCGAGCTTGGGTTCGACCCGGAACAGGACACCCTGTAGTCCGGGGTTGGCGAACGCTTTCCGGCTCTCGATGACGGGGAGTGCGACGAAAGCCATGACTCCAGCGCCCGCCGCGCCCGGAGTCATGGCCGGTCAAGTCCGAGGACGCAACCTTACATCCCGAGCTTCTTCTCCAGATAGTGGATATTGGCGCCGCCCGCGAGGAAGGCTCCGTCGCGCAGAATGGTGCGCTGGAGCTTGATGTTGGTGTTGATGCCGTCGATGACGGTCTCGCGCAAGGCGTTGCACATACGCGCGATAGCCGACTCGCGATCCTCGCCGTGGGTGATCAGCTTGCCGATCATGGAATCGTAGTAACGCGGGACCGTATAGCCGGTATAAATATGAGTCTCCAGCCGCACCCCGGGACCACCGGGGGCATGGAATTCGGTGATCTTGCCGGGACTCGGCATGAAGGTCTCGGAGTCCTCGGCGTTGATCCGGCACTCGATGGCGTGTCCGCGCATGACGATGTCTTTCTGCGCGTAGCGCAGCGGCTCGCCGGCGGCGATCAGGATCTGTTCCTTGACGATATCCACGCCCGTGACCATCTCGGTGACCGGATGCTCGACTTGGACCCGCGTGTTCATCTCGATGAAATAGAAATGGCCGTTTTCATAGAGAAACTCGAAGGTGCCAGCGCCGCGATAGCCGATGGCGCGGCAGGCCGCGGCGCAGCGCTCGCCGATCTCGCGCCGCTGGGCCTCGGTGATGCCGGGCGCGGGGGCTTCCTCCACGACCTTCTGATGACGCCGCTGCATGGAGCAGTCGCGCTCGCCGAGATGGATGGCGTTGCCCATCTGGTCGGCCAGTATCTGGAACTCGATATGGCGCGGGTTCTCCAGATACTTTTCCATGTAGACCATGTCGTTGTTGAAGGCCGCCGCGGCCTCCGCCTTGGTCAGCGAAATGGCGTTCAGCAGGGTCGCCTCGGAATGCACCACCCGCATCCCGCGTCCGCCGCCGCCGCCGGACGACTTGATCATGATCGGATAGCCGATGTCGCGCGCCATCTCCAGGGTACGTTTCTTGTTGTCGTCGATCGGGCCATCGGAGCCCGGCACGCAGGGCACGCCGGCGGCCTTCATGGCCGCGATGGCCGAGACCTTGTCGCCCATCATGCGGATGGTTTCAGGGCGCGGGCCGATGAAGATGAAGCCCGAACGCTCGACCCGCTCGGCGAAGTCGGCGTTCTCGGACAGGAAACCGTAGCCGGGATGGATGGCGACCGTGTCGGTGACCTCGGCCGCGCTGATGATGGCCGGTACGTTCAGATAGCTCTGAAGCGCGGCGGCCGGACCGATGCAGACGGACTCATCCGCCAGCAGGACGTGCTTGAGGTCGCGGTCGGCCTCGGAGTGAACCGCGACCGTCTTGATGCCGAGCTCGCGGCAAGCGCGCAGGATACGCAGCGCGATCTCGCCCCGGTTCGCGATCAGAACCTTCTCGATCATTGCGGACATGATGGGAATGCCTTGGGTTGGGGACGGCGATTGGAGTCAGGGCGGCGCGTCGCGCGCCGAGGCCGCTCGGCGCGGTCGTTGGCTCCCGGACTCCGCTTCGGGCCAGACTCGCGCGTCATTCGATGATGAACAGCGGCTGGTTGTACTCCACCGGCTGGCCGTTCTCGACCAAGATGCGCTTGACCGTTCCCGCCTGCTCGCATTCGATCTGATTGAGGATCTTCATGGCTTCGATGATGCACAGGGTATCGCCGGCCTTGACGTCTCGCCCCTCCTCGACGAAAGGCTTGGAGCCGGGCGAGGGCGCCCGGTAAAAGGTCCCGACCATGGGTGAGCGGACGATCTCGCCGGCGATTTCTTCCTCGGCCTCCTCGGCCGGTCCCGCCGCGACCGGCGGCGCGGCGCCAGGCGCCGGCATCGCCTGGGGCATGTAGTAGGGCATGGCCCCGCTGCCATGGCGACTGATGCGCACGGACTCCTCGCCCTCGTGGATCTCGATCTCCGAGACGTCGGATTGCTCCAACAGCTCGATCAACTTCTTTACCTTACGGATATCCATTGTCAGTTGTTCTCGTTCGTGTGGTCCTGGGCCAGGCGGCCGAGCGCGGCGCGCAGCGCCAGCGCGTATCCCTCGGCCCCGAGCCCGCTGATCACGCCCACCGCGATATCGGAAAAATAGGAGTGGGCGCGAAACGGCTCGCGGGCGTGCACATTTGACAGGTGCACCTCGATGAAGGGGATCGCCACGGCCAGCAGGGCGTCGCGCAGCGCGACGCTGGTGTGGGTGAAGGCGGCCGGATTGATGATGATGAAACTCACCGCGTCCCGAGTGGCCTGATGGATGGCCTCGATCAGGACATGCTCCGCGTTGCTTTGAAGGAACTGGAGACGATGGCCCGCGGCACTCGCGGTTTCCTCAAGGTCGTGTTGGATATCCGCCAGCGTGGCGCGGCCATAGTGACCGGGTTCGCGCGTGCCGAGCAGGTTGAGATTGGGTCCGTTCAGGACCAGGATCGAGGCCATCGTGCCAACTGCCTTGCGGACGAAAAGGGAATGGGGCGTCAGTGCCGTCCGGACGTGATCGGCGGCAAATCGCGTCGAATTGTCCGGATTCTGGCGGAATTTGTCCAGCGAGGATCCGCTCGCGAGGGCGGTGTGATCGGAGATCAAAGCTCGGCGCTGGCGGTCCCGGTGAGCCGGTCGATCCGTGCTTGCAGATCCTCCGCTTCCATCTCGCCGATCTGGCTGTGAACCCGTCGTCCATGGCGGTCGAAGATGACCGTGAAGGGGAGAACCTCCAGCCGGTTGCCAAGCTGTTTGGAGAGGGCGAGTACCTCGGGCGTGGCGATCAGGAGCGGGTAGTTGACCGGGCGCTCGACGATGAAGTCCCTGACATCCTCGACGCGGTCGACGGCGATGCCGACGAATTGCACGCCGGCCTCGTGCATCGCCTCCTGGGCGCGGATGAAGGTTGGCATCTCGTCGATGCAGCTGTCGCACCAGGTCGCCCAGAAGTTGAGCACCAGGATCTTGCCGGCCCAGGCGTTGCTGGCGATCTCGTGTCCGTCCAGATCGCTCAGGCGGAAATCGGGCAGGGTCTGGAGCTGCTCCGGATGGCGTTCCGTCAGACCGTCGACGCGCGGGGTCTGGTCGTTGACCAGGCGCTGGCCGACGATGGCGGCACCGATGCTGATGCCGCCGGCCAGGATGGTGACCATGACGACCTTGAAGGGTTTCATGGGGCGACCTGGCGCAGATGCGCGGCGAACGGCTCGGCGGGTTTGAAACCGACCAGACGGTAGTTGGCGAGTTCCGTCCCGGCGGTATCGAAGAAGAGAATGGCGGGCGGTCCGGGGAGCCCGAAGCGCTCCTGCATCAGGGCCTTATCTTCCGCGTCGTTGTCCGTGACGTTGGCCTGCAAGAGGACGAAACGGCTCATCTCGGCGATCACGGCCGGATCGCTGAAGGTGTAGCGCTCCATCTCCTTGCAGGAGACGCACCAGTCGGCATAGAAATCCAGCAGTACCGGCTTGCCGGCCGCCTGAGCCTGGGTCAGCGCGCGCTCCAGATCGGCGACCGTCTTGATGCGCTGGAAGCTGGCATGCGTCGCCCCGACGCCGCCGGCCGGTAGCAACCCGCGCAGCGGCTGAAGGGTATCCTTGCCTCCGGCCGCGGCTCCGACCAGCATGAGCGCGCCATAGATGAGCAGGAAGACGCCGAGGCCCTTCCAAAGCTTGCTCCAGCCGCTGGCGGTCGTCGGGAGCTGAGTCAGGGCGCCCATGTAGACGGACGAGCCGATCAGCAGCAGACCCCAGAGCAGCATGGCGACCGCCGCGGGCAGGATGCGTTCCACCAGCAGGATGGCGACACCCAGCAGGGCCACGCCGAAGACCGCCTTGACCGCGTCCATCCAGCCCCCGGCTCTCGGCAGGAATTTCCCGGCCGAGGTGCCGATGGCGATCAGCGGCGCGCCCATGCCCAGGCTCAGCGCGAAGAGCGCGATGCCGCCGAGCACGGCATCGCCGGTCTGGCTGATGTAGATGAGCGCGCCGAACAGGGGCGGGGCGACGCAGGGGCCAACGATCAGGGCCGAGAGGAAGCCCATGATGGCGACGCCGATCAGGGTTCCGCCCTGCTGGCGGTTGCTGAGTTCGGCAAGCTTGGATTGCAGGCTCGATGGGAGCTGCAAGTCATAGAAGCCGAACATGGAGAGCGCCAGCAAGACGAACACCAGGGCGAAGGAGGTCAGGATCCAGGGATTCTGGAACAGCGCCTGGAGATTGGCGCCGAACAACCCGGCCAGGACGCCGACCACCGTGTAGGTCAGCGCCATCGCCAGGACATAGACCAGCGAGAGCACGAACGCCTTCCGGGTGGTGATGCCCGCGCCCTGACCGGCGATGATCCCGGACAGGATGGGGATCATGGGGAAGACGCAGGGCGTGAAGGCGAGCAGGAGACCAAAGCCGAAGAAGACGGCGATGATCATCCAGAGGCTTTCGTTGACGAGCACGGCGGCGATCCGGTCCTGCTCGGCGACGGGCTGGGCGTCGGGGGTGATCGCGCTGGATTCGCCCGAGACGCTCGGCTCGGCGGCCTCCAGCGAGACGAGCGCCGAGGCCGGCGCCTCGGGCAGATTCAGGGTCACCCGCTGAGTCTGTGGCGGATAACAGATGCCGATCTCCGCGCAGCCTTGATATTTGGCGACCAGCGTCACCTGGGTCGCTGCCGCCGATCCCCGCAGCAGACTCAGGGGGAGATCGACCCGATCGTGATAGACCTCGATATCGCCGATCGAGCCATCGGGAAGAATCGAATCCTTCTTGATGTCCCCCGCCGGTCGCTCGAACGCGCCCAGTTTCACGTCCGCCGCGTCCTCCAGCGAGACCTCGACCAGATGGCGATAGAGGTAGGTCTCGGGCGCGATGTCCCAGGTCAGTTGGAGACGATCGGGCGCGCTGACCTCGGCCTGGAAGCGGAAGGCCTCCTCCGCGCTCAGGATCTCGTCCTCGTCGCCGATTCCAAAGGATTGACCGATCGCCTGGATCGGGCTGGCCGGACGCGGGGCGGATGCTTCCGCCGAGGTCACCGGGATCGCGTCCGCGGTCGCGATTGGGGCGGCCTCGGGCAATTCCAGCAGCATGACTTGTCGATGGGGCGGATAGCAGAATCCGGCATCCGCGCAGCCCTGGGAGCTGACGCGCAGGGTCAGGATATTCTCCGATCCGGGAGCGCGGGTGATCGGCAGGACGACGTCCAGACGACCGCGATGGATGGCCACTTCGCCGAAAAACGCGTCCTGCCTGGTCTCGGCTTCCGGCAGCCCGGGGGTGCCGATGTCGATCCCGAGGGTTTCCGATTCGAAGCGGAGCTTGCTCTGGTAGAGATAGTAGCCGTCGGCGATATCCCAGCGAATCCGAACGGCCTCCGGTCCGTCCGCCTCGCCCGTGATCGCGAAGGCCTGCTCCTGGAGCAGGAACTCGTCCTCGGCCTGAGCCACCGGAACCAGGACGCAGGCCAGGAGCAGGAGCCCTGTCCAGAGCCCGTGCCACGAGCGCGGCCGGCGCGCGGCCGTCTGGCGCGGTTCCAGCGGATGCGGATGGCTTGCCCGTTCGTTCTTGCTGTTCGCTTCCATGGTCAATCCTGATCGTTCACGCATGTGGTTACCCAGCTCAGATAGTCGGCCAGCCCCTCGGTGATAGGGACCGCGATAATCTCCGGTACCCCGTAGGGATGCAACTGGCGCAGTCGCTCGACAAGGGCCTGGGTACGCGCCTCGTGGGTCTTGATCAGCAGCAGAACCTCGGATTCCTGCTGGATCGCGCCTTCCCAACGGTAGACCGAGGTGAGGCCGGGGACCAGGCTGACGCAGGCGGCGAGCCGCTCGCCGACCAGCGACTCGGCCAAGCCCAGCGCCGTCTCCCGATCGGGGCAGGTACAAAGCATCAAACGGTGACTCGCAGGCATCTGGCGGCTGTCCTCTATTCGCTATCGTCTTCCGAGTTCGCGGTTCGCCCGCCGATCGTCGCGCCGGGACTTGGACTTGATCGGGCCGAAACGTTAAGGTTTCGTGAAAGGGCCTTGGCCGCTGGCTCGGTTCTGACTGCGCAAGGGCCGATTGATTCCGTTCACCCGTCCGCGACCCGAGGCCCGGCCGCCTCGCTTAGATTCCAGAAGAGACCATCATCGTGATCATTTTTATATTGTTATTGATCGGCCTGCCACTGATCGAGATCTATTTCCTGATCGAGGTCGGATCCGCGATCGGGGCCTTTCCGACGATCGTCCTGACGATCCTGACCGCCATCATCGGCACCTGGCTGGTGCGTCGTCAGGGTTTCAGCGTGCTGATGCGCGTACGCCGGATGATCGACGAAGGCGAGGTTCCGGCCCTGGAGGTGATGGACGGCGCGCTTCTCCTGGTCGCCGGTCTCTTCCTGCTTCTACCAGGCTTCTTGACGGATAGCGTCGGCTTCCTGCTCCTGATTCCGCCGCTGCGCCGGTGGCTGGTCAGACGCTACATCCCGGTCGTTCCAACCCAGGGATATCCCGCGCGCAACCCCGATCAGACCCCGCGCGTGATCGAGGGTGAGTATCGTCGCGACGATTGAGCCAGAGGATCCTCCCGATCGCCCTTGCCGCAGGATCATTGGCGCCTCGCGGGCGCCGTCGAGCCTCCTCGCTTTCCCCGCCGTTCTCACGCATCCGTAGTACCACGTCACATGAATCGGATGACCCGTTAATCCATGCAGCGTCCGAGCCGTTTGGGCTACCGCTTCGGGCGTCTCGTGGGCCATGTGGATCCAGACATCGCTCAGCCCGGCCTGCTTGGCCGCCACCTGGTCGCGCGTCTTGGACTTGGGGGCTTCGATGTAGCGCGAACGCCCTGTCCCGTATCCGAGTTAGCCTTGTTTTTTCCTCGGTTTGCCGCCCGAGCGCTTGGGTTCGAGCATCCCTTTCAGCCGATAGAGGGCTTCCAGCGCGTCCCGCGGCGTCAAGCCATCGGGATCCAGGGCACGCAGCGCTTCGCGGATGGCCTGGTCCGCGACCGCTTCGGGCGCGCGCTTCGGGACGGGTTCGAGCGGAAACAGCGAGAGCTGCACCGCTTCGCGCTCGGCATGGCGACGGGCGGCGTCCTCCAACTCGCGCAGCCGCGCGCGGGCGCGTTCGATGACCACCGGCGGAACCCCGGCCAGCGCGGCGACGGCCAGGCCATAGCTCTGATTCGCCGGTCCGTCGCGCAGGGCGTGCATGAAGACGATGGAACTGCCGTGCTCGACCGCGTCCAGATGGACGTTGGCGATGCCGGGATATTCCTCCGGCAGCGTGGTCAGCTCGAAATAATGGGTCGCGAAGAGGCTATAGGCGCCGATCCGGCTCGCCAGCTCGACCCCGCAGGACCAGGCCAGCGAGAGCCCGTCGAAGGTGCTGGTGCCGCGCCCCACCTCGTCCATGAGCACCAGGCTTTGGTCGGTGGCGTTGTTGAGGATATTGGCCGTCTCCTCCATCTCCACCATGAAGGTCGAGCGCCCGCCCGCCAGGTCGTCGGAGGCCCCGATGCGCGAGAAGATGCGGTCGATCGGGCCGATGGTCGCGCGCCGGGCGGGCACGAAGCTCCCCGCATAAGCCAGCAGCACGATGAGCGCGTTCTGGCGCATATAGGTCGACTTGCCGCCCATGTTCGGCCCGGTGATGACCAGCATCCGCCGCCCGCCATCCATCCGCAGCCCGTTGGCGACGAAGGGGCTGTCGATCACCCGCTCGACGACCGGATGACGCCCGTCCTCGATCTCGATCAGCGGCGCGTCGCTCAGCTCGGGACAGCACCAGTCCAGGGTCTCGGCGCGTTCCGCCAGATTGACCAGGACGTCCAGGGTGGCGATGCCGCCCGCCGTCTTCTGCAAGCGGGCGAGCGCGACGCCGAGCTGGCCGAGCAGCTCCTCGTAGAGCGATTTCTCGCGGGCGAGCGCGCGCTCGCGGCTGCTCAGTACCTCGTCCTCGAAGCGCTTCAGCTCGGGCGTGATATAGCGCTCCACGCCCTTGAGGGTCTGACGGCGGACGAAATCGGCCGGAACCTGATCGGCCTGGGCGCGGCCCAGCTCGATGTAATAGCCATGGACGCGGTTGTAGCCGACCTTGAGACCCGGCAGCCCGGTGCGCGCGCGCTCGCGGGTCTCCAGCTCCAGCAGGAAGCGATCGGCGTGACTGGAGAGGTCGCGCAGCTCATCCAGTTCCGCATCGAATCCGCGCCCGATCACACCGCCGTCGCGGATCAGCATCGGCGGCTGTTCGATGATGGCGCGGGTCAGCAGATCCACAACGGCCGGATGCTCGCCGATCTCGCCGTCGAGGCGCTCCAGCAGCGGGTCGTCCATCCCCGCCAGTTCATCGCGCAGCCGGGGCAGGGTGGCGAGCGAGTCGCGCAGTACCGCCAGGTCGCGCGGCCGGGCCGAGCCAAGCGCGACCCGCGCCAGGATGCGCTCCAGGTCGCCGATCTCGGCCAGGATGTCGCGCAGCCGCGCCCCATTGCCCTGGTCGATCAGGCCACGCAGCGCCGCGTGACGCGCGCACACGGCGGCGTGGTCGCGCAGCGGGCGGTTCAGCCAGCGCCGCAGCAGACGGCTGCCCATCGCGGTGGCGGTGCGGTCCAGCACCCCCGCCAGGGTGTGCTCGGGGCGTCCGGTCAGGCTCTCGGTCAGCTCCAGATTGCGGCGGGTCGCGGCGTCCAGGATGAGCGCCTCGTCGCGTTGCTCCGTGGTCAGGCCGCGAACATGGGGCAGGGCCGCGAACTGGGTATCGCGGATGTACTGGAGCAGACAGCCGGCCGCGCCGATCGCCAGCGGCATTCCGGCGCAACCGAAGCCATTGAGATCGCGCGAGCCGAACTGCTTGCAGAGCGCGTGCGCGCCGCTGTCGGCGTCGAAGTGCCAGGCCGGACGGCGGGTGACGCCGTGCTCGATTCGCAACGCGGTATGCAGCCGGCTGTCCTCGTCGAGCAGGACCTCGGCCGGCTTGAGCCGTTCCAGCTCGCTGGCCAGGGCCTCGCGCGAGGCCGTTTCCAGCACCGAGAAGCGTCCGCTCGACAGCTCCAGCGCGGCGAGCCCGAAGGCGTCCTTGCCCTCCGCGATGGCGACCAGCAGATTCTCGCGCCGCTCCTCCAGCAACGCCTCGTCGGTCAGGGTTCCAGGCGTGACGATGCGCGCGACCTTGCGCTCGACCGGCCCCTTCGACTGCGACGGATCTCCGACCTGCTCGCAGATCACGACCGAGACCCCCTTGCGCACCAGCTTGGCCAGATAGCCCTCGGCGGCGTGATAGGGCACGCCCGCCATGGGAATCGGCTTCCCGGCCGACTGACCGCGCTTGGTCAGGGTGATATCCAGCAACCGCGCCGCCCGCTCCGCGTCCTCGAAGAAGAGTTCATAGAAATCGCCCATCCGATAGAAGAGCAGCATCTCGGGGTGTTCCGCCTTGATCCGCAGATACTGCTGCATCATCGGCGTGTGCTGGGAAAGGTCCGTTGGCATGCGGTCTCGGGAGTCGAAGGGTAGCGGGGTCGGCTAGTCTAGCAGCCTGTCGTGCTTAAGCGGTCGGCTTGGCGGAAAGAGGCTATCAAGAGACTTTTCATCCCGAGAAATGGGCTTTTTCCGGCCAAAACGTGCTTTCCCTGCGAATTTCCCTTACTGCGGGCGCAAGACGGCCATGCGTTTGAGGTTCCACGCCAGGCAGGCGAGAGTCCATTCGTTGCGCACGTTGTCCATGCGCGGCTCCGCCTGTCGTGGTGGATATGACACTAAGAGACTGTATAGAAACTAAAGCGTTGATACTCGATTAATAGCCTGGCTGCGATTTTTAATTTTAAAAACAATATATTATATTTATGTTAAATCACCAGAAACGAATTAAACGAGTAGATACTCAACAACCACCAGCTAAAGCTGGTGGGTTGAAGTTACGGACTGAAAGTCCGGATACGGGTCGAAAGACCCGTTCAGGGTGCCTTGGTTCGGAAGTGATCGTTGGCCTTTGTCTCAAATGATGTCCCGGATACGCCCGACTCATTTCGTCCATCACGGTGTTGGATGTCACGCAAAAGCTGCCGCGCGCCTAGCTAGGCCACCCAGGTCATGTTTTCTCAGGCGGGTCAAGGATCGCATGGTGACCGTCTCCATCATGCGTCGCGTTGGCCACAAACCGCAAAAGGCTTCAAAGATCAATCTGACCGCCTAAAGGCGGTGGTTTTAACCTTGCTTCGGACAATAAATAGGTCACTTAGACCTGAATCCGTGATCTGAATGACGCGGCAACGTCCTCTTGGCAAATAGCGATGCCGGAATTCATTTCAGCGACGCGAATAGCGCCCGGGCGGGGACGAATCGGTCCACGGAAGGGCGGTTGGGCGAGAAGCTGCGGGCGACAGACAAAAGGATA